>QXCQ01000078.1:25546-59306 GCA_003576535.1 Nakamurella silvestris | reverse complement strand
GGAACCTGTCCCCGGGCAGGTGATGTCGGACCCAGCCGATGGGCCACACTCGGCATCCGGCGGCGCGCTATCTGACACTTCCACGGCGTGTTCTGTCAGGAAAGGCACCACGGGTTCCGAGGTGGCAGACGTGGAATTGCTTGCCGGGCACGTGACGTGGTCGCGCTCACTGCCGGAACTCGGGGCACCCCCGGCGTGACCGGCAGGGGCGAGCCGCTCGGCCTGATCGACATCCGGCGGCGCGTTTTCTGACGCATTCTCGGCGTGTCCCGTCAGGAAAGGCACCGCCGGTTCCGGGGTCATCGGAGCGGGAGTGTTGGCCGGGCAGGTGACGTGGTCGCGCTCGCCACCGGAACTCGGGGCACCCCCGGCGCGACCGACAGGAGCGAGCCGCACGGCCGGGCCGACATCCGGCGGCGCGTTATCTGACGCATTTTCGGCGTGTCCCGTCAGGAAAGGCACCACGGGTTCCGAGGTGGCAGACGTGGGAGTGCCTGCCGGGCAGGTGGTATCAGGTGCGACAGACGGCTCTGCCGGGCCGACATCCGGCGGCGCGTTCCCTGACACTTCCACGGCGTGTCCTGTCAGAAAAGGCACCACTGGTTCCGGGGTTCCGGAGGCGGGGGCCGTTACGCGGGCCGGGTTCTTGTACACAAATTGCCCGGTCGCGAGGACCTGTTGGAAGACCTCGACCATGACGTCGACCCTGCGGGCACCGACCGGGCGGTCATCACCCGGAACCTTGGCGTGGGCCATGGCCTGGCAGGTCTGGAAGATCGTCTCGATGTCCTGCGCCGCGGAGAACACCGTCAACGACCCCATCCCGTCATCCAGGGGTCGAACGGACACATACCGCCGGGCCACCGCCTTGCGGTGACGGTCCTCCGCACCCTTGGGGTCCAGCGAGATCACCGCCGCCTGACACTTCTTCCGCAACGTCGGAACGTTCCAGCCGTCCGCGTCCGGCAACACCGCCGCCTCGACCGCAGGGTAGATCGCCGGGTTCGCATCCCGCACCGCCTCGATCACCGTGCGAGCCTTGCCCCAGGCGATATGACCAGCCGACAGGCAGGCCAACGTGGAGGGGAGTTTCTCCACCAACATCTCACCGGCCTCGATCCGCGACGCCGCCGTGGAGATACCGATCCCCAACGCCAGAGCCGCCTCCTCCGGCAGATACTCCTTCTCCGCGTCATAGGCCTTCGACAACCAATGAAACCCCGACAACTGGGCCGCTTCCAGGTGGGAGATCAACGCCTGCCGGGCCACCAACACCTGCAAACCCACCCGCGGATCCACCCCCACCGGCACCGCAGCCAACACCCGGGCAACACCCACGAAATCGCGGGCCTCCACCAAAGCAACCAGCCCGGCCGAGGAAGACCAGAACTCCGGAGGAACACCCTCACCAGCAGGCCCCGACACAGCATCAACAGACGTCATGAACGAAGACTCCCTCCCGTGAGAAGTACCGCACCCCTTGCGGTATCACCACATCATACCGCCAGACTCGAACATGTGTCCAGACCTTTTTGACACGAGAGTCAACCAGATCTGCCTCGGAAATAGGTCAAATCCTGCTCACAACAGTTGCGAGGATCCACCCCGCCATCTATCGTCTCCTCAGACATCTGAGGAGGTACCAGTGAAGTCCCTCAAGCGCAGCCCGCTGGTGGATCTGGCGGTCACCCAGCTCACCGAGCAACTCGCGGCCGGCACCTGGCCGGAGGGCACCGCCCTGCCCGGCGAGGTCCGCCTCGCCGAGGAGCTCGGAGTCGGCCGCTCCACCATTCGGGAAGCAACCCGGGCCCTCGTCCATGCCGGCCTGCTCGAGGCCCGCCAGGGCTCGGGAACCTATGTCCTGTCCACCACCACCCCGACCTCCCTCGACAGCAGCGTGCAACATGCCCGGATCATCGAGATCTACGAGGTACGTGAGGCTTTGGAGCTTCAGGCAGCCATCCTGGCGGCGGCCCGTCGCACCGATGCGGACATCGCCGAGATGACCAGGGCTCTCCAGGCGCGGGATGAGCAGGTCGACGCTCAGCACCTGAACCCCGCCGCCTTCGTCGACCTCGACTTCCGCTTCCACCGTGCCGTGGTCGCCGCAGCGCACAACGAGCTGCTGCTCACCCTGTTCGACTCGCTGGCCGCAGCCGCTCGGGACACCCTCGCCACGATGGTCGGCGAGCAGTTGCTCGCCGATATCGATGTCGACACCGCCCATCGCGACTTGTTGGAGGCCGTGATCAGCGGCGATCCGCTCGCAGCCGAACATGCGGTCAAGGCGAACATCGATCGCACGATCGAGCAGGCCGCGTCCAGGTAGGACCTTCCGGCCACCCGACACGGACCCAGATACGGCCACCCGACACGGCCACCGAGGCGACCCGCCCGAGACGGCCCGCCCCGCACAACCCGCCCACACACCCCGCCCGACCCCATCTGCCCACATCAAGTTCCATCCCAAGTTGTCAGACATCTGAGTAGAGGAATGCTGTGTCCAAAAAGACCGACCTGTGGATTCTCACGGCTACCCACGCCGTGAACGACTTCTACACCGGAGCCGTCGCCGCACTGCTTCCGTTCTTCGTCCTCGAGCGGCACTACGACTACGCGGCCGCGGCCGGGATCACCCTCGCCGCGACCTCGCTGTCGAGCGTGGCCCAACCGGTCTTCGGCTACCTGAGCGACCGGTTCCGGATGCGCTGGCTGATCATCGCCGGCATGTGTGTTGCAGCCCTGGGGGTGTCGGTCAGCGGCTTGGTGTCGTCCTCCTACTGGTGGACCTGCATCGTCATCGCCGTCTCCGGGATCGGTGTGGCCGCCTACCATCCGGCCGCGACGATGGAGGCCAAGAACACCGGTGGCGGCTCGAACAGTTCGATGAGTCTGTTCTCGGTCGGTGGCAACGTCGGTGTGGCCCTGGCCCCCACCGCCGTGGTGCTCACCGTCGGCACCTTCGGACTCGGCGCGACCACCTACCTCGCGGTCCCTGCGGTGCTGATCACGGCGGTGTACCTGCTACGAGCACGCCACATCGTCCGCCGTCCCACCTCGGTCCCGGCCACTCAGTCCGCCTCAGGACCAGCGGTCGCACTGCCCCGAGACGACTGGCGCGCCTTCGGGTTCCTGACGGCGGTGCTGGCGTTCTGGTCCATCGCCTACGTCGCCACCTCATCGTTCATCTCCTTGTACTCCATCGAGCGCTTCGGCATCACCCCCGGCACGGCATCGATTGCCCTGTCGGTGTTTCCGGCCGCCGGTGCGGTGGGAACGCTCGGTGGCGGCTGGTTGGCCGACCGGTACCGACGGCTGACGGTGATCCGGTCCGGCTATCTGGCAGCAGCCGCGTCGATGCTGCTCATCGTGCTGGCTCCGGCCCCGGCGGTGGTGGTGGTGGCCACCGGTCTGCTGGGCATCGCACTGTTCGTGCCGTTTGCACCTCAGATCACCTTGTCCCATTCGTATCTGCCCAACCGCGTGGGGATGGCCAGCGGTCTGACACTGGGGCTGACCCTTTCCCTCGGTGGCATCGTCAGCCCGCTGCTGGGTTCCCTCGCCGACCACACCAGCATCCGCACCGCGCTGACCCTGGTGACCGCACTGCTGGCGGTGGCCTTCGCTCTCAGCTTTGTCCTCTACGAGCGGACCGGCCGGGTCGCGGACCTGCTGCCGGACGCCGAACCGGTGGCGGCAGAACATACGTGAGCCTCGCCGGTCACTCCGGTTCGATCTCCGTCCCCGGTGGGACGCGGCCGTCCCGCTGGTCGCGCTCGGCCCATTCGAGCAACCTGTCGAGTCGAAAGACGGCGTCGTCGATACCGGCGTGCAGATCGCCGAGTTCGGCGAAACGCGCCGGCACCGTCGCGATGGTCAGCTCTTCCGGTTGGACATCGGCGATCTCGTCCCACCGGATCGGAGTCGAGACGGTGGCGGCGGCGACCCCGCGCAAGGAGTAGGCACTGGCAATCGTGTGGTCGCGGGCGTTCTGGTTGTAGTCGACGAAGAGTTTCCTCGGATCACGGTCCTTGCGCCACCAGGTCGTGGTCACCAGCTCGGGCACCCGGCGCTCCACCTCCAGGGCGAAAGCCAGTGCCGCGCGGCGCACATCGGTGAAGCCGTGATCGGGTTGCACCCGCACGTAGATGTGCAGACCCGAACCGCCGGAGGTCTTGGGCCAGCCCACCGCGCCGATCTCGGCGAGCAGGTCCCGCACCACCTCGGCCACCCGTCGAACCGTGTCGAACGGGCAGTCCGGCATCGGATCCAGGTCGATCCGCCACTCGTCGGGACTCTCGGTGTCCGCTCGACGGGAGTTCCAGGGATGGAACTCCACCGTCGACATCTGCACCGCCCAGATGACATCGGCGAGTTCGACCACACACAGTTCCTCGGCGCTGCGCCCGGAGGGGAAGTCCAGGTGCACGGTCTCCACCCACGGTGGTGCCCCGGCAGGCAGCCGCTTCTGGTGCACCTTCGGTCCGGCCAGGCCCTTGGGGAACCGGTGCAACATGCACGGCCGCTCGCGGAGGGCGCGGACGATCCCGTCACCGACCGACAGGTAGTACCGGGCCAGGTCCAGCTTGGTGTGGCCGGTGGCCGGGAAGTAGATCCGGTCCGGACTCGAGATCCGGACGACCCTGTCCCCCACCTGCAGTTCCACCGCATCGGACGCGCCGCTGGTCGCCATGGTGTCGAAGGTAGTCCACCCGCCGCCGGTTCGGCCCCTCCACCCCGCCCGCGAGCGGACGCCTGCACCCCAGATTCTGGGGTGCAGGCGTCCACTCGCGCAGGAGCAACCCCCACCGCGGTGTGCGGGGAACGCCGGCGGTCGGTTAGGGTGATCGCTGTAAACCGCCGGGGGGCTCGGGACAGCCGGGCTGAGACTGCGGCCGCGCCACCGCTGGTGGTCGTCGAGACATCTCGACCGACCATCGGTACCGGCAGCGTCGCTGACCCGTGAACCTGAACTGGGTAATGCCAGCGTAGGGACGCGATGTTGATTTCGACACGACTGCGGGTGGGTGCGGCGACGGCTGCACCGACCCGGTACGTCCTGTCGAGGTGATCCGGGCAGCGGCCGATCCGTCGGCTCCCTTGTCCGGTCCACCGCGTGCCGATGCCGGTGGCCACCCGGTTCCCACCCGAGGGAGCGAAAGCCACCATGATCGTCGAGATCCAAGTCCTGCCCCGCCCGGCCGGCACCGCTGAGAACCGTTACGCCCACGTCGAAGCCGCCATCGGTCTGATCCAGAACTCGGGTCTGACCTACGAAGTGGGTGCTCTCGGTACCACCATCGAGGGCGCCCCCGATCAGATCTGGGCGCTGCTCCGCGCGGTCCACGAGGCCACCCTGGAATCCGGGTCCGACTCGGTGATCAGCGTGATCAAGGTCAGCCAGGCCGCCGGTGACACCGGCCCCGCGATCAAGGACCTGACGGGCAAGTTCCGGCAGTGACGGCCGTACTGCCCGTCCCCGTGACGACCGACGGTCACGCCACCGACGCCCAGCTCGGTCGTCGGCGGTTCTGGCCACCGCTGATCGGGTTGGGTGTCATCCTCGGCATCTGGGAGCTCGGTGTGCGCTGGTCCGGGGTGGCGCCGTACGTGCTGCCCGCACCCTCGCGCGTCGTCGCCGCCGGTGTCGAGACCGCACCGGTCCTGGGCACCCACATCCGCACCACCCTCACCGAGGCCGGACTCGGTCTGCTCCTCGGGGCAACGGCGAGTGTGGTTCTGGCACTGATCATCTGCGTCCTCCCCTGGTTCAACCAGGCCGTGTACCCGTTGCTGGTCTTCAGCCAGACGGTGCCGACGGTGGTGCTGGCACCGTTGCTGATCATCTGGACCGGGTTCGGTCTGCTGCCCAAGGTCATCGTGGTGTCGTTGACGGTGTTCTTCCCGATGCTCGTGGCCATCGTCTCCGCACTCGACACCGCCGGTCGCGACCTGGTCGAGATGGTGCGGGGCATCGGCGGCAGCAAGCGAGACGCCCTGCTGCTGGTCCGGTTGCCGGCGGCGCTCCCGGCCGCCCTCGGGGGCCTGCGGATCGCGGCGACCTACACCATCGGCGCGGCCGTGGTGGCCGAGTACATGGCCGGGGAAAGCGGTCTCGGTGTGTACATCCAACGATCCCGCAAAGCCTTTGCCGTGGATCAGATCTTCGTCGCGGTGGCGGTCATCGGCCTGCTCACCGCTGTCCTCTTCCTGCTGGTCGATCAGCTCTCCCGGCGGGTCACCCCCTGGCAGTCACCATGAAACCTGTTCCAGAAATGAGAAAACGGCACATGCCCTCCCGTTCAACGTTTTTCGCACGAAACCCGCGTCGTTCTCCGGCGCGCCGTCTCACCACGACCCTCGCGGCCGGCCTGCTGCTGGTCCTCGCCGGATGCGGCAGTGACGCCACCCCCGAGGCGCAGGCCCAGGAGAAACCCCTCCGCGAGGTCTCGGTGATCCTGGACTGGACCCCGAACACCAATCATTCCGGCCTCTACCTGGCTGCCGCGAAGGGCTATTACGCCCAGGCGGGACTGAAGGTCGACCTGATCGAACCCGGGGACACCTCCGGCCTGCAGCTGCTCGCCGCCGGACAGGCGGATTTCGCCCTGTCGGTCGCGGAGTCGCTGGTCCCGGCCCGGGTCAAAGGCATTCCGGTGGTGTCCGTGGCCGCCGTCGTCGAGCACAACACCTCGAGCCTGGTGTCCCTGGCGGACAAGAACATCACCCGTCCGCGGGACCTCGTCGGGCACACCTACGGCGGGTACGAGGGGGCGCTGGAGGAGGCCCTGATCAAATCGCTGGTCCGCTGCGACGGCGGCGATCCGGAGAAGGTCATCTTCATCCCATTGGCCGGTGACGATTTCCGGATCGGCCTCACCGAGAACTACTACGACACCGCGTGGATCTTCAATGCCTGGGACGGGATCCGGCTGAAGGACATCGACAAATTGGACATCAACACCATCAACTTCCTCGACCACACCGACTGCATCCCCGACTGGTACACCCCGCTGATCGCCGCCGGCGAGAACACCGTCACCCAGGACCCGGAGCTCGTCCGGTCCTTCCTGGCCGCCACCGCACGCGGCTACGCGGAGGCGATGACCGATCCCGCCGCTGCGGTGGACGCCCTGATGGCCGCCGCCCCCGAACTGGACCGTGACCTGCTCACCCGGAGTGCGGACTACCTGTCGACGCGGTACTCCGAGACCCCGGCAATCTGGGGCCTCCAGTCGGCGGACACCTGGTCGAAGTTCGCCACCTTCCTGAAGGCCCACGACCTGGCCCCGGCCGATTTCGATGTCGCGGCCGCGTGGAACGGATCCTTCCTCCCCGCCGCCGGATGACCTCCGCGTTGGTCCGGGTGGAGGATCTCTCGGTGTCCTTCCCCGGCAACCGGTCCACCGGTCGTCGGGCCGGGGGACATGAGACCGTGGCCGCGGTCTCAGGGGTGGACCTGACGATCGGGCGTGGGGAGTTCGTCTCCCTGATCGGGCCCTCCGGCTGCGGGAAGTCGACGGTCCTGCGGGTGATCGCGGGCCTGCAGGTCCCCACTGCCGGAGCCGTCACCTTCGACGGGACAGGTTTCCTGGCAGGTGATGTCGCCGGCGGGCAGGTGCCCTCCGGTGGACTTCGACCGACCGCGTTGATGCCCCAGTCGGACTGTCTGCTGCCGTGGCGGCGGGCCCTGCCGAATGCGCTGATCGGTGCCCGGGTCGCCGGCAACCTCACCCCCGCCGTGCGGGCCGAGGCGGCCGAGTTGTTCGTGGACTTCGGCCTCGGGGGTTTCGAGCGGTCCTGGCCACGGGAGTTGTCCGGCGGTATGCGACAGCGACTCGCCCTGTTGCGGACGGTGCTGACCGGCCGACCGATCCTGCTGCTGGACGAGCCCTTCGCCGCCCTCGACCCGATCCTGCGGCGTCAGCTCAACCGCTGGCTGGCGGGGATCTGGGCAGCTCAGCAGCGGACGACGGTTCTCGTCACCCACGACGTGGAGGAGGCGATGTTGTTGTCGGACCGGATCCTCGTGATGTCCCCACGTCCCGGCCGGATCATCGCCGAATTCCGGCCGGACCGCGAGATCCCTAGCATCGAATCGGGTGGCAGCCAGACTCCGGATCACGGCAGGGATGCGGTGATGAGGGCCGAGATCCTCGACGCCCTGGGCTGAGTCGACGGTTCGGGGCGCGGCGGAATCCCCGTCGCGCCCCGAGCCCTGCCCCTCATCGGGACCTCAGCCGGGCTCGTCGATACCCTCCGGCAGACCGGGCATGACGAACCCGGTGTCCCGGCCGAGCAGCACCCCACGGGTCACCGACGCAGCACCGAATTTCTCCCGTACCGAGTCGAGGGCGCGGTCCAGTTCCTGGTTGGGCAGCTCGCCGAAGGGCAGCTCCAGTTGTTCCGCGGCGGCCTCGTCGTCGAAGTTCAGGACCGCCACCCCGACCAGGGTCAACCCACGCTCGCGGATCATCGGCATCGCCGTCTGCAGCAGGGTTCTGGCCGCGTCGGCCACCACCTCCGTCTGATCGGTGGACCGGAACAGGGTGTGCGATCGGGTGGCCCTGGTGAAGTCGTCGAACCGCAGACGCAGCACCACGGTCCGCCCTCGACGTTCGGCCGCGCGCATCCGCCTGGTCACCCGATCGACGAGGGCCAACAGGTCCCGGTCGATCTCCTGCGGGGCGTGAACGCCCCGACCCAAGGCGTGCTGGGCACCCATGGAGCGACGACGTTTCCCGGACTGGACCGGACGAGGATCCCGGTTGTGGGCCAGCGCCAACAGATGTCGGGCCGAGTAGCTGCCGAGGATGGACTGCAGGGTGGCCTCGTCCATGGTCGCCACCTGGGCGACGGTCCTGATGCCGTAGGCACGCAGCTTCTCCGAGGACACCTTGCCGACACCCCAGAGCCGTTCCACGGCAAGCGGATGGAGGAACTCCAGCTCCTTGTCGGTCGGGACGATCAGCAGACCGTCCGGTTTGGCCACCCCGCTGGCGACCTTGGCCAGGAACTTGGTGCGGGCCACCCCGACGGTGATCCGCAGACCCACGTCCTCGTACACCCGGCGGCGCAGTTCCTCGGCGATCGAGGCCGGCGAACCGACCGAGCGCAGCAGGCCGCTCACATCGATGAAGGCCTCGTCGATGGAAACCCCCTCCACGACCGGCGAGGTCTTCTTGAACACCTCGAACACCGCCTTCGAGGCCTCGCTGTACGCCTCGAAGCGCGGCGGCACCACCACCGCGCCGGGGCACAGGCTTTTCGCCTGTCTGCCGCCCATCGCGGTCTTCACCCCGTGGGCCTTGGCCTCGTAACTGGCCGCCAGGACCACCCCGCCACCCACGATGACCGGCAGACCACGCAGGGCGGGGTTGTCCCGCTGCTCGACGGAGGCGAAGAACGCGTCGAGGTCGGCGTGCAGGATGCTGGCCGTTCCGGCCGGTGCGGTGGACACGAACAAATGTTCGCATCCACCACCGACACCGGGGTTGTTTCAGGGATTGACGGAGATCAGGACCTTACCGACCACACCACCGGCCACGGCCCCGTGGGCCCGTGCGGTCTCCTCCAGCGGGAAGATGTGCACCGGCAGCCCGGCCTCCTCCCCGATCGGGAGGGCACCGTCTGCGAGGGCGAGGGTGATGTCCTCGGCCGCCGCCCGCAGCGCCTGCGCTCCTACGGTGTACAGCAGGATGAACTGCACCCGGCTGTTCAGGAAGAGGTTCCGCCAGAACTCCAGGGTGAGCTCGTTGCCACGATCGTTCCCGTAGATCGCGACGGTGCCGTTCGGCCGCAGGACGGAGGCGTTCAGCTTCGCGTTCACCCCCGCCGCCACCTCGACGATGATGTCCGCACCCTCGGGTGCCACCTGGCGGATCAGGTCGGCGACCTCGCCGTCGGTGTAACGGAAGACGTGATGCGCGCCGGCAGCTGTTGCCAGTTCGGCCTTCTCGTCACTGCTGACGGTGGTGATCACGGTCGCCCCGGCCCAGCGAGCGAGCTGGATGGCCGCGTGGCCGACCGCCCCGGCCCCGCCGGAGACCAGGACGGTCCGACCTTCCAGGGCCTGCGGGGCCAGGCGACTCGGTCCGCCGTCGCCGACGGTCAGGGCCCGGTGGGCCGTCACCGCCGGCACCCCCAGACTTGCTCCGACCTCGAACGCGACCCCCTCGGGCAGCCCGACCACCCGTTCGACCGGCAGCACCGTGAACTCCTGGGCAGTACCGGACCCGGGCAACTCGTGGGCGGCGAGCAGCACCCATACCCGGTCGCCCACCGCGAACTCCGTCACCCCCGCGCCCACCGCGTCGATGGTCCCGGCGCCGTCGAGGTTCGGCACGGTGGGTTCCCCCGCCAACGGCGTGAGCCCGGACCCCTCACGGTTCTTCCAATCCGTCGGATTCACCCCCGACACGGCGATGCGCACCCGCACCTCGCCCTGGGCGGGCTCGGGGACCTTCTTCTCGGTCAGGTAGAGAACTTCCGGACCACCGTGTTCGGTGTAGACGATTGCTTTCATGGCCGGTTCAACGACGGGGTGCGACGGCCTTATTCCGCTCAACATTGTCCGGATGGGGTACATCCGGGATCGGCTCGGCGGACTCCCCCGCAGCCACAGGGGTTCTCACCCGCCACCGGCGGACCCACCTGCCGACGACCGGCTGGCCGAGCAGGATCCCCCCGAACACCAGGACCAGCCCGAGAACCTGCTGCAGGGTCAAGGCGTCGCCGGCCAAGGAGGTGCCCAACAACACCCCGGTGACGGGATTGAGCAGTCCGATCAGCCCGACCGCACCCGCACTGAGGTGACGCAGCCCACTGAACCAGGCGACGAAGGCCACCGCGGTGGCGATGACGGAGACATAGGCGAAACCGAACACCGCACCGGCGGACAGGGCCGGGGGCGCGCCTTCGACGACGGCGGCGATCGGGATGAGGACAAGGCCCCCGGCCAGGAGCTGCCAGGCAGTGAGGGAGAGCACATCGATCGGACCCCGACCCCCTTGTGCCGCACTCCATTTCTTGGCGAGCACATACCCGACGGAGGACATCGTCATGGCGGCGACGGAGGCCAGGACTCCCCCGGGGTTGATCCGCCCGACCCCGGTCAGCAACATGACACAGACCCCGGTGATCCCGAGACCGGCTCCCACCAGGGACAGGACCCGCGGCCGCTCGGACAGGATGGACCAGGCCAACAACATCATGGCCACCGGCGAGGTCGCCATGACCGTCGACGCGACGCTGGTCGGAAGGAGTTGGGCCGCAAGGTAGATCAGGGCGAAGAAGGCCCCCATGTTCAAGGTTCCGAGCACCATCGAGCGCCACCACCAGGAGCCCGTGGGCAGGCGGCGGCGCACCGCGAGCAGCAGCAGGCCGGCCGGCACCGCCCGTAGGACCGCGCCGTAGAGCGGGTAGTCCGGCGGCAGGTACCGGTGGGTCACGTAGTAGGTGGTGCCCCAGGCGACCGGCGCCACGGCCGTCACCGCCGACCATTTCAAAGTAGCTTCCACGGAAGGCACTATACCTTCCTCGGAAGGTATAGTGCCTTCCGTGGCCGAATTCTCCGATCGCGTCTGGCGGATCCAGCAGGAATGGGCGCGCGAGCGCCCGGACCTGGACGTCAGCCCGCAGGGGGTGATCGGCCGCCTGCACCGGCTCGCCGGATTCCTGGACGAGGAGCTGCTGCTCGTCTACCGGAAGTACGACCTCGGGGCCGGGGATTTCGACGTCCTGGCCACGTTGCGCCGAGCCGGCAGCCCGTTCGAGCGCACACCGGGCGAGTTGGCCCAGCACACGATGGTGACGACCGGGGCGATGACCAAGCGCATCGACCGACTGGAGCGGGTCGGTCTGGTGACCCGGCATGCCAGCACCACCGACGGGCGTGGGCGGGTCATCGCACTCACCGAGGCCGGGCGCGAACTGATCGACACGGCCTTCACCGAGCACATGGCCAACGAACGCCGGTTGCTCGCCGACCTGTCGACCACCGAGATCACCCAGCTGGAATCCCTGCTCGGCAGATGGTTGGCCCGGTTCGAGGAACCGGTCCCGGGAGAACCCGACTGACCGCAGGGCAGTACGGGCACCCGCCGGGTCGGGGCGAACAGGACAGATTGGACAACGATTTCCCCGAACGCGGGTTGGTCGTCCTCCGTCTGTGGAACACTCATCCGCTGACCGACCCTCCGGTGAGATCGTGCCGGCCGTCCTACCACCCCTGGAGATGACGACGATGCGTACCAAGTCCTTTGCCGTCCGGTGTGCCGCCCTCGCGATGGGTGCCGGGCTCGTTCTCGCCGGTTGCAGCGAGAAGTCCGGAACCGCAGCACCTGTCAACACCACTTCCGCCGTGGTGTCCTCCACCGAGGAGTCGACCTCGACGCCGGACACGGTCGGCTCGACGGCGGGCGAGAGCACCGATGCGTCCAGCACCGAAGAATCCAGCACCGAAGAATCCAGCACCGAGGAATCCACGCCGGAGGTCACGACCGACGGGAGCACCGACGAGAGCACGACGGATGACAGCTTCCCGCCGATGACCGTCGACACCGGCTCGGCCGAGTCCCTGGCTGTCACCGAAAAGATCAACGCGGCCCTGCTGACCGCGAAGGACGTCGGAGAGGGCTTCGCCAAGGGCGACTACACCCCCTCCGACCCGACCGCGACCACAGCGACCCTGCCCTGCGGCCAGACCAGCACCGCCGTCATGTTCCCGAATGCCCTCCGCACCGGAACCACCCTGACCAAGGGCAACACCGCGCAGCTGGAACAGGCCGTGAACATGTTCCTGGACAGCAAGACCGCGGCCGAGGCCTACGACTACGCCGTGGAAGGTCTCAGCTGCTCCGAGGGTGATGTCGGCGGCACCAAGGTCGCGATCACCGACGAAGGTGATGTGTCCAGCCAGGTCGGAGCCGAGCGGGCCCAGGCCTGGACGGCGAAGATCGGGAACGACCAGGGTGTGCTGGTGGCGGTGAACGACGGCGACCTCAGCCTCGGTTTCACCTTCGTCATCGCCGGCGGAGCGGACAGCAGCAGCCTGCCGAACCCGCTCGACCTGGTCGCCACGGCGGTCAAGAAGCTCCAGGACGCCGGGCTCACCTGAGACCGGCGTCCTCCCGCTGCCACGGTCGCTCTGGTGGGTCCGGGGCAGCGGGGGTTGAATGGTGGCCATGAGCGAGCAGGCGAGTCCCCCGGCCGATGAGTCACGCACCGACGAGGTGACCCACGAGAACAGCTCGGCCGATCCGGCCCCCGCTGCCCCGCCCTCCGACGAGGACGTCATCGATGCCGTGCTCGTGGAGCCGACCCCTGGCTCCGGTGCGGGGCCCGACCTCCCTTCGTCGGTGCTGACCCCCACCGGGTACACCGATGCCGGAGTGCCCACCCTGGACTACGTCCAGGACCGGATCGAGGCCCGGATCGGGCGCGCCCTGGGGACCGCCGAACTGGACCAGAACACGGATCTGGGGCGGTCCGTCGAGCAGCAGGCGGCGGATCGGGAGAAGGCAGCCAAGGAGCGCCTGGACGCGATCCGCAAGTCCCTCGGCTCTCCCTGACGCCTTTCGGGCCGGCCCAGGGCCACCCGGGTGAACCGCTCGGCTCAATCGACACAGGATTGTGAGCTAGCGTGTCCCGTGCAGTGTCCCCACCTTTCGACTGGAGTTCGACCGTGCGCGTTTGGTCCTTGACGGTTCGCAGCACCGCCCTCGCGGCCGCTGTCCTGCTGCTTGCCGGCTGCGGCAACAGCTCCCCGGATGCCTCCCCCTCGACCGACACGGCCGTGGGTACGGCGTCGTCCTCGACCGAGCCGACGCCCTCGGGGACCGGAACGACCGATGCACCGGGGACGACGGCGTCGCCACCCCAGCTGCCGACCTCCTTCCCCGAGATGACGGTCGACACCACCGAATCCGACGCCCTCCAGGCTGTCGACGTGATCAACGGCGCCCTGCTGAAGGCCGGGGATCTGGGGACCGGATTCGCCAAGGCCGCCTACACCCCGCCGGACCCGACCGACCGCACCGCACTCCTGCCCTGCGGACAGGTCAACACCGCGGCCATGTTCCCCAACGCCCTGCGCACCGGGACCAAACTGGTCGACGGCACCACCGCCCAGATGGATCAGACGGTCACCCTCTTCCTCGACGAGGAGACCGCCAAGGCCGCTTTCGAACATGCCGTCGCCGGGTACTCCTGCACCGAGGGGCTCATCGGCGACGCTCCGGTCGGAATCACCGACGGTGGTGATCTGACCACACAGATCGGCGGGGACAAGGCGCACGCCTGGGCAGCCACCATCGGCGACGAGGCCGGGGTGCTGGTGGTCGTGCAGCAAGGCCGGTTGACCCAGGGTTTCACCTACGTGATGGGTGCGGGTGTGGAGATGAAGGACGTGCCCAACCCGATCGAGGCCGCCACTCTGGCGGTCAAGAAAATGCAGGAAGCCGGATTCTGAGCCGGAGTTGCTTCCGCGAACCGCACTGCCGCATCCTGTTTCCCGGTTTCACAGGGCCGGGTCCACCCGCGAAAGCTTCCGGGAACAAACCTGCCCGGGTGACCCTCTGACACTTCGTCAGCAGCGCCACCGGATGTGACGCTGCACCTGTCGATGGGAGCTGTGTCACCGGTGAATACCACGTCCATCTGTCGTGTCCTCGGTCTGGCGGTGGCTACCGGGGTCCTCTTCGCGGGCTGCACGCAGAGCGTCGGTGGTACCGCCGCTCCGGTCCCCCCGGCGGTCTCCACCCGGGCCTCCGCACCGCCCTCGCCGAGCACAACGCTTCCGAGTACAACGATCCCGGCTACAGCGGTCCCGAGCACCACGACCCCGAGCACACCGGAATCGGAACCGGTGGACCCCACCAGCGTCCCGACGTCCACCGGACCGACGGATTCCGTGGACGAGAGCACACCCCGGACCGGCACGGACGATGGACCGGTCGACTTCCCGGAGATGACGGTGGATCTCGCCGATCCTTATGCCGTCGAGGCCGCGCAGGTCATCAACGACGCCCTGCTGACCCCGAAGGACGCCGGCAAGGGCTTCGTCAAGGGGAACTTCGTGCCCGCCGACCCGACGAACCACGACGCGGTCCTGCCGTGCGGACAACCCAGCACGGCCGCCATGTTCCCCAACGGCCTCCGGCTCGGAACCCAGATCGGCCTGCCCGATACCGCCCAGCTGGAACAGACCGTCAACCTCTTCCTCGACGAGGAGACCGCGAAAGCGGCCTTCGCCTGGTCGGCCGACGGATTGAACTGCAACACGGGCGATCTCAACGGCACGGCAATCGAGATCACCGACGAGGGCGACGTGACCGCCGATGTCGGCGGGGACGAGGCCCATGCCTGGACCGCGGTCATCGGCGGCCAGAACGGTGTGGTGATCGGGGTCCGCCGGGGGCACATGACCCTGGGCTTCACCTTCATCGTGGCCGCCGGGGCCGACGGGAGCGCATTGCCCAACCCGGTGGAGCTGGCGGCGCTGGGCATGGAGAAACTGGCCGCGGCCGGTTACTGATCACGCGCCCGCTCCGAACGTACGTCGGCCTGCTCCGAACGTACGTCAGCCGGCGGCGAAGGTGCGGATGGCCCGGGCGATCGGCACCAGCTGGTCCCCCCGGTCGGTCAGCCGGTAACTCACCGAGGCGCTGCCCCGGCCGTGGTGTGCACCGGTGTCCCGCTCGAGCAGGCCCTCGGTCTCCATCATCCGGAGTCGACCGCTCAAGGTGGCCGGGCTGACCTCGCCGAGGGCGCGTTGCAGGGACGAGAACCGCACCCCCGAGTCGGTTCCGCCCAGCTCCTCGACGATGCGCAGCACCCAGAAATCGGCCACCAGCTTGAAGGCGGCAGCCCCGCCGGAACCGCCGTGGCCGGCACCGTTGTCGCCGTCACCGGGCCCGGTCATGTACTCACCGGCGCGTTCTCGGACCTGCCGGCCGGGGGACGTTGGTACACCCGGGTGGCCGTGACGGTGCCGGGCGCGGCATGTTCGGCGTCGGTGGCGTCCTCGGCGGAGTAGGCCTCGGGCAACCGGTTCCGAACGACGTCCGCCACCCTGATGTGTTTGAGACCGGCCCGCAGGTCCGCGTCGTTGCGCAACCGGATCCAGAGCGGAAAGGCCGCCAGCACCCGGTCGTCGGAGATACCGGTGGTGTAGATCAGCTGGACCCCCAACGAATGTGCGACCGACTTCTGCAGGTCCAGCAGGTAGGAGGCGTTCGCCCGCCCGATCGGGTTGTCCAGGAACAGCACTCCGGAATGACGCGAACGCATCTGCCCACGTTCGTTCGCCCGCAGCGCCGCCAACGTGCAGTAGAGGACGATCGCGGCGGTGAGCTCCTGTCCGCCGGAGAATACATTGTTCATGTCCTCGATGCTGACGCGCTCGTCCCGCAGCACCGAGTCCGGCTTCAGGACGTCGACGACGAAACCGTTCGGCACAGCCGCGTGCATCGACTCCAGCAGCAGGGTCATACCGTCACGGCGGGCCGCCGCATTCTTGCCGGTCCCACCTCTGACGCCGGTGGCAGCGGCCATCCGATCGACGACCTCGCCGATCCGCACCGCAATCGCCGAATTGTCCGGATCCCGGAACTGGATGCGCAGGAACGGCTTTCCGCTCCATTCGGCCAGGTCCTCCGGCAGCCGGGACAGCCGTACGGCTTGCCGGAGAGCCCGCAGGGCCTGGTCCACCAGCGCGGTGAGCCGGTCGACGATGGTCTTGCGGTGCCGGTTCGCGTTCTGCAGATCCCCGGCCAGGGTCGCCAGGCGGGTCCGCAGGGCCACCGCCCACTCGGTGGCCCGCTGGGCCAGGGTGGCCGAGTCGGAGTCCAGGATGCTGCGCCGGGCCTGGGTGTTCAGGACCTCGAAACGGTTCTGGTTGGCATATCCGACAACAGCCCTCACCGCCGTGGTGAGCACACCTCGTGAGGCCGTGGCCGCCGTCCTGGTGGCCCGCAGCCTCTCGATGACGGCGTCGCGGATACCGACGGCCTCGGCGACATCGCCGCTGAAGGGGACGGTCTCTTCGGTGATCGGCACCTCGACCACACCGGTCAGCGGCAGCATGGCCTCGCGGACCTGACGCACACCGGCCTCGGCCGCCGACCGGGCCTTGGCCACGGCCGCGACCCGGGACGTGGCCTCCGCCAACGTGTTCTCGGCCGCGATGAGTTCCTGGTGTGCCTCGTCCTCGAGCTGTTGGCCGTGTTCCACCGAGGTCGGCACCCGGCCCGGCTCCAACACCGCCCAGTTCCGACGCCCCGGTTCGGTCGGTGCGGCGGAGAGCACCTTCTGCTCGCACTGTCCGGCCGTCTTGGTGAGATCGTCCACCGCCCGGCGGAGTTTCATCGCCTCGGCACGGGCGTTCTGGGCCCCGATCCGCCAGGCCACGGTGTCGGCCCCCTCCGGGTGGGAGCGGAGCCGTTCGGCCTCGGCGATCTGGGCCGGGTCGCGGAAGCCCAGCGCGGTACGCAGGTTCCTGGCCTTCTGCGAGGCCTCCTCGGCCAGTCGGCGCAGG
This sequence comes from Nakamurella silvestris, assembly GCA_003576535.1. GTDB lineage: Bacteria > Actinomycetota > Actinomycetes > Mycobacteriales > Nakamurellaceae > Nakamurella > Nakamurella silvestris. Next base: position 41,770 of record QXCQ01000078.1, on the reverse strand, counting down.
TCCGGATCCGCCGACATCTCCAGGTACACCTGTTGGGCGGCAAGGGCCTCGGCGCGGAGCTGGGGCAGGGACTCGGTGGGTTCGACCTCGGCACGGCGACCGCTGGTGGACCAGACGTCCTTGCACGCGTCCCGGTACCGCTCGGCCTGGGCGCTGGCCTGGGAGGCCTTCTTCAGGTGTTCGTCCCGTTCGACCTCGGCGGCAGCCCTTCGCTGCATGGCTTTCTCGGCCAGCCGGCTCTGGCGCTGGGTGGCGGCCTCGTGCACGGCCAGCTCCCCCTGTGCCTGGGCCGCGGCCGCCACCAGTACCGCGAGGGTACTCAGAGCGGAAGCGCGATCGGAGGCGGTCCGCTCGTCGACCACCGAACGCATCACCTCAGCACGGGTGATCTCACCGAAGGTGCGCGCCTCGTCGAGGGCGGCCCGCACGAGATCGACCTCCTGACGCGAGGTCTCCTCGACGGTCGCCGTCCGCTCCGCTTCGGCGGTGACCGCCTCGAACCGTCCGGGCGGCACCTCCACCCGCCACCGGGCGAGACGGCTGTGGGCCTCCCGCAGCTGCCCGAGCTGATCCTGCTGGTCGGCGCGGTCCCGATCCCACTGCACCATCCGGGAGCGCAGTTCCTCGCGCCGCTCGGTGGCCGCCTCCTCGTCGTAGAGGGCGGGAGTCGGCTCGACCACGAAGGTCTCAGCCGCCACCTCGACCGGGGCCAGCATGGCCTCGCCTGCGCCCACCACGACGGCCGCGGCGGGCAGCAGCTGGGCGTCTCCCAACACCTGGCGTGCCTGGGGCAGCTGACCGGCGTCGACCAGCGCCACACCGTCGGCCAACCCGGGGTGGGCCGTGATCGCGGCGGCCCGGTCCCCCGCCCGCACGGTCTCGTTCAGATAGCGCCACCCGGGACGGGCCGGGATCCCCGCCGTCTCCAGCACCTCCACCGCGCGGGTGACCTCGGCCCGCGCGGGCAGGAGGCCGCCTTCACCCAGGGCCTGGATGATCCGGGCGTCCTCCGCCTGGCGGGCCCGGAGGGTGTCGAGACCCTCGGTGCAGGTGTCCATCTCGGCCTCGATCAGGTCGAGCAGCCGTTCGGCGGCATCATCCAGGTCCGCGGCCGTCGGCGGCGGCACCTCCCACCCCTCGCCCTCCGGGTCCGGGCTTCCGGGGCCGAAGGCGTCGGTGATGACCGCCAGGGAGCAGATCCGGTCGGCCTCGGCGACGACGGCGTCCAGCTCCCGACGCGCCGCCTCGGCACGCCGGTTGGCCTGCCCCAAGGATTCCAGGGCATCGGTCAGGGCTCGTTCCGCGCCGTGGATCCGTTCTCCCGCTTCCTGTTCCGTCATCCGGGCCGCGTCGAGACCGGCCACGGCAGCGGCATGGTCGGCGGCGGCGGTGGCCGACAGTTCAGGGGTGTCGGAGGCTGCGGTACCGGCCGGCACCAAGCCGTCCTGCGCTGCCTTGGTCAACCGCTCGGTACCCTCGTCGATCAACTTCCGGGCCGCACCGTACCGTTCCTGGGCGACCATCGCCGCCCCGTGGGCCAGCCCGTACTCGGCCTCGGCCTGCGCCGCTCGTTCCCGGGCCTGACCTGCCAGCTCGTGCTGCCGGGAGACCTCGGTGTCACTGGCGGCGGCTTCGGCGTCGTACTTGGCCAGCAACCGCCCGGCGGCCAGATCCCGCCTGGCCTGGGCGGGAGCGGCATCCTCGTCGGCGGCCCGCACCTGGGCGGCGAGCTGCTCGGCCCCGGCGATGGCGTGGTCACGTTCGTCGATGGCGGGAACCAGCTCCCAGCCGACCATTTCCAGCTCGGCGGCGGCCAGGGCCGACTCCACCCTGGCCCGATCGGCCTCCACCTCGGCCAGTTCGGACCGGAAGGTCTGCAGGCGCACCTCGTCCCGGATCTCGCGGGCGGTGGTGGCCGTACCCTCGCGCTCACGCACCACCTCGGCGGCGGCGGCGTGATCGGCCTCCAGCTGTTCGACCTTGGCCGCCTCCAGCCGGTGTCGCGCCGCCAGGGATGCCGTCAACCGCTCGGCCTCGGCCTGGGCCTGGGCCATCTCCCGTGCGGCTTCGACCTCGCCGCGGTAGGCCTCGCCGACCGGTTCGAGCCGCTGGAGGGTCCCCTCCAGGAAGTCCTGCTCCAACACCATCTGTTCGCGTTCGGCAAGGTTGGCCGACCAGGTCCCGAAGGTCTCGGCGACGGAGGCGACATCCTTCGGATCGCTGACCGTGGTGATCAGCCAGTTCACGAAGTCCTTGGAGGAGGCGTACTTGAAGGCTTTCGCGGCCTCCCCTTCGTCCACGTTCATCCGGCGCTGGATGTCGAACAGGTCCGGCTCGATACCGCATTCGCGGAGGTGGTCGCGCCAACGTCCGTGGTCGTCGCCCATCCAGGACAGAGCGATCTCCGGTTCCTGTCGGTCGAGTTCCTCCACCGTGTCGCGGTAGCCGTCCAGGCGTCGCCGACGACCCTCGACGGCGAACGGCAGGGTGCCCAGGTCCAGGGAGTCGGTGGGACGGAAGGAGTACCAGGCCTCGGTCAACGGGTTGTTGTTGCTGGCCGTGCGGGTACGTCGCTGGTAGACCTTCGCGGTGACGAGACGTTCGCCGGTGGAAACGTTCATCCATTCCAGGGCAACGTGCCCGGTGTCGGTGTCGAGGACGAAGTTCTCCAAGGGGCTGCCGCCGACCGTGTTGCGCCGGCCGGGAAGGACGACACTGAACAGGAGTTTGAGCAGAACCGACTTCCCGCCGCCGTTCTCCAGCAGCAGGAGCGTCGACGGCGATGGTCGCCGGGTACCGCTGTCGAAAAGGCTGTGCGGGGGCACCAGCTCGCCCAGGTCGGACAGGTCGAGGGTGACGTCCGGGTACCGTGCGCCGCGGGGTCCGATACCGACCAGGCGGACTCGATTCAGTTCGTACATACCTCAGGTGTCTCCAGTGCGTGAGTACAGCGGGCCGAGATCAGGCTTCGGCGGTTCGATGTGCGGCGGTTCGGGACCCGGGGAGGGTCAGAGCAGGCTCAGGTCCTGCTCCGTCCATTCGATCTGGGTCAGAGTGCCTTCCCCGTCGGTGATCTCGGTGATCCCCAGGGCCAGCAGCTCGGCGAACATCCGACTGCCGGCCTCTGCGACCTGGACCCGGTAGCGGCTGGTGGTCGCGTAGGTCCCGCCGTCGTCGTCGCTGCGACGGGTCAGCATGCCCTGGTCGGCGAGGAAGGCCATCGCCTTGCTCACCATGCCGGTGGTCGAGGACGAGACCCGCCGTCCGTCAACAGATCCCGGTGTGGCGGCGCGGCGCAGGTAGACCCGCCAGGAGGCCTCGAGGTCCGGTTGGTCGGCGGGGGGATCCAGATCCTCGTCCGCCTCCAGCGCAGCCTCGTTCAACCTGCGGGCGGCCTCCCGGACGAAGGCCTCCACCCCGTTGACCGTTACCCGGCCGACGTAGGCGAGGTTGGCCAGGTCCGCCGGGCGGGGGTAGGCCAGGGTGGCGGTGCCGAGATGGGCCAGGGCGTGCAGCACCCGCTCGGCGGCTTTGCCCTCCCCGCCGGTGCGTTTGGCGTAGTCGGCCATCCGGACCGCGAAGACGCTGTCGTCGGTACTGGCCAGCACCATGCCGTGCCGGTCGTCGACGTCCAGGACGATCAGATCGAGGCCCAGGCACACGGCCTTGACCAGCTCGGCGAAGGCGTCGTCCTCGCGGTACCGGCGCACCAGTTCGGCGTAGTCGCCGTCACGGGCCGGGCGCAGTTTGGGACGCAGGGCGAAGGCGAGCAGGCGGGAGGCGTCCACGACGGAGGTCACCACGGGTGTACTGGAGGTGGTCACGCTGCACCCTCCTGGGTGTCTTCGGCGGGTGCCGGTTCGGTGGTCGTCACGTCGAGATCGGTGACGTCGGCGGATTCCTGGTGGTCCGACACCGCTGCGGGGGTTGATTCCTCGGCAGCCGGACCGTCGTAGCCCTCCTCGGTCTCCCCTGCCTCGCCGGTGTCCGCGGCCGGTTCGGGCAGCTGGAGGATGGCCGCGCGGGCGACGAGCAGGTCCGAGCCGGCGAAATCGGGATCCTCCAACGGGGTTCCGTCGTCGATCGCCATCAGGACGCTCCCCTCGTGGTGCCGACGGGCGGCCCCGATGTCCTCGGCCGCCTGGGCGAGCACCCGGACCACCACCAGCAGCGGCAGGTCCGTGGCCTCGTCATCGTCCTGCTGACGCTGACGCGCATCGGCGAGCAACCCCGACAACCGTTGCGGGGCTTCCGGATCGAGGGCGAGCAGACGGTCGAGATGGTGGTAACTGGCCTCGGAGAACCGGGAGGGTTCCTCATCGGGGATCACGTCCGGCTCCCCGACCGCCTCCCCCAGCACATCCCGACCGGTCGGCGCGGTGATCAGGCCCTCGAAGAGATCCACCAGCCGCAGGGCCTGGGGGACATCCAGTCCGGCGGCCGGGCTGAAGAACCTGCCAAGGGCGCGATCGGCATCCCGTGCCGAACACAACAGGGCGGGGATCAGGAGTTGGCCGTGCAGGTCGAGCGCGGCGGCGACGGCAGCGGCCGTGGTGCTGGTGAAGGTCTGCCGGTCCTGTTCGGCCCGGAACCGCGCACCCGCGCTCTGCAGCGCGGCCTGCAACTGGTCGTGGCGGCGCAGGCAGTCGCGCACCACCTCGATCAGCCGGGCGGCCTGAGCCTTGCGGGTGGCGGTGTCGGCGGTGTCCCGGGCCTCCGTCAGATTCACCAGGATGGCGTTCTCGGCGCGGAACCGGTCCTCGATGTGGACAAGCGCCTCGTCCAGGAACTCCGGCATGGCCACGGACCAGTCGACATTGCGTACGTCACGGCTGGTCGCCTCGAGCCGACGCCGCAGCATCTCCCCGTACTGGATGGTCCGGTACCTGGCGTTCTGCGCGGAAGCCTGGGCCTCGCTGAGCCGGCCGCGTTTGATCAGGATGTCCAGCCGGAGGTCGGCGGCGATGTGGGCGGCCTCCAGATCCACCTCCAGGGCCCCGACCAGCACGTTGACCGCCTCGTTCGAGGCGCGCAGGTACAGCTCGCCGTCGGTGCCGCGGGTCTCCTCGAGAAGCTTGAAGTCGAAGGTGCGGCGGTCGTAGCCCTGCGGACCGCTCATCCCGTACACGGTCCGGAAACCCCGGTCGGCCGAGCCGACGTTCAACAGGTTCTCCAGGACCCAGCGGGCGACCCGCTCGTGCTCCAGCGGGGTGCGTTGCACCGCCTGCGCCGCCGCCTTGCGGGCCAGCTCCTGGACCACCGCCTCCGGCCGGGCGCCGGTGTCGAAGTCCATCGCGATGGTGACCAGATCGATGGCGTGCAGGGCCAGTTCGGACATCTGGTACACCGAGTAGTCGGCGTTCTGCACCTGCCCCTTGCGGGCGTCCAGATCATGCAGCGGGGCCGTCGTGGCCAGGGCTTTCACCCGTTGGGCGAACCCTGCCGCTGCCGCGACGCTGCCCATCCCGGTGTCCGACCAGGAGGGGCCGTCCGCGCGACCCACGACAGCCGGGTCGTACACGTCGGTGGCACCTTCTTCCATCCCTCTACGCTAACCGGCCGGGCGACCTGCCTCCGACCATGTCGAGGTGTCTGCGGCGTCACTCCACGCGATCGGTCACGTTGCTCGGCGGACCAGCAGGTACGCCTGCGGTGCCTTCTCCGAGATGTCCGGCTGACGGAGCATCTGGGCAATGATCTCGAAGCCCTCCGCCGTCAACAGGTCAAGGACCGTATTCGGCTGGAGGCGACGGAACTCCAGGTCGACGGACTTGCCGAACCCCTGACTGAAGTGCAGGGGCTCGTCGCCCACCTGGAAGGCGAGAAGGACCACTCCCCCGGGAGCCAGTACCCGATGGAACTCCCGGAAGACCCCCGGCAGGTCCTCCTGGGGGATGTGGATGATCGAGTAGAAGGCGACCAGGCCGGACAACCGGCTGTCCGGCAGATCCAGATCCGTCATCGATCCTTCGGTGATCGTGAGACCGGGATTTCGTCGCCGGGCCAACGCCACCATCGCCGAGGACAGATCGACCCCACGGACCGAGAGCCCGGCGGCGGTCAGATAGGCCGAGACTTCCCCAGGGCCGCAACCGATGTCGGCAACCTCGCTGTTGTCGCCAGGGTGGGCCCGGACGAGTTCGGCGAAGGCCTCAAGCATCGCGCGGGCCAACGGTTTCTCGGCCAGCTCGGTGGCGAACCGCTCGGCGTAGTCCCCGGCAATGGTGTTGTAGGAGGTCTGCACCCGAGCGAGGTGGGCCGCCAGGTCGGTGGACGGAGTGGTGCTCACGAGGCGATCACCTGACGAAGGTAACCCACCGCGAGTTCGGCTGCCGTGGGGTGCGTGTCGATCTCGGGTCCGAGTTCCTCCAACCATCGCTGGTAGATGTCCACACAGGCCAGGAGTGCGGCCTCCGCCTCCCGGAGGTCGTAGCCGGACAGGGTCGCCCGCAGCTCCCGGGTGACCGCCGGATCGATCCGCTCCAGCCTCCGCACGCCGCGAGGACGCAGACCGGCGCGCATCGCCGCCATCGGTCCGAAGACCCGATCCCGCAGGAAGGCAAGGAACCCGATCACCTCGTACAGTTCGCCCCGCCCGAGTTTCGTTGCCGCATAGTGGATCCACACCCAGAACCTGTCCTCGATCCATTGCAGGTCGACGACATCGGGAGCAGACGGATGCTGCGTGACGGTCAGCGCGAGCAGACCATCACGGTCGAAGAGGATGAGCGGATCCTCCTGCCGGTCGGCAAGGTCGACGAGCCGGATGAACATCAGGTCCACGTGCAACAACGGCGGGCCGACCAGAGTGATGATCAGCCGGGGTTCACCGACGTGCTCACCGGTGAAGCCGACCACCAGCGGGGTCCAGGAGGCAACAAGTTCCAGCCGCTGCTCCGTCACGGCCGCGTAGTCGGCGTCGTCGACGATCAATAACAGGTCGACATCGGACCTGTCGTCGGCCTCGCCGGCCGCTATCGACCCGGTGACGGCAATCCCGGTGATGCGGCCGTCCTGCTGTATCCGCGGCAGAACGTCGTCCAGAAAGCGCTGGTGCAGTTCGGGCAGGTCCACGGGTTCCTCCGGTGCGATCGGGGTGCCCGACCCTACCTCCCGGGAACTCCCGGTGAGGGTCGTTCCGACTCGTGGCTTACTTAAGTAAACACTTGACTTATCCGAAGGTCGCGCGGATAGTTAAGGACGTGCTTGACCATGAAGTGACGGACCAGATGTTTCAGGCCCTGTCCGACGCCAGCCGGCGACGGATGGTCGAACAACTGACCCACGGGCCGGCCTCGGCGACGGAGCTGTCCCGACCGTTCGAGATGACCTTGTCCGCCGTGATGCAGCACCTCGCGGTCCTGGAACGGGCCGGCCTGGTGGGCTCGGAGAAGATCGGCCGGGTACGTACCTACCGGTTGGTCACGGCCCCCTTGCGCGAGATCGAAGGCTGGCTGCACCGACAACGAACAGGCTGGGACAACCGCCTCGACCTGCTGGAGGCGACCCTGACCGCGAAGTCACCCCCAGGACCTACCGAAGGAGAACAGCCATGAGCACCTCCCCGAAACATGCCACCTTCACCGTCGAACACCGTTATGCACTGCCGCCGGCGCGGGTGTTCGCGGCCTGGGCCGAGCCCGAGCTGAAAGCACGGTGGTTCGCCGGCGACAAAGCGACCCACGAACTCGACTTCCGGGTCGGCGGCCGGGAAATCACCCGAGGGAATGCCGGTGACGGGTCCGACCTGACCTTTGCCTCGACCTACCAGGAGATCCGACCGGCCGAGCGGATCGTCTACTCCTCCACCCTGTCCCGCAGGGAGGAACTGGCGACGGTCTCCGTCACCACGGTGGAGTTCCTTGCCGAGAGTGCCGGCACCACACTGGTACTCACCGAGTACGGGGTGTTCCTTAACGAGATGGAAGAGCCGGCCTGGCGCGAACAGGGCACACGCACCTGGCTCGGGCAGCTCACGGAGCAGCTGACCGGTTCCTAACGCAGCACTCCACCGGCACTATTGTGCCGATGTCGGCACAATAGTGCCGGTCCTAGCCGTCCTCCCGCTCATCCGTCGACAGGGCCACTCTCTGATGCCGAACCAGACCCACGGATCAGCTCACCGACGATCCCGAGCCCACGGGTCAGGTCGGCGAAGGTCGGTGCGCCGAGGCAGATCCGGATGCCGCTGCGGCGGCCGGACGGATCGGCCATCAAGGCCTCCGGGCTGGTGAGCAGGACCCCTGCTCCCTCGGCGTTGCGGACCACGGCGCCGGCCCGTGCCCGATCCATCGGGGCGAAGGCGTGATAACCGTTGGACGCAGCCTTGAGCACCGTGCTGCCGAGAATCCGGCGGGCCAGATCGGTGCGGCGATTGCCCTCGGTTCTGATGGCCTGGCGGATGTCGGCGGCGACACCGATGTCGAGCAACTCACGCAGTAGTTCGCACAAAAGGGGCGATACCGGTAGCGACAAGGCCCGCACCGCAGCGGCTGTCGCGGATCGCCGGTCGATCGGCGGACGGATCAGCCCGATCCGGATACCGGGGCTGAGCGCCTTCGAGGCACTGCTGATGTAGTACGTACGCTCGGGGGCCAGCTCGACCAGCGCAGCGGCGGGGCGATCCTCGGACAGGGCGTAGACGTCGTCCTCGATGATCAGGGCATCGTGGCGGCGGGCCACCCGCACGAGTTCCCGGCGGCGGCCACCGCGCATGGTGGCCGCGGTCGGATTGTGGAGAGTAGGGGTCACGTAGACGACCGGAGGGAACCCGGTGCGTGCGCTTCGGCCGGCCAGCACCCGGTCCAAATGAGCCGGAATCATGCCCTGTTCGTCGATGGCCACCGGGTGAACTGGGTGGCCGGCCTGGCGGGCGTAACTCAGTGCACCGGGAAAGGTGAACTCCTCGGTGTAGATCGACACCAGCGAGCTGTCCGGACCGAGGGACAACAGGATGGCGGCGATGGCCTGCTGGGCACCGTTGCACAGGATCAGTTGTTCGGGATCGAGTTCCAGCCCGGTGGCGGCGACCCAGGCGGCCATGGTGCGGCGATGTTCGAGCCGGCCGCCGGGTGGACCGAGGTTCGCCAGGTCTGCCGCGCCGATCCGGGAGCTGACGGCAACGATGGCATCGGCCACCACCGAGTCCGCCAACATCGGCGGCGGCATGTTCGAGGCGAGATCGATCTGGCCCAGGTCAGGGGGTGGCAGGTAGGCGACGAACATTCCCTGGCCGTGGGATCCACGCACCAGACCACGGCGTTCCAGGATCGCGTAGGCCTTCGAGACGGTGCCGATGGCAATCCCCAGTTCCAAGGCAAGCACCCGGTGGGCCGGAAGCCGCTCCCCCGGATGCAGCCGACCGTCCAGGATGTCGGTCGCAAGAGCCGTGACAAGTCTGTCCGCAGGGGGGGCCTGGCTGTCGGCCAGGCGTGGGGTCCAGGTCGACCGGGCTCGCATGAATGGGGCCACCCTCCGGGTTGGTCACGAAGTGTCTTGTGACACTTTGACCGTTTCGTATGAAGTGTATCAATCTGAGGTGGTCGCGGCCGGGTTCGCGCCGGTCGGCCGGTCGCATCCGGCCTGTTCGAGACGAGGAGAACGTCAGTGGTCCACTCCAGCGCGGTGTTCGGAATCGCCTTGGTCGCACTTGGAATGGTGCTGACTCCGGGGCCGAACATGATCTACCTGGTCTCGCGGAGCATCTCCCAGGGGGTTTCGGCGGGATTTGTCTCCTTGCTCGGGACCGCCCTGGGCTTCGTCGTCTATATGACGATGGCGAACCTCGGGCTGGCCGCGGTGTTCGTGGTGGTGCCGTGGTTGTACGTGCTGCTCAAGGTCGCCGGTGCCGTGTACTTGCTGCACCTGGCGTGGAAGACCCTGCGCCCCGGCGGTTCTGCCCTGTTCGAAGCTCGGGATCTGCCGAAGGACTCTCGGTGGAAGCTGTTCCGGATGGGACTGGTGACGAACCTGCTGAACCCGAAGGCGGCCGTCATGTACGTGGCGCTGATCCCCCAGTTCGTGGTTCCGGCCGACGGAAACGTGATGCTGCAAGGGTTCGTGCTGGGCGGGGTACAGATCACTGTCAGCATGATCGTCAACTCCTTGATCATCCTGGCCGCCGGGACGATCGCCGCCTACCTGCAGCGCAGGCCGGCCCGGATCAAGTGGCAGAAGCGTGTCACCGGAACGATGCTCGGCGGGATCGGGGTGCACCTGCTGGTGCAGGCCCCGGCCCCGGCCTGATCCGTTCCTGTTTCGCCGTTCCCGGTTCTCCGTTCCCGTTCCTGGTTCTCCGTTCCCGTTCCTGGTTCTCCGTTCCCGCGCACCGTTCAGGGATCCGCGCACTCTGCAGTATGCGCCGATCCCGATTCGGTGCGCGGGAACTGGGGGTCCGGAGACTGAGCAACGCCGCACCACCCCACCTTCCGGCCGCCCGGTCCATCGCATAAACTGTGCTGCAACACTATTCGATCGCCGAGGCATCTGCTCGCGAGGGACATCGGAATGATCTGCGGCACAGCATGAACCGAGTCGATGGGACAAAGCCGCCCACCGTACGGCGACCTTGGTATCGAGGATCACTCTCGTACCTAGCATTTCTCATGCCCCCGTACATCCTCATCGCGTTGGAGGCACCCTTCTGGCTGAGCATGCTTGCGTTCGCCGCAGTGGCGGTGTTGACAGTCGTTGTTGAGCGCGCGCCGTACCTGTTTCGTCGAGGCGGCAAACACTCGAATCCGCTTCCACGCCATGGTGACTCACTCGACGGTCGATGAAGCGACACGCCCCGGCCCGGCCGACCGTTCCTATGCGCAGTCCCCCTGCCGCTCCCGCGCACCGATTCGGGATCCGCGCACCCTGTAGTGTGCGCCGATCCCTGAACGCTGCGCGGGAACTGGGCTTATGCCCCGAGTTCGCGCAGCCTTCGCAGGAGCAGCCGTTGCTCGGCCAGGTTGTCGGCGGCCCTGGCGGCCTCCCGATACTCGCCGGCAGCGGCGACCCGATCCCCGGATCGGCGAAGCAGATCGGCCCGAACAGCATGGAGGCGCGGCAGACCGGGATGCTCTTCTCGAAGCTGGTCGAGGAGTTCGAGCGCTCGGGCGGGCCCGTGGACCATTGCTTCGGCGACGATGCGGTTGAGGCGAATGGTCGGGTTCAGCCCGTTCGTGGTCAGCTCCAGCAGCCGGTAGAGGGCCAGGATCTCCCGCCAGTCGGTCCTGTCCACGTCCGGTGCCTGGGCGTGCAGACCGGCGATGCAGGCCTGGATCAGATACGGACCGGGAGTGGCCCCCGCCACCGACCTGTCGAGGATGCGCAGCCCCTCGGCGATGAGCGTCCGGTCCCACACGCTCCGGTCCTGCTCGTCGAGGGCCATCAGATCCCCGGCTGCCGTGATGCGGGCGGGTTGCCTGGCCTCGGTGAACAACATCAGCGCCAACAGCCCGGCCACCTCGGTATCACCCGGTGCGCCGGATCGGAGTTGACGACCGAGATGCAATGCCTCGTCGGCAAGATCGGCGTCACGAGCAGGGGAACCACTCATGGTGTGGTGCGCCTCGGTGAACATGACGTAGATGACGTTCAGCACCGTCGGCGTCAGGGCTGACGGGTCGGTCGTTGCGGGAAACACCCGCCCCAGCTCGTCGAGCCTTCTCTTGGCTCGGGTGATGCGTTGGGCCACAGTCGCTTCGGGAAGCTGGTAGACATGCGAGATCTGGGCGGTGGTGAGTCCACAGACCGCCCGCAGGGTGAGGGCGATCTGCGCGGCACGCGGCAGTTCCGGATGGCAGCACAGCTGGAGAACCAGCAGGCTATCGTCGCCGCTCGAGGTCCCCTGTCCTAGAAGAGGTTCGGTCAGTCGATCGACTTTGGTCTCCCGATCGCGTCGGCTCCGATCCGATCGAACCCAGTCGACGTAGCGCCACCGGCTGGTGGTGATCAGCCAGCCGAGCGGGTCCTGGGGAGGATTTTCCTCCCACTGCTGGTGCGCGGCCAGCAGCGCTTCCTGGACCGCGTCCTCACAGGCGTCGAACTGGTCGGGACCGTAGGTGCGGAGCAACCGCGCGAGGACCTGCGGTGCGAGATCGCGCCACAGGCCCTCGCGCTGCTGCGGAATGCTCACATGTCGCCGCCATCGAAGAACATGACCTGGCGGATCTCGAGGGCGAGACCGTCGATGGTGGAGTCCGGAATGAGCTTGGCCAGTTCGATCGCCCGCTCCTCGTTCTCGACATCGATGAGGTAGTAGCCGCCCATGAATTCCTTGGCTTCGACGAACGGTCCGTCGGTGACCTCCGGGACGCCGCCCTTGGACCGGATGACCTTGGAGCGGCTCGGGTCGGCGAGGGCGTTGGTGGCCACGAACTCGCCGGAGGCCTTGGTGGCATCCATGAAGTCACCGTGACCGGACTGGATGGTGTGCTGCTGTTCCTCGGTCAGGCTCTCCAGCACGGCGGGGTCGACCTGCATCAGGATCACATACTTCATCATTCGTTCCTTCCATCGGAGTGCGACGCGGTTGGTGTCACGCTCCTTGGTCGTTGCAGACGGCGGTGACACGACACATTCCTGGAAAGAACTTAGCGAGATTCTCCGCGGACCGACCGACGCCCGCCCGGTCGATTGCCGGGTGTGGTGGCGCGCGGACTCGCGTGTCCGATGTTCACGGCTCCGCCACTCAACATTTGGCCTGGTGAGCCGCGTTCCCTGTTCCGACCTGTGCAGACGCACGGGCTTGGGCCGGGAGGGGAACCGACGTGCAGCGCACTACCCGGGGCGGACGGTGATGGTCGCATTGGAGCGTCCGGCCGCCCGGAGCCAGGGGTTGAACCTGTTGCGCCTGGCGCTGGCACTATCGGTCGTCGTCTCCCACGCGTGGGGGCTGACCCTGACTCCGGGCAGGCCCGCGTGGGGCAGCTACGACCTGGGGACCTGGGCCGTGTTCTGTTTCTTCGCCATCAGCGGCTACCTGATCCTGGCCAGTCGAACGAAGAGGAGCTTCGGCGATTTCATCACGCGGCGGGTGTTGCGGATCTTCCCTGGTTTTGTGGCGTGCCTGCTGGTGACGGTCTTCGTCGTCGGACCAGTGTGTTTCTGGTACCGCAGCGGCCACCTGACCGGTTACTTCTCCGAGGAACCACTCCCCCTGACGTACCTGTTCCAGAACCTGACCCTGCAGATCAGGCAGCAGACCATCGGGTCGATCACGAATGGGCTGCCTCGATCGGATCTGCTCAACGCACCGCTGTGGACCCTGTGGTTCGAGTTCGTCTGTTATCTGGTGGTCGGGGTTCTCGGTGCGTCGCGTGTCTTCCGCCGGCACTGGTGGCCGTGGCTTCTCCTGCTGGTGGTGTCGATCGTCGTCCATGCTTGTGAGGATCTCCGGCAGGACGCCCTGCCTGCGAACTCTTGGGTGTGGACCCTGATGACGGTCGCCCCGTTCTTCTTCGCTGGGTGCTTGGCTTTCGTCCTCCGCTCGAAGCTTCCGCCGCGGGGTGTAGCCGGGATCGGCTGCCTGATCGGGGTTGTCGCGATCTCGGCGGCGTGGCCCGACCTCGGGCCGTATCTCGCGAGCCCGTTGCTGGCCTACGGATTGATCTGGTTGGGTCAGGCGATCCGCGTGCCATGGACCAGGCACGACTTCTCCTACGGCGTCTACATCTACGGGTTTCTCGTCCAGCAGGTGTTGTTGATCTTCGGGGCGGGCCGGTTGGAGATCTACGTGTTCGCCATGACATCGATGCTGGCCGTGATGCCAATTGCGGTGGCGAGCTGGTTCCTGGTCGAACGACGGTTCGCTACCCGGGGTGAACGCTCGCACCTGGGGACGGGAGACGCGCATACCTCTGGGTGTGTGGTGCCGTATGCCCCGGGGGCGACGGGAGCGCCTGAGGCGGCTGGTTGACAGGGAACCGCTTCAGCGGCTCACCGGCACCAGTGTGAGCTTCTGCCCCAAGGCATCGGCCAGTCGCAGAAGTGTCGAAGCAGTCGGGTTGCCCGTGCCTCGCTCGATCCGACTGATCTCGGCCTGCTGGATGCCGGTCAGGTCGGACAGCGCAGGCTGAGTGAGAGACCTGGCCTTGCGGGCCGTCGCGAGCAAAGCACCGAGCTCCGCTCGCTCACTTACCTCGGCCGCGAACTCGGATGACGCCGCTGTGTACACACCCTGAGTCTCCTCGGACCACGTCGCCTTCGCGCGATCCGCCAGCTCGTTGAAGTCCTTCGCCATCACGGCTCCTCTCTGCAACTAGTATGTGCTAAACCACATATCCGGGTCAAGACCTGCGCCGCTCCTTCCAACGTCCGTGGATCTTGCGAGCCTTCGCGATCTCATCCTGCTGGCGCTTGGCCGACGGGTCGGCCTTCGGGTCGCAGCCGTGATGGAGCAGGACGATCTTGTCGCCGTAGAAGGTGCAGAACACCCGAAGCAGCCCAGCCCGGAGCCCGAGCCTGCTTCTGCCGAATCCCCAGATTCTTGGGCGACGACTGGCGTCCGCATGCTGGCATTGTGTCCTGCTCCTTGTGCGTTCTGATGGGGGTGAGATGTGGATCGGGGCGATCGGTTAGCGTATGAAAATGGCTGACGGCGATGAAGTGTTCGTTCTGCGCAATCCGGCTCGCAAATTCATCTATGTGGTCTGGGTTCTGTTCATTGGGCTGTCGGCGTTCCTGGCCTTCAGTAGGCCTGGTGGTGGGAAGTTCGTGGCCGTTGCCTGTGGGGTGGTCTTCGTCCTTGCCTTCGTTGCGAGCCTGCGGGCGGGGGTTCGTTGTAGCCCGGCCGGGTTGGTCGCGATCGATGATTTCGGGTTCCGGCGTCGGTTCGATTGGGACGAGGTCGATCACTTCGAGGATCGAGGGTTGCGCGGTATCGGATTTGTGAAGCGGTCCGGCGGGTGGGTGAAAGTGACGTCATATGCCACGCTCGGGGATGTTTCGTCGGAGAAGGCCACGGCGCTGCTGGAGCAGCAGCGCCGCAGGTTTCGGAATGCCGGGCCGGCCGGACGTTAGGGCGGGGGGCACCGGGTGCCTCCGCAGGAGAAGGGTGGAGTGCCGGCTGGTCGGCGGGAATTGCAGCACTTGCGATCGTGACCGTCATCGCGTACCTTTGCCGGCCAACTCCGACGAGTCATGATCGGATGGGAACCATGACAAACACCCCGGACAAAGGCCAGTCCGCCCGCCGGGTGAGAGGTCTGCCCGCGACGGCCTGTTTGGTAATCGTCGGCATCATTACGGCACTGCGGCACGACACAACGTTCGGGTTGGTCGCCGGAATTGTGATTGCGGCCTGTGGTTTGCTCGCGAGCGCTTCGATTGTCAGGGACGCGCGGAGATCGTTGAAGTAGTAACGCGGTTTCAACGCGGGCGTCAGCCTGCCCGGTTGCAGTACTCCGGATCTCGACAGGCCCGGGCATTATGATTTTGCCGCCTCTTCCGGTGAGGACCGCAGCAGCAGCAGCAAGGAACTTAACGTTCCGCTCGGTATGAATCACGGTCACCGGGTGGCCCCGTGTGGTGCGCGCCAACGGATCCAGCGGGCGCAGACCCGACCGGGTTGGCGATGTACCCCGGCGGAGAGCCTGGGATTCCGCCGACGGCCAGTGGCCGGTCGTCGGGTTCCCAGGCGAGGGCGGGGGCGTCGAGGACCGCGTCGTCTGCGGGGTGTTTGCGGTTCATCCTGCGGGCCTCTACCTTGATGTCCTCGGTGGACAGGCGGGCGGCGAGGTGGAGCGGGCCGGGCTGCGGGGTTTTGCGATCAGTCCGGCGTCCGGTTCTCCCAGTGGGGCGCAAGTCAATTCATGTCCTCTACGCCCGGAAGGTCACGCTCTCGTCCCTCGACCAGATTGTTCGAGTCGAACAGGTTCGCCGCTAAGAAGACCACTTTCGCCTGGCTGAGCCCGATCAGATCGAGGACGTCGGACAGCGGCGCCTCCGCATAGTCGAACAGAAGGTCGGGCTGCCTGGAGCCGGAGAAGTGCACCGGGCTGACTGCGACAGAGTGAATCTGCAATCGATCCGGGATCTCAAATAGCAACGCCTCGAGTTCTCCGTCGAGTACCCACCGAAGCCATCCGTCACCTTCCCGGTCGTAGCGACGGGTTGGCGAATCGGCGCGCCCGCTAGCAGATCAGCGAGGGGTCAGTGACTAACCGGAGGGTTCGGAGGTCATGGCCTTGATAAGTCGAGCGGCGATTGCGACGCACCTCCAGGCCTTCTGAGGTT
>QXCQ01000078.1:25066-25424 GCA_003576535.1 Nakamurella silvestris | reverse complement strand
GACCAGAGCGATTCTGCGGCGGCGTTGTCCCAGCAAATGCCGGTGTCGCCCATCGATCTGAGCAACCTTAGCCCGGTAGCGGTATCCGCGACAAGTGTTGAGGTGTATTGAGTTCCGCGATCGGAATGGAAGATCACACCCTTGCAGGACCCGCCTCGGACGTTGACGGCGTCGATCAAGCAGTCGGCGACGAGGTCGGCGCGCATGTGGTCGGCGACCTTCCATCCCAGGATCGGCTTGGAGTGCTCGTCCTTCACAGCGCATAAGTACAGATCCCCCTGCCCGCAGGTGAGATAGTGGGGGCACCTCCCGGCCCGCTAGGGCTGGGGGAATGTCCGACGTCCACACAGCGTCTTGT
>QXCQ01000078.1:0-24922 GCA_003576535.1 Nakamurella silvestris | reverse complement strand
GCGACACCGGGAGATTACGGACCATCACGTCGACACCATGGCTGGCGTACTCCGAGGCGATCAACTCAAAGTAGGTCACTTTGGCTGCATCGACGCGAAGTACGCCGATGCTTTTTTCAAGAAAGCGATGTCCTTCTCCTGCTCGGAAACCTGCCGGCGGAGCCGTTGCAGCTCGGCCCGTTCAGCGCCCGTCAACGGTGCCTGGCCGGAACCGGCCGCGGCCTCCACCCGGACCCGCTCCTCCCGAACCCACCGCCCCAGCAGCTGCTCACCCAGGTCCAACTCCCGGGCCACCTCAGCGATGTTCCGGCCGGTATCGATGACCCGGTGGGCGGCCTCCACCTTGTACTCAGGAGTGAAAGCCCGACGTGATTTCGGCATGAACACATCCTCCCAGCAGGCCGTCAAGACCCGCTAGATCGATGTCCACTCCGCAGGGGGAACCCCAGTCGTGGCGGCGAGGCTCGCGAGGAGTTGCATGCGGTCGTGGGATGGGGTGTTTGGTTCGGCGGTGCTCGTGCAGAAGGTGAGGCCGGGGTCGGCGGTCATCTCCATGGCTTCATAAAGCAGCTCAAGTGCCCCGACTTGGGGGTGATTGATCTTCTTCGTTCCTGTGCGGTGGTGGCGGACGTTGTGGGCGGCCCAGCGGGTTCGGAACTCGACGCTGCGAATAGCAAGTTCACCGATCATGTCGGTGAGGGTGCGGTCTTCGGGATTGCGACCGGCGTAGCCACGGAGAGCGGCAACAATGTCATCCGCGCTGCGCTCCCAGTCCGGGTAGAAGTCCTGTGCCGTCGGGTCGAGGAAAGTGAACCGTGCGTTGTTGGCAAGGTCGGCGATGCGATCCGTCGACCGGTCGGAACTGTTCGTGACCACGAAGCTGTGGATCAGCTCAGGGCCGCGACGGATACATCATCCTCCCCGCCGACCACCCCGACACCAAGCCGATCAAGGCCGGGCTGTGAGCCTCACCCCCGAACAACTGGCCTACGTCGCCAAGTACAACATCGACCTCCGGTACAACCGGCTCGACGGACTCACGGTCACCCCGTACCTGCCCAAGTTCTGCCCCGCCGGCCACCCGATGGTCCCCGGCCAGATGACCGTCAGCTTCTACCCCTGCCTCTGCCAGGAAGGCCACACCGGGCACCGCCTGTGGAGTCACGACGGATGCGACCTGACCGCGTGCGCACCGGCATGCGTCAACCACCCCGGGTGGTACGAGTGGCCGGGGATGGAGGTGGAGGTGTGAGTGCTCTAGGAATCAGTCGGAATCCGTAGGGTCTGGGGGGAGATTGGGGGGCGAGAGCATCCGAATCGACCCGTCTCGACCCGCCTAGACCACCCTCGGACGAGCCCCGGCGGCCGCACCCTGGACACGAAAAAGGCCAGGTCAGAGGGTAAATCTTCCCTCTACCTGGCCTTTCCAGCGGTCGGGCTGACAGGATTTGAACCTGCGACCCCTTGACCCCCAGTCAAGTGCGCTACCAAGCTGCGCTACAGCCCGCTCACTCGGCGAACCGAGCCACTAAAGGTTACCGCACTCCGAACCATGCCTCGAACCATCCTGACCCCCGCAAGCCCCCTCATCCGACCTGCTCGGCCAGCGCCACAATGATCCCCGCCGGTCCGCGCAGGTAGCAGAGCCGGAACAGGTTCTCGTACTGCGCGACCTCGCGCAGAACTTCTCCGCCCAGGGGCCGCAACCGGGCAATCGTGTCGTCGATGTCGTCCACGGCGAACATGATCCGGTGCAGGCCCAAGGTGTTGGGCGGCGGAATCGCCGGCTCGGCAGCGACCGCCGCCGGCGCGTGGTACTTGGTCAGCTCCAACTTGCTGTGCCCGTCCGGGGTTCGCATCATCGCGATCTCGCTCCGGATCCCATCCAGCCCCACCGTGAGGTCGGCCCACGGCCCTTCGATCGACGACCGCCCCTCCGGCTCCATGCCGAGCGCAGTGAAGAACGCGATCGCCGCGTCCAGATCGTCGACCACGATCGCGACATTGTCCATCCGCTGTATCGCCATGCCAGCAGACCCTAGCCCCGCCGCCCCCGATCGACCCTGCCACACACCCCACCCCACACAGGCCCGAAACGACGATTTGGGTCCTGGATGGTCGAAATCTGACCATCCAGGACCCAAATCGTCGGAAAGCTAGAAATCAGCCCTTGCCCTTGGGCGCTCCGCGCTTCTCGCGCACCCGGACGTTGATCCGGATCGGCGAGCCGGCGAAGCCGAACTCCTCGCGCAGCTTGCGCTCCAGGAACCGCCGGTAACCGGCCTCCAGGAACCCGCTGCTGAACAGGACGAACGTCGGCGGCCGGTTGGCGGCCTGGGTCGCGAACAGCACCCGCGGCTGCCGTCCACCACGGACGGGCGGCGGGTTCGCCGCGATGACCTCACCCAGCCAGGCGTTCAGACGCCCGGTCGGGATCCGCTTGTCCCAGGACTCCAGCGCCTCGCGCAGCGCCGGAGCGAGCCGATGCACCCGCGATCCCGTCATCGCCGAGATGTTGATCGTCGTCGCCCACGGGATCCGGACCAGGTCACGCTCCAGTTCCTTGTTGATCTCCTCGCGGCGATCGGCGTCCACCAGATCAGCCTTGTTGAGTGCGATCACGACGGCCCGGCCGGAGTCGGTCACCATCGAGATCACCCGCTGGTCCTGCTCGCTGAGCGGCTTGGAGGAGTCGATCAGCACCACGGCGACCTCGGCCGACTCGATCGCCGACTGGGTCCGCAGGGACGCGTAGTACTCCATGCCGTCCGCGTGGGACACGCGCCGGCGCAGGCCCGCGGTGTCGACGAAACGCCAGATCTCGTTGTCCAGCTCCACCAGGGAGTCGACCGGGTCGACCGTGGTACCCGCCACCGAGTCGACCACGGAGCGATTCTCGCCGGTCAGCTTGTTCAGCAGGGAGGACTTGCCCACGTTCGGCTTGCCGACCAGGGCGACGCGGCGCGGTCCGCCGACGTTGCCGAAGATCTCCGCCGGGGTTTCCGGCAGCGCGTCGAGGATGACGTCGAGGAGGTCGCCGGAGCCACGGCCGTGCAGGGCCGACACCAGGAACGGCTCCCCCAGTCCGAGGTTCCACAGTTCCGCCGCATCGGCGATGGCCCGATCGTCGTCGACCTTGTTCGCCACCAGGATGACGGGGCGCTTGGAGCGCCGCAGCACCTTCGCGATGGCCTCGTCGGTCTCCGTGGCACCCACCATGGCATCCACGACGACCAGCACCGCGTCCGAGGTCTTCATGGCGTGCTCGGCCTGCATGGCCACCGCACCCTTGAGCCCGTCGACGCGCGGCTCCCAGCCACCGGTGTCCACCACGGTGAAGCGTCGTCCACGCCACAGTGCGTCGTAGGACACACGGTCACGGGTCACACCCGGAATGTCCTGCACCACTGCCTCGCGGCGGGCGATGATCCGGTTCACCAGGGTGGACTTGCCCACATTCGGGCGTCCCACGATCGCCAGGCTCGGCACCCGGACATCGGCGCCGATCTCGGCGTCGATGTCAAAGGCACCGTCCTCCCAACCGGCGAAATCGCTTTCGTCCGACCAGGTTCCGTCATTCGGTGCGGCAACTTCTTCGCCGGCACCTAGAATTTCACTCACTGATATTTCCTTCCGCACTGCGGTTCAAGCACTGGTGCGACGCGTGTCGAGCTCGACAACCAGGCTTTTCAGCTTCTCATGGATCTGCTCCGTGGCCGATTCCACGGCTGTTTTTCCGGCCCCGGTGCCCACTGTGAACACCTCGCCGATCAGCACATCTACCTTCGGTCGGAACCGTCGCCGGCCACCCTCGGGTCGTTTCGTCCCACGAATGGCGATCGGCACGATCGCCGCTCCGGACCGCAGCGCCAGCCAACCGGCCCCGTTGAACACCGCGGCGACACCCCCGTCACCGCGGGTTCCCTCCGGGAAGATCCCGACGGTGCCACCTGCCTTCAACTGGGCCAGCGCCTTCATCAGCGGGCCGCGGTCCGGGATGTCCCGGTTCAGCCCGTACTGCCCGACGGTCGTCAGCAACCAGCCCATGAAACCGGAGAACATCTCCGCTTTGACCAGGAACGACACCCGTCGCGGCAGATAGCCGAACAGCACCGGCCCGTCCAGCATCGTCGAGTGGTTGATGACGAACACCACCGGCCCGGAGGCGGGCACGCGGGACAGCCCCACGATGCGCATCCGGTAGACGATCAGCCCGAGGGCCACCCCGATCCGGCGGCCGTTGTCGACCTTCCATCCCTTCGTGACCTCCGGAACCGGATCGCTCTTTCCCGGTAGCCGGAAGAACTTCACGAGATCCCTCGCTCGCCTGCCAGACGCAGGATCGCCGCCACGGTGTCCTCGATCTCGAAGTGGGTGGAATCCACCTCGACCGAATCCTCGGCGGCCCGCAACGGGGCGTGTGCGCGGGTGGAATCGAACCGGTCCCGGGCGGCCAACGCGGTCTGCACCGCATCGACCTGCAACGCTCCGGCACCCGGGGCGTAGTCACGGTGCCGACGTGCCGCCCGCACCCCCTCGTCCGCCGTCAGGTAGATCTTCAGGTCGGCGCCGGGGGCGATGACGGTGCCGATGTCCCGGCCCTCCACCACCATCCGGCCCGAGTGCGCCAGCTCCTGCTGCCGCTCCTTCAGCCACAGCCGTACCGCCGGGTTCGCCGACACCGGCGACACCGCCGCCGTCACCTCGTGGGAGCGGATCGCCTGTCCGACGTCCACCCCGTCGAGCTCATGGTTCTGGGCCACCGGATCGGTGGGTGAGGCGAAGGTCAACGTCGGCAGCAGGGCAGCCACCGCCTCGTCGTCAGCCGGGTCGACCCCGGCGTTCAACACCGCGAGGGTGACGATGCGGTACATCGCGCCGGTGTCCAGGTACCCGGCCCCGAGCGCGGCGGCGACCCGACGGGAGACCGTCGACTTGCCGGTGCCGCTGGGACCGTCGATCGCGATGACGAACGAGCTCACAGCCCGACCGCTTTGTACAGCAGGCTGATCTCCACCGAATTCAGCTTGCGCAGGGTTCCCGGGCGCTGGTGCCCGAGCTGGACGTCACCGATCCGGGTGCGGACCAGCCGCGACACCGGGTGGCCGACCTCTTCCAGCATGCGCCGGACGATGTGCTTGCGGCCCTCGTGCAGGACCACCTCGACCACGGCGCGGCCGTTGTGCTGGTCGACCAGCTCGAAGGAGTCGACCTTGACCGGCCCGTCCTCCAGCTCGATCCCGGCCTTGAGCTTCTTGCCCAGGTCACGCGGGATCGGGCCGGGAACCTCGGCCATGTAGGTCTTGGGAACACCGTAGGACGGGTGGGTCAGCCGGTGGGCCAGGTCGCCGTCGTTGGTCAGCAGGATCAAACCCTCGGAGTCCATGTCGAGCCGTCCGACGTGGAACAGCCGCTCGGTCCGGTCCTGGACCAGTTGGCCGATGTGCGGACGGTTCAGGTCGTCCGACATGGTCGAGAGCATGCCCGGCATCTTGTTCAGCGCCAGGTAGACCAGGTCCTCCTGGGTGACGATCCGGTTGCCGTCGACATGGACCACGGCGTTCTGCGGGTCGATCCGGCGGCCCATCTCGTGGACGACCAGGCCGTCGACCTTGACCCGGCCCGCCCGGATCAGTTCCTCGGCGTGCCTGCGTGAGGCCACACCGGCCGTCGACAGCACCTTCTGCAGCCGGACGAGGCCGTCGTTCGAATCCTCGTCGGGGGTGGTGTTCGTGTTCGTTCGTCTTTTGTCAGACATCGTCGATTGCATCAATTTCTGGGAGCAGGGGGCCGAGCGCTGGGAGATCCTCCAAGGAGTTCAAACCCAGACGCTCGAGGAACAATTCCGTCGTGCGGTACAGCAGACCACCGGTGTCCACATCGGTGCCAACTTCTTCGATCAGGCCGCGAGCGGCCAGGGTGCGGATGACGCCGTCCACGTTGACGCCACGAACTGCGGAGATGCGCGCCCGGGTGACCGGCTGCCGGTAGGCGATGACGGCCAAGGACTCCAGCGCCGCCCGGGACAGCCGCGACTGCTGACCGTCGAGGACGAACCTCTCCACCACCGAGGCGAACCGGTCCCGGGTGTAGAACCGCCACCCGCCACCGGCCTCCCGGAGGTCGATCCCGGAGCCGGCCTCGGTGTAGCGCGCGGCGAGCCGGACCAGCTCCTCGCGCACCCGGAACTCCGGGTAACCGACCGCCGCGCCGAGCGCCCGCTCGGTCACCGGGGTGTCGACCACCAGCAGCACCGATTCCAGGGCGCTGGGCAGGTCGTCCTCGAACACGATGGTGCCGTCGAGGACCGGCGGCTCCTCGGTGTCGTCGAGATCGGCGTCGTCAAGAT
Source organism: Nakamurella silvestris (assembly GCA_003576535.1). Lineage (GTDB taxonomy): Bacteria > Actinomycetota > Actinomycetes > Mycobacteriales > Nakamurellaceae > Nakamurella > Nakamurella silvestris. Next base: position 18,573 of record QXCQ01000078.1, on the reverse strand, counting down.
CGGCGGCGGCAAGGTGGGCGTCCTCAGGCGCGTCGGCATCAATACCCTCGGGACCGTCCTCAGGCGCACCCTCGGAGACCAACAGGTCCGCCTCGGTGCCGGCCGTCCCCGGAGCGAGGTCCGAGCTGGTGTCTTCAGCGGCCCGCGCTGCCCCGTTCACCAGGGCCTCCTGCTCACTCATTCGTACTCCTCCGCCGTCGGTACGCCGGCGGTGGAACCCTCGCCGGACCAGCGGACCGTCAGCTCCCCCAGCGGCTCGGGCTGGTCGAACAGCACCGCCGCCTCGCGGAACAGGTTGAGCAGACCGAGGAAGCGTGCGACGACCTCCAAGGTCATCGTGCAGCCGGAGATCAGTTCGGCGAAGGTCGCCTGACCGTGTTCGGTCAGGTACTCCCGCATCGAGGCGGTGTGCTCGGCCACCGAGACCGGGGAGGAGTGGATGTGGTCCAGCGACACCCGGGCCGGCGGTGGTTTCGGCCGGAACACCGAGGCCGCCATCTCGGCGAAACCGTCCGGGTCCAGGCCGATGTTGACCTCCGGCAGCAGACCGAGGAACTTGGCCTCCAGGGTCACCGCCCGCGGGTAGCGCCGCTGGGCCGTCGCCTCCAGTTCCCGGAACAACATCGAGACCTGTTGGTAGGCACGGTAGGCCAGCAGCCGCGCGAACAGCAGGTCACGGGCTTCCAGCAACGCGAGGTCGCCCTCGTCGTCGATGTCGCCGTCCGGCAGCAGACGCGCCGCCTTCAGATCGAGCAGAGTCGCTGCCACGACCAGGAACTCGGTCACCTGACCGAGGTCGAACTCCTTGCCGGCGGCCCGGATGTGCGCGATGAACTCGTCCGTGACGGCGTGCAGGGCGACATCGGTGACGTCCATCTGGTGCTGCGAGATCAGTTGCAGCAGCAGGTCGAACGGACCCTCGAAGTTCTTCAGCACGACCCGGAAGGACCGGGAGGTGTCGATCGAGGCGGCATGGGTCGCGGCGGCGGTGTCGTCGGCGGACTTGTCCCGGGTGTCGTCGACATCCGGGCCGACGGCAGCTTCCAGCGATTCGAGTTCGTCATCGCGCGCCGCCAAGGCCAGCGGAGTCTCGGGCGGCGCGGTGGTCATCGCTGGTCCCCGCACGCCACCCGGGTCGGGCGGACGCACCGCGAACTAGTGCGCGTCATGGGCGATGACTTCCTTCGCGAGGTTCCGGTACGCGGTGGCCGCGGCCGAACTCGGTGCGTAGGTGGTGATCGGGTCCCCGGCGACCGTGGCCTCGGGGAACTTCACCGTCCGGGCGATGACGGTGTCGTACAACTGGTCGCCGAACTGCTCGACCAGGGTCGCGACTACCTCGCGGGAGTGCACGGTCCGGCCGTCGAACATCGTCACCAGCACACCGTCGACCGTCAGGTCCGGGTTCAGCCGCTCCTGCACCTTGTCGATGGTGTCCACCAGCAGGGCCACCCCGCGGAGCGAGAAGTACTCGGCCGCAACGGGCATCAACACCGCGTGGGCGCAGGCCAGGGCGTTGACCGTGAGCAGCCCGAGGGAGGGCTGGCAGTCGATCAGGATGTAGTCGTAGTCGTGCAGCACCGGCCGCAGCGCACGGCCGAGGGTCTGCTCGCGGCCGACCTCGCTGATCAGCTGCACCTCGGCGGCCGACAGGTCGATGTTCGCCGGGAGCAGGTCCAGACCCTCGATCTTGGTCGGCACCAGCACATCGGCCAGGGTGGTCGAACGTTCCAGCATCAGGTTGTAGATGGTGCGGTCGAGCTGGTGGGACTGCACGCCCAGACCGGCCGACAATGCGCCCTGCGGGTCGAGGTCCACCAGCAGCACCCGGCGGCCGTACTGGGCCAGGGCCGCACCGAGGTTGATGGTCGAGGTCGTTTTGCCGACCCCGCCCTTCTGGTTGCACATGGCGATGACCCGGGCCGGGCCGTGCCGGTCGACCGGTGCCGGTTCCGGGATGACGCGGTACGGGCGGCCGGTCGGGCCCAGTTCGGGCTCGGGGGCCACCGCAGGCGCGGGTGGTGCCGGGGATGCCGGAGCCTCAGGGGCCGGCGCAGCGAGTTCGGTGGCCTCGGGCTCGACCGGAGCGTCGAACAGGGCCGAGAAGGCGGCTGCCGACTCCTGGGCAGACACGTGCACCACGGTCGCGTAGTCCTCGGGGCCCTCGACGTCCTGGTCCTGCACGAAGGCGGGATCCACGGCGACCTCCTCGACGGCACTCACGGCTTCCACCGCGCGCCGGGTGGCATCACTGTGATCGGCATGTCCCTGTGACGCGGGCCGGGACGGCGTGGTTGCGTAGCTCGGGAGGGTGCGCGGAGCTCCGGCGGCCGCAATCCATGCAGCGTCATCCGGTGCGCTCATCAGCAGCACTGCTCCTTCGGGTCGGGCCGCCTCTTGACGGGTACCCCTCCAGACTAGGCGGGGTCCCGGGGGTTGACCAACGCGACGCGGCGGAACCGGTCATTGCTATGGTCGTGAGCAGGAGATCGATCCCCCGGCAGGTGGCACCGATCCCCCGGCCGCAGTCCGTCGGGTGGCGTTTTTTCGGCGAGTCGCGTCGGAAGGCGCACCGGCGGGAAGGCAGGGGAAACAGGTTCGCGGTCCGGGGGCAATCTGGGGAGGCCGTATGTGGACCGTCGTCATTTTCGTCGTGGTGCTGGCAGCGATCGGGGGGCTGCTCGGGTACATCTGGACCCACCGGTCCGGTCGACTGGCCCGGGGCATCGGCAGCGCGGGGGCCTCCTACAACGAGTTCTACGGGCAGGGCCGTCCGCCCGAGGTGGTCCGGCCCGCTGAGGAGTCCGCCGCCCCGGACAAGCTCTGACCCCCGCATCCTGCGGTGGGACATGCGCAGGTTTCCGGGCGAAATGCTGCGCATATCCCACCGCGGGATGCAGAACCACCACGCGACGCGGAACCACCGCGGGATGCGAGATCTCAGCGGGCGCGGGGGTGCGACAGCGCGTACACCTCACGCAGCGCGTCCACGGTCACCAGGGTGTAGACCTGCGTGGTGGTCACCGAGGCGTGCCCGAGCAGTTCCTGCACGGTGCGGACATCGGCTCCACCTTCGAGCAGGTGGGTGGCGAAGGAGTGCCGCATCGTGTGCGGGGACACCCCCTCGGCGATGTGTGCGCGCTCGGCCGCGGCGTTCAGGATCTGCCACGCCCCCTGACGGGACAGTCGCCCACCACGCGCGTTCAGGAACATCGCTCCCCCGCGGGTGGCTGTACGCCCCGCAGCGGCCAGCGTGGGTCGACCGCGCACCTGGTAGGCCGACAGGGCGGCAGCGGCGTAGGAGCCCACCGGGACCAGCCGCTCCTTGCTGCCCTTCCCCCGCAGGATCGCCACCCCGGTGAGTCCGGACTCCGGCTCGGACACCAGGTCGACATCATCCACGTCCAGCCCAACGGCCTCGGAGATCCGTGCCCCGGTGGCGTAGAGGAACTCCAGCAGCGCCCGGTCGCGCAGGTTGCGTGGTTCGTCACCGGTGACGGAATCGAGCAGGGCGGTGATCTGCTCCAGGGGCAACGCCTTGGGCAGCCGTTTGGCCGGTGACGGCGGCCGGACGTCCCGGGAGGGGTCGGCGGTCACCAGGCCCTCGGCGGCCAGGAACTTGTGCCACCCGCGTGCGGCGACCACGGCGCGGGCCGCGGAGGATGCCGCCAATGGCATCCGTGCGGAGTTCCCGGTCCGCAGGTCGGCGAGGTAGGAGGCGACATGGGACGGTTCGATCCTCGACGGCTCCGTCACCCCCTGCCCGGCCAGGTACTCCAGGTATCGCTGCAGGTCGCGCCGGTAGGACAGGAGCGAATTGCGGGCCAGACCGCGCTCGACCGTCAGATGGTCAAGGTACCCCCGCAGGGCGACCTGGAGCTCGCGGGACACCTCGACGGGCGGCGCTTCGACCGACGACGGCGAGGCCGCCGACGGGTCGAGATGAGCGGCACCGGTCATGTACCGAGTGTGCCTGCCGAACCCAGTTCTTCGTCGTCACCACGCTGCAGGGCGGGCCCGGTCCAGGACTCGGCCCCGTCGCGCAGCGGCAGTCCGCCGGTGAGGGCGGCCTGGGTGGCCAGGAGCCCGGCGACCGCGGAGGAGTTGACGATCCGTCCGGCGAACACCGCCTCGACCGCACGGGCCAACGGCACCCGCACGATCCTCAGGTCGGCCTCCTCGTGCTCGATCTCCCCCTGACGCCCGATGTCGATCAGACCGCGGGCGAGGAAGATCCGGACGGCCTCGTCGGTGAAACCCGGGGAGCTGGCGATGTCGACCAGCACGTCCCAGCGCTCGGCCGCCAGGCCCACCTCCTCGGCGAGTTCCCGGGCAGCGGCCTCCCGGGCCGGCTCCCCCTCGATGTCGAGCAGGCCGGCGGGCAGTTCCCAGAGCCGACGGCGCAGCGGGTGCCGGTACTGCTCGATGAGCACCACGCAGCCGTCCTCGTCCAGGGCGACCACGGCGACGGCCCGGTCGTGTTCGACGATCTCCCGGGCGGCGCTGCCACCACCGGGCATCACCACCTCGTCGATCCGTACCTTCGCGATACGTCCCTCGAAGACCCGCTTCGAGGACAGCACGTCGAACACCACCGGGTCGCCCATGTCCTACTTCTCCTCGGCGGACTCGCCGATGGGCAGCCGCTCGGACTCCAGGTAGTCCAGGGAGGCCCGGATGAAGGAGGCGAACAGCGGGTGCGGCCGGGTGGGCCGCGATTTCAGTTCCGGGTGCGCCTGGGTGGCCACGTAGAACGGGTGGACCTCCCGCGGCAGCTCGACGAACTCGACGAGTCGCCCGTCCGGGGAGGTACCGGAGACCTTGAGGCCGGCCTTCTCCAGCTGGGGCCGGTAGGCGTTGTTGACCTCGTAGCGGTGACGGTGACGTTCGGAGACCGAACGCGATCCGTACACATCGGCCACCAGCGAACCCTCGGCCAGGTTGGCCGGGTAGGCACCGAGGCGCATCGTGCCACCCATGTCCCGCTCACCGGCGACGACATCGGTCTGATCGGCCATCGTCGCAATGACCGGATCGGCGGCATTGGCGTCGAACTCGGCGGAGTTCGCACCCCCCAGGCCGGCCAGGTTCCGCGCGGCCTCGATCACCATGCACTGCAGGCCCAGGCACAGTCCCAGGGTCGGGATGTTGTTGGTCCGGGCGTAGGTCAGCGCGCCGAGTTTGCCCTCGATGCCACGGACACCGAACCCACCGGGGATCAGCACCCCCTGCACGTCGGAGAGTGCGGCGGCCGCACCGGCCGGGGTCAGGGCGTCGTCGGAGGCGACCCACTTGATCTCGACCTTGGCGTGGTGGGCGAACCCGCCGGCGCGCAGGGCCTCGGTGACGGACAGGTAGGCGTCCGGCAGGTCGATGTACTTGCCGACCAACGCGATCCGGACCGTCTCCCGCGGGTTGTGCACCCGCTCGAGCAGATCACCCCAGACCGTCCAGTCGACGTCCTTGAAGGACAGGCCGAGCCGGCGGACGACATAGGCGTCCAGGCCCTCGGCATGGATCACCTTGGGGATGTCGTAGATCGACGGGGCATCCGGGCAGGCCACGACGGCGTCGACGTCGACATCACACATCATCGAGATCTTGGCCTTCATGGCGTCCGGGATGGGCCGGTCGGCCCGGCACACCAACGCATCGGGCTGGATACCGATGTTGCGCAGGGCCGCCACGGAGTGCTGGGTGGGCTTGGTCTTGAGCTCACCGGAGGGCGCGAGGTAGGGGATCAACGAGACGTGCAGGAAGAACACGTTGTCCCGGCCGAGGTCGTGCCGGACCTGGCGAGCCGCTTCCAGGAACGGGAGGGACTCGATATCGCCGACGGTGCCGCCGATCTCGGTGATGACGACATCGGGCTTGATCATCTCCCCGTTGACGTCGACCTCGGCCGACATCGCCAGGATGCGTTCCTTGATCTCGTTGGTGATGTGCGGGATGACCTGGACGGTGTCGCCGAGGTACTCACCCCGCCGTTCCCGGGCGATGACCCGGGAATACACCTTGCCGGTGGTGACGTTGGCATCCGCCGTCAGGTCCCGGTCGAGGAAACGTTCGTAGTGACCGATGTCCAGATCGGACTCGGTGCCGTCCTCGGTGACGAAGACCTCGCCATGTTGGAACGGGTTCATCGTGCCGGGGTCGACGTTGATGTAGGGATCGAGTTTCTGCATCGTGACCCGCATCCCGCGGGAGGTCAGAAGCTGACCCAGACTCGATGCCGTCAAACCCTTGCCGAGTGACGAGGCCACCCCGCCGGTGACGAAGATGTGCTTGGTCGAACGCGCTGACTGCGCCAAAACCACTCCCGTGTCCGCTTCGAATGAGGAAGGAAAGACTGCATTTCAGCAATCACTTCACGGGATTTCACCCTAACACCCCCGAGGCGGTTTGCGGCAGTCCGGACAGGAAGATCACTCTTCCCCCACCGCCGCGAGGCCCGTTCCGCCGGGCCGGAAGCCGCCGTTGGCCCGGTGCAGGACAACAGACAGGCCCGCCCCGCACCGAGGGATCTTTCGGTGCGGGGCGGGCCTGATGACGCGAGAGGAGGATCAGCCGGTGCGCAGGGTGGGTACCTGTGCCTGGGCGTTGGGGCCGACGCCGTAGCGACCGGCACCGCCGCCCCGCTGCTCGGCCAGGGCCAGCACCGTGGCGAGCCGGCCGTTGCCGGTGTCGACATCGTCGACGGTGCTGACGGCGGAGCTGGCGTAGGCGTCGGACCGGATGAGACCAACCGAGCCGGTGGGTGAATCACTGCCCTGACGGCCGGCGACGACCACCCCCTGGGCGGTGGTCTTGAGTTGGGCGGCGAGATCGGCGGTGGTGGCCGCACGATCGGCCTCGGACCCACCGGTGGTGGCCGCGCCGGTCACGATGACGACGAAACGGCCGGGCTTGGGCGCGGCGCTGGTCTTGAGGAACCCGGCACCGTCGAAGGCGCCCAGGGCCGCGGCGAACTCCTCGTCCTTGGCCTGGGGTTTGCCGTCGGCGTCGCTGACCAACAGGATCCCGAACAGGCCGCCTACCTGGCTGCCTGCCGTGGTGACCTCCGGCAGCGACTTCCCGGCCGGGATGTTCGAGGTGACGAGGGTACGCAGTTCCTGGGCCCTGGCCGGATCGGTGAAGCCCTCCGTCATGTTGACCTCGGCGGTGATGGTGGCACCGGACTTGGCCAACAGCGACTTGACCGCGTCGCGGTCGGCCGGGTCGGCGTCCGAGGTGGTGATCAGCACGACCGTCTGGTCCGACATGAGGTAGCGCACCGCCACCTCGGAGACGGCCTCACCGATCGTGTCCGCCGAGGCGACCTGACGGTTGAGGGCCTCGTTGTCGGCCTTGAGCTGATCCCGTTCCTGGGTCAACGTGTCCCGCGAGCCGCTGAGGCTGGTCAACAGCGGCGAGCTGGCCTTGGTGGCACCGAGCACGATCCCCAGGGCCAGGGCCAGGAACACGGCCGCGAGCGAAATGATGTGGTAACGCATCGAAATCATCAGAAAATTCCCTTTACCCACACTACGAAGTCGTTCCACCAGTCACGTACCAGGTCGGTATATGTCCCGGACACATCGGAAACCAGAAGGGCCACCACGATCGCGCCGAGGGCGGCGACCACCAGCAGCATGATCGCCCACCAGGACACCCGGGCGCGGTACAACCGCGCCACCGCGGGGGCCTCGACGATCTTGTTCGACACCCGCAGGCGCACCAGGAATGTCGAGGCCGCAGAGCCCCGTCCGCGGTCGAGCAGGTCGGCCAGGGTGGTCCGCATCCCGACGGTGACGATCAAGGTCGCCTCCCGCTCGTCGGCCAGCAGCAGGGCGAGGTCCTCGCTGGTACCGCTGGCCGGGAAGGTGACGGCGCCGATGCCGAGATCCTGCACCCGTTCCAGCCCCGGGGCGTGCCCGTCGATATGGGCAGGGATGACGACCTCGGCCCCGCACCGCAGGGTCTCGGTGGTGATGTCCTCGGGGTTGCCGATGATCAGGTCCGGCTTGTACCCGGCCTTGCGCAGGGCGTCGGCTCCGGTGTCCACGCCGACCAGGACGGGCTTGTAGTCCTTGATGTACTTCTTGAGGGCCTTGAGCTCGGCGGCGGTCTCGGCCGAGCCGGACACCACGAGCACCTGCTTGCCGCTGATGTCCCGGGAGATCTCCGGGATGCCGACACCGTCGAGGAGCAGACTGCGCTCGCGCTTCATGTACTCGATCGAATTGGCGGCGAAGGCTTCCAGCTGGGCCGACATACCGGCCTTGGCCTCGATCAGCAGATCGGCCACCGACTCGGGTGTCTGCAGGGTCCCCGCGGCCACCTCGGTCTCGCCGACGTAGAGGACACCCTCGTGCAGGCGGACCTTCGCACCGTCCTTGAGTTCGGTGAACACCCGGTCGCCGACCCCGTCCACCAGGATGATCCCCGAGGCGACGAGGATCTCCGGGCCGAGGTTGGGATACCGGCCGGAGATGGACGGCGAGGCGTTGACCACGGCCGTGACATCGGCCCGGACCAGCGATTCGGCGGTCTTCCGATCGATGTCGAGGTGGTCGGTGACGACGATGTCGCCGTGGCTCACCCGACCCAAGAGGGTGTCACTGCGCCGGGAAACTCGAGCGACGCCTGTGACTCCTGGCAACTCGCGGGACCCGCGGGACAAGAGTTTCATGTCTCGATGGTGACAGCCCGAACGACCGATGCCGGGGAGGCGCGGCCAATCCCCGGTGTGTTTTGTCCGATCACCCGCAAACCATGATCATTGCACGTCACACCGTTTTCACTTCCATCCGCGCCAGCCCCGCGACGGAACGCCCCGCGGGGGCGGCAGGCCCTCATGCCGGCAGCTGGGTCAACGAACGGCGGCGCGCAGCAGATCGGCCGCGTGGGCGCGGGCACTCTTTCCCTCGGTCCCGCCCAGCATCCTGGCCAGTTCCAGTTCCCGGTTCTTGCCGGCGACGACCTGGACCGAGGAGGCCCGGATCGCGCCGTCCTCGGAGGAGTTGACGATGAAATGCCGATCGGCGAAGGCGGCCACCTGGGCGAGGTGGGTGACCACGATGACCTGGTGGGAGGCCGCCAGATGTTTGAGCAGACGGCCGATCTCGGTGGCCGCGCGCCCACCCACCCCGGCATCGACCTCGTCGAACACCAGGGTGCCGACCGGATCGGCCTCGGCCAGCGCGACCTCCAGGGCCAACATCACCCGGGACAGCTCACCGCCGGACGCACCCTTCTGGATCGGCAGTTCCGGGGCACCGGAATGGGCGGTCAGCAGGATGTCGACGTGATCGACCCCGTCGGGCAGGGCCTGGACCGTCCGCCGGCCGACCTTCAAGGCGTCCGTGTGGTCGGCGGCGACCTCAGTGTCGCTGACCGCGATCCGCAGGGTGGCCCGGCCCATGGCCAGGTTCTCCAACTCCGTGGTGGCCCGCGAACCCAGCTCCGCCGCCGCCTTCGTCCGGTGCGCGGTCAGGGCAGCGGCGGCCTTGCCCAGGTCCTTGGCCAGCTGATCCCGCTTCGCCCGCATGGCTGCGAGCAGTTCCTCGGAGTTGTCCAGCTCGGCCAGTTCGTCCCGGGCCTCCTGGGCCCAGTTCAGCACCGCCGCGATGTCTTCTCCGTACCGGCGGATCAGTTGTTTCAGGGTCGCCTGGCGACCGAGGAGCTGCTGCAGACGCTCCGGGTCGGCGTCCAGCTCCTGCAGGTAGCTCGACAGCTCCAGGGCGGCATCGGCGACGATCGCACCCGCCTGTCGCAGTCCCTGGGCGAACTCGGCCAGCCGCGGGTCGTCGGAACCCTCCAGCAGTTTCTGGGCCGCGTCGATCAACGACATCGCGTTGGGGGCGTCGACCTCGTCCGATCCCGCCAGATCCCCGCGCGCACCGTCGGCCGCCGAGCGCAGCACGTCGGCGTTGTCCAGGCGGCGGACCTCGGCCGCGAGGTCGACGTCCTCCCCCGGCAACGGGGCGACCCGGGCGATCTCCTCCAGCCCGTTGCGCAGCAGTTCCTCCCGCTGGGCCCGCTCCCGGGCCCGACCGATCCGGTCGGCCAGCTCGGTACGCACGGTGATCCACTCCCGGCGGATCGCCTGGTACCGGCCGATCAATGCGGCCGAGTCGGCGTACCGGTCGAGCACGGCCCGCTGTTCCGCCGGTCGCAGCAGGCTGATCGCCTCGGACTGGCCGTGGATCGCCAGGGCGGACTCACAGGTCTCCGCCAGCACGGCCAACGGCACCGCCCGTCCACCCAGATGCGCCCGGGACCGACCGTCGGCGGACACGGTCCGGACGGCGATGATCGAACCGTCCTCGTCCAGCCGGCCACCGGCGGCGAGCGCCGCCTGCACGGCGGCACTGTCCGGCGAGACCTCGATCCGGGCTTCCACCACGGTCCGGTCCGCACCGTGCCGGACCCGGGCGGCGTCCCCACGTCCGCCCGAGATCAGGCCGAGGGCGGTCACGATCATCGTTTTACCGGCCCCGGTCTCGCCGGTGACGACCGTCAGACCCCGATGTGGTTCCAGGACCGCCTCGTCGATGACCCCGAGTCCGGTGATTCGCAGTTCACTGAGCACAGGTTGAAGGTTAGTACCTGCGTTCGAACAATGCGGGATCTGCGCACCCTCGTGTCCCGGCCCGGCGTGGCCGACCACCGCGCGCCCCGGCCGCGTCCGGCCGATGTCTCGTACGGTGGTGGTATGCCGCTGCTGCTGATCGACCTGGACGACACCCTCATCGATCGGACCGGCGCACTCCTGAACTGGGCCACCGGCCTGACCGAGGCGCTGGGCCGCCCGCCCGTCGACGTCCGGTGGATCCAGGCGATCGACTCGTACGGGACGGCGGACCGGGCCGAGGTGGCCTGGTTGATCAACACCCGTTTCGACCTGCGCGGCCCGGTCGCCCAGGCGGTCGAGGAGATCCTGCGCGAGGGCTTCGCGGCCGACGCCGCGGTGTTCCCCGGGGTGAAGGACGCCCTCGACACCGCCCGCACCGCCGGGTGGAAGATCGTGGTGGTGACCAACGGGCCGACCGAACAGCAGCGGCTGAAGATGCGGCACACCGGCCTCAACGACCATGTCGACGCCACCGTCGTCTCCGAGGCGGTCGGCCTGGCCAAACCGGACCCGGAGATCTTCGCCCTCGCCGCCGACGAGGTCCGCTCCCCCCTCGCCGGTGCCTGGATGGTCGGCGACTCCCCCGGCGGCGACATCCGCGGTGCGCGGAACGCCGGCATCAAGAGTGTCTGGCTCCACCGCGGCCGGTCGTGGCCGATCGCCGACCTGCGTCCCACCGTGACGGCCGACAGTCCCGCCGAGGCGATCCGGATCGTCCTGGACCGCTGACCCCGGGTCGGTCGAAGTACCGGCCCCGTCCGCCTGCTCCCGCCCTCTCGGGCGGGGCGGTGAGCGTGCGCCCCGGCCCGGATGGCAACGGGGGCATCCCGCTGTCCCCCGTTATCGGGTCACACCCCCACGACCGGGTGAACATCCACCTTCTCCGGCGATCGGGCACAACAAATGGGCCTTGAGCGAAGTTCCTTCTGACATCTCCGCTGTTGCAGCGCTGCGACGCCGAAGAACCGACCCAACCCGAACGCACCCTGAACCATCCGGCCCGCCCACCCGTGTGCAGCTCAACGGTCCGACGTCGCCGCGCCCGGTGACACCGAAGGCCATCCCATCCAGAAGGAGACAACGATGTTTCGATCCGCAGGGCCGGTGAAGGCAGCGCTCGGCGCCCTGACCCTGGCCGTGGTGCTCCCGCTCGGCGGTACGGCCTGGGCCTCAGCGGCACCCGCCGTCACCGCCGTTCCATCGAGTTCCGGGGTCCTCCAGGAGTTCCCACCGACCACCCCGAACAGCGGCCTGCCCTTCGGGATCGCCTGGGGTGACAACCTCTCCGGCGAGGCAGGTAACAACGATACCGACCCGTTGGCCGAGGCCGTCCTGGTCAACGGTGGTTCCGGTCTGACGGGCAAGGAGATCAGCACCGTGGACACCGGCACCGGCGGGAGCACCTGCGGTATCGCCGACGGTATCGGCTACTGCTGGGGGAACAACGATTCCGGCCAGTTGGGCAACGACAACGCGCCCACCGGAAGCCATGTCGCCGTCCCCGTCAAGGGAGCCCTGACCGGCAAACGGATCTCGGCGATCAGCGTCGGCCGGGACCACGCCTGCGGCATCCTGGTCGGCAAGGCCTACTGCTGGGGGGACAATTCCAAGGGCCAGCTGGGCAACAACAACGCCCCCAACGACAGTGCGGTCCCGGTGGCGGTCCGGCAGGACGCCGGCATCCTCGCCGGCAAGACCGTCACCGCCATCTCCGCGGGTGACGAGCACACCTGTGCCATCGCCGATGCCAAGGCCTACTGCTGGGGCAATGACGGCGGCGGTCGCCTGGGCAACAACACCGAGGGGCAGTTCAACAAGCCGGTGGCCGTCACCGCCGCGGACGGGGTCCTCGGCGGCAAGGTCGTCACCAGTATCAGCGCCGCCGAGGCCCACACCTGCGCCCTCGCCGACGGCGCGGCCTACTGCTGGGGCACCAACACCTCCGACCAGCTCGGCATCAACTCCGGTGTACCGAAAAAGCTGGTGCCCACTGCAGTGTCGGGACTGGCCGGCAAAACCGTCACCTCCGTCTCCGCCGGTGGCCTCAACGGTTGTGTTCTGGCCACCACCGCCAACGACTCGACCCGACGCGCCTACTGCTGGGGTTTCAACGGCAACCGCGCCGTCGGTGACGGCACGAGCGCGGACCGTCCCGCCGCTGTCGCGGTCAAGGCAGAGGTCGGGGTGCTCGCCGGGAAGAGCCTGAGCTCCGTTTCCGTCGGCCGCCACGGAGGGTGCGCCGTCGCGGTCGGCAAGGCCTACTGCTGGGGGGACAACAACCAGGGCCGACTCGGCATCAACTCGCAGAACTTCGCCACACTCCAGGCCGTCCCGGTGGCGGTCGTCCGGCCGGCCAACGTGTTGGACTCCCGACGCTTCCTGACGATCAACGTGAGCGAGAAGTCCTCCGCCGGTGTCGCGGTCAAGACCCCGCATTTCTCCGACGTTCCCACCGGTTACCCGTTCTTCGACGACATCGGTTGGCTCTCCGGGTCGGGGATCGCCCAGGGCTTCGACGACGGCAGCTACCAGCCGACCAACGACATCGACCGGCAGGCCATGGCGGCCTTCCTGTTCCGCTTCCTCAACCCGGGGGTCAAGGTCCCCGCCTGCAAGGGGACGACACGGCTGTTCACCGACGTCCACACGCCGGACCTCTTCTGCGGGGCAATCGAGTGGCTCGTCACGGCCAAGATCACCTCGGTCCCGCCGAACAAGCTCTTCGGGCCCACCGGTCCGATCACCCGCAAGGTGATGGCGGGCTTCCTGTTCCGCGCCCAGCACCCCGGCGTCGCCGACCAGAAGTGCACCGGGGGTGTGAACGACCGGCTCTTCGGTGACGTGGGTGCGGACAACTCCCAGTGCGGGAACATCGAGTGGCTGGCGAAGGTGGGTGTCACGGTCGGGTTCGACGGTGGGACCTTCCACCCGGACGAGGCCGTCCACCGCGATTCGATGGCGGCCTTCATGCACCGGGCGGCGGAGCTGAACAGCCACTGATCCCTCCGCGAGCGGACCTCCACACCCCACCAAGTGGGGTGTGGAGTTCCACTCGCGGGGGTGTTCAGTGCCTCTTGTCGCGCCAACCATGGATCGGCAGGGAGAACTTGCGCACCAACCGGTCGGAGAACGGCTGCTCCCCGAGCCGGACCAGCTGCACCGGCTCCACCCCCCGCGAGATGTGCACCCTCGAACCCGCCGGGACCGGGACACTGCGCCTGCCGTCACAGGCCATCACCGCTTCGTGGCCGGCCGGGTCGATGTGGACCGTCACCTGCGCGTCCGGGGAGACCACCAGCGGCCGGGCGAACAGGGCATGGGCATTGGACGGGACCACCAGCATCGCCTCCACCTCCGGCCAGATGATCGGCCCACCCGCGGAGAAGGCGTAGGCCGTCGAGCCGGTCGGGGTGGCGCACAGGATCCCGTCACAGCCGAAGGCCGAGACACCGCGCCCGTCCACCTCGACCACGACATCGAGAATCCGCTCCCGGGTGCCTTTCTCGACACTGACCTCGTTGAGGGCCCAGCCGGTGGCGATGATCTCCCCGTCGTGCTCGACCGCCACGTCGACGGTCATCCGCTCGCTGACGGTGTAGTCCCGTTCGATGATCGCGGTCAGGGCCTCGTCCATCTTGTCGGCGTCCACCTCGGAGAGGAACCCGACCCGGCCGAGGTTCACCCCGAGGACCGGGACCCCGTCGACCCTGGCCTCCTCGGCGCCACGCAGCAGGGTTCCGTCACCGCCGAGGGCCAGCACCATCTCGGGGTGGCCTTGCCGGGTGCTGATGCAGGTGAGCCCCAGGGCCTCGTCCTCCCCCTCGACCGCGGCCAGGGTGATCCCGGCAGCGGCCAACCGTTCGGAGGCATGCTGCACGTGGGTCTTGATGTCACTGCGGCCGGTGTGGGCCACCAGCAGGATCGTCCGGGTGCTCATGTCGGCCCATCCTGCACTGCGGTGGCGATCAGCGTGTGCGCGGCCTCGGAATCCACCGGGGCATCGGCCCGCAGGTGGACGAAGTACTCCACATTGCCGCTCGGTCCGGGCAGCGGCGAGGCCACGGCTCCGGCCAGACCCCAGCCGAGGGCGCCGGCCGCCGCCACCACCTCGGCGACGGCCTCGGCCCGCAGGCCCGGATCACGGACGACACCACCGGACCCGAGGCGTTCCTTGCCCACCTCGAACTGGGGTTTCACCATCAGCACCAGATCCGCACCGGGGCCGGCGCAGCCGATCATCGCGGGCAGGACCAGCTTCAACGAGATGAAGGACAGATCAGCCACCACCAGATCCACCGGATCGCCGATCTGGTCCAGGGTCAGGGTGCGGACATTGGTGCGGTCGTGCAGCACCACACGCTCATCGGTCTGCAACCGCCAGACCAGTTGGCCGTAACCGACATCCACGCAGACCACCTGGGCGGCGCCGCGGCGCAGCAGAACATCGGTGAATCCGCCGGTCGACGCCCCGGCATCCATGCACCGGCGACCTTCGACCACCACATCGGCGAATCCGTCGAGCGCACCGATCAGTTTGTGGGCGCCGCGGGAGGCCCAGTTCTCGTCGGTGACGTCCTCGGCAACAAGCAGCGGATCCCCGGGCGCGACGGCAGTCGCCGGTTTCGTGGCCTTCTGTCCGCTGACGCTGACCCGGCCGGAGTTGACGAGCTCGGCCGCATGTTCGCGGGATCGGGCGAGCCCCCGCCGGACCAGTTCGGCGTCGAGGCGTGCACGGCGCACCTAACGCCCGCCCTGTCCCGGGCGGAAACCACCGGCCGGGCCGGACGGACGCGGCGGCTGAGCCGCTCCGTCACCGCCGGCCGTGGTCAGGGCGAGGGCATCGTTGAGGGTGCTGTGCACCGCAGCGAACACCGGGACCCGATCGGCCACGGAGAGTCCGTCCAGGCTCGCCAGGCGCTCGTCGAGTCCGGCGAACGGATCGACGGGCTGCGGCCGGGGATCGGACGGGATCGGTACCGCCGGTCTGGGATCCACTTCGTACTCCTGGAGGTCGGTCGGGGCTTGCCTGGACCACGCTAGTCGAGGGAGCGCCCGGGCCGGGGGGATCGGAGTACCGACCCCCCGGCCGGACGGAGCTACTTCAGCAGCCCGAGCCTGGTCAACGCACTCTCGGCCTCCGGACCGGAGGTCTCCAGGGCGGTGATCCCACTGCGCCAGCATTCGACACACAGGTCGGCCAGGGCAGCGAGCACATCGGCGTCGGTCAGCTCCGCGGGCACCGCGATGCCGGCGGACCAACCGATTGTCACCACCACGCCCTCGGTCCGCACCGTCCACTGCGGATGCTCCTCGCCGATGGTGCTGACCCGATCGGCGTCGACCAGTCCACGCATGTCCAGGGCCAGATGGTTCGGGCGCTGAGCCGCCGGGGCGGCGAGCAGATCGGCCGGGGTGCTGACCCCGGTGAAGACCAACAGGCTCGGCACACCGGCGCTGACGCCGGCTTCGATATCGGTGTCGAGCCGATCCCCCACGACCAACGGGGTGACCGAGCCCGCGCGGACGACGGCCGCATCCATCAACGGCCGTGCCGGTTTCCCGGCCACCCGCGGCTTCAGCCCGGTGGCGGTGACCAGCACCGACACCATGGAGCCGTTGCCCGGGAGCAGTCCACGATCGGTGGGCAGGGTGGAATCGACATTCGCCGCCACCCAGTCGGCGCCCGCACGCAAGGCGATGCAGGCCTCGGCCAGGATCGGCCAGCCCGTCTCCGGGGAGTGCCCCTGGACCACGGCGACCGGGTTCGCGGCGGCCTCCCGGACGGGGACCAGCCCGACCCGCGCGACCTCGTCGACCAGAGCCTGCGCACCGATCACCAGCACGGGCGAGCCGGCCGGGTGACGCGCCGCCAACATCGCGGCCGCGGCCTGCGGGGAGGTCAGCACATCGTCCGAGGTCAGGGTCAGACCCATCTTCGACAGCTGCTCGGCCACCTCGGCCGGTGGCCGGGAGGCGTTGTTCGTGACGTAGATCGACCGCGATCCACGCCGACCCGCCTCGTTCAGCGCGTCGGCGACATGTTCGATCGGGACATGGCCGAGGTAGACCGTGCCGTCGAGATCGAGCAGAAGTGCGTCGTGGACATCGGCCAGTACCGTCATTCGCCGGTTCCCGGGGTGCGGAAGGTCACCGGCTCGGCCGGGGCGTTGTGGGAGAACAACGGCTGACCGTAGGCCGGGGTGTCCTCGGCGTCACCCTCGACTGCGGGATCGACATCACCGTCAGCGGAAGGTGTTTCGGAATCGCTTTCCGCGGCAGAATTCTCGGTCGAACTCTGCTCCGGCGCGTCCTCGGTCACCGGCTCTGCTGCCTCCGAAACCTCTTCGGCCGCAGCATCTTCAGCCTCGACTGCATCTTCGGCCTCGACTGCGGCATCGGTGGTGTCCACTGCGTCGGCGTCGCTGTCGGTCGAGTCATCGTCGTCGTCATCTGCGTCGTCGTCCGACTCCGCAGCGTCGAGGGCGTCGTTCTTCGCCTCGAGCAGCTCGGCGATCCGCTCCTCGGCGTCGAGTTCCTCCTCCTGGTCGGAGTCGTTGGCGCGGATGAACCACTCCAAGGCCTCCTCGTTGCGCTCGGCCTGCTCCAGCAGATCGGCGTAGGAGTAGTACAGCCGGGCGCTCCACGGTTCCGGCTTCGCCAGATCGAATCCGTCGCTCTGGGCCAGGTAGGCCAGAGCGGCGTCGAGCTGGCCGAGATCGGCACGGGCACCGGCGACGACGATCCGCAGTTCCGCGGTGCCCTCGGCATCCAGGTCAGCGGCCTCCGGGCTCTTCGCCAGATCGATCGCCTTCTCCGGGTTGCCCTGGGCTCGCTCGCAGTCGGCGAGGATCGCCACGTGGCCGGGGCCACCACCCATGCGGCGGGCGGCACGCAGTTCTGCCACTGCCTCGGCCCATTCGCCGGCGCGGTAGGCGACCAGACCAACCGTTTCGCGGACGACCGCGATACGGCCACCCTTCGAACGCGCGGCACGGGCGTGCTCCCACGCCTTCTCCGGCTCCTCGTCGGCGAGCCCGGTCGCGGCGACCATGTGCAGGCCGACGAACTCCGCGCCTTCCTTGCTCAGGCCACGAAGGTCGCGCAGGACGTCCTTGTCGAGCTCGGCCAGATCGACCCAGATCGGGATCTCCGGCCACTTCGCGTTGATGTCCTCGTCGCGCACCCGGGATCCACGCTGCTCACCACGGCGTTCGCCGCGCTCACCGCGTTCGTCGTGGGTGTCGTCGCGGCGCGGGCGATCACGCCAGGCGGTGGGTGCCTGGGGCTCGTCGGTACGATCGGCGGCGTTCGGACGGGTCTCGGGCCGCGAGGCCGGAGCCTCGACAACGGCGCGATCAACCACCGGGGCGGCATCGGCGGCCGGCGGCCGGTTGCGGTCCGAGGGATCATGATCGTGGGTCGGACGGCCGAAACTGGCGCTCAGATCCCCGCCGAAGGGGGTCTTCTCGGGACGGCGACGCGGCTCGGAACGATCATCGAAGCTGGGACGGGCGGCACCCCGATCGTCCTCGCGACGCGGGCCGCGGTCGCCGTAGGAGGAACCGCCGGTGCGCGGCGCGCCACCGCGGTCGTCGCGACGGAATCCGCCGCGGTCGTCTTCACGACGCGGGCCACGGTCGCTCGAGGGGTTGGAACCGCGGTAGCCGCCGCGGTCGTCTTCGCGACGCGGGCCGCGGTCGCCGTAGGAGGAACCGCCGGTGCGCGGGGCTCCGCCACGATCGTCACGACGGAATCCGCCGCGGTCGTCCTCGCGACGCGGACCGCGGTCGCTCGATGGGTTGGATCCACGGTATCCCCCGGATTCGCCGCCGCGGTAGCCGCCACGGTCCCCGGTCGGGTTGGATCCGCGGTAGCCGCCGGAGTCGCCCCCGCGGCCAAAGCCGCCACGGTCTCCCCCGCGGTCACTCGAGGGGTTGGAACCGCGGTAACCGCCGCGG
>QXCQ01000120.1:343-1235 GCA_003576535.1 Nakamurella silvestris | reverse complement strand
CAAGGTGTTCCGCCAAAAGAATACAAAAACAAGATTGAAGTCATGGTAGACTCGACAGGTCATTATGCGGTAAACGGTCAGGCACTTTCCAGTAAAGAGTCTGCTGATTTAAGTACTGCGATCAAACAGGCAGCCAATGATAAACGTGATTTAATGTTTGTCATTGCCGCTGATGCGAAAGCCACTCATCAAGATGTTATTCGAGTAATGGATGTCGCAGGACAACTGGGTTTCGTCAATATCAATATCAGTACTAAAGTTCCATCTCGAGGTTATTAATTCGTGAATCAAGATTTTAAGGTTTATATTCGCCTATTGGCATATTTGAAGCCATATTGGGGGGCAGCCTTACTCGTTATTGTCGGATTTGGAATAAATGCAGCCACTGAAGTCTCAGTTGCTAAGTTACTCAAATATATTATTGATGCGATTCAAAGCGGTAGCCGTAGTGATCTCGATTGGTTTCCTGCATTAATTATTTTGCTTATTTTCTTTCGCGGTTTAGGTTTATTCATGGGTGGGTATTTCACCGCTGTGATTTCCAGAAGTTTGGTGTTTAGTATACGCCAAGAAATTTATGCCAAACTGCTCAAACTGCCTGCACAATATTATCTTGATAACTCATCAGGTCATATTACTGCAAAGATTATGTATAACGTTGAGCAGTTAACGGCAGCTTCATCAGAATCACTGAAAACATTGGTTCGAGACGGTACGATTACACTCGGTTTATTGGGCTATTTACTTTATACCAATTGGCGTTTAACACTGTGTATTTTTATCTTTATGCCGATTATTGGT
Organism: Nakamurella silvestris; assembly: GCA_003576535.1. Classification (GTDB taxonomy): domain Bacteria; phylum Actinomycetota; class Actinomycetes; order Mycobacteriales; family Nakamurellaceae; genus Nakamurella; species Nakamurella silvestris. The sequence goes on along the minus strand of QXCQ01000120.1, from coordinate 434 downwards.
CTGCTGGTACGTAAAGCATCTAAGCGTATGCGTAAACTATCGATTCAAGTGCAAAATACCATGGGTGATGTTAACCATATTGTGCACGAAA
>QXCQ01000120.1:0-252 GCA_003576535.1 Nakamurella silvestris | reverse complement strand
AGCGGTAATGCTGTTGTTAAAAGCTTTGCTGGTGAGGATAGTGAACAAGCTCGTTTTTACAAGTCATCCCAAGAGAATTTAAGACGCGGCTTGAAAATGGTCGTGGTGCAGAATTTAAATAGCCCACTTGTGCAATTGGTGATGTCGTTTGCATTGGGGATTATTATTTGGTTGGCATTACGTCCGCAAATTTTGGGTGATACTTCAGCGGGCGAGTTTGTCGCTTATATCACTGCAGCAGGTTTGTTGGCA
>QXCQ01000103.1 GCA_003576535.1 Nakamurella silvestris | reverse complement strand
CTAGATGCTTTGATTTTAGGCTGTACAGTCAATTTTTCACCATTCACACGGATGGGCCAAGTATTGAGATGACTGACCTTACTAAATCCGATTTGAACATGATTGAGGATATCGAGTGGGGTTGCAGGATAACCATTTCGTGCTAAATACTCAGGGCTGGCAACAATGTATAAACGACTTTTACACAGCAATCTCGCATGTAGGCTGGAGTCATTTAATTCTCCAAAACGTATTGCGACATCCGTTTTATGTTCCAATAAATCAATGATTTGATCATTACTGTTTAATTCAATTTCAATGTCTGGATAAAGCTGAGAAAACTCTTGCATTAAGGGTGCAATCACATGTAACACAAAAGGCGTCGCCGAATCGACACGAATCAACCCAGAAGTATCGCTGTCCGACTTCAATAAAGCATCTTCAGCTTCATTCAGATCATGTACAATTTTACGGGCTTTTTCTAAAAATAATTGCCCCTCTTGAGTTAACTTAAGCTTCCGCGTAGTTCGCTCCAGTAAAGTCACATTCAGTTTAGACTCAAGCCTTTGCAAAGCTCGGCTCACGCCCGAAGTCGTTTGTTCAAGATGTGTTGCAGCAGCAACAATCGAACCACTATCCACAATATTGATAAATGCCTGTAACTCTTCTAAGGTCGATTTCATCTCTGTAATATCACGATTTATTATTGATTAATAGTCAATAATATTTTGCATATTCCTGTATTTTTCCGCAACAATTAAAGTAGCAAAATAGCCCTAATCTCAGAAAACAAAGTGAAGCACATCATGACAAATATCGTTCCTCAATTTGGTGTTGGTACTTTCCGTTTATCAGGTCAAACCGTAATAGATTCAGTTAAAAATGCGCTAGATGTGGGTTACCGTGCCATTGATACAGCACAAATCTATGGCAATGAAGCTGAAGTTGGTCAGGCGATTACTGAAAGTCATATTCCGCGTGATGAATTGTTTATCACGACAAAGATATGGACAGACAATTATCAAGCAGACAAACTTATTCCAAGTTTGAAAGAAAGCCTGCAAAAACTGCGCACTGATGCTGTCAATCTGACTTTGATCCATTGGCCTGCACCAAGTTT
>QXCQ01000065.1 GCA_003576535.1 Nakamurella silvestris | reverse complement strand
AACCGAGTTAAGGGCTATTCCCTTACCAAGTTCCATAGCGAGGTTTGGGTGATCTTTGCCAAAAGCCTTGGGAACAATGGTATGTTTTGACACGACTTGGTGATGAATAATTTATTTAGCATGGCTAAATTTCATTACGAATGCCTTGTATGACTAAAAATACCGATTGTTGAAACCATAGATTCATTCTCGACAGACCCTAGTGTAACCATAAATCCGAAAAAAGCGATGAATCGTGTAAAAAACTTCACAGAAGGAAAACGATTTTCTCATATTTGTTTTATAGTGAATGCATAAGCTATACAAGACGACTTAGAGGACAATAAAGTCAATGAAAAAATTTATTTTAGGTGGCATGACCGCAATGGTGATGGCATTTTCTGCAAACACCATGGCCGCTGATTTTGTTGCAGGCAAAGATTATACCGTTGTTCAAAATCCTGGAAAGGTTGCAGTACCAGGTAAAATTGAAGTACGTGAATTTTTTTGGTACGGATGCCCACATTGCTTCAAATTAGAACCACATATGCAAACGTGGTTAAAGAAGATTCCTAAGGATGTTAACTTTATCCGTACACCTGCTGCGATGAATCCATTATGGGAACAAGGTGCGCGTGCATACTATGTCAGTGAAGCACTAGGTGTACGCAAACGTACACATCTGCCTTTGTTCCATACTAACTTTTCAGGCAATCAACAAGTTCTTCAAAAAGATGCCTTTGCTAAATTCTTTACGCAATATGGCGTACCTGAAGCAAAATTCAACAGCATGTACAGTTCATTTGCGATCACAGCAAAAATTGCTGAATCAAACCAGTTGGCACAGCAATATCAACTTTCTGGTGTACCAGCAGTTGTGGTCAACGGTAAATATGTAGTTCAAGGTGAAGATGCTAAAGTGACACAAGTTGTTGACTATCTTGTAAATAAAGAACGTACAGGAAAATAAACCTGATCCGTTCAGAAACCCGCAAATGTTTGCGGGTTTTTTTATATCTAAAGTGTTTAGACGATGTTTAAGCCAGTTTTCGTTGACCACTTTTAAAAGCATGTTGATGACTCAAACTCACAATCAACAGCGCGATAATAAGCAAACCCAACATATAATGTGGAAAGCTTGAAGCCCCTGTGTGATTCAAGATCATGCCACCGAGCCATCCACCAGCTGCGACTGCTAAATTAAAAACAGTGACCAATATCGATTGTGCAACATCGGCATCTTCCTGAGCAGCATCGGCAAGTGCTG
>QXCQ01000029.1:862-1069 GCA_003576535.1 Nakamurella silvestris | reverse complement strand
CCCTGACGAGTCCTTGACCGCCGTCGTTACCTGAGGCGGAACCGGCAACGAAGGCCTGGTTCGCGATCAAGATGGTCCCATGACATATGGCATCTTCGATGCATTCCCGGACGATGCCGGCCGCGACGCCCACCTGGCAGGGAAGGTAGCGGATGCATTGACGACGCGCGCGGAAGAGCTTTTTCGCGCGCCACCTCAGATCGAAAA
>QXCQ01000029.1:275-851 GCA_003576535.1 Nakamurella silvestris | reverse complement strand
AAAGGCGCGATCGCGTTCCTGCACCTATCGGCCAGGCAGACATTCGACAAGCTCGGCATTCCGAGGCAGACCTTCGATCGCTGGCATGCCGGTTGCTGAGCGCGAGCAGTAGAGGCAGTTCGGCAGTTCCATGCTGTTCGAACTAGACGAGACCGATCGCCGCAATCCAGTTTTCGACCGGATCACCGCTGCTCATCTGTGGCTGAACGAGGCCGTCAACCATGAATGTCGGGCTAACATGGATGCCGTTCTGTCGCGCATATCTGGCGTGCCACTTCATCTCGCAATCGAGATCGGGAATGAGAAAGGGCTCGGCCACCGCGATCCCGCTATGTGCTTCGATCCGGGCGATCAATTGCCGCGGCGTGCTGGCGAGATTAGGCCCGGAGCAGTGATGTTCGAACTCGAATTCCTCGCGACGGGCAAAGACCGCCTTCATGACCGTCCTTGCCGCCTCGCGGCCACCCGGTCCGGTCGAGGCGGCGAGGATCGCCCGGGTGACGATTCCGGAAAACAGGTGCCAGGGCTGCGACTGGATGCGGATCTTCACCGTAACGCGATCTTCGCCGGCCTTTT
>QXCQ01000029.1:0-246 GCA_003576535.1 Nakamurella silvestris | reverse complement strand
ATCGGCCTGCCATTGGCTGTCGCTCATGCTTCTCTTTCTCCTTGACTCGTATGGCTTTGTCAGACCGGCGCTTTGGCGCTGCCCCTCAGCTTAAAGGTGTCTGCGGCCAACATGCGCACGTGCTCGGCGATCGGCATAGCCGAGGTCGCTGCGGGTGACGGCGCGTTGCAGATATGGATCGTCCGCGCCGTGTTGAGGATCAGGAAATCGTGGACCAGCGTTCCGTCGCGCATCACCGCCTGGGCG
>QXCQ01000112.1 GCA_003576535.1 Nakamurella silvestris | reverse complement strand
ACCTGCTTGCATCAAGATGACAAATACACCGCCAAGGAATAGAAGTTTATAATTTGTAATAAGATTAAAAGCAGCAATGTCACTTTCTATCGCGGAAGCAAATGCAAAATTTGGGCAAACAAATATGAGAAAAATTAAACTGAGGAGATATTTTAATTGCACACATTGACCCTAATGTATTGATCATTTATTACTCTAAATTCACAATAATTAATATTTCAGAGACTTGCTTTTGATTTAATTTATCAAGTATAGAGAATTTCCAGAATAAATAAACTCTTTTTTAAGAAATTATCACGACTTATCGGCTTGAGGATCTTTATATATTTTAGATGATATTGATAATATTCAATTTGCTTGGTGATTTGCAAAAACCAGTCCTTGACTCACACAAACAAACATCAAAATTTCTGTCTATAATGCAGTGTATATTCAAGAAAATAGATGTATTCCTCTTATTCAACCATTCAATTGAGTCAGTGCTTTTGAGTCGTATTTTAATCATGCTGAATAATTTCAATTTGTGGAAAAGCAAAACCTTTGCAGGATAATTCTGAACGCCACGCAACCGTAAGCATGACCCGACTGAGATTAAAATTCTGATAGGCAAAACTGCCTAATAATGGATGAGTACATAATCCCCCATCATTTATACGATGCACATGCGTATTAAGCTCATTTAAACTTAAACGAATCCCCAAGCCCGAAGCTTTTAAAATCGCTTCTTTGGTTGTCCAGACTTTAAACCAAAATACTGGATCAAAATCTAACGACTGCCAAGTCTGATATTCTTCAGGATGAAAAGCATGTTTTGCCAGTGCTTCAAAACGCACTTTACGATCTAAATCTTCGACATCCACCCCTAAATCATGCATGTGTTGGCTACTTGCCAATGCATAATGTTGCTGGCTGTGCGAATGATTCACGTGAAACTTTGGATAATCAATTAAGTATGGTTTGCCAAATTCAGTCTGAGCAAAACTGGGGTTTGTGATTTCTTTGCATAACAAATCAGAGATCAATTGATTACGGTATGCATAAATAGCATGTTTGAGTTCTTGAATTTGGCTTTTAC
>QXCQ01000176.1 GCA_003576535.1 Nakamurella silvestris | reverse complement strand
ATCTACACGGGACCCGTGGCTTCGCCGAGCTCGTATCTTCCAAGTGGGACGAGGGCTCCCACATCGCGTTCCACGACCCGCAAATGGTGTTGGCCTGGGTCCACTCACAACGTGAACTCGTCCAGCACCTGGATGCCTTGATCACCACCGCGCACAGCGTCGTCGACCGGAAGGCCGCCGCACTGCTGGCGGGTGCGGCAACCAGAGCATTGCGGATCATGGCCCAGCCCTACGCCCAGGTCCCGGGGTTCAACCTCGGATGGCTGGCTCGGTAAGGAACCCTCGAACAGGTGTGATCAAGTTGGATCGACGAGGCTCACGCTGACACGTACGTGCCGGTACCTTGCGCGTCGACATCTCCTTCACCGAAAGGTGAGTGGGCGTACGGTGTTTCAGGCCCGTCGCAGGTGTGCGGATGAGTCATCGGCGAGTGTCGAAGGAGGTGGACCTACTTGCGTCCCTCGATCCGGTTCGGAACTGACCGGGCCCTTGGATGAGCAGTCCCCCCGTTCCGTGCTGGACGCCCACGCACGTCAACGGATAAGGTCCCGGGTTGCGTATTTGGGCGATTTGGACCGACCGGACGTGAATGGAAGGGATTGTGATGTCAGAAGAGTCGCAGTCCGCAGGGACGCAAGGACTTGCTGCAGCGCTCGTGGAGCTCAGTAGCCGGGTAGCCGCCGGTACCTACGACGAGGCGGTGATCCTGACAGACGTCGCGGAAGGGGCGGCGGCGGCTGTTCCCGGGGCTGTAGGGGCGGCCGTGGTGGTGCTGGACGACTCGGGGCACCTGATGCGGCGGGCCTCCTACGGGGACCTTCCGGCTAAATTGGTCGCGCTGCAGAATGCGCTGGGGGAGGGTCCGACCCTGGATGCGGCCACCCGCGCCGGCCAGTTCCATGTGGTCGATGTGGCTCACGATCGGCGGTGGCCGCGGTTCGCGCCCGCAGCGGCGGCGCTGGGTGCGGGCAGCATGATCTGCACCCCCCTGTCCCTGGGTGGGACGGTTCTGGGCACCTTGAGCGT
>QXCQ01000156.1 GCA_003576535.1 Nakamurella silvestris | reverse complement strand
CATTCAGTGGATCTAATGCTTGCCAATTCAATGCTGAGTTTATTGTTAATTTTGATGTATTGATTAGATTTGCACCTGTGTCTTCATTTTTTGCTTTTAAGAAATAGGTGGCATTATTATTCCATTTTAAATTATCAAGGACTGGAAAATTTGCCACCATCTCGATACCACGCGTTACTGCGCTTTGTATGTTTTCATTACGCGTAAACCAATTTCCATAAAAATAACCGAGTGGAGAATAAGCGATTTTATTTTTAAAATCTGTATGGAAGAACGTCAACCCCAAGTCTGTTCCAAAGCCAGTATAGTTCACACCAATCTCATAGTTTGTACTTTCTTCAGGCTTTAAGTTTGGATTACCTGTCATATAACAGCCCCCACTTACATAAGTGTGAGGCGCTCCCTTTTCGTCATACCAAACTTGACCTTTCAATCCATTACAACCATTCCCTCCTGATTGAGTCGCACCACCTGGAGAAGACTCTTTTACCGTGGGTGCACGGAAACCTTTTGCTACACCGCCTTTAATAACAAGGTCATCAGTTGGACTATAAACTAAATATCCACGTGGACTATGATGAGTTCCATATTTATCATCATGATCTAAACGGTTACCGACAGTGAAAGTCAAATTGTCTAGCAGTGAAATATTATCTTCAAAGAATAATGCCCAGTTCTTATTTTCTACTTTGGGGTCACTATAACCTTTTCCATCCCAACTTCCACCTGGTAATGTCCCTATGGTATCTGAATTGGTCAATTCTTGACGTTTCCATTGCCCCCCAACAGTTAAAGCCTGCTTAAACACCGCTTCAAATGGCATGGTTAAACTACCTTCAACAATCATTTCGTTTGATTTAGTCGTAAGTTCACCTACACTCGAATCATAATCATTGTAATAGGCACTTAATTTAGATTGACCAATCGCCCAGTCACCCTGATGCGAAATGCTGAATGTATTGTGTTCTAATTCTGCAGCACCCCAACTTGTGGTTTGTTCAGCTCCCGTAGTTTGATTGATTTGCGAACCTTTCTCATTCTTTTGAATGCTGTGTCCTGCTTCAAAACTAAATGACTGTTTGTCTGTTGGCTGATAGTGCAACATTGCATTATAGTTTTGATCTTTAGAACCTGTTGTACCATCACCCGCTTTATATTTTTTATCTGCTTCTCGTTCAGTCATTCCTGCGGTTAGTCGTAACCCCAGTGTATCCGTCAATGGACCAACAGCCATCACACCTGTTTGTAAAGTCGTACCTAAATCTGAAGACGTTGTAGGTTGAGTATAATTTAGTGTGACA
>QXCQ01000179.1 GCA_003576535.1 Nakamurella silvestris | reverse complement strand
CACGTAATCGAACAACAGAAAATCGTAACGGAACTGCAAACACAGCTCAGGGGCAAACTGGTCAAGCTCAACAAACTGCGGGCAATGAACAACGTTCACGTGGTGAAAGACGTGCTAAACATCAACAAGAAGCTGGACAGCCCGCAGCACTCACTGATTTAGCACCAATTATTGCAAATGCACAAATCCAGTGGAAAGACAATCCAATTGCGTCAATTCAGATCATTGCACCAAACACCACCAATGCAAGTATTGAACTTCGAGCACTTTATGCAAAAAGTGTAATACAACGTGGTGTATATCCTGTTTTAAAGTTTGATGGTGTTACGGGGAAAAACATCTCTGATGATCTACAAGCCAGAAATACTTCTGTTCCAATGGGTATCTACAACGTTGTGACTGTCTTACATGAAGCACGTGGACTAGATTTGACTTTCCGCTGGTTATTGTTCTTTTCTGGTGTTCTGGGCACTTTAATGGTGGCTACGGGCTTGATCTTGTGGTGTGTAAAAAGAGCACCTCAACAGCAAAAACAAGGTTATAAATCTTTTGGCTATCGCTTTGTAGAGGTCATGAATATTGCTGCAGTGATTGGATTACCGATTGCTTGTGCAGCTTATTTCTATGCCAATCGTTTTATCCCTTTTGAAGTAGAAGCACGTCTAAACTGGGAAATTCGTGCCTTCTTTATCGCATGGCTTGCAACTTTAATTTATGCCGCAATCCGACCACATCGTCAGGCTTGGTTAGAACTTTTAATGCTGGCAACAGTTACCTATGCCCTGTTACCACTCATTAATTTTATGACAGGCGGTCAAGCACTTTGGAACAGTATTGCCAATGGTCAATGGATGATTGCATCTTTTGATTTAATGACATGGGCGATCGCAATTTTGTTTTTCTTGTCATTTTATAAAGTCAAAAAACATAAAGGGCTTCCAGTCAAAAAAGCTAAAAATGTACCAGCAACCAAGGAGATCGCTGTATGATTTTCTTCTTATTGATTTGGTCTATATCCAGTTTAGCGATGATTGCACTTGCCAGCGCTATGTCAAAGCATCAAAAACAAATTTATGGTCATGAATTAGCAAAAAAACCAACCCTATTTGCGACACTATCAGGTTGGGGCTTATTGTTCATCTCTTTAATCATCTGCTTAATGTCAGGAAAACCGAGTAGTATGCTGAGCCTATGGGTGGGTATACTCACTTTTTCAGCATTATTCGTAGGATCATTGTTGAGCTATTACAGCGCTAAAATAAAAACTGTAGCAATCATCTGCCTCATTGTGAGTTGTATCACAGGTATCATCCTACTGGTCTAAATTGTTTGGTCAAAATCAGTTATACTCTTAAGCCAATCTTAGATTGGCTTTT
>QXCQ01000238.1 GCA_003576535.1 Nakamurella silvestris | reverse complement strand
GGATATTTTATCTGGGCAACATTTACAGCTGATTATCGGTGCCTTTGCACTTTGGGTGGCATTTAAAATGTTTAAAGGGGCAAATGTTCAGGTCGATGAATCTAAACAATTGCCTTCAGCACCTAAACAAATGCTTGCCGGTAGCGGAATTGGGATTGCTTCTGCAATATTTGGTATTGGTGGTGGAAGTCTGACAGTACCTTATTTAAATAAAAATGGTGTGGTCATGCAGAAAGCCGTAGCGACTTCAGCGGCTTGTGGTTTACCGATTGCAATAGCAGGGGCGTTAGGTTTTATGTTCTTTGGTGCGCAAGAGCAGACTGAGATTAAAAACGCGATTGGTTATGTGCACATTTATGCGTTCATTGGGATTAGTGTGATGAGCTTTATCACGGCTAAATTAGGAGCAAAAGTTGCTCATGCACTTTCACCTGCAATGTTGAAAAAATGTTTTGCATGTCTACTCACATTGGTTGGTCTTTATTTTATTTATCAAGGGATTATGAAGTAAGTTGTTGCTTGATATCCGATCAATAGCACTTCTCCCTTAAGCAAAGTTGACTTAAAATGCATTAAAATTGTCGGACAATGTCATGGTTTATTTTGAATTAAATCAGGTAAAACTAAAATAATGACAATTGACATTGTCCAAGAATAATAAACCGAGATAGGAACGATATGCATTTGGAAGAAGTGGACAGCCTTTCAGAACAAATTGCCAAACATATTAGCGAACAAATCATTAGTGGCGAATTGGTTGAAGGTGAACGTATACAAGAACTACGTATTGCCAAAGAACTGGATGTCAGTTGTGGCTCGGTACGCGAAGCCCTTTTGCTTTTAGAAAGAACGCATCTAATTGAAATTTACCCACGCCGTGGAGCAATCGTATCTGAAATGTCCGCACAACAAGTGCGAGCATTGTTTGATACCAGTGCTTTATTATTGGGACAGATTGTGCAACGGATGAGTGAAACATGGCGCAATCATGAAGCTGAGGCAATTCAACACATGATGAATCATTTGGTTGAACAGGTAAAACAAGGCAATACAGAAAAATTTTATGATGGTATTTTCCAATTTCTCTCTGCTCAGCAAGATATGGTGGGTAATCCATATCTGATGAAGTTTTATCGTGAGCTGTTA
>QXCQ01000007.1:201-112595 GCA_003576535.1 Nakamurella silvestris | reverse complement strand
GCGGTGGTGTTACGGACGGCGACGTCGTAGGACAGGATCCCAGCCGCGTCGCGCTTCGGGTTGAGGATGTAGAACTGCAGGTTGTTGGCGGCGTCGGTGTACTCGAACTGCGAGCCCGAGTCGCTGCCGGCGTGGAACAGGGCGTCGTTGAGCTGGCGGTGGTCACCGCGGGTCAGCTTCACCGGGGTGCCGTCGGCCTGGTAGTAGTCGATCATGTTGATGTCGGCGGGGTTGGCGTCGATGACCCACTTGTTCGGCGAACCGGTGTTCTTCGTCTTCGCGATCAGCACACCCGAATCCGGGGTGAAGGAATCCGAGCCCATCTGGTCGACGACCTCCAACGTGTAGTTGTTGAAGTTGCCCTTGTCGCAGCGCCAGGCGAAATCGCCGTCGTCGCCGTTGGTCGCGCAGGTGCTCTTGTCGCCGCCGTCGAGGACGACGTTGATGCCGGCCTTCTGGCCCGGGAGCTGGACGGCGCGGGCGGTCACCGAGGTGACGGCCACACCAGTGGTGGCCAGTCCCGTGCGGGTCACGTTCACCACGGACGAGGCCGGGACGAAGTTCAGGACCATCTTGTCCCGCAGCATGTGCTGGGCACCCATCACGTCACCGAGGACGGACGGCACGTGCCAACGCTCGTGCGCGCCCTTCGGGCCGTTGAAGGAACCACGGCTCATCATGTCCCAGGCACCGGACTGGTCCCGGACGGGGTTGACGGCGTACGGGTTGCCGTAGTTGTCACCGATGCTCAGGTTGTGGCTGAACTCGTGGGCGAAGGTGGCCTTGCCGTCCATCTCGGACTCGATGGAGGTCTTGCCGCTGGCGTTGGCCCACAGCGCCGCGCTGGCCGCCCAGGAGGTCCACGGGACGTACCGGGTCGGGGCGTAGTTCGGGGCGTCGAGTCCGGTCGCGGCCTTGACCGCGGCCTTCCACTCGGCGGGGGGCCCGAAGGAATCGCTGACATCCTCCGGGGTCTTGAACATCTTCTGGCCGAACTCGAGCCACACGGAGGACTGGTCCGCTCCGGCACCGAGGTAGAAGACGTTGTCGAAATCGGCGGCGGGATCGGCCAGGCCGGTGGCCGCCTTCCAGGCCGCGAGCCCGTCGGTGCGCAGGTTGCCGTTGCACAGCAGGACGGCCGGGCACTTCGTGGCGGGGTTGGTGCCCGAGTTGCCGTAGGAGGAATAGAAGTACTGGTAGGACTTCTTCGGCATCTGGTAGACGCCGAAGGCGGTCATCTCGACACCGTAACGTCCGGCCGTGTCCTCCATCCAGTACTCGTTGATGGTGTGGTAATTGTTCGACGCGTTCGGGGTGTTCAGGAAGTCCTTGTAGAACTGCGGGACCTGCGCGCGCGGGATGTCGTGGCCCTGCGGACCGGGGTTTCCCCAGATCGTCGAACCCTGCGGCTGGGTGACGAGGAAGGGGACGTCCGGGTAGTCGAGGAGGACGATGGCCGCCTTCCACTTCTTGACCGTCGGCTGCAGTGCCGGGTTGGCCCAGTCGGTGTTCGGGATCGGCTTGAAGTCGTCCCAGTCCAGATCGTCGAGGTTGTCGACGGTCTGCGGGTCGACCGGGTCGAGCCCGTTCGCCAGGCCCACCGGTGCGGCGTGGATCGCCGGCAACGCCACCGGCGAGGTCAGTGCGGTGGTGGACGCGATCGCGGAGGTCGCCCCCATGGCCATGACCGAACAGGTCAGTCCCAGGCTCAAGGTCAGGGCCGAAGCCCTGGCCAGCCTGCGCCTCGTACTCGATGTTCGCATTGATTCTCCTTCACAGTTCCCACTGCTGGTTGGTCATCCGCTGGTTCCGGTCGCCCGTTGACAGCCTTGGGAAAACCATAGGAATCTTCTGTGTGTACGTCACCGGCCGATTGTCGGAACAAGAATGGCCCTCACCCGACATCTGTTGCGTTCTTGTGAACTATTCCATCGTTCGTGGGCAACGGCGTGTTCGGATCGGTCGTCCACGGGGTACCTGGTGATCGGGGCCGGGTTCTCCCGGCCCGATCCGATGTGTCCCAGGAGCGTGGTCATGGCCGATCTACGTCAGCTGTTCGGCAGTGCGAAACATCCCGACCGGTCGGTGGCGCGGGTGCGGCCGCCGTCGAGTGACGACGCGACAGTGTCGGCGGTGGGCCAGCTCTCGGCCGCCCTGGAGGTGGTGGAGAATGCACGGGGGTTGCTGTACAACTTCCATCGACTGTCCGGCAAGGCCGATCTCGCCCTGCAGGAGGCGGTCACGGCCCTGGCCGAAGCAGGACATGCGGCCCTGGCCGCGGAGATCACGGAGGTGCTGGTCGGGCGGGACGTCATCCCGGGGCGGTGGACCTTCGAGATCGTCGAGGCCTACGACGAGCAGTACTGGGAGGTGTTCCGCGCGGTCGAGGCGAAGGTCCGTGCGGACCTGAGTGACGGGGTGCGGCATGTGTACGAGGCCGAGATGAAACATGCCGAACAGCAGCCACTTCCCGGACCCGACAGCTGATCCGCCGGGACCGGTGAGCCCGACGGATCAGTGGACCTCGAGCAGGGTCCCGCAGTCGCCGATGGCCTCGATCTCGTGCACCCGCTCCGGGGGCAGCAACACATCGGCATGGGCGCTGACCATCTCGTTCAACCTGTCCACCCCGGAGCTGTACGGCCGTAGGGCGAGTTCGGCCCAGGCCGGATCGGTGGCGTCGAGCCCGTCGATGGGGGTGCCGGCGGTGAAGAGGTCGGTGCTGGTGCGTGCTCCGGCGCGAACCTCGGACAGGGCGGTGAGGGCCTCCTGGTGGATGCTCCTGCCATCGGTGAGGGAGGTCGCGGGTTCGAGATCGGCCAGGGCCGCGCGACTGTCGCCGGTGCGGGCGATGATGTCGGTCAACCAGGCGACATAGGCGGTGGTGCGTTGGGCCGGTGTTGATGCGGCTGTGTACTGCGGGCCGGGTTGGAGGATCACCCCGCCGGCGGCATCGCAGAAGGAGCCGTACCAGTCGCGGGACACGGGATCCAGCGGTGAGGCCGCTGCTGTCACCTCGGCGGTGACGTCCGCCGAGGGCAGGGCTGTTCCGGGGGTCTCGGGATCGACCGGGATCGGAGAAGCCGTCTCGGCGTCGGCCGTGCCCGCTGCGTCCCCGGCAGTGGTCGTGCTCACCGAACTGGTGGGGCCGTCGGTGATCTCACCCGCTCCGGAAGCCGTACAACCGGCCACCAGGACGGCGACGGCCGATACCACCAGCATCGTGCGCACCGGTCTGACGAACACAGCAATCCCACTTTCTGCAGTGACGAAGGTGCCGACGGGGCCGGTGTTGGAGGTCCCGGCCCCGTCGGCAGTTCTCAAGTTCTACCGGTGTCAGCCCAGCTGGGCGAAACGGTAGAGGAACGCGGCAGTGGCCTGCCGCGAGGTCGGGTCGAGGGGGATGAAGTTGCCCTTGTCACCGAAGGTGATGGAGTTGGAGGCGGCCCAGGTGATCTCACCGCAGAACGGGTCGCCCTTCTTCACATCCTTGAACAGGGTGGTGTCGCATTCCGGGTTCGGTGCGTTCCCGGTTCCGAGGCGGTACAGGAAGGCGGCCATCGCCTGCCGTTCGATCTTGGCGTCGGGCTGGTAGGTGCCCTCCTGGAATCCGGTGGTCAGACCGTTGGCCTTCATCCAGGCGATCTCGCCGCAGAACTGGTACCCGAGCTTGACATCGGTGAACGGCCGGACCGTGCACGCCGGGGCGGTGGCCTGACCGGTCTTCGCGCGGTAGACGAAGGCTGCCATGCTGCCGCGGTCCACGGAGTCCACCGAGCGGAAGGTGCCGTCGGAATTGCCCCTGCTGATCCCGGAGTCGATCAACCACAGGATGTGGTTGAAGAAGCCGTTGCTGGTCGGGACGTCCTTGAAGTTGATCGCGACCAGGCCCGTGCCGGTGGACCCGGTGAAAAGGCCCTCCGGTGCGTAGGACGCCAGGATCTCCTTCGTGCCGTGACCGAAGCCCGCCGTGGCGGCCGCCGGGATGACCACGGTGGCCGCGCCGTCGACGAGATCGGCGGAGCCGGCGTCGACGCCGGCGACGGTCAGATCGACCGAGCCGGTGGCGGTCTCGCCGTCGGCCGCCTTGACGGAGACCGTGACGGCCACATCGGCGCGGCCGCTCGAGGTGCGGGCCGGTGCGACTGTGACGGTCGTGGTCGTCTTGGCCAGGCAGTCGGCGAGCAGGCGCTCACCCTTGACCATCGGGGCGACCGCGTCCGGGTCGAGCAGCAACGGGATCAGACCGCGCAACGGCTGGGCGAGCAGGACCACGGCGTCCTTCGACCGCGGGCTCACGACAATGCCGTGGGCGGCGAGCTTCTCGGCGACCGTGGTGCCCCCGTCGACGACGGGCAGATCGGCCGGGGTCAAGCGGTAGCCGCACGGTGCGGGGTCGAGGACCTTGGTGCTCGGCTCGGCCGGCGGCAGCGAGCCGGGGACGTCACGGGAGCCGTCCAGGGCGATCGGCGCGGTGGACGCGGTTTGGCGCTTCGCCGCCGAATCGGTCAGGTCGACCAGCTTGGCGAAGGACTTCTGGTGGTAGGCAACCAGTTCCTGGAAGGTCCAGAGCTGGGAGTAGACCCGGCGCTGCATGTTCGCCGCCGAGCTCTGTGCGCCGCCGCCCGGACGGGTGGGGCCGGCGGTGACCCGCGACTCCAGCAGCATGCCGCTGATGTTCTTCAGGCCGGTGGTGTTGCGCAGGATCGTCTCCTGGGCGTAGCCGATCGGATAGGGCACCGGCCACCAGCCGCTGACATCGGCCTGGTCGAAGATGTGACCGAGCACCAGGTCCTGCTGCACCGAGTCGTGCAGTGCCGAATCGACATTCGGGTTGCGCGGCCACAGGACGGGCAGGTCGCCGGTGTTGTTGTTGCCGTACTCGTGTCCGTCCACCAGGCTGATCGGCTGGTAGTCCCGCAGGACCTGGGCGAACCCGAAGGTCTCCGGCTGGGTCAGCAGGGAGTGGTCACGGTTGAGGTCCTGGCCGGTGGTGTTGCCGCGGGTGTTGTTGGCGCGGCCGTCCGGGTTGACGGTCGGAACCAGGAGGACGGCCGACTTGGTCAGCAGGTCGACGACGGCAGGATCGGTGGAGAAGGCGAGTTCGCGGGCAAGCAGGAGGCAGGCCTCGCGGCCGGCCGGTTCGTTGCCGTGCACCGTACAGGCGATGAGAGACGGGTTCAGGGCGGCGATCTCGGCCGGGGTCGCGTCCGGCTTGTTGGTGACGATCGCCAGGTTCATGGCCCGGCCCTGGGCGGTGGTGGCGATCTTCTTGACCGCGACCCGGGAGCTGCCGGCGTCGAGGGCGGCCAGCAGCGCTAGTTCCTCGGCCTCGGTGGTCCAGGCGGCACCACCGGTCTTCTCGAAGCCGGTCTGGTACTCCTGGGGGCCGCCGGCGCCGGTGGTGGTGCCGTACACCGGGGCGGACCACGGTCCTGCCTCGGTGCCGGACAGTGCCCGGACCTGCCAGGCGTAGCGGGCACCGATCACGAAACCGGAGTCGGCGAAGGTGGTGACCCCGGCGACGTTGCGGTCGGACCGCCACAGACCGGCGATGATCTGTTCCCCGGTCGGCTGGTCCTGGGCGTCCACGGGCTGGCGCCCGATCTGGTAGGTGATCGCAGGTCCGCCCGGGTCGGCGGCGGCGGGGGACCAGATGACGGTGGCGAAGCCTTCGGCCTGCACCACGCTCACTCCGGTCACCGCAGCGGGCGGGGCCAGCATCGCGGCGGCGACGGCGGAGTTCAGGGAGAGCGGGGCGGCCGTGGCGGCGGTGGCCGTGAGGGAGGACCCGATGATCGCCGTCACCGCGATCGAGGCGACCGATACGGCCCGGACCCTTCCGCGGACTCGGGAACGACGGGCGATCGGTGGATTGGCGGGCGGGTGTGGCATGTAACAACCTCCAGGCGCGTTCGAATGGACGGGCAGAGGCCTGCCGGCAACAGCGGGGCAGGACCCGCCCAGTCGATCAGCGCGGCGGATTCATCACCTAGTCATTTGAGACATCCTTGAGGTTCGCCATTTGGTCATCCGGCCAGAAATGTTCACTCGTAGTGGTTTTCGCGCTGCGCGAATTCGCAACAGGATGATCACGTCCCCCTACCGCGCGAATTTCGTGCTCCGATAAGTACTTTCACACCCGAACGAGGACGGCCCGCTCCCGCCCGGGCGGGCCGCCCCGCCGATGTGCACAGGCCGATCAGGCGGTCGGGCCCCGACGTTATAGTCGGTGGCTGCCCGTGGCGTCGGTTTCGCGCGGGTCCGACCGGTACCCGTGCCGACCGTGTGCCAGACCGACTGCGGGAAGGAGGACCGGCGATGACCTTGTTCGTCCACCGGGCCGAGCGCGCCGATCGGCTTGCCCTCGGCCTGGCCGAGCTCCTGTCGAACCCGCTGCCGGATCCTTTCGCCACCGAGGTGGTGGCGGTCCCGGCCCGTGGTGTGGAACGGTGGCTCGCCCAACGCCTCTCCCACGGCCTCGGCGGTTCGAAGGGCGGGGCCGACGGCATCTGTGCCAACGTCCGCTTCCCCTCACCCGGGGCGTTGTTCCAGGAGATCGCCGGTGTCCCGGAGGAGGACCCGTGGCGTCCGGAGAACCTGATCTGGCCCGTGCTGGCCACCATCGACGCGGGTCTGGGTCAGGAGTGGGCCCGGATGTTGACCACCCACCTGGGACAGGAAGCCGACGACGACCGCCGGGGTCGACGGCTCGCAGTCGCCCGGCGGTTGGCCGGTCTGTTCAGCTCGTACGCGGAGTACCGACCGGAGCTCCTGCGGGCCTGGGCGGCCGGGATGGACACCGACGGGTGCGAAGGGCGGGCGCTGCCGACCGACCTGCGTTGGCAGGCGGAACTGTGGCGGCACGTCGGCGCGGTGATCCCCGGACCCGATCCGGCCGCCAGGCTGTCGGCCGCTGCGGAGAGGGCACGCACGGAACCCGGCAGCCTCGCCCTGCCCGAACGGATCTCGATCTTCGGATCGACCCGGTTACCTGCCGGCTGGCGGCAGGTGCTCGCCGCCCTGGCCGTCCATCGCGATGTTCACCTGTGGGTGCCGCATCCGTCGCCGCGCCTGTGGCAGCGGCTGGCCGAGGTTCGGCCGACCCTGCCGCTGCGACGCAGCGCCGATCCGACGGTGCTGACCGCGGTGAATCCGCTGTTGTCCTCGCTGGGACGGGACAGCCGAGAACTGCAGCTCGTCCTGGCCGACACCGGCCTGGTCGATCACCACGACGAGCACCTGGGCGCGGGCCCGTCGGAAGGATCGTCCGCGGACATCACCCTGCTCGGCGCCCTGCAACGGGGGATCGCCGCAGACCTGGCCGCGCCCTCCGCCCGGATGCCGGTCCCGGCCCAGGACCGATCGGTCCAGATCCACACCTGCCACGGCCGCAACCGCCAGGTGGAGGTGCTCCGGGACGTGATCACCGGCCTGCTCGCCGCCGACCGGTCCCTCCAGCCGCGCGACATCCTGGTGATGTGCCCGGACATCGAGACCTTCGCCCCGCTGCTGACGGCTGCCTTCGGTGGTGAGGTCGTGGGCGCGGCCCATCCGGCGCAGGCCCTTCCGGTGCGCCTGGCCGATCGTGCGCTCCGCCGCAGCACACCGCTGCTCGCCACGGTGGCCCGGCTCCTCGATCTGGTCGGGGAACGTACGACCAGGACGGACCTGTTGGATCTGGCGGCCATGGGGCCGATCCGTCGCCGGTTCGGTTTCGACGACGCGGACCTGGAACTGCTCGGGCGATGGACCGCCGACGCCGGTGTCCGGTGGGGGCTGGACGCCGAGCACCGCGCGCCTTTCGGGCTGCAGCGGCATCCCCAGGGGACCTGGCGCAGCGGTCTCGACCGGGTGTTGCTCGGTGTGGCGATGTCGGGCGGCGACCGGGGGTGGGTGGGAACCGCCCTGCCGCTGGACGATGTCGGCAGCGGCGATGTCGAGGTGGCCGGGCGGGTGGCCGAGTTCGTCGAACGGCTCGGCAGCACCCTGGACGAGCTGACCGGCCCGCACACCCTGGACCGGTGGGCACAGATCCTGCGGGCGGCCACCCAACGGCTGACCCGTCCGGCCGAGGACGACGGCTGGCAGTCCGCGGCCTGGTACCGGCAGTTGGCGGAGATCGTCGACGGCGCGGGGGAGCGGGCCGCGAGCACGGTTCTGGCCCTGTCCGACGTACGCGCCCTCCTGGCCTCCCGGCTCGCCGGTCGACCCACCAGGGCGAATTTCCGCACCGGTGGCCTCACCGTCTGCACGATGGTGCCGATGCGTTCGGTCCCGCACCGGGTGGTGTGCCTGCTCGGAATGGACGACGGTGTGTTCCCCCGGTCCGCGAGCCGGGACGGCGACGACGTCCTGGCCCGGGACCCATTGGTCGGTGAACGCGATCACCGCGGGGAGGACCGGCAGTTGTTGCTGGACGCCCTGCTCGCGGCCACCGACACGGTGGTCGTCCTCTACACCGGGGCGGACGAGCGGACGGGTGCGCATCGGCCGCCGGCGGCACCGATCGGGGAGCTGATCGACGCCCTCGACGGGATCGCCACCGCCGTCGACGGCGGACCCGCGCGGAACCAGGTGGTGGTCCACCATCCCTTGCAGCCCTTCGACTCCCGATCCTTCGCCGGTGGCTCCGGGGATGGGAACGGCCCGCTCGGCGCTGCCGGACCGTTCTCCTTCGACCCAGGCATGCTCGCGGCCGCCGTCTCCGCGTCCGAGCCCCGCGTCACCGGAGCCACCCCGGCGGAGCGTGCCGGCGCGCTGCCGGCTGGCCCGCAGATCGGTGTGATCGAACTGGGCGACCTCACCTCGCTCCTGGAACACCCGGCCCGGGAGTTCCTGCGGCACCGGATGCAGATCGACCTCCCACGAGAGCGGGCCGCCACCCGTGACGCGCTGCCGGTGGAACTGACGGAGTGGGATCGGTGGGCGGCCGGGGAACGGATCCTGGCCGATCTGCTGGCCGGGGTGGACCCGGACACGTGCACCCAGCTCGAATGGCGGCGTGGGCTGCTGCCGCCCGGCCCCCTCGGCCGGCAGGTTCTCACACATCTGCTTGCCGAGGCGCAACCGCTGGCTTCGGCCTCCGCCGCCCTGCGTGCGGCCGCGGCGGACACCGTTCACAGCAGGGCGATCGACCTGACCCTGGACAACGGACGTCGGCTCCGCGGTACCGTCGGCGGGCTGTACGGGAACCTGATGATCTCCGCGGCCTACCGCCATCTGGCAGCCGGGCCGGTCCTGCGGGCCTGGATCGCGGTGGTCGCCTTGACTGCCGCGCACCCCGATATCCCCTGGACGGCACACGTTCTCGGTCGTCGGGTGCGTCAGGTGCGTCGCCGACCCGGTGAGCAGGAGGAGTGGGCGACCGGCACCCCGTGGCAGACCGTCCTCGGCCCGATCACCCACGACCAGGCCTGGGAGACGCTGGCCCGCCAGGTGGACCTGTTCGAGCGCGGTCTCCGGGCCCCGCTGCCGATGGCGGCCCGGTCCTCGGCCGCCTACGCGACGGCGCGGCGCGACCATGTCGACACCGCAGAGGCTTTGGCGGCCGCGGGGTTGATCTGGGCGGGTGACCGCGATCAGGGTCCGGGCGAGCGGAATCTGCCGGCGCACCGACTCCTGTGGGGTCACGAGGCCCCGTTCGCCCGGTTGGCCGACAGCCCACCCCCGGCGGAAGAGCGCTGGGCCGGTGAGTCCACCAGATTCGGTGAGCTGGCCCGGCGGTTGTGGACCCCGTTGTTCGCCGCCGAGAGATCCGAGCCGTTGTCATGATCAGCCACGATCCGGTACCGGCCTTCGACATCGGTGGACCGCTGCCGACCGGCACCTCCGTGCTCGAGGCCAGCGCCGGCACCGGGAAGACCTACACCGTCGGCGCCCTTGTCGCCCGGTACATCGCCGAGGGCCTGGCCGACCTCGATCAGCTCCTGGTGGTGACCTTCGGTCGCGCGGCCAGTCAGGAACTGCGGGAGCGGGTCCGCTTCCAACTGGTGGCAGCCGAGGCCGCCCTGCGTGATCCGTCGGCCGCGGCCGGCTCGGCCGATCCGTTGATCGCCGCCCTCGCCGCGGCCGAACCGGAGGTGCGCCGCCGCCGGCTTGCCCGGGCCCTGGCGGATTTCGACGCCGCGACGATCGTGACCACCCACCAGTTCTGCCAGCAGGTGCTCGTCGGACTCGGTACCGCCGGGGACTCCGATCCGGCGACCGTCCTGGTGGACGACCTCGACGACCTGGTGGTGGAGGTGGTGGACGACCTCTACCTGCGCGGGTTCGCGCTGCCCCACGCCCCGGAACCGGTCTTCAGCCGAGCCACGGCACTGCAACTGGCCAGGGCGGCCGTCGCCGACGGGCAGGCCGAGCTGGCACCGGGCGATGTCGACCGGGCCGAACCGGCGGCCCGCAGGGTGAACTTCGCCCAGGCCGTGCGCCGCGAGGTCGAGGAGCGCAAGCGCCGTCGAGGGGTGCTGGGCTACGAGGACCTGCTGACCCGGCTGGCGGGGGTGCTCCGGGGCTCGGGTGGTCCGGATCCGGTCGACGGCGCCGCCGGTGACCGGATGCGTCATCGCTGGCGGGTGGTCCTGGTCGACGAGTTCCAGGACACCGATCCGGTCCAGTGGGAGGTGCTGCGGCTGGCCTTCGGCGGGTACCGGACCCTGGTGCTGATCGGCGACCCGAAACAGGCGATCTACGCCTTCCGGGGCGGTGACGTGGTGACCTACCTGGGGGCCGTCCGGTCTGCCGGGAGTCACACCACCCTGTCCCGGAACCACCGCACCGACGGGGATCTGCTCGACGGTCTGCGCGCCCTCATCGGCGGTGCGGCCCTGGGGGATCCGGACATCCTGGTCCGGCCGGTGTCGGCCCGGTACCACGGCAGGAGGTTGCCCGGGGCGCCCGTGGCCGACCCTGTGCGTCTGCGGGTGGCCCGGCGGGACCAGTTCCGGGTTCCGCCGGCCAAGCTCATCCGGATGGACACCATCCGGCAGCATGTGACCGCCGATCTGTCCGCCGACGTCCTCGCGCTGCTCGGATCCGGGTCCTCCTTCGACGGTCGTCCACTGGTCCCCGCCGACGTCGCGGTGCTGGTCTCCACCCACCAGCAGGCCCTCATGGTGCGTGACGGTTTGGCCGGGGTCGGGGTTCCGGCCGTCATCGCCGGCGGGATCAGCGTCTACGCGACCTCCGCCGCTGCCGACTGGTTGACGTTGTTGAAGGCCATGGAGCGACCGGACCGGGCCGGCACGGTCCGCGCCGCGGCACTGGGGGTGTTCCTGGGGAGACCGGTCGCGGATCTGCTGGCCGAGGGCCGTGCCGGGGAGGAGTTGACGGCGTACCTGTCGAGCCGGATCGCCCGACTCGCCGAGGTTTTCGATCGGCGTGGGGCGGGGGCGGTCCTGGGGGTGTGTCTGGCCGAGGAGGCCCTCGGCGAGCGGTTGCTGCGGGAGCCGGACGGCGAACGCCGGTTGACGGACCTACGGCATCTGAGCCAGGACCTGCAGTCCGCGGCTGCCGACGGCCTGGGGACGACGGCCCTGATCGGTTGGCTGATCACCCGGATCGAGGCCGCCGGTTCCGACGGCAGCACGGACCGGATCCGCCGGTTGGACAGCGACGCCGCAGCGGTGCAGGTGGTGACCCTGCACGCCGCCAAGGGGATGGAGTACCCGGTGGTCTACCTGCCGTTCGCCTTCGACCACTGGGTCCGACCGGTCGAGATCCCCCTGCTGCACAACGATTCCGGGCGTCGCATCCTGGATGTCGGCGGCGACGGGACCGAGGGGCGGCCGCTGCGGGAGCGGCGCGCCCAGGCCGAGCTGGCCGGGGAATCCCTGCGGCTGCTGTACGTCGGTCTGACCAGGGCCCAGTCCCAGGTGGTGATGTGGTGGGCCCCGAGCTCCAACACCCCGGCGGCCGCCTTGCACCGGGTGCTCTTCGGTCGCCGGCCCGACAGCGCCGAGATCCCTGACAGCACGGTGGTTCCGACCGACGAACTGGCGGCCAGGAGGCTCGCCGAACTGCAGTCGGTCGGCGGGCCCGTGGTGGAGCCCTCGGTGCCGGGGACCGTGGGACGGTTGGACCGCGCCCACACCGTGACCACCGAACTCGCGGTCGGCATCTTCGATCGTGAACTCGACACCGACTGGCGGCGCAGCTCTTTCAGTTCGCTGACCGCGTCGGCAGAACACCATGGTGTGGAGAGCGAACCGGAGGAGACGGCGATCGACGACGAGGTCCTGGCGCCGGGAACAGACGGATCGGCCGAGCACGCCGAACTGCGCGAGATGATCTCGCCGATGGCCGGCCTGCCCTCGGGCACCGATTTCGGCACCCTGGTGCACGCCGTGCTGGAACTCGTCGACCCGATGTCGGCGGACCTGCCGGGTGAACTTCAGCTCCGGTGCGAGGACCTGCTGCGCCGCTACCCGCTGCCGGTGACCCCGGAGATCCTCGCCGGGGCGGTGGAACTGGTGATCCGCAGTCCGCTGGGCGCGGTGGGTGCCAACCTGTGCCTGGCGGACATCCCGCTGACGGACCGGTTGGCCGAGATGGAGTTCGAGCTGCCGTTGACCGGTGGGGACCGTCCGGTCGGCACCCTCACCCTCGGCGACCTGGCACCCCTGCTTCGCCGGCACCTGTCGTCGGATGATCCGTTGGCCGGGTACGCCGACCGGTTGGCCGGACCGGCACTGGCGGGCCAACCCCTGCGCGGGTACCTGACCGGTTCCCTGGACGTGGTCCTCCGATTGCCGGGACCGCGGTACGTCGTGGCCGACTACAAGACGAACTGGTTGGCCGACCCGGACGAGCCCGATCTGACGATGTGGCACTACCGGCCGGAGGCCTGCGCCCGGGCGATGGCGGCGTCGGACTACCCGCTGCAGGCGCTGCTCTACAGCGTCACCCTGCACCGGTACCTGCGGTGGCGGCAACCCGGCTACCGGCCCGAGGTCCACCTGGGTGGGGTGCTGTACCTCTTCGTCCGGGGGATGGCCGGACCGGCGACAGCCGTCGTCGACGGGCGGCCCTGCGGTGTGTTCGGCTGGGTGCCACCTGCGGCGCTGATCTGTGAGATCTCGGACCTGCTGGACCGGGGGATCGGATGACCGACGCAATGAAAACACCTGGTGGTCCAGAAGTGTCGGAGCCGGTCGAAGCCGGCGGGGCCGAACTGGCCGAGGGTGTCGGCGGAGCATTGGGCCGGGCGAACCGGGCCGGTGAACTCGACGGAGCGGACATCCGGGTCGCCCTGACCCTGGGCCGGCTGACCGGTGAGACCCGGGAACGGTTGCTGCTGGCCGCGGCACGGACCGTGCGCGCCGTGCGCCTCGGTTCGGTCGCGACCGGGGTGGAGGACCTGATCGCGGCGGACCGCGCGTTCGGCGACGGGTCGGCCGGGGATCTGCTCGACCTGATCCGGACCGGTCCGCTGTTCGCCCCGGGAGGGCCGCTCCGCCTGGTCGCCGGCCTGTGTTACCTCGACCGGTACTGGCGACTGCAGGAACAGGTGGCCGTCGATCTGCTCGGCCGACTGGACACGCCCGCACCGCCCGTCGACCGGGTGCGGCTCACCGCCCTCCTGGACCTCCGGTTCGCCGGGCGGGAGGACCCGGCCCAACGGGCCGCCGTCGAACTGGCGGTCGGCAGCCGGCTGTCGATCATCACCGGCGGGCCGGGGACCGGGAAGACCACCACCGTGTCCGCCTTCCTGGCCGCTCTGCTGGACCAGCCCGGTCCGCCTCCACGGATCGCGTTGACCGCACCGACCGGCCGGGCCGCGGTCCAGCTGACCACCGCGGTGCGTACGGCCTTGGAACACTCCCCGGGTGACCTCGCGTCGCAGATCGACGAGGCGACCACCATCCACCGGCTCCTCGGCAGCCGGGCGGACAACCGGCAGCGTTTCCGGCATCACGCCGGTAATCCGTTGACCCACGACGTGGTGGTGGTCGACGAGACCTCGATGGTCTCGCTGACCCTGATGGCCCGGCTGCTCGAGGCGGTCCGGCCGGAGGCCCGGGTCGTCCTGCTCGGAGATCCGGACCAGCTGGCCTCGGTGGAGGCCGGAGCCGTTCTGGCCGACATGGTGTCCGGGATCGAGCAGCGGACCGAACGCACCGCGGGCCGGCCGTCCGTCGCCCGGCTGACCCGCTCCTGGCGGACCGCCACCGCCCCGGCCCTGACCGCGCTGGCGGAGGCCATCCGCGACGGTGACGGCGACCGGGCCCTGGCGGTCCTCGCCTCCGGGGGCCCTGAGGTGTCCCTGCAGGCGGCGGTGTCGCCGGCCCTGCGGCGGCGGATCGTCGGCCCGGCCGTCGAGCTGCGGCGGGCGGCCGAGGCCGGCCTGACGCAGACCGCCCTGGATCTGCTCGACCGTCACCGCGTGCTGTGCGCCCACCGCGGTGGTCCGTTCGGGGTGGAGCACTGGAACCGGCAGATCGACGCCTGGACGACCCAGGAACACCAGGCCCTGGAACCCGGGTTGCACAGCTACTACCCCGGCGACGACGTCCCGGGCAGGCCGTTGGTGGCCACCGTCAACGACTACTCGCTCGGTGTCTTCAACGGTGATCCCGGTGTGCTGGTCCGATTGCCGCAGGACGGGTCCGGTGGCCCAGCCGGTTCCAGCGATGTGGTTCGGCCCAGCGCGGTTCGGCCCGGTGCAGTTCGGCCCGGCGCGGTTCGGCCCGGCGCGGTTCGGCCCAGCGCGGTGGAGGCGGTGTTCCGCCGAGGCGACCGGTTGATCACGGTGGTGCCCGGCCGGCTCACCGGGGTCGTCCAGGCCTACGCGGTGACGGTGCACCGAAGCCAGGGCAGCCAGTTCGACGAGGTGACAGTGGTGCTGCCGTCACCGGAGTCCTCCCTGCTGACCCGGGAACTGCTGTACACCGCGGTGACCAGGGCACGATCACGGGTGACCGTTGTCGGTTCGGCGGAATCCGTTCTGGCCGCGCTCGCCCGGCCCGCCGCCCGGGCAAGTGGACTCGGGCCCAGGCTCGCCGACGGCTGACCGACCGGTGCCGGGTAGGTTGCAGGACATGACCATCGAACCGGCCCTCGTCGCCAAGGGCACCGAACTCGTCCGCCTGCACACCGCACCCGAGCTGCTGTCGGTGGTGAACGTCTGGGACGTCATCACCGCCACCGTGATCGCCGATCTTCCCGGGACCACCGCTCTGGCCACCGCCAGCCATTCGATCGCGGCGAGCCACGGGTACGCCGACGGTGAGCAGATCCCGCTCGACCTGATGATCGCCGCGGTTGGGCGGATCGCCGCCGCCACCGACCTCCCGGTGACCGCAGACCTGGAGGCCGGTTACGGGGCGGCGGGCGAGACCGTCCGCCGGGCCGTGGATGTCGGCATCGTGGGTGCCAACCTCGAGGACCAGATGAAGCCGCTCGCCGAGGCCGTCGCCGTGGTCTCCGATGCGGTGAAGGCCGCAGAGGCCGCCGGTGTCCCCTTCGCGCTGAACGCCCGCACCGACGCCTTCCTGCGCGCGGGGGACCGGCCGCGGGATGAAGTGGTGGCCGATGCGATCGAGCGTGGACGCGCCTACCTCGACGCCGGTGCCACCTGCATCTTCGTCCCCGGGCCACTCGACGAGGACACCCTCGCGACCCTGGTCGAGGGGATCGGCCAACAGCGGGTCAGCGTCATCGGCATCCCCGGCCGGGTGCCGGCTCCCGAGGTGCTCACCCGACTCGGGGTGGCCAGGATCTCCTACGGGCCCTTCACCCAGCAGCTTGCGCTCACGGCCCTGGCCGACGCGGCCCTTGACCTGATCGCCGGCGGCACCCTGCCGACGACGATCCGGCCGCTCAACTGATCCGGTCCCGGGCGGCCTCCGCCGCCCGGGTGAGCAGTACCTCCTTGATCTCCTTCTTGAGCACCTTGCCCACCGTCGACCGGGGGAGTTCGGTCCAGAAGTCGATCTCCTTGGGGGATTTCACACTGCCCAGGCGTGCCTTCACGAAGGCGCGCAGCTCCTCGGCGGAGGGCGGGTCACCGGTGCCGAGTTGCACCACGGCGGTGACCCGCTCACCCCATTTCTCGTCGGGCAGTCCGACCACGGCGCAGTCCCGGACGGCCGGATGGGCCATGAGGGCCTGCTCGACCTCGGCCGAGTACACGTTGAACCCGCCGGTGATGATCATGTCCTTGGCCCGGTCCACCACGAAGAGGTAGTTGTCCGGGTCCAGGTAGCCGATGTCGCCGGTGTGGTGCCAGCCGTACCGTCCCACCTCCGCCGTGGCCTCCGGGTTCTTGTAGTACCCGGCCATGACAAGGGAGCTGCGGACCACGATCTCGCCCCGGCTGCCCTGGGGGACCAGGTGGCCGCCGTCGTCCATGATCGCGACCGTCACCAGTGGGGACGCCCTCCCGGCCGAGGACAACCGGTGCCGGGCAACGGTCCCGTCGGGGTTGAAATGGTCCTGCGGGGACATCGTCGAGATCATCATCGGAGCCTCGGTCTGCCCGAACAGTTGCGCCATCACCGGACCGATGGCTGTCAGCGACTCCTCCAGCCGCGCCGCCGACATCGGGGCGGCCCCGTACCAGAAGCACTGCAGGGAACCGAGTTCGGTGCTGGCCAGATCCGGATGCCCGAGCAGCATGTAGATCAGGGTGGGTGGCAGGAAGGTGTGGGTGACCCGGTGCCGGGCGATCGAGGCGAGGAACACCCCGAGATCAGGACCGGACAGGATGACGATCTCGCCCCCCAGGGCCATGATCGGGAAACACAGCACCCCGGCGGCGTGGGTCAACGGGGCCAGGGCGAGATACACGGGTCGGCCGTCGAACGGGTACCCCATCAACGTGGCAGCGGTCATGGTCTCGAGGTTCGCACCGGTCAGCATCACGCCCTTCGGACGTCCGGTGGTGCCGCCGGTGCCGACGATCATCGCCAGTTCGGGCCCAGGGAGATCGGACCCAGGGAGATCGGACCCAGGGAGATCGGACACGGCGTGGTCGGGTCCGGCCGCCAGCCACTCCTGGAACTCCTGGGCGTAGGCGGGATCCCCGTCCAGGCAGACCACGGTGGTCAGCTGCGGCAGACCGGGCAGGATCTGCTCGACCAGACCACCGAAGGATTCCTGGAAGATCAGGCAGCGACAGTCGAAGTAGTCGAGCAGGTCACGATTCTCCTGCGCCGCGTTGCGTGGGTTGATCGGGCACCAGACCGCCCCGGCCCGGGAGATGCCGAACACGCAGGTGAACGCGACCGGGTCGTTCGCCGACAGGATCGCGACCTTGTCGCCCGGCCGGACGCCCGCCGCTGCCAGCGCCCCGGCGACCCTGGACGACAGCTCCTGGACCTGGCGGTAGCTCAGCGATTCATCCCCGGCGGTCAGGCAGGGGGCATCGGGCCCGAGGGAGGCACCCTTGTCCAGGTGGTCGACCAGTTTCATGGCGCACCCGCTACCGGTTGACGGTGAGGACCGGTTCGAGCACCAGACCGAAACTCCGCAGGACACCGAGCAGTTCGCGGTGACCGAAGGCCTGGCAGGCCGAGGCGAATCCGGCCCGGCGTGGTGCCTGTTGGATCAGTGAATAGGCGGCGTACGCCTGCAGCAGGCCCGTCTGCTTGTAATTGCTGTTCCCGTGGATCACGCAGTGAGCCCGGCCCAGCGGGCCGCTGGCGTAGACCGAATCCAGGGAGGTGTTGATCCGCGGGTTCTCCCGGGGAGGCATGTTCGCCTGGACCGAACCCGCGACCTGGGCCAGGGCCGCCTCCTGTTCCTCGGGAGGCAGCGGCTTGATCTGCTCGGTGAACATCGTGGTGGTGGCGATGACGGTCTGCATCACCGACCGGTCGAAGACCCCACCGGCGGCCTTGACGGTGGCCACCCGCGGGTCGTCCTTGAACCAGACCGGATGTGCCGTTCCACCCCAGGGCAGGGCGATACCGGTTTCGTGCTGTCCTGGGATCGAGACCTCGAAAACCTGGTCCGACGGCCACTTCCGGTACTGGTTCTCCTCCAGGTAGAACCAGTCGGCCTTGAGGATGGTGAAAATGGTCTGCATCGAGGCGTAGGTGGGGAAACCCTTCCAGAGCACCAGGATGTCGAGGGTGTCCAGGCCCGGGGTCTCCAGGCAGATGTTCGCCGCGATCTCGCCGGTGGTGTACATCTGGGCCACGCCGGGGGACAGGAGCAGTCCCTTTCCCGCGAAGGCGGCACCCCAGCGCTCCTTCGCCGCCAACATCCAGTCCTGCTCGCCGGTGGTGTCCAGGTAGTGGGCACCGGCGTTCAGCGCGGCCTCGGCGACCACGTCCCCGAACTTGATGAAGGGGCCGACGGTGTTGCAGACGACCTGGGCCCCGGAGAACAGCTCCGTCAGTGCCTCGACAGTGTGTTCCACCTCGACGATCTCGTGGTCGGCGGTCTCGATGCCCGGAATCCTGGACACCACCTCGGCGACCCGGTCGTGATCACGTCCGGCCGCGATGAACGGCACGTTGTACTCACGTAGGTACTCGCAGATCAGCCGGCCGGTGTAGCCGGAGACGCCGTACACCACCACTGGTTTCGTTGTTGCCGTGCCTTCGGTGCTCATCGTCGGGGGACCCTCTCGTGGTCAGGAGATTCTCGGATGTCGGCTGCTTGTCCGGGCAGAGCCGGAACTCGGTGCGCCCGGTGTCAGGAACCCATCCCGCCGTCGACGGGCAGGCCGATCCCGGTGATGAAGCGGGCGGCGTCGGAGGCGAGGAAGACGGCGGCGTCGGCCATGTCCGCGGGTTCGCCCAGCCGTCCGAGCGGGGTCAGTCCGATGACATCGCCGATCGCGGCCTCGACACTGGGCCAGAGCCCCAGGGTGACCATGTCCTCGGCCAGTCGGGCGCCCATCGCGGTGGGGACGAGGCCGGGGTAGATGCAGTTGACCCGCACGCCGTAGCCGAGTTTCCCGGCCTCTGCCGCGGCGACCCTGGTGAGCCGGTCCACGGCGGACTTGGTCGCCGAGTACCCGGAGATCCCGGGGAAGGCGATGGTGGCGGCGACCGAGGAGATGTTGACGACCGATCCGCCGTTGCCCGCCGCGCCGCCCGGGCGCATGGTCCGGAACGCGTGTTTGACCCCGAGTGCCGTGCCGACCACGTTGACCTGCAACATCTTCGTCAGATCGGCCGGGTCGACATCGGCGATCAACGAGGAGATCTCGATACCCGCATTGTTGATGAGGATGTCGAGGCCACCGAGCTCGGCGACGGTGTGGTTCACCGCCGACTCCCAGCTGCCCTCGTCGGTGACGTCCAGGTCGACGAATCCGGCCTTCGCCCCGCCGGAGGAGATCGAGTCGGCCGTGGTCCTGCCCGCCTCGGCGTTCAGGTCCCCGATGATCACCGCCGCCCCTGCCCGGGCGAGGGCCTCGGCGATGGACGCCCCGAGTCCCTGCGCACCTCCGGTCACCAGTGCCTTGCGGCCGGTCAGGTCGAACACGCTCATGGGAGCCTCCTTTCTCGGGTGGAGACCTGGCCGTTCGGCACCGGCGTCCACTGTGACGTGGGCCATAGCCTAGCTAGATCTGGACAGTCGTCAAGGGTTTCTTGGACATCTGTCAAGAAAAAGTCCCGACCGCCTCCACCAGGCATTCCGGGGCGGATACACTGCCTCTGGGTGGACGTGTATCGGCGGGTCGCCCGGAGCGGAAGGGAGCGGCCGATGACCGAAGTGGTGGAACGCGCGGACGAGCGGATCTCGCGTCGGCAGGTGGACAAGTTCGCGCAGCGTCGCGACCTGCTGGCCTCCTCCGCCCTGCGGACCCTCTCCGAGCTCGGCTACGCGCGGACCTCCTTGCGGGAGATCGCCCAGAATTCCGAGTTCTCGCACGGTGTCCTGCACTATTACTTCCGTGACAAGAACGAATTGATCCTGCACTGTGTCCGGCAGTACAAGGCCGAATGCGTGACCAGGTACGACCACATCATCGAATCGGCGTCATCGGCTGCGCAATTGTGCGACTCCTTCGCGGCGGCAATGGCGGCGACCCTGACCGAGGAAGCCCACCTCCATCGCCTCTGGTACGACATGCGCTCCCAGGGTCTGTTCGAACCCTCCTTCCGCGCAGACCTTCTCGAACTCGATCACAGCCTGGAGCAGATGATCTGGCGGGTGGTCAGCCGCTATGCCGAACTGTCGACGCGCCCGGTGGCGATGGATCCCGCCGTCGCCTACGCCGTGTTCGACGGGCTTTTCCAAAAGGCCTTGCTCAGGTTTCTCGGAGGCGAGGCCGATGCCGCAGCCGACCTGCAGCGGCACACCGGGTCGGTGCTGGTGGAGTTCGTCCTCGGTGGCCGGTAACCCGCCGGAAGCACGCCGCCGCTAACATCCCAGGCACGTCACGATCGCACCCGGCGGTGACGCGAGGACAGGACAGGTATGCCACAGGAGCCCGACCGGAATTCCGATGACACCCGCCGGTTGGTGTCCTTCGCCCAGAATGCCGAGGACATCGTTCTGCACCGGGCCCTGGGACACATCCAGGGCGGGTTCTTCGTCGACGTCGGGGCGAACGAGCCCACCCACGACTCGGTGACCAAACTCTTCTACGACCGCGGCTGGACCGGGATCAACATCGAACCCCAGGTCAGTTGTTACGAGAACCTTTGCCGCGAAAGGCCCCTCGACATCAATCTGAACATGGGTGTGGGGTCCGCGCCCGGGGATCTCACCCTGTGGGTGGTGCCGGAGGCCAAGGCGATGTCGACCTTCTCACCCGAACAGGCAGGCCGCCTGCGGGACATGGGTTATCACACCAAACCGACCACGGTCGAGGTGGCGACCCTGGCAGAGGTGTTCACCCGTCACGTGGGGGAGCGCACCGTCGACTTCCTGAAGGTCGACGTCGAGGGCCTCGAGGAGGAGGTGCTCGGCACCTTCGACTGGGCCCACTGGCGTCCCCGGGTGGTGGTGGTGGAGAGCTATCCGGAGATCGCCCCCTGGGAGGAGAGGCTGCGCGCCGCGGGCTACCAGCGGACGCTCTGGGACGGCATCAACCTGTTCTTCGTACGGGACGAGGACGCAGAGATCATCGGAGCCCGGTTGCGACAGCCGGCCACCGTGGTGCTCGACCGGTTCGACCCGTGGTTGTACGTCCAGCAGATCGAACGGGCCCAGACCCGACTCGCGGCCCTGTTGGTGGACAACCTGCGCGGGGAGTTCGACGCCCGCTCGGACCGTCTGGATGAGAACATTGCGGCGGCAACGGCTCTCGGCGAGGTTCTGGGGAAGCGCCCCGATGTCGTCGAACATTTCGGCGGGCCGCCCGGTGCGGACATCAGCGCGCTCCTGATCTGGGCCTCGAATCCCGAACGTGCCCAGGAACCCTTCGGCCGGGACCTGCTGCCGTATGCCTCGGTCTACCGGAAGCTGTCCTTCGCCTCGCCGAACCGACAGGCCGGACGGGCGAGGTCCGGTGCCTCCTACGGTCGTCGGCTCTACGGGCGGGCGAAACAGGCGTTGCCGGCACCGGTGCGTCGGCGTTTCGGGGACCTGAAGCGTCGCCTCGGGAGGTAGCGGCGGAGCCGGCCGTCAAGGCGGATTGTCCTGGCCTGTACGAATTGTCCGGCGGACCCGTTGAACGGCAACCGTTCTCCGACGCAGCGCCCCGGCGGATCCGCCGCGACAACCTCGGCGTTCGGGGCTAAGGTGATCCGATCGGCGGGTGCCGAGGGAGGATCCGGGGGTGCGCCGTGGGCGGAACGCAGGGCTTCATCGAGCGCGAGCCGTTCGCCAGGAGGACGTATCGCCGGCTCGTGGTGGCCGGACTTGTCGGGATGGTCCTGACCGGCTGCGCGACCACCGTTGTCGGGGCGGCCTCACCGGCGGACGGCCTCCGGGGCACCCGCTCGACGCCAGGTGCGATCGCGTCCACGACGCCGCCGGTACCCCCGTCCGGGCCTGCGACATCGAGCGGCGTGACATCGAGCGGCGTGACATCGAGCAGCACGGCCCCGACGGCTCCCGCCCCCGTCCCCACCGAAACCAGCAGTGCGAGCGGATTCGGCCAGGGCGACCCGATGCCGAACCCGAAGGCGGTGGCGCTCAAGGAGTCCATCGAGACCGCGATGGACGACATCACCTCCTTCACCGCGGTCGTCGACGCCCACGGTGAGGCCGGATCAGGTGCCACCCCCGCGGTGATCAGGATGAAAGCGGAGTTCAAGGGCAGCCGTCTGCTCGCGATGGAGATGAAGGGAGGAGAGGGGAGCGACTACCTCCACTGCCTTTTCGTCGACGATGCTGCCTACTACGAGACCGGTCAAGGAACGGACCTCTACCTCAAGATGTCGGCCGATTCGGAGAACCCCGAGGTGCGCAAGGCCTTCGGTGAGTTGATGGCCGAACTCGAGAAGCAGTCCGACGTCTTCGGTGTGGGCTTCCTCCTGGTCTCCCGGGATCTGATCGGGTACACCACGAAGGACGAACAGGGCAGGAACACCACCAAGTACACCTTCGATGCCGACCTGTCCGCCATCCAGGCCTCCGGCCTGAGCGCCGAGGATGCGGACATGGCCGCGAATCTGTCGGCCATGCGGGCCTTCGGGGCCCCGAGCATTCCCGTGGTGATCTGGGTGGACGAGGACGGGCGGATGTTCCGCCACTCCTTCCTGCTGCCCACCGCGAAAGGGACCATGACGGTCACCACCACCCTGACGAACCTGAACAAGCCGGTGACGGTCCAGGCTCCCGATCCCGAGCAAATCACCAACGGTTGAGCCGGCGGAATTGTTGTCTCACGACCATCTCCTATCCGGTAAAAATTCGGGCAGGTTGTGTCGAGGCGGTCACCGGCGAGTGATGGTTGAGTTCGAGGTCCGCGGCGACAGCCGCGATCCCGCTCCACCGATGGTGGATTCCTGAGGAGGGCCATGTCTGTCCGGTCACGGCGGGCGACCTCCCCTGGTGGAGACAACCCCGTGCCGTCCCCACGCGGTTCGGAGTCGCCCGCACCCGCCGTCCTGCCGGATCCGGCGGCCGTGGCACTGTTCCGGCGCATCGATCGGGCCATGGGTGCGGTGACCTCGGTGACGGTGGACCAACGGCTGCTCCGCACACCGACCGTGGGCTCTCCGGCCGCCACCACCTCGATTCGGTCGACCTACCACCTGATCGAGGGCGTGGTGGTCGGATTTGACATGATCGGCGAGGCCGACGGCGACAACGCCCACCTCATCGGTGTCGGCGGTCGGCTCTACGTCTCCCGTCATCGCAGGGGAGGACCATTTCGGCTGGTCCCCCCGCGCGCCGTCGATCCCGTGGTGTACCGGGCCCGCTCGGCGCTCGGCGCCCCTTACGACCAGGCCGGCCTGTCGGCCGCCAACCTGTTGCTGGCCCGGGACTTTCGGGTCGAACGTCCCCCGGCCGTGAACGGGCCGGCTGCGACCCGGTACACGGCCACCCTCGACCTGAGCGCCCTGCACAGCTCAGGACTGAGTTCGATCCACCCGGTGATCGCGGCGAACTTCGGCCTGCTGGCCGGACACGGGGTCTTCGAGGTCGGACTGACGATGGTGGTCGACGAGGACGACCGGTTGGTCTGGATCAGGCTGCACACCCCCGTGCGGGGGATGCCTGTCGAGGAGGTGGTGGCCGACATCGCCGCAGCCGGCAGACGTGTGGGTTTCATCAGGACCTTCACCTTCAGCGACTACAACGGCGCCGCCCCGATCCGGGGACCTGCCCCGCACGAGATCGAGGGCTGACCACCGGTGGGTGCTGCCGTCGGTCGTCAGGCGCGGGTCACATTCCCGATGAAGGAGTTCAGGCGCTCCAGCAGCCCGGCGATCCGCTCGGCCACGGCCGCCTCGGGATCCGGTTGGAGGGGGGTCACCAGCGGTGGGATCCGGATGTGCTGGGAACAGTCCAGGTCGGCGCAGATGTAGGTGCCGACCGTGTCGCCGTTGCGGCCGGCCGGTCCCGTCCGCTTCGCGGTGAACAGGGACATCCGGTCGGCCTTGTGCACCGACCGGCACAGCACACACTGCAGGGACCTGCCCGAGGACATCCGCGAGTCCGCGGCCCGCACCATCAGGCCGATCGGTTCCCCGTCGACCTGGGCGATGATGTACCCCCGCTGCGGAAGCTTCGGATCGCGCCAGCCGAAGTACTCGAGATCCTCCCAGACGACGTCATGCAGGGCGGGCGGGAACGTCACCGCCGTCGTCTCGCTCTTGGAGCTGTTGACAAGCGATCGACGTATCTCGACCTCGGTCATCGGCTGCACGGTGCATCCCTTTCGATCGGTCCCACCCTTCCGGGTGGCGTGTTGTTCCCGCCCCGATCACCGTAGGACGCCGGGCAAGCCAATTTCCGGCAGTTCGCGTCGATCGGCCCCGACCCCGTAGTTTGGGACGGGCGTGACTGCGGCATCCGGGCCGGCGGCACCGGCGATGTGGGGTATGTGAGATGAGCACGACGGCCGTCAGCGGCACTGCGACAGCGGGTGGCCCGGTGGTCGCCGAGGCACGCCGACGGCGCTCCTTCGCCGTGATCAGCCACCCCGACGCCGGGAAGTCGACGGTCACCGAGGCTCTGGCCCTGCACGCGCGCGCCATTGCCGAGGCCGGCACCGTCACCGGCAAGACCGGTCGCCGGCACACCGTCTCGGACTGGATGTCGATGGAGCAGGACCGTGGGATCTCCATCACCTCGGCGGCGTTGCAGTTCACCTACCGCGATGCGGTGATCAACCTGCTCGACACCCCCGGTCACGCGGACTTCTCCGAGGACACCTACCGGGTGCTGTCGGCGGTCGACGCCGCCGTCATGCTGCTGGACGCCGCCAAGGGCCTGGAACCGCAGACCATGAAGCTCTTCGCGGTGTGTAAACACCGGGGCATCCCGTTGATCACCTTCGTCAACAAGTGGGACCGTCCGGGCAAGGACGCCCTGGAGCTGATGGACGAGATCACCGAACAGACCGGGCTGATCGCCGCCCCGTTGACCTGGCCGGTGGGGATCGGCGGGGACTTCCGCGGTGTGCTCGACCGGGCCAGCGGCCAGTACGTGCGCTACACCCGGACCGCCGGTGGTGCCACGGCCGCGCCCGAGGAGGTGCTCACCCCCGAGCAGGCCGAGGCCGCCGAGGGTGACGCCTGGACCACGGCCGTCGAGGAGGGGGAGCTGCTCAGCGCCACCGGCGCGGATTTCGACCTCGAATCCTTCCTCGACGGCACCGCCACCCCGGTGCTCTTCGGCTCGGCCGTGCAGAACTTCGGTGTGCACGCCCTGCTCGATGTGCTGGTGGACATCGCCCCGGCCCCGGACGCCCGGCCCGACGTCAGCGGCCGGCCGCGTGAACTGTCCGAGCCGTTCAGTGCTTTCGTCTTCAAGGTCCAGGCCGGGATGGACGCGGCCCACCGCGACCGGCTTGCGTTCCTGCGGGTGTGCTCGGGTGTGTTCGAGCGCGGCATGGTCGTCACCTCCGCGGCGACGGGTCGGCCGTTCACCACCAAGTACGCCCAGCAGGTCTTCGGGCGGGACCGCTCCAGCGTCGACACCGCCTTCCCGGGTGATGTGGTGGGACTGGTCAACGCCTCCGCCCTGCAGGTGGGGGACACCCTCTACAGCGAGAAGCTGGTGGCCTTCCCGCCGCTGCCGACCTTCGCGCCGGAACATTTCGCGGTGGTCCGGGCCGAGGACGCCGGTAAGTACAAGCAGTTCCGCCGCGGGATCGAACAGCTCGACTCCGAGGGTGTCGTGCAGGTGCTCCGTTCGGACATCCGTGGTGCCCAGGCACCGGTGCTGGCGGCCGTCGGACCGATGCAGTTCGAGGTGGCCGAGCACCGCATGCGGACCGAGTTCAACTCACCGGTGCGGTTGGAGCGGCTCAGCTACACCTTCGCCCGGCGGACCACGGCCGAGTGGGTGGCCACCCTGAATTCCCAGTCCGGGGTCGAGGTGCTGCAACGTGAGAACGGTGAGCTGCTGGCGGTTTTCGCCGACAAGTTCCGGCTGCAGTGGATTCAGAAGCAGCTGCCGGACATCGTGCTGGAGCCGTTGGTCGCCGCCTAGTTCCTTCTCGTTCCCGCGCAGGATTCCCGGAACGCCATCAGCCGACGAGGCTGCTGTTCTTCCCCGCGTTGTTCCCGGGGCCCGAGCCCTTCTTCCGGGCGTACACCACGGTGCCCACCAGGAACAGGCCGCCGACGACGAGCAGCACCGCGGAGAGGGTGTTGACGAACGGCAGGTCGACCCCGGCGATCGCCAGCACCCCGGCCGCCACCAGGGCCAGGGCGCAGACCAACGCGAACAGGGCACGCCACCAGCTCTTGGCGACCTCGTCGACCCCCTGCTGGGCCTTGCCCTTGGCGTAGTCGAGGTACTTCTCGGCCCACTCGAACTGCGAGGCCAGGATCACCAGCCCGGCGGCGATCAGCAGGAAGCCCGGTCCGGGCAGCACCAGGAGTGCGATACCCACCAGGACGAGGAATCCTCCGAGGAGGGCCGCACCGATCTTCTTCAAGCCCGCTCCCGAACATCTCGTGGGCGCCCGGGACGAGGGTCGTCCGCGGGTACACCCGTGTCCGGCCCACGGTACCGACCCCGCCGACCGACCCGCGGGAAGCGGGAGTGGCATACTCGGGCCCGGGGGACACCTACGTGGGGTGTACCGCACCGGGGGAGGTAGATCCGTGCGCAATCGTCCGAAGTCGATGCTGGTCGGGGTCCTGAGCGTGACGCTGATCGCGAGTCTGGCCCCGGTGGCCGAGGCCGTCGAGCCGTCCGTCGTGGCCGGATCGGAGGCGGCGGGGCCTCCGGCGCCTGCGGAGGTCGAGGAGCCGTTCGTGCTGCCGGCGGAGATCATCGCGCAGGCACCGCTGTCGGCCCTCTTGGACAGGTTCGAGCGACTCGGCGGCGTGATGGACACGGGGATCTGCTTGGCCGAGCAGTCGGTGACGATCCTCTGGTACGGGAAGATCACCCGCGGCTTCAGGGCGATCGTGCGCGAGGCGAAATCCCAGGGGATCACCGTCCATGTGGTCAAGGCCAGGTTCAGCGACGTTGAACTGGTCACGGCGATGATGACACTGGTGCGCCACCTCCGGACGACCACCGATATCGAGATCGAGGGCTACGGGCCGAATTCTGCCTACAGCGGTCTCGCCCTCGCCGGCCCGGAACTGTCCACCGACGCAGGTCAACAGGCCACCGTCACCGCCGCGGCCCGCGCGCTTCTGCCCACAGGGATGACGGTGGAATTCAGGCCCCGCTACGTCGACCCCCTCCCAGTGTTCACCACTGGCTGACCCCACGACCGGCAGTTCCCGCGCACCGAACCCGGATCCGCGCACCCTGCAGCGTGCGCGGATCCCGAAACCGTGCGCGGGAACGAAGGATGGCTCGCCTGCCGAACCGGGCAAAACGCCCGGCCCTGCCTTATGCTCGGCCCATCCACGCTGGTCGACGTGTGTCGCGTCGCCGAAATACGGGAGGGGACGCCGTGACCGCACCGACCGAACTGACCGGCCGAACGGTGGCGGAGGAGGAGCGGCTCCGGCCGGGCGCGGCCTCACCCGTCGCCTTCGCGCCCGGGTCTGCCCTTCCGGTTCCGGGCCTGGTGTTCGCCGGGGAACAGCCGCCGACGGCGCCGATCATCACCGTCACCGGCGCACGGCCGGGGCTGATCCAGCGGCTGCTCGCCACCCACCCGACCGCCGCCCTCGGCACCGACCCCGGCCGTGACGTCATCCGCCGGGCACCGAAACGTAAGACGGTGGGCGGCAGCGATTCGGGCGGTGAATCCGAGGAGGAGGAGCAGGAGGACCACGGTCGCCGGTCGGTGCGGTCGAGCACCCGCACACAGACCGAGGACCGTAACAAGAAGAAACCACGGACCAACACCAGGCCGGGGCGGGGGGACCGGGCGGAGACCGCCGAGGAAGAGGAGGCCGAACCGGACTTCCGGGTGTCCTCACCCGCGCTGTACGAGGGGATGCGCGGAACGTTGTGGTTCTACAAGTCCGTCACCACCGCCGTGGACCTGCTGCCCAAGACCTGCGTGGAGTGTGCCGGCACGGTGAAACTGGCCATCGACCACATCAACCCGATCTCCGAGGAGATGTCCGAGGTCGAGACCGACCTGTACTGCTACGGCGGACGGCACTACGAGGCCGCGACCTTTGTGGACGCCCTGAGCATGTACAACGCCCGGCTGCCCTCCAAGGGGACCATCAGTGCCGTGGAGGTGGGCGAACACTTCCAGTGGATGTGTGGCGGGTGCAACTCCTCGAAAGGTGGGAACAAGGGGATCGATTCGGCGGCGCCGCAGTTCAAGGGCCGGTGCCTGGAGGGCGACGACTGCGAGGAGAACCAGGTCCAGGCGACGGGCGCACGTCGGAAGAAGCACGCCGACTACGAGTGACCCCGGAAAACAAGCGTTCCCGCGCACCGAGACGGTGCGCGGGAACCTGTGGTGCCGTCGGGCGGAATCGAACCTCCCACATCGCCCGTGCTCAACTGCCACGCTTTGCAGCGTCGTCTGTCGGTGGTTTCCCACCAGCGCATCCAGGGCCGGCAATCAAGTGTAACCACGAAAGTGCACAGCTGATTCCCATCACCCACACGGAAGTGACCGGCCTCTCACCACCAACGGCGTCCGTGCACCCCTGAACTCCCCCGAATGGGTAGCCTTGTGCTGCCGAATGAACCGAACCGCACGCCGGTGCGTGTTGAGAGTCATGGGAGAGTTCGTGATCGAGGACGACCGGATGGCCGAACTCCATGCCGAGTACGGTCCGCTGCTCCAGGTCTACGCGCTGCGTATCGCCGGGGGCGACGCGGGCCGCGCCGCCGATGCCGTCCAGGAGACCTTCATCCGGGCCTGGCAGCGGCCGGAGGTCCTCGACCCGGCCCGCGGATCGACCAGGGGATGGTTGCTCGTCACCGTGCGGAACATCCTCATCGACGAGTTCCGGGCCCGACAGCGGCGACCGGAGGATGCGATGGCCGAACTCCCGGAACGGTCCGACCCGGTGGACGAGATCGATCAGCTGCTGTCCTCCACCCTGCTGACCGAGGCGCTGCGATCCCTCGCCCAGCCCCACCGCGAGGCCATCATCCATTGTTACTACGG
This sequence comes from Nakamurella silvestris, assembly GCA_003576535.1. Taxonomy (GTDB): domain Bacteria; phylum Actinomycetota; class Actinomycetes; order Mycobacteriales; family Nakamurellaceae; genus Nakamurella; species Nakamurella silvestris. The sequence goes on along the minus strand of QXCQ01000007.1, from coordinate 83,518 downwards.
CGGTAGCACGGTCAACGAGCTGGCCGCCCGGCTGGGCCTGCCGCCCGGCACCGTCAAGAGCCGGCTCTTCTACGGCCTGCGAGCACTGAGGTCCGCCCTGATCGAGAGAGGTGTGCAGACGTGAATGACATCTGCTCCAGCGCCGGAGCGTTCGTCATCGGGGCCCTGGATCGTGATGAGGACCGCGTCTTCGCCGCCCACCTGCGGACCTGCCCGGACTGCGACCGGGAGGTCGGCGAGCTCGCCGGTCTGCTCGCCTTCACCCATGCCATCGACATCGACCCGTCGATCCTGGCCGAGCTGTCCGATCCGGACCCGGTGACCGCGCCGGTGCCGCTGCGCCCCCGCCGGGACCGTCGCCCGCTGCTGATCGGCCTCGGTGCCGTCCTCGTCGCCGCCGCGATCGCCACCTTCGCCGTCCTCGGTGCGTTCAGCGGCCGGGACGCCACCCCGGGCACCGCCGCCGTCGCGATGGACCGGGTCTTCCCGAACACCGGCGCGAGCACGATCCGCGTCCAGGTCACCGGCACCCAGAACGCCAGCTCCATCAATGTGCTCTGCTCGATTGCCGCCTCGAACGACGGGTACCGCACCGGCCGGGTCTCCTTGTGGGTGCACACGCGTTCCGGGACCGAGCTGGAGGTCACCTCCTGGCCGGTGCACGAGGGCACCATGACCTTCCCCGGCGAGGTGCCGGTGACCCCGGACCAGATCGACCTGTTCGAACTGCGTGACCAGTCGGGTCAGGTCCTCAACACCATGCCTGCCTGAGTGCCACCTGCCTGAGCACCACCCTGCGCGAACGCCGGACCCGCTGCGGCGATTAGTGTTCCGACAACACCGGCATCGGCCGCGGACGAAGGTCCAGCGCAGGGGAGCGACGACATGGCACGGGACAGAGGCGCACGGGACAGGACCACCCCGGAGACGACCACGCCGGGGAGGACCACCCCGGATCGGACCAGGGCCGCGGCAGGGCGTGACCCGAGGCGGGGCGGGCCGGGGCACGAATCGGCAGAGAGCACCCTGACGAAGGTCCTGCGCACCGGCACCGGTGACGGGCCGATCGACCGGGTCAGCGCCGCCGCCCGGGTCTCGGCCTACGTGTACGGCAACATCCTGGTCCTGGCGTCCCTGGTGGCGTTGAGCAATCACACCATCCACACCGGGGCGGGTGCCCTGATCGTGCTGGGCACCGCCTTCTCGACCTTCATCGCCCATCAGCTGGCCCACGAGGTGGGCACGTCGATCGAGCACCCGGGGGAGGACACCACGGAGCATCGCCGAGCCTCACTGCTGGATTCCCGCCCCATCCTCACCTCCGGGTCGGTGCCTGCGCTGATCCTGGCCGTCGGGTACTGGGACTGGATCCCGGCCGAGACCGCGCAGATCCTGGCATCGGTACTGGTGATCGTGCGGATCGCGTTGATCGGCGCGGTAGTGGTCCGGCTCACCGACGAGGACCGGCCCCTGCGTGCCCTCTTCGGCGGAATCGGCCTGGCAGCGGTCGCCGCGCTGGTGGTACTGCTCAAGATCACCGTCGCCCACTGATCGACCCGGTGACCGCACCGGGCCGGTCGGCCGAAAGCCCGGCGTGCGGGGGTGGTAGGAACAACGGATGACCCAGTTCGACGCGGACGGCTCCGGAACCTCTTCCGCAGCCCCGGACAGCCCAGCCCAGCCCAGTGCCGCCCCCACCCGGTCGGCCGCCGAGAACGAGGTGGTGCAGCTGTGCAGCGAGCTGATCCAGTTCGAATCGGTGAACACCGGGGATCCGGCCACCATCGGTGACGGTGAGGCCCGGGCCGCCCGGTACATCCAGGAGAAGCTGGAGGAGGTCGGCTACGAGACCACCTACATCGAATCGGCCCCGGGCCGAGGCAATGTCTTCGCCCGCCTCGCCGGTTCCGACCCCACCCGCGGTGCCCTGCTGGTGCACGGACATGTCGACGTGGTCCCGGCCGATCCCTCCGAGTGGACCGTCCACCCCTTCTCCGGCGCGGTCCAGGACGGGTACGTCTGGGGGCGCGGGGCGGTCGACATGAAGGACATGGTGGCCATGACCCTCGCCGTCGCGCGCGACCTCAAACAACAGGGTGTGGTCCCGCGCCGGGACCTGATCTTCGCGTTCATGTCCGACGAGGAGGCCGGCGGGCTGGTCGGGGCGCACTGGCTCGTCGAGCACCACCCGGATCTGTTCAGCGACGCCACCGAGGCGATCAGCGAGGTCGGCGGGTTCTCGATCAACATCGACGACGAGCGCCGGGCCTACCTCGTCGCCGCAGCCGAGAAGGGGGTCGCCTGGGCGACCCTGAAGGCCACCGGCACCGCCGGTCACGGCTCGATGACCAGCTCGGACAATGCCGTGACCCGCATCGCCGACGCGGTCTCGAAGCTGGGGGCCCACGAGTTCCCGCTGGTCAAGACCAAAACGGTGTCGGCCTTCCTGGCCTCCATCACCGAGCTCACCGGCCTGGAGTTCCCCGACGAGGACCTCGAGGGAACCATCGCCAAACTCGGGCCGATCGCGCGGATCATCAACGCGACCCTGCGCAACACCGCGAACCCCACCATGTTGAAGGCCGGCTACAAGGCCAACGTCATCCCCTCGACCGCCGAGGCGACCGTGGACTGCCGGGTGCTCCCGGGTACCGAGGACACCTTCCGCGAGCAGATCCAGGAGCTGGTCGGGGACGAGGTCGAGATCGAGTGGGTCTGGCAACCCCCGCTGGAGTTCCCCTTCGAAGGAGAGCTGGTGGAGAACATGAAGGCCTCGGTCCGGGCCGAGGACGAGCACGGTCACCCGATCCCGTACATGCTCTCCGGCGGTACCGACAACAAGGCCTTCGCCAAACTCGGCATCAAGGGGTACGGCTTCTCCCCGTTGCGGCTGCCGCCGGACCTGGACTTCTCGGCCCTCTTCCACGGGGTGGACGAGCGGGTGCCGGTGGACTCGCTGTTGTTCGGCACCCGGGTGCTCGACCGGTTCCTGCGCCACGCCTGATTCGTTCCTGCGGTGGGATATGCGCAGGTGAGAGCGTTCTCATCTGCGCATATCCCACCGCGGGACGCGAGATCTGCTCAGCTGCCGGGGAAGACCAGCCGCCAGCAGGCCGTGGTCGCCGCCGCCAGGCCCACCACCACGAGGAAGGGCCATTTCCGCCAGACGGCCGCGCCGGCCACCAGTACCCCGGGCAGCCGGGCATCGATCATCAGGTCCTTGCCCTCGCTGAAGGTCTGGACGGCGATCAACGCCACCAGCAGGGCCACCGGCACCAGCAGCGAGATCCGCCGCACCTTCGGGTTCTCCAGCACCCGGGCCGGGACCGAGAGCCCCGCCACCTTCAGCAGGTAACAGCCCAGGCAGCCGACCAGGATGCCGGCCCAGATCATCGGTCCCGCCCGTCGAGCAGGTGGGCCGGCAGCAGCGCGGCGACCACGGCCACGGCGGCGGCCAGCAGCACCGGGACACCGGCGGGCACGAACGGGATCGCCGCCACCGCCACGAGTGCCGCCAGTCCGGCGATCGCCCACGGAGCCCGGCCACGCACCTGCGGCGCGAGCAGGGCGATGAAGGCCGCCGGCGCGGCCACGTCCAGGCCGAGGACCTTCGGGTCGCTCAACGCATCGGCCCCGACCGCCCCGACCAGGGTGCCCAGGTTCCACAACACGAAGATGGACAGTCCGGTGGAGTAGAAGGCCAGCCGGGACGCGCGCTCGGTCCGGCGTCCGAAGGCCATCGCCGCCGACTCGTCGATCACCAGGTGGGCCGAGGTCCACCGGCCCAGACCCCGCACCCGCAGCATCGGGGCCAACCGCAGTCCGTACAACATGTTCCGTGCCCCGAGCATGACGGCCGTCGCCGCCCCGGCGAAGGGACTGCCGCCACCGGCCAGCACCCCCACCAGTGCGAACTGTGAGCCGCCGGTGAACATCAACAGGCTCAGCGCCATCGTCTGCCACAGGTTCAATCCACCGGCGACGGCGATCGCCCCGAAGGGCACCCCGTACGCCGCCGTGGCCACGCCGACCCCGATCGCATCACCGATGACGGAACGTCTTTCGGCCGACCAGATCCGGTCGGCACCTGGGTCGAGGGCCCCCGCGGCCGACAGATCGGGGGACTGCTCGGAACCGGAACTCACAGGCGCATCACTCACAGGCTCAGATCGGGCAACAACGGGTGGCCGCGCCGACGACGCAGCCACACCTGGCGGCTGCCGTCGGCGTACTTCAGGGAGCGGGCCAGCTCCCACCCGGTGAACTCGGCCCGGATCGACAGCATCGCGGCCGTGGCCGAACGGGACATCGACGGGTCGATGCGCAGCGGCCGGTAGTCGTAGTCGTCATCACTCAAGGCAGCGCTCACGTGATCCTCCCGATCCGACGGTGTGTGCGACCCGAAGCCGCGCAGCAGCAACCGTTCGATCGATTCTGCCACCACGGCCGTTTCAGCCCAGCGCGCCCAGGGCTTCGACGGTCAGCGAGCGCAGCCGGGTGCGCCGCGGTTTCTCCCCGACCTGTTCCACCGCGCGGGCCAGGGCAGGTCCGGCGGCGTGGACGACGGACAGGTGGTGCCGGGCCCGGGTCAACGCCGTGTAGATCAAGGGACGGGACAACATGTTCCCGGCCTCGGGGGGCATCACCGCCACCACGGCCTCCCACTCCGAACCCTGGGCCCGGTGCACGGTGATCGCCCAGCCGTGCAGGAGATCGTTCAAGGACTTCCCGGCGATCTCGGACTCGCCGGTGCTGAAGGCCACCCGGACGGAGTTGTCCCCGGTGGAGACGACGGTGCCGACCTCGCCGTTCGCGTACCCGACGGGCTCGGCGTCCAGGTGGTTCGCCGTGGCCACCACCCGGTCGCCCTTGTCGAACCCGCGGACCGCTCCGGTGCCGGGGTTGAGCGCCGCCTTCAACGCGCGGTTGAGGGCCTGGGTGCCCGCGTCTCCGCGGTGCACCGGGGTCACCACCTGGATCTGGTCCGAGGGGGTGCCGAACACCCGGGGGATCGAATCGGTGACCAGCTGCACCACCCGGTGCGCCGCCTCACCCGAACCACGGGAGGGCACCACCACCACCTCGCGGGTGGGGTCGGTGACCATCGGCAGGGAGCCCCCGCGGACCGCCGTGGCCAGCCGGGCGATCGCGCCACCCTCGGTCTGGCGGTACAGGGTGCGCAGTTCCGTCATCGGGAGGGCCCCGGAGTCGATCAGATCACCCAGCACCCGTCCGGCGCCGATGGAGGGCAGCTGGGCCGGGTCACCGACGACGACCAGGTGGGTGCCGTCGGCGATGGAGTCGATCAGTGCGGCCGCCAGCTCGGCGTCCAGCATCGAGGCCTCGTCGACGACCACCACGTCGAACTGGATCCGGTTGTCGGCGTCGTGCTCGAACCGACCGGCCCCGCCGTCGCCGCCGCGGGCACCGAGCAGCCGGTGCACCGTCATCGCCGAGGTGCCGGCCAGTTCCTCCAGCCGTTTGGCCGCCCGGCCGGTGGGGGCCGCCAGGGCCAGCGACCGGCCGGCGGACTCGCAGAGGGTGACGACGGCGGCGATGGTGCGCGATTTACCGGTACCCGGGCCGCCGGTCAGCAGGCTGACCCCGTGGTTGGCCGCCAGGGCGACCGCGCCGGCCTGGACCGCGTCGAGCCCGGCGCAGGCCGCCTCGATCACCTTGGCCTTGGCAACGGGTTTCGCGGTCGACTGCAACCGGGCGATGCCCTCGGCGATGTTGTCCTCGGCGTCGGCGAGGGTGAGGGTGGCGATCCAGTCGTCGGCCGGTTCCTCGAACTCGACCTCCGGGTCCTGCTCGGCGGTCGGGTCGAAGACCACGGTCGGGTCGCTGACCTGGACCACCTCGCCCATGTCCAGGGCGGCGGTGATGGCGGCCTCGGCGTCGGCCCCGAACGGGCGCAGCCCCTGGGCCACCTCGGCCATCGAACTGGCGGTGTGCCCGTCCCGGGCGAACCGGGCCAGGGTCCAGCCCACCAGGGCCCGGCCCCGGCGCGGATCGTCCCGGCGCACCTCGGGGTCCAGGGTGCGGGCCAGCCGGTCGGCCTGGGGGACCAGGGCGTCGGGCAGGACCAGGATCCGCCAGGGGTCCTTCATGATCAGCTCGGCGGCGTTGTCGCCCAGTGCGTCCATCAGCCGGGTGACCCAGCGGACCGGGAACTCCTCCGGGATCAGGATCTCGGCGAGCTGGTAGGCCTGGCCGGCCCCGATCCACGAGGTGTACAGGCGGCTGGCGCGCCGTTCGGTGACCCGGGGAAGTGCGGCCAGGGCGCTGACCGACACGGTCGACGGTGACGTCATACCGGCCTTGGCCATCTCCTCGGCCAGGCCCTTGCCGACCCCGGACCACAAACCGCCCGCGGCGAACTCGTGGAAGACCGAACCGAGAACCCGGCTTCCCGGCTCTCCGGTTCCTGCTGGCGTGCTCACGTGATGTCCTTGCTCTGGTAGTTCCTTGCCCGGGTGTTCACTGCTGCCATCAGTTCTCGTCGGGCCCGTCCGCGTCACTGACGTCCTGCAGGGCCTGGACGATCTCGGTCGGCAGGGTGATCTCCTCGGCCGCGAGGGCGCCGAGCAACTGCGCCGAGTCGCGGGCACCGACGATCGCCGAGACGACACCCGGGCGGTCCCGCGCCCAGGCACAGGCCACGGCCAGCGGGGAGGTGCCCAGGCCGTCGGCCGCGGTGGCGACGGCCTCGACGATGCGGCTGGAACTCTCGTTCCGGTGCCGGGCGACGTACCGGGAGAAGTGGGGCGAGGCACCGCGGGAATCGGCCGGGGTGCCGTGCCGGTACTTGCCCGTGAGCACACCCCGCCCCAGAGGCGCCCAGGCCAGCAGGCCGACGCCATGAGCGGTGGCCGCCGGGATCAGGGACTGTTCCGGTTCCCGCTCGACCAGCGAGTACTCGGCCTCGGTGGAGGTGAGAGTGATCCCCTCGTGGCGCAGCCAGGCGGCCATGGTGGCGAGCTGCCAGCCGGAGTACCCGGACACCCCGACGTACCGGGTCCGGCCGGTGTTGACCGCCGCGACCAGGGCCGAACAGGTCTCCTCGAACGGGGTGAGCTCGTCCCAGCCGTGGACCTGCCACAGGTCGACGTACCCGCCCAGCCGGGTGATCGACTCGTCGAGGGCGCCCAGCAGACCACCGCGGCCGCTGCCGGCCCCCACGGTGGTGGTGGCCAGGGTGACCGCCGACCGGGGGATCACATCCGGGACCAGGGTGCCGATGATGGACTCGGCGTCACCGTCGCCGTAGACGTTCGCGGTGTCGATCAGGGTCCCACCGGCGGCGACGAAGGCCTCGAGCTGACCGGCCGCCTCATCGGCGTCGGTGTCCCGCCCCCAGGTCATGGTTCCGAGCCCGAGCCGGGAAACCTGCAATCCACTACGTCCGACGCGCCGCATTTCCATGGCTCTCAAAGTACGGGGCCCGACGGCACTCTTGTTCCACCGGCACACCAGTGCGCGCGGGTGTGATCCAGAACCCGACCGCGCCGAGCGGGACCCGTTTCCCGCTCCGGCACGGACCTGACGTGAAACAGTGGCTCCATGCAACTGGGACTCAATCTGGGTTACTTCACCTCGGCCGAGGGGATCGAGGAAGGTCTCGAGCTGGCCGTGGCGGCCGAGGACCTCGGCTACGACGTCGTCTGGGTGGCCGAGGCGTACGGGTCCGACGCCCCGTCGGTGCTGTCGGCGATCGCCTGTCGAACCAGCCGGATCGAGATCGGTGCGGCGATCATGCAGATCCCGGCCCGCGCCGCCACGATGACCGCGATGACGGCGGCCACCCTCGACGCGATCTCGGGCGGACGTTTCCGGCTGGGCCTGGGTGTTTCCGGCCCGCAGGTGTCCGAGGGTTGGTACGGGGTGCCGTACGCCGATCCGCTCGGCCGGACCCGGGAGTACCTGTCGATCGTCCGCAACTCCTTCGGCCGCCGCCGGGTGATCGCCCCGGGACCGCACTTCCCGCTGCCGCTGCCGGACGGACCCGGCAAACCGCTGATGCTCAGCATCGCCCCGAAACGCCAGGCGATCCCGATCTACCTCGCCGCGGTCGGCCCGAAGAACCTGGCCCTGGCCGGGGAGATCGCCGACGGCTGGCACGGCATCTTCTTCGACCCGGAGTCCGGGTCGGGTCAGATCAGCACGATCACCGAGGCCGCCCTGGCCGCCGGGCGGGATCCGGCGGCCTTCGACTTCGGGGTCTCCGTCGGGGTCTCGGTCGGCCCGGACGTCGCCGAGGCGGCGGCGGTGCTCCGCCCGAACGCCGCCCTGTACGTGGGCGGGATGGGCAGCCGGGAACAGAATTTCTACCACCGGATCGCCACGAACATGGGTTTCGGGACAGAGGCGGACGAGGTGCAACGCGCCTACCTGTCCCGGGACTACGCCGGCGCGGCCGCGGCGGTCCCGCTGGAGTTCCTCGACCGGACGAGCCTGATCGGGCCGGTCGAGCGGATCGCCGAGCGCCTCGGCCGGTACGCCGCCGCCGGGATCACCACCGTCAACGTCGGCTGTTACGAGCCCACCCTGGCCGGCCGGATCGCCACACTGGAGGCGACCGCGGAGGCCGCCGCCCGGGCGAACCTGAGAAGTAACTGAACGCACTCGCTTGACCCCGCAGCGTCGCGGCTGATCTCGTGAACCCTGTTGTGCCGCCAGACCCGCTGCCTAGGTCCATGCGTCAGGCCCGGCATGAATGTCCCTGCGTGAATGTCCCTGCGTGAACGTCCCGAACTCCCGGAAAGCTGAGTTGCCCGCATGAATCTGTTTCAGGCCTTCATCCTCGGAATCGTCGAGGGTCTCACCGAGTTCCTGCCGGTCTCCTCGACCGGCCACCTGACGATCGTCTCCGACCTGCTGGGCCTGGACATCACCTCCGCCGAGGTGACCGCCTTCACCGCGGTGATCCAGATCGGTGCCATCCTCGCGGTGCTCATCTACTTCTGGGGAGACATCTCCCGGTTGTTCGTGGCCTGGATCCGGGGTCTGCGCTCCGCCGAGAAGCGGACCGCACCGGACTACCGGATGGCTTGGCTGGTGATCCTGGGCTCGATGCCGATCGTCGTCATCGGTTTCCTCGGGCGCGACCTGGTCAAGGGGCCGCTGCGGTCCCTGTGGTGGGTGGCCGGGGCCCTGATCGTGTGGGGTGCGGTGATGTTGTACGCGGAGAAGGTGGCCAAGCAGAACCGGCCGGAGACCGAGCTCAACCTCAAGGACGTCCTGCTCATCGGTACCGCGCAGAGCCTCGCCCTGATCCCCGGTGTCTCCCGGTCCGGCGCGACCATCTCGGTCGGCCTGATGCGCGGGCTCACGCGTGTCACCGCGACCAGGCTCTCCTTCTTGTTGGGCATCCCCGCCCTCATCGGGGCCGGGATCTACGAGCTGCCCTCCGCCCTCGGCGAAGGTGTGGGTTGGGGCCCGCTGCTCGTCGGCACCGTCGTCAGCTTCGTCGTCGCCTACGCGGCCGTCGCCTGGTTGATGAAGTTCGTCTCGGGCCACAAGATCACCGTCTTCGTCTGGTACCGCTGGGCCCTGGGCGCCGTGCTGATCGTCGCCCTGGCCGCTGGCTGGATCGGAGCCACCGGCGCCTCGACCTGACCGGGGGCGCGGGCCCGTCGGGCGGAACCGGACGGTCGGTGCGGAACCCGGGTCGGACACCTGGGCCGGGTCGGGCACACTGGACCGGGTGAAGACCCTGGTACTGCTGCGGCACGGCCGTTCGACCGCGAACACCGCCGGCATCCTGGCCGGTCGCAGCGATGGTGTCGACCTCGACGAGGTGGGTCGGGAGCAGGCGTCGGCGCTGGCCGACCGGTTGGCCGAGGTCGGGATCACCGGCATCGTCTCCTCGCCGTTGACGCGATGCCAACAGACCGTGGCGCCGTTGGCGGCCCGGCTGGGCCTGCCCGTCACCCTCGACCCCGAACTGGCCGAGGTGGACTACGGCAGCTGGACCGGCCGATCCCTGGCGGACCTGGCGAAGGAGGACCTGTGGCGGATCGTCCAGGCCACGCCCAGCGCCGTGGTGTTCCCCGAGGGCGAAGGACTGGCCGAGATGTCGGCCCGCGCCGTCGCCGCGGTGCGCCGGCAGCTCGAGGCCGCGGACGGTCCGCTGCTGGTCTGCTCCCACGGTGATGTGATCAAGGCCATCCTGGCCGATGCCCTCGGTCTGCACCTGGACGGTTTCCAGCGCATCGTGGTGGGTACCGCATCGGTGTCGGTGATCCGCTACGCACCGGGCCGGCCCTTCGTCGAGAAGGTCAACGACACCGGGGAGATCGGGGTTCTCGCAGCCCCGTCGACCGCCCCGGACCCGGGTGCGGAGAGCTCTGACGCGACGGTCGGCGGCTCTGTTCGCTGAGCGCACAACACCGATGTCCGCTCACCGGCCCGCACGGGGCCGGTGGCAGATCCGGTGGCGATAAGGTGGTGGGGACATGGACAGACAGGTACACATCTTTCGGTCGCCCGACAGGTTCCTCGCCGGAACGATCGGGCAGCCGGGTGAACGCGAGTTTTATCTACAGGCCGTCGACGGGCCCCGGGTGGTCTCCGTCGCCTGCGAGAAGCAGCAGGTGGCCGTGCTGGCCGACCGGCTCGGCTCGTTGATCGGCGAGGTCGTGCGACGCTTCGGTGAGAACGCCCCGCCGCTGATCGGCGGTGAGCCGCGCCTGGAGACCCCGGTGGACGCGGAGTTCCGGGTCGGGACCATGGGGCTGGCCTGGGACGGCGAGGGTTCCAAGATCGTCGTCGAACTGCTGGCCCTGTCCGACGAGGAGGTCGGCGAGGACGCGGTCCTGGACGACAGCGCCGACGGCCCCGATGCCCTGCGGGTGTTCCTGAGCCTGGCCGAGGCGCAAGCCTTCGCGGCCCAGGCCGAGCGGATCGTCTCCGCCGGCCGTCCGCCGTGCCCGTTGTGCGGCAACCCCCTTGACCCGACCGGTCACATCTGTCCGCGGTTGAACGGCTACCACCGCAATGTCCTCGACTGACGACGCTCCCGACGAGTCGGAGGAGTCGTCATCGGAACCGGACACCCTCGCCCTGCTCGCCGAGTTCGACGACCCGGCCGACCTCGAACCCGAGGTCGTCGCCGAGGTCCTCGAACGCGGGGAACTCGAACTCGTCGGCCGGCTGACCGACGCCTCGAACCTGAGTCTGGTCGCCCGGACCTCGGCCGACGGGGTCAGGCTGGCCTGTGTCTACAAACCCATCCGCGGGGAGCGGCCGCTCTGGGACTTCCCGGACGGCACCCTCGCCGAGCGTGAGTACGCCGCAGCCGTGGTGGCCCGCGCTGCCGGCTGGAACTGCACCCCGCCGACCATCCTGCGCGGTGGTCCGCTCGGTACGGGCATGGTCCAGCTCTGGATCGAGGGCACCGACTCCGACAGCGCCGTGGACCTGTTCACCCCGGCCGAACTGCCCGACGGTTGGCTGCCGGTGTTCCGCGCGGTCGACGAGGGCGGTCACCCGCTCGTGCTGGCCCACGCCGACGAACCGCGGCTGGCCCTGCTCGCGGCCTTCGACCTGGTGGTCAACAACGCCGATCGCAAGGCCGGACACATCCTGCCCGTTCCGGACGGCCCGTTGCTCGGCGTGGACCACGGTCTCACCATGCACACCGAGGACAAACTCCGCACCGTGCTGTGGGGCTGGGCCGGGACACCACTGCCCGCCGAGGCCGTCGAGGGGCTCGACCGGCTCCACCTCGCCCTGGCCGACACGGGCGAGCTGACCGAGGAACTGGGCGGCCTGCTCACCCAGACCGAGGTCGGGGCGTTGCGCACCAGGGTCGAGGTGCTGCGGGCCTCCTCGACCTACAACGAGCCGCCGATCGGCCGGAGCGCCATCCCGTGGCCGCCGATATGAGCCGCCCTCGCGACACGGCGTCACCGTCCCCCCGCTTTCCCGTGCCGACAGATCAGTCCCGAACGGATGTCCCGCGCCGATGACGAATCCGATCACCGCTGCCGCCCTCGGTGTCGGCCGCACCCTGCTCCAGGCCGGCACCCATCTGGCCGCGGATGTCGCCACCGCCACCGTGCGGGGGGCCGAGGCCGTCGGTGCGAAGGTGTCCGGGAAGGTCGTCGAGCCGGCCACCCTGAGGTTGAGTGTGCTGATCCTGAGTGACGAGCGGGGTGTGCCGTTGCTGCAGCCGGCCGATCTCGACCCGGCGATCTCCTTCGCCTCCTCCGTCCTGGAGACGGTCGGCATCAGGGTCCGGCACGTCGGCACCCGGACCGTCACCGAACCGGCTCCGACGGGCGCCCTCGACCCCCGCGCGAACCGGGCCCTGCTGCTGGACGAGTTCCTGGGTCGCAACGCCTTCTACGGTGACCACCTGCGGCGGTTCGCCGATGCGGGGGAGTCCACGGACCTGGTCGGCCGACCGGTGACCGCGATCGTGGTCCGCGACATCGCCGGTCGGACCACGGGATGTTCGCTGGGTGTCTCCGCGGACTGGGTGATCGTCCAAGCGGCGCTCTTCGACCGCTCGCAGCCGCACTCCTACGACGAGTCGGTGCTGGTCCACGAACTGGGCCACGCCTGCAACCTCCCGCATCACCGGTCGAAGGGCAATCTGATGTTCCCCTCGTCCAGCCCTCCGGGCAACCTTCGTGGGAGTGCCCTGACCGGCTGGCAGGGTGCGTTGCTCCACGCCAACCGCCATGTTGTCCCCGGTGTCACGCGCAGCTGAACGGCGCTTGGCACCTCCGGCCGCCCGGTGCGGCCGTTCCTGGATCATTTATCGACAAGTAGGGTGTTCACTCGTGCAGTCCTGGCCCACGCCCCCCGTGCCCACCGTCCCCGGCAGCCCGATCGCGCTGTCCTTGTACAACTCGGCCACCCGCGAGGTGCAACCGACCACCCCCGGCCCGGTGGCCACGATGTACGTCTGCGGGATCACCCCGTACGACGCCACGCACCTGGGGCATGCGGCCACCTACCTGGCCTTCGACCTGGTCAACCGGATCTGGCGGGACAACGGCTCGCAGGTGCACTACGTCCAGAACGCGACCGACATCGACGACCCCCTGTTGGAGCGGGCCGAACGTGACGACGTGGACTGGCGGGACCTGGCCGCCGAGCAGATCCAGCTCTTCCGCGAGGACATGACGGCCCTGCGGATCCTGCCCCCGCGGGACTACATCGGTGCCGTCGAGGCGATGGACGAGGTGTCGGCCGCCGTGTCGGCCCTGCTCGACTCCGGTGCGGCCTACCGGCTCGACGACCCGGAGTACCCGGACATCTACTTCGACATCACCGCCACCGGCCGGTTCGGCTACGAGTCCGGGTACGACGAGGCGACCATGCTGGCCTTCTCCGCCGAGCGCGGCGGGGACCCCGGGCGTCCCGGGAAGCGTCAGGCCCTGGACCCGTTGCTCTGGCGGGTGGAACGGGTCGGCGAGCCGGCCTGGGAATCGCCGATCGGCCGCGGCCGGCCGGGCTGGCACATCGAGTGCGCCGCCATCGCCGGCAACCGGTTGGGCTTCCACATCGACCTGCAGGGTGGTGGCAGCGACCTGATCTTCCCGCACCATGAGTGTTCGGCCGCCCACGCCGAGGCCCTGGCCGCGTTGACCGGTGTGCCCTCGGGGCACTTCGCCAAGCACTACACCCACGCCGGCATGATCGGTCTGGACGGGGAGAAGATGTCGAAGTCCCGGGGGAACCTGGTCTTCGCCTCGAAGCTGCGGTACGCCGGGGTGGACCCGATGGTGATCCGGTTGGCCCTGCTGTCAGGCCACTACCGCAGCGACCGGTTCTGGACCGACGATCTGCTCACCGCCGCAGCGGCCAGGCTCGCCACCTGGCGTGCGGCCTTCGCCCGCACCGGCGCGGACGGCTCCGGGGTGGTCCAGACGGTGCGCCTGGCCCTGGCCAGTGATCTCGACACCGTGGCCGCCATCGACGCGATCGACGTCTGGGCCGCCGACCAGACCTTGGGCGGGGCCGAGGTCGCGCGTGCGGTCGACGCCCTGCTGGGGATCGTCTAGCCGTCGCGTCCCGTTTCTGACACTTACCCGCAGCCGCGCTTCGTGTTGACTTCCGCGCTTGGTGCAGCGCGCGCGGAAGTCAACAAGGAGCGCGGCTTGCGTGTGCCAGAAACGCTCACACGCGGGTCAGGATCTCCGCGCCGCCGGGGGTGATCGCGATCGTGTGCTCGCTGTGTGCCGTCCGGCAGCCGGTGGCACTGCGCAGGGTCCAGCCGTCGTCGTCGGTGACGAGTTCGTCGGTGTCGACCATGATCCACGGCTCCAGGGCGAGCAGCAGGCCGGGGCGCAGTTTGAACCCACGGCCGGCCCGCCCGGTGTTCGACACATGCGGGTCCTGGTGCATGGTGGTGCCGATACCGTGGCCGCCGAATTCGGTGTTGATCGGGTAGCCGGCCTCGGCCAACACCGTGCCGATGGCATGTGACAGATCGCCGATCCGGGCCCCGGGCCGGGCGGCGGCGATGCCTGCGGCCAACGCCCGCTCGGTGGCGTCGATCATCGCCACACTCTCCGCCGGCCGGGCTTCGCCCACGATGAAGCTGATCGCCGAGTCGGCGGCGATCCCGTCGAGGGTGACGGCGAGGTCCAGGGTCAGCAGATCACCGTCGGCCAGGCTGTAGTCGTGCGGCAGTCCGTGCAGCACCGCGTCGTTGACGGCGGTGCAGATGTAGTGGCCGAACGGTCCACGACCGAAGGAGGGTGCGTAGTCGACGTAACAGGACACCGCCCCGGCGTCGAGAATCATCTCCCGGGCCCACCGGTCGATGTCCAGCAGGTTGACACCCACGGCGCTGCGCAGCTTGAGGGTCTGCAGGATGTGACCGACCAGGGCCCCGGTGCGGCGTGCCCGGCCCAGTTGGGTGGGGTTGAGGATCTCGATCATCTGCTGCCTTTCGGTGCTGCGAATAACAATACCGGTAATACTATACCGCTTGAAAGATCCTGCGAATGGACGCCCACGACGTGGATCCGGTCCCGGAAACGTGGTGGCCGTTCACCCGGCGGCCCGTGTCCGTGGTCCGGAGGTCACCACCAGCACCGCCGCGGCGGCGACCGCCATCGCCGGCAGCCAGAAGCCCCAGTCCGGGTGGACGCGGTAGACCGGCAGCACCAACAGCGGCGCAGCGGCGGTACCGAGGAACCGGGCCGCCTGGGCCACCGAGACCGCGCCCGCCGCACCGGGCAGGGCGAGCACGCGGGAGTTGAGGGCGACCAGAATGCCCTGGTTGGACACCCCGGTCAGTGCCCACAGCACCGCGACCGCGGCCACCGAGCCGAACACCGGCATCAGCCCGAGGGTTGCCACCCCGAGCAGCAGGGCCGGGAAACCGACCCGCACCCAGCCCCGACGGTCCACCTGACGGCCGATGGTCCGCGAGGTCAGGATCGCGAGCACACCTGCCCCGGTGAGCAACAGCCCACGTTCCCCCGAGCCGAGCCCGAAATGCTGCTCGGTGTACAGGGCCACCAGGAAGGCGAGCCCGGTCAGCGCCGCGCCGACCACGAAGTAGACCAGGCAGAGCCGCAGCACCGGCCACGTCCAGGCGGCCCGCAGACCCGGCCGCGCCGTGGCCGGCGCACGCTCGGGGCGGGGCACCCCGGCCACCAGCAGCAACACGCCGGCCAGGGCGACCACACCGAAGGCCCAGCGCCAGGAGAAATGGGCGAAGAGACCGCCGAACAGCGGGGCGAAAACCTGACCCACGGACTGCATGGCAGCGAACAGGCCCAGGGCCGCGCCGATGCGTTGACGGGGCGCGATCAGCCCCAAAGTGGCCAGGAGCAGCGGGGTGGTGAAGGCGTTTGCCAGCCCCTGCAGCCCGCGGGCCAGTTGGAAGAGTTCCCAGTTGGGGCTCAGGGCT
This sequence comes from Nakamurella silvestris, assembly GCA_003576535.1. Classification (GTDB taxonomy): domain Bacteria; phylum Actinomycetota; class Actinomycetes; order Mycobacteriales; family Nakamurellaceae; genus Nakamurella; species Nakamurella silvestris. Next base: position 67,638 of record QXCQ01000007.1, on the reverse strand, counting down.
GCGAGGACGGTGGCGGCGACGAACAGCAGGTACCCGCCGGCCACCGTACGCGGGACACCCCACCGCTGGCCGAGGGTCCCGGAGACCAGCATGGCCAGGGCGAACGGCACGAAATAGGCCGGGATCGCCACAGCCGCCTGATCGGCGGTCCGATCGAAGGAGGCACCGAGCTCGGGCAGGATCGAGGCGACGATCCCGGCGGCGAACGGACCCATCAGTCCGCCGCCGTAGAGCGCCCCGGTGCTGATCCGTTTGCGCCGGGAACTCCCCGGGTCGGGGGAATCGGTCAACGGCCGTCCTTGCCGGGACGACTCCCACCCGAACCGGGGCCACGACGGCGCAGATAACGTTCGAACTCGGCGGCGATGGCCTCGCCGCTGGCCGCGGTCAACGGCTCGTCCTCGGTGTCCCGTTCCTCGAGCGCCTGGATGTACCCGGCGATCTCCTCGTCATCGGCGGCGATCTGGGAGACCTCCTCCTCCCATTCCTCCGCCTGTTCGGGGAAGGTGCCCAGTTCCACCTCGATGTCGAGGAAGTCCTCGACCCGGTGCAGCAGGGCCAACGTCGCCTTCGGGGAGGGGGCGTGGGAGACGTAGTGCGGAACCGCCGCCCAGAAGCTCGCCCCCGGGATCCCGGCCTGCACACAGGCGTCCTGGAAGACCCCGGCCATTCCGGTGGGGCCTTCGTAGGTGGAACTGGTCAGCCCGAGGCGTGCGGCGGTGGCCGAGTCGTGGGCCGACCCGGTCACCTGGATCGGCCGGGTGTGGGCCACGTCGGCCAGCAGGGAGCCGAGGCTGATCAGGTTCGACACGTTGTGCTCGAGGGCGATGGCGACCAGTTCGGCGCAGAACGCCTTCCAGCGGAAATTCGGTTCGATCCCGTGGACCAGGATGATGTCGTGCTCGGCGTCGGGCAACCGGCAGGCCGTCAGCCTGGTGGTGGGCCACTCGACCTTGCGGGTGACCCCGTCGACCAGTGAGACCGTGGGTCTGGTCACCTGGAAGTCGTAGAAGTTCTCCGGGTCTATCTCGGCCAACGGCACAGCGTCCCAGGTCAGCGCCAGGTGTTCGACGGCCGATGTCGCAGCGTCCCCGGCATCGTTCCAGCCCTCGAACGCAGCGATCATCACTGGACTCCGCAAAGCAGGAAGTTCACTCACCCGGTCAGCCTACGTCGGTCCGGAGCGACCCGAGTGTGGGCGCGTCGACGACGGCACGGCGTGGCACCGGCACACCCACCGCCGCGCGTCGGACCGGCCACGGCGGCGACTACGCTCATTCGCGTGAACACCGCCGCCCTGCACCCCCTGCTGTCCGCACTCGCCCAACGGGTGATAGTCGCCGACGGAGCCATGGGGACGATGCTCCAGGACGCGGATCCCTCCCTCGACGATTTCCAGGGTTTCGAAGGCTGCAACGAGATCCTCAACGTCAGCCGCCCCGACATCGTCCGGTCGGTGCACCGCGCCTACCTGGAGGTCGGTGTCGATGCGATCGAGACGAACACCTTCGGGGCCAACTGGGCCAACCTGGGGGAGTACGGGATCGAGGAGCGGATCTTCGAGCTGGCCAAGGCCGGTGCCGAACTGGCCCGGGCCGAGGCCGACGTCTTCAGCACGGCCGACAAGCCGCGCTTCGTCCTGGGGTCGGTCGGCCCGGGCACCAAACTCCCCACCCTGGGTCATGCCCCCTTCACGTTGCTGCGCGATGCCTACCAGGAGCAGGTCGCCGGCATGCTCGAAGGCGGGATCGACGCGGTCGTGGTCGAGACCTGCCAGGACCTGCTGCAGGTGAAGTCGGCCATCCTGGGCGCGCACCGGGCGATGGCCCACGCGGGGACGAAGGTCCCGATCATCTGCCACGTCACCGTGGAGACCACCGGCACCATGCTGCTCGGTTCGGAGATCGGCGCGGCCCTGACCGCCCTGGAGCCCCTGGGCATCGACCTGATCGGACTGAACTGCGCCACCGGCCCGGCCGAGATGAGCGAGCACCTTCGCTACCTGTCCCGGCACACCCCGCGCATCGTCTCGGTGATGCCGAACGCCGGGCTGCCCGAACTCGGCCCCAAGGGCGCCTTGTACCCGCTGCAGCCGGAGCAACTGGCCGCCGCGCTCACCGGGTTCGTCACCGAGTTCGGCCTCGGCCTGGTCGGTGGCTGCTGCGGCACCACCCCGGAGCACATGCGCCAGGTGGTGGAGTCGGTCAAGGACGTCACCGCGGCCGCCCGTCGCCCGCGGCCCGAGCCGGGGCTGTCCTCCCTGTACCAGTCGGTGCCCTTCGCCCAGGACGCCTCCGTCCTGATGATCGGCGAGCGGACGAATGCCAACGGCTCCAAGGCCTTCCGCGAAGCGATGCTGGCCGGGGACTGGAACAGGTGCGTGGAGATCGCCCGGGCGCAGACCCGGGACGGCGCCCACGTCCTCGACCTCAACGTCGACTACGTCGGCCGTGACGGTGCCGACGACATGCGCGAGCTGGCCTCACGTTTCGCCACCGCCTCGACTCTGCCGATCATGCTCGACTCCACCGAACCGGCCGTCCTGCAGGCAGGTCTGGAACAGCTCGGCGGCCGGTCGATCGTCAACTCGGTGAACTACGAGGACGGCGACGGCCCCGAGTCCCGCTTCCACCGGATCATGGAGCTGGTGGTGGAGCACGGCGCGGCCGTGGTCGCCCTCACCATCGACGAGGAGGGTCAGGCCCGCACCCGGGACCACAAGGTCGCCATCGCCGAGCGGTTGATCAACGACATCACCACCACGTGGGGGCTGTCGGAGAGCGACATCGTCATCGACACCCTGACCTTCCCGATCGCCACCGGCCAGGAGGAGACCCGGCGTGACGGGATCGAGACCATCGAGGCCATCAAGGAACTCAAACGACGGCACCCGGACGTCCTGACCACGCTGGGGTTGTCGAACGTCTCCTTCGGCCTGAACCCGGCGGCACGTCAGGTGCTCAACTCGGTGTTCCTGGCCGAGTGTGTCAAGGCCGGGCTGGACTCGGCCATCGCCCACTCCTCGAAGATCCTGCCGATGGCCCGGATCCCGGAGGAGCAGCGTTCGGTGGCCCTGGACCTGGTCTACGACCGGCGTCGTGAGGGGTACGACCCGCTGGAGAAGCTGCTGGAGATCTTCGACGGCGCCACCACTGCTGAGGGCAAGGCAACCAGGGCGGCGGAGCTGGCGGCGATGCCGTTGGACGAGAGGTTGAAGCAGCGCATCATCGACGGGGACCGCAACGGCCTGGAGCCCGACCTCGACGAGGCCCTGCAGCGCCGGACCGCGTTGGAGATCATCAACGACACCCTCCTCGAGGGCATGAAGACCGTCGGCGAGCTGTTCGGCTCCGGCGCGATGCAACTGCCGTTCGTCCTGACCTCGGCCGAGGTGATGAAACTGTCGGTGGCCTACCTGGAACCGCACATGGAGAAGGCCGACGCCGGCGGCAAGGGCACGATCGTGCTGGCCACCGTCAAGGGGGATGTCCACGACATCGGCAAGAACCTGGTCGACATCATCCTGTCCAACAACGGGTACTCCGTGGTGAACATCGGTATCAAACAACCGATCTCGACCATCCTGACAGCGGCCGAGGATAACAACGCCGACGCGATCGGGATGTCCGGTCTGCTGGTGAAGTCGACCGTCATCATGCGGGAGAACCTGGAGGAGATGAACTCCCGCGGGATCGCCCAGAAGTTCCCGGTACTGCTGGGTGGTGCCGCCCTCACCAGATCCTATGTGGAGAACGACCTCTCGGCGGTGTTCGCCGGTGACGTCCGGTACGCGCGGGACGCGTTCGAGGGCCTGCGCCTGATGGACGGGGTGATGGCCCGCAAACGCGGCCTGGCCCCGGTGGAGGATGCGGCCGAACTGCAGAAGACGGCCGAGCGTCGGGCCCGGCACGAGCGGTCCAAGCGGATCGCCGAACAACGCAGGGCCGCGGCCGAGCTGGTGGCGGGCCCGATCCCCGAGCGTTCGGACGTGGCGGCGGACAACCCCGTTCCCACGCCGCCGTTCTGGGGCTCCCGGGTGATCAAGGGCATCCCGTTGGCCGACTACTCGTCGATGCTCGACGAACGGGCGACGTTCATGGGCCAATGGGGGCTGCGCGGGTCGAAGGGTTCGGCCGGACCGAGCTACGAGGACCTGGTCGAGACCGAGGGCCGGCCGCGGTTGCGGTACTGGCTCGAGAAACTGCACACGGAGAAGGTTCTCGAGGCCGCCGTGGTCTACGGGTACTTCCCGTGCGTCTCCGAGGGAGACTCGGTGATCATCCTGGCCGAGCCGAGGGTGGACGCGGAAGAGCTGTGCCGCTTCACCTTCCCGCGGCAGCAGCGGGACCGTCACCTGTGCCTGTCGGACTTCTACCGGCGGCGCAGCTCCGGTGAGGTGGACGTCATCGCCTTCACGGTGGTGACCATGGGGAACCGGATCAGCGAGTTCGCCAACACCCTGTTCGAGGCGAACTCCTACCGGGAGTACCTGGAGGTGCACGGTCTCTCGGTTCAGCTCACGGAGGCCCTGGCGGAGTACTGGCACCAGCGCATCCGGTCGGAGTTGACCTTCCCCGACGGCACCACCGCGGCCGACGGGGATCCGGAGCAGATCGAGAAGTTCTTCGACCTGGACTACCGGGGGGCCCGGTACTCCTTCGGGTACCCGGCCTGCCCGGACATCTCCGAGCAGACCAAATTGGTCACCTTGCTGGAGCCCGGCCGGATCGGGGTCGAGCTGTCCGAGGAGTTCCAGCTGCACCCGGAGCAGTCCACATCGGCTCTGGTGGCCCACCACCCCGAGGCGAAGTACTTCGCCGCCAAGTAGCTCCACGTTCCCGCGCACCGATTCGGGATCCGCGCACCCTGCAAGGTGCGCCGATCCCGAAACGGTGCGCGGGAACGAAGGAACTACCGGTGGAACCGTACGTCCAGCTCGGAAAGGTCCGGCAGCACCAGATGGGCCGCGGACAGATCGGCGTCCGGGTCGCGTCGGACCCCGACCGCCGTCATGCCGGCGGCGAGGGCCGAGGCCACCCCGGCCTGGCTGTCCTCGATGGCCAGGCAGTGCTCCGGCAAAACCCCCAACCCCGCAGCTGCGGCCAGGTAGGGATCGGGGGCCGGTTTGGGATGTTCGACCTCGTCTCCGGCGGTGATCGAGGCGAACAGCCCGGCGATACCGAGCAACCGCAGGGTCTCGTCCAGACGACGGCGCGGGCTCGAGCTGGCCACGGCCAGCCGGACACCGGCCCCGTGCCAGCGGCGGGCCAGTCCGACCGCATCCGGCCAGGGGGTGAGCTCGGTGCCCAGCAGCCGGAGGAAGGACTCATCGAACACGGCGGCCAGCTCAGCGGCCGAAGGGAGTGTGGGGGCGTGCGCCGCGTACAGGTCGCGCACATCGGGAAAGGTTCGTCCGAGGGAGGCGGTGACGTCGGCCGGCTGCGGACGGTACCCGTACGGGGCGAGGACCCCGGTCCAGGTGGAGACGGCAAGGGGCTCGGAATCGGCCAGTACACCGTCACAGTCGAAGACGACCGCCCGGAACTGGCCGGGCAGTAACATCATCCGCTCCGGGACTGCACGATGGCAGCGGTGTAGGTCTGCTCCAGGTGGGACAGGGTCTCGTCGAAATGCCGGGAGGCGAATGCGGCGTACAGGGTGTCGACGATGAGCAGCTGACCCCACTTCGAGGTGACGGACTCGCCGTAGAGGCCACCGCCGGGAATGTTGGCGGTGAACAGGCTGACCTGCGCGGCGTCCACCAGGGGGGAACCCTCGGCCGACGTGATGCCGATGGTCCCGGCCCCGCGCTGTCGGGCGATGGTGGTGGCGTTGACGATCGCAGTGGTCTGGCCCGAATCGCTCAGTGCGATCACCACGTCCCGCTCGGTGAGAATCGTCGCGGACATCACCTGCATGCTCTGGTCCCGGAACAACAGGCACTTCTTGCCGGCCCGGGTGAACCGCACGGCACCGGACTCCGCCGCGATGCTCGACAGTCCCATGGCGAAGAAGATGATCGAATCCGCCCGGTCGATCAGGTCGACCGCTGCGGCCATCACCTCGGGACTGACCCGGACCGCGGTCTGGTTCAGGGCCTCCTGGCTGCTGCGCACCACCTTGCCGATGATGGTCTCGGTCTCGTCGTCCCGGGAGATGCCCTCGTAGACGAAGTGGCTCTCGGTGGCACCGCTGCCCGACCGGTTGACGAAGGTGGCCTGGGCGATTCCCAGTCGCAACGACGGGTACCCGTCCAGCCCCAGCTCGCGGACGAACCGGGAGACCGTGGAGTCGGCGACCCCGGCGGCGGCGGCGAGGGCGGTGATGCTCATGGCCTGGGCCGCCTCGGGGTCCTTGAGCACCAGTTCGGCGATCTGCCGGATGGCCGGAGCCATGTACGGCAACCGGCTCGAGATCTGGTGCAGGAGATTGCTGCTGGAAGTCGTTGCCATGGTGACAGTTTCCACCACGGCCGGTCGCTGCGCCGTCAGGCGCGTCATATCGGTGCCGATGCAACGCTCTCGAACCGGCCGAGCCAGCCGGCCGGATTACCGATCAGAACCCGTTCCAGCAGCCCTGGCGGGGCCGTGGCGGCGAGCCGAGGCACAAATCGTTCACCCAGGTACTGCAGCCCCGGCATCCCGCCGTATCCGCGATAGCGACTGCGGCGGGCCACATCTCCGCCGAGCAGGATCCGCTCCTGGCCACCGAGCTCGGCGGTCCGGAGCAGGCAGTCCAGCAGCACGGAGTCCGGCCAGGATTTGGAACGGGCGACTCCGTCGTACCCGAGATAGGCGCCGACGGCGGCGAGTTCGGCGTGCAGCCCCGGATCAGGATTGCGGTCGATGTGCGCCAGGGCCACCGCATCGGCCGGTACGCCGTCGGCGGCCAGCAGGGCCAGCACCTCGAAGGCCGCGCTGCCGTGTTCCAGGTGGACCATGATCGGCGCACCGGTCACCAGGTGGGCCTGCGCCACGGCCGCCAGCACCCGACGTTCGAAGTCGCTGATCCGCCAGTAGTCGATCCCGGCCTTCAACAGACCTGCGCGCACCGTGGCACCGGCAGGTCCGTGGGCGGGAACCTGGTTCCGCAGCGCGTCGTGCAACGGCAGTCCGTCGGTGACTTCGGCGACGAACCGCGATGCCAGGGCCCCGGCGTCGAGTTCGGTGAGCCAGTGTCCCTGCGGGTAGTGGGCCTGCCGGTGCGCCCCGCTGGTGGCGACGATGTTCAAGCCCGTGGCCGCTGCGATCCTGGCGACCGCCTCCGGCCGACGGCCGACCCCGGTGGGAGTCGCCTCGACCATGGCGGCGAAACCCGAGTCGCGCAGGGACTCCGCCTCGGTGCGGCTCGCCCGTTCGTCGTCGAGCTCGTCACCGGGCAGCAGCGGACTCACCTGGAAGAGGTGTTCGTGGTAGTTGACGGTGCCGAACCCGGCGACGGCCACGTCGCCCAGCACGGTGCGGACCGCCGGAACGGCCGCCAGGGTCGGGGATCCCATCTCAGCGCGCCGTCACCAGGTTGACGGGGATTTCGCCCCGGAATACCGAACGGACCGCGTCGACGGCGCCTTCGCCCATCAGATCGACCGCCTCGACCGTCTGGGCCGCGCAGTGCGGGGTGATGGTGACCAGATCGGCGATGTCCGCGGCCAGCAGCGGAGAATCCTGCTCCGCGGATTCCGTGCTCAAGGTGTCGGCGGCGTAGGCGTGCACCTGCCCGGAGCGCAGGGCCGCCGCGAGGGCGACCTCGTCGACGAGCGCGGCCCGCGCGGTGTTGATCAGGATCAGTCCGGGACGCACGGAGGCGAGCCATCGGGTGTCCACGAGCTGGGAGTCGCCGGGGGCGTGCAGACTCACCACATCGGCCAGACGGGCCAGCTCGGTCGGGGTCGAGGGGGTGGCGCCGGCCGCGGCGATCTGGCTGTCCGACAGGTAAGGATCGGTGGCCAGCACGCGGCAGCCGAATCCGCTCAGCCGCTGGGCGACCCCACGACCGATCCGGCCGAACCCGACGATGCCGACGGTCAGCCCGCCGAGTTCGTGGGCACGTTCGACCTTCCAGGAACCGCTGCGCACCCGGCGGTCACCGGCGGTCACCTGTCGGAGGGCCGCGAGCAACAGGGCGACGGTGTGATCGGCGACCGCACCGCTGTTGGCCCCGGGGGTGTTGGTGACGACGACCCCACGTCGCGCGGCGGCGGCCAGGTCGACCGAGTCGACGCCGACCCCGTAGCGGGCCACGACCTGCAGCTGCGGAGCCAGGGCCAACAATTCGTCGGTGACGGGCGCGGTGCCGGCGATCCAGGCGTCGGCATCGGCCAGCAGTGGGGCCAGTTCGCCGATCCGGTGGTCGACCGGGCCGAACACCACGGTGATGCCCTCGGTGGCGAGTTCCTCGGTGAGGTGATGGTCGCCGCTGGAGAAGGACCGTGAGGTCACCACCACCCGCCGCGGACGCGCGGACATCAGCGCAGTCCGCCGGTGATGCCGAACGGACGGCGCACGACACCCGTCGGGCTCCGAAAGATCCTTTCGCCCATCCCGTTCTCGATGACCCAGCCGTAGTCGTGGCCGGCCGATCCGGGATACACGGCCAGGAACTGGTACGGCTCGGAGCCGGTGTTCACACTCCGATGCGCCCATCCCGGCGGCATGTAGCCGATGGCACCGGGAGTCAGTTCGATCCACGAGGTCGTGGTGCCGTCGAAGGTCAGCAATCCACCCTCGCCGCGCAGGCAGAGGTAGATCTCGCCCTGGGGGTCGGGGTGCTGGTGGCCCTTCGTCATGTAGAGCTCGCCGTCCAGATCTCCCGGCTGGATGGTGGTGATCGACTGCGGCAGCTCCCGGGGCAGCTCGGGCACGGGGGAGGAGGCGACCGTGTAGACGACCGGGTCGCCCGCCTCGACCGCGGCCAGGCGCAGCTCCTCGGCGGCGAAAAGGCCTTCCAGGCTTGACATCCGGCGGGTGAGCACCGGTCCGGCCGGTTCGACGCTCTCGCCGATCGAATCGAACACGATCCGGAGCGGCTGCAGGGGCGGGGTGAGGAAACTCGTCATCGAGGGGTCCCTTCGACTGATGACCAACATGTAATGACAGGATTACACGTGACGTCGACGATGGCAAGAGTCGGCAGAAGTCGGCGTCACCGTGCCGCCCGGTCGCCCGGCATGAGTGCCACAGGTGGTGGGTGGTGTCGGCATTCCGTGGCAGCAACCTCTACCGTGATTCCATGACCAGCGCCGGCATCGACCGCTCCTCGCCGATCCCCTTCTACCATCAGCTCAAGGTGCTGCTGCTGGCGCGGATCGCCGACGAGAAGCTGGTGGCGGGGGACCGGCTGCCCAGTGACCATCGACTCTGCGAGCAGTTCGACGTCTCCCGCACGGTGGTTCGGCAGGCCCTGGCCGATCTCGAACACGAAGGGGTCATCGTCCGTGAGAAAGGGCGGGGAACCTTTGTCGCCCAATCGAAGTCATCCCAAGGCCTGGTTCAGTCCCTCACCGGCCTGCACGAGGACGCCGCGCGTTCCGGGCGGGCCCTGCGCAGTGAGGTGCGGCGCCTGGAAACGGTGCCGGCCGACGAGGTGGTGGCCCGGTCGTTGGCCGTCGAGCCGGGGTCGCCGGTGGTGCTGCTGGACCGACTACGGTACATCGACGAGGTCCCATGGGTGTCGGTGACCACCTACCTGCCGGCGGACCTGGGGGTGGACCTGTCCGCCGCGGAGCTGGTCGACGGCTCGTTGTACGAGATCCTCGACCGGCAGGGCCTGCGCCCGGTGCGTGGCACCCGCAGCATCGAGGCGAGGGTGGCCACCGGACCGCAGGCCAAGGCACTGCAGATCGCCCGGGGAGGCGCGTTGCTGTTCCTGTCCAGCATCGGGTACGACGCGACCGGCCGGCCCGTCGAGCTGTTCGAGGCCTTCCACCGGGGTGATCGCACCCGATTCGAGGTCTCCCTGCCACTCTCGGGCACCGATGTCCGGGATCCCGGGTTGGTGGTACTGCCCTAGAGGTGCCCGCCTGTGGCAGTCCGCCCGGCGAGGCCACAGTCGTTGTCGATCAAGGGGTTTCCGGTGCCGGGCGGGTCCTCGGGGCGAGGGCCGGGGCGATCGGCACCCTGCTGCTGCACTGACGTCGGGTCCTCAAAAAGAAATTCCTGCGATGCTCTTGTCGTGGATCGAAATCTCTGCCATAGTTCTCCCAAGCCACCGTCGGAACTTCGAGGCTCGCCACCGAGCTCGGTTCCGACGGCCCCCAACGGAGAGGGATCTGATGGTCCAGCTGGATCTCGAAACACACTTGCGGGCCTGCGCCGTCGTACCGGTCATCACCATCGACGATGCCCACCGGGCGGGCGATCTCGGTGCCGCCTTGATCGAAGGCGGGTTGCCGGTCGCGGAGGTCACCTTCCGCACCCCCGCCGCCGCGGAGGCCATCCGAATCCTCCGGGAGAGCCACCCGTCGATGCTGGTGGGAGCCGGGACGGTGCTGGACCTGCCGACCCTGGACCTCGCGGTGGCTGCGGGTGCCCGGTTCGTCGTGGCACCCGGCTTCAACCCGGCGGTCGTCCAGCGGTGTCTCGACCTGGACATCCCGATCGTGCCGGGTGTCAGCAACCCGACGGACATCGAGGCAGCGCTGGCCTTCGGGCTTCGGCTGCTCAAGTTCTTCCCGGCGGAGGCCGCCGGTGGAATCAACTACTTGGCCGCGGTATCGGCTCCCTACCAAGGGGTGTCGTTCATGCCGACCGGCGGCATCGACCGCACCAACCTGCCCGACTACCTCTCCAGGCCCTTCGTCGCAGCCTGCGGCGGGACCTGGATCGCCACCCGAAGTGCCATCGACGAAAGACGTTTCGACGAGATCGCGGACAACGCTCGGGAGGCTGCCGCACTGGCGGCCCCGTACATCCACCTGACTGAAACGAGCCGAACATGAGCAACGACTACACCCCCGACTATCTCGCCACGCCCGGCACCGCGCTCGCCGGGAAGGTCGCCATCGTCACCGGCGGTGCCTCCGGCATCGGTGACGCGGTCGGCCGGATCTTCGCCGCCAACGGGGCCAAGGTGATGTTGGTCGACCACGACGAGGACCGGCTGAAGAAGGTCGTCGCCAGCATCTCCGAGTCCGGTGCGACAGTGATCGGGGTCAACGCCGACGTCACCGACGAGGCCTCGGTGCAGGCCTTCTTCCAGCAGGCCATCGACACCTGGGGCAGCGTCGACCTGGTGGTGAACAGCGCCGGCCGCGATTCGTTGTCGCCGCCGGTCACCGAGGTCACCCTGGAGGAGTGGAACCAGACGATCGGGCCAAATCTCACCGCCGTCTTCCTGGTCTGCCGCGAGGCCTTCCGGGCCATGGAGAAGCAGGCCGGCGGTGGACGGATCATCAACATGGGTTCCTCCTCGACCAAGATCGCCTCCGGCCCCGGCCACAGCCCGTACCGTGCCTCCAAACACGGCATGCTCGGTTTCAGCAAGAACATCCTGCTGGAGGGCAAGGGAAAGAACATCGGCGTCACCGTGATGAACCCCTCCCACGTGGCCACCCCGATGACCGAGATCATCGACTCCGGTCTGTACGACGGCGACATCCCGGCGTACGTCGACGGATGGTTGGACGAGAAGGAGATGAAGGAGGGTATCCATGCCAGCTGCATCGACGTCTCCAACGTCGCCGAGGCCGCGTTGTACGTTGCCACCCGTACCCCCGATGTCACCATCCCGACCATGGCCATGTACCCGACCCACAAGGCCCACCGCTACGGCATGGAAGTCTGAGGCGATCGGCATGAAAGCAGTGGTACTGCAGGCACCACACGAGTTGTCCTACCAGGACGTCCCGGATCCGCTGCCGTTCGGCGAACGCCCGGTGCTGGTGCGGGTCGGAGCGGTCGGGGTGTGCGGATCGGATCTGCTCCGTTACGCCAAGGGCACGGCCTACCACTACCCGCTCGTCCTCGGCCACGAGTTCTCCGCCGTCGTGGAGCACCCGGCACCCGGCGGTCGGTTGGCCGCGGGGGACAAGGTCGCGGTGTTCCCGTTGCTGCCCAACGAGAACGACCCGTTGACGCGGATCGGTGAGCCCGCGCTCGGCACCGGGTACGACTACTTCGGGTCCCGCCGGGACGGCGGTATGTCCGAACTGCTGTGGGTCCCGGAGAGCAACCTGATCCCGGTCCCGTCGGACGTGCCGTTGCTGCATGCGGCGATGGTCGAACCGGCGGCAGTCGCCCTGCACGCCGTGTTGAAACTGCGGGTGCCGGCGGCCGGTTCCGCACTGGTGATCGGCGCCGGTCCCATCGGCGCACTGGCCGCCCAGTGGTTGCGCATCCTCGGCTGGACCAGGGTGCTGGTCGCCGATGTCGACCCGGCCAAGCGGGAGATCATGGAGCAGCTGGGATTCGAGACCGTCGACGCCACCGGCGACACCGTTGCCGCAACGGTGGCAGCCGTGCCGGGTGGTGTGGACGCCGCGGTGGAGGCCAGCGGCCTGGCGGTCACCCTGTTGCAGGCGTTGGAGGTCACCGCCCCTCGTGGTCAGGTGATGATCCTGGGTGATCTGAAGTCCGATGTGACCGTTCCCCGGGAACTGGTCTCCTCGTTGATCCGCCGCGAACTGACGGTGCTGGGCACCTGGAACTCGAAGATCACGCCGACCGGCCGCAGCGAATGGGAGATGGTGGTGGCACATCTTGTCGACGGCCGGCTGCAGGTCGCCCCGCTGATCAGCCATGCGGCACCGTTGGACCAGGCCGCCTCGCTGTTCGACGACATGATCGCCCGGCGCGTCTGGTCGAACAAGGTGTTGTTCGCCGTGTCCGCCCGGGCGCAGGCCGAGAGTCAGGACCGTGCGATCGTCGCACCGCCGAAGGTGGCTGTCGGATGAGGGCCGCCGTCTTCCACCGCCCCGGGGTGATGGTGGTCGAGGACCGCCCGGTGCCCGGCTTCGGGGACGATGAGATCCTGGTCCGGGTGCGTGCCGCGTCCGTGTGCGGCACCGACCTGCGGATCTCCCGGCACGGCCACTTCAAGATCCCGGCCGGCGCTCGCCGGGTCCAGGGCCACGAGTTCGCCGGGGACGTCGCCGGTGTCGGCGCGCAGGTGGCCGGGTTCGCCGTGGGGGACCGGATCAGTGTCACCCCGAACGTGGGCTGCGGGCACTGCCGATTCTGTCGTCAGGGGCTGAACAACATGTGCCCCGACTACGAGGCCTTCGGGATCAGCATCGACGGCGGATTCCAGGAGTACGTCAGGATCCCCGCCATCGCGTTGCAGCGCGGGAACGTGTTCCACCTGCCGGCCGACCTGGACCACACCGCCGCGGCCATGGTGGAGCCCTTCTCCTGTTGTCTGCGGGGGCAGGAGGCGTTGCAGGTCGGTTACCAGGACACGGTGCTGATCATCGGGGCCGGACCCATCGGCGCCTTCAACGTGATGTTGGCGAAGCTGGCCGGGGCGCGTCTGGTGATGGTGGCCAACCGCAGCCGTCCGCGGCTGGACCGGATGGTCGACTTCGGGGCGGACGTGCTCATCCATACCGTGGAACAGGATCTGGAGCAGGAGGTGTCGGCGCGTACCGGCGGCCGTGGGGTCGACGTCATCCTGACCTGTGCTTCGGACCCGTCGGTCCAGGCGCTGTCGGTGCAGTTGCTGGCCACCCACGGCCGGCTGAACTTCTTCGCCGGTCTGGGGGTTGCCGAGCCGGTCGGGATCGACACCAACCGGGTCCACTACCGAGGTCTCACGCTGACCGGTACCACCGGTTCCAGCAACTCCGACTACGCGAAGGCACTGGGACTCGCCGGTGGCGGCCGGGTCGATCTGGGTCGGCTGGTCACCGCGTCCTTCGAGCTGGAGGACATCAACGACGCCTTCGCCTATGCCGCTTCGGGGGCAGGCATGAAGGCTGTGATCTCCTTTCCGGACGACGACGGCCACGACCGTCGGGCGGCCGGGTCGGATCGTGCCCGCACTGTGACAGCGGTTGCCACCACCACGTCAGGAGCAGTCCGATGACCGGTCGTTACGTCATGGCCCTGGATGCCGGCACCACGGGCATCCGGGCGATCCTCTTCGACCACTCGGGGGACCTCGTCGCCGAGGCGCACCAGGAGTTCCCGCAGATCTACCCGGCACCCGGCTGGGTCGAGCACAATCCGCTCGACATCTGGAACACTCAGACGACCGTGGCCAAGCGGGTTCTCGATCTCGCGCACGTCCCGGCGACCGAGGTGGCGGCGATCGGCATCACCAACCAACGCGAGACCACGATCGTCTGGGACAGGCACACCGGGCACCCGGTGATGAACGCCATCGTCTGGCAGGACCGCCGGACCGCGGCGGCGTGCGACGAGCTGAAGGCCCGCGGGCTGGAGGACTACGTCCACCGCACGACCGGTCTGGTGGTCGACGCCTACTTCTCCGGGACCAAGATCGCCTGGATCCTCGACAACGTCGAGGGGGCGCGGGACCGGGCCGAGAACGGCGACCTGCTGTTCGGCACGGTCGACAGCTGGCTGATCTGGAACCTGACCGGCGGCAAGGTGCACACCACGGACTACTCGAACGCCTCGCGCACGATGTTGTTCGACATCAACCGGTTGCAGTGGGACGACCGCATGCTCAAGGAGCTGCGAATCCCGCACCAGATGTTGCCGCAGGTCCGGCAGTCGAGCGAGATCTACGGCACCACCGAGGAATCGGTGTTCTTCGGAGCGCGGATCCCGGTGGCCGCGGCGGTGGGGGACCAGCACGCCGCGCTGTTCGGCCAGGCCTGTTTCGAACCGGGCATGGTCAAGTGCACCTACGGCACCGGGGCCTCGCTGCTGATGAACACCGGCTCAGCGCCGGTGCTCTCGGACAAGGGTCTGCTGACCACCGTCGCCTGGGGGGTGGACGGCACCGTCCAGTACGCATTGGAAGGGCTGATCTTCGTCTCGGCTGCCACCATCCAGTGGCTGCGGGACGAACTCAAGATCGTGTTCGACTCCAACGACACCGAGCACGCGGCCAACCGCGTCCCGGACACCAACGGGGTGTACTTCGTGCCGGCCTTCGTCGGTCTGGCGGCGCCGTACTGGGATCCCTACGCCCGGGGTGGGATCCTCGGACTCACCCTGGGCGCGAACCGCAACCATGTGGTGCGCGCCGCCTTGGAGGCGATCGCCTACCAGATCGGCGACGTCATCGGCTCGATGCAGACCGACTCCGGCATCCCGACCCGGGAGATCAAGGTCGACGGCGGGGCCTCGAAGAACAACTTCCTGATGCAGTTCCAGGCCGATCTGCTCGATGTGCCGGTGCTGCGGCCAACGGTCATCGAGTCCTCCGCCCGGGGTGCGGCCTTCCTGGCCGGCCTGGCGGTCGGCTTCTGGGAGAACCACACCGAACTCGTCGACTCGTTCCACCTGGACCGTCGATTCGAACCACAGATGGACCGGGACGTGGCCGCGCGCCTGTACAAGGGCTGGCAGAAGGCCGTCGACCGGGTCCGCGACTGGGAGGACCACTGATGACACCGGAACCCGCAACATCCCCGACCTTCTACTTCGTCGGGGTCACCACCGGCAGCTCCTCGATCATGCAGGTCTTCCCGGCCTGGGCCGAGCATCTGGGTCTGGACGCCAGGATCACCGGCATCGATCTGCCGTTGGACGACGAGCCGGCCCACTACCGGGAGGTGGTGTCCTTCCTGAAGGAGGACCCGCTGTCCCTGGGGGCGCTGGTGACCAGCCACAAACTCAATCTGTACAAGGCTTCTCGTGACCTGTTCGACGAGGTGGCGCCGGACACCGAGCTGCTCGAGGAGGTCAGCAGCATCTCCAAGCGGGGTGCGCTGCTCTGCGGGCACGCGATGGACCCGATCACCTGTGGACTGTCCTTGGAGGCCGTCACCGGCGAAGGCTACTTCGGACGCACCGGTGCGGAGCTGCTGTTGCTCGGCGCGGGCGGCTCCTCCCTTGCCCTGACGTTGTACCTGCACCGCCGGGCGGTCGCCGGGCTGGACGTGCCGTCCCGGGTGGTCGTCACCAACCGACGGCCGGGGCGGCTGGACGAGATGCGCGAGATCCACCGGAAGCTCGGGATAGCGGTCCCGGTCGAGTACCACCTGGCCCCGACCCCGGAGCTGAACGACGCGCAGCTCGCCGGCCTGGCGCCGGGGTCGGTCGTCGCCAACGCCACGGGCCTGGGCAAGGACCGACCGGGTTCGCCGTTGACGTCGGCGGCGGTGTTTCCCGAACGAGCCACCGCCTGGGACTTCAACTACCGGGGTGACCTGGTGTTCCTCGACCAGGCTCGGTCCCAGCCGAACGAGCGCGAGGTGCGCGTCGTCGACGGTTGGGCGTATTTCATCCACGGGTGGACCAGGGTGATCGCCCAGGTCTTCGACATCGACATCCCCACGGCGGGCCCGGAGTTCGAGGATCTGTCCCGCATCGCCCGTGAGGTCGTCAGCGGAGTGGCCCGCTAGGGCGACCCGACCGTAGTTCGCTCCCACCGACGCGGCCCGGCGATCCGTCCGGACCCGCGGTGCCCCCTGCCGCCCTCATGCGGCCAGAACCGGTTGCAACGAAGCAACTTTCGTCGAATCGGTGTCCATTTCTTTCGACCCGTCCGGCTGCGGCCGAACACCTGTCAGGAGTGCATCATGACCCGATCCATCAGATTCGCCCGGCGCGCCGTCGCGCTGGCCACCTCCGCTGTCCTGTTGGCCGTCACCTCCGCGTGCGCGCTGACCGGTGGCAGCGACAAGAGCGCGGAGGCCGCTCCGAGCGGGACCGCCGGTGCGAGCGTGGCGGCCGCCACAGGCTCGGCTCCGGTCCCGGAGTACGCCACACCGGTCACGCTGGACAGCGGTTCCGCCGCGTCCCTGGACAAGATCAGCTTCAAGGGCGGCGTGCCGAACATCGCCTATCTGCCGATGGGTACCGAGTTCAACTACCACCTCGCCCTTTTCGAGGGGATCAAGTCCGTCCCGGGGGCGACCAGCTTCCTGCTCTCTCCCTATGCCGGCAACGACCAGGCGGCGCAGCTCGGCATGCTGCAGGACGTCACCTCCCGTGACGACGTCGACGCCATCCTGATCATCAGCTTTGACGAGCACTCGTTGGCGCCGTTGATCAAGAAGGCCGTCGACGCCGGAAAGGTCGTCATCATCGTCAACTCCGACATCCCGAACTACCCGACGCCGGTCGACGGCGTGGTCGGGGTCAACCAGCGGGCAGCGAACAAGAAACTCGCCGAATGGGCGGTCGAGAAGGCGAAGGGCGAGGCCAAACAGGTGGGCATCCTGGACGGTGAACCCAGCTACATCGCCACCGAGCGGGCCGGCGGCTTCACCGACGGGATCGCCGGAACGAACTGGAACGTGGTGGCCAGGGTGTCAGGCGGGTGGAGTGTCGAGAAGGGCAACACCGCCGCGATGGACCTCCTGCAGGCGAACCCGACCATCAACGTGCTGTACGCAGCCAACGACTACATGGCCGAGGGTGCTGCCTTGGCCGCGAAGGCGCTGGGCCGCAGCGACGTCACGATCCTCGGCTACGACGGCGACACCGCGGCGATCGAGAGCATCGCCGACGACGGTGGAGTGACGGCCACCACGAACACCGCCCCGGTCCAGATGGGCCGGGTGGCCGCCCAGTACGCGATCGACCTGCTCAACAAGAAGGCCGATCCGGGCTACGTCGAGGGTCCGACCACCATCGTCGACAAGGACAACGCCCTGACGATCCTGCAGAAGCCCGAGGACCTGTTCCCGAAGCCCTCGCGGGACTTCTGATCCCCGGCGTTCCCAACCACCAGCGAAGAAGGCCGACGATGACCGTTCACGCACAGCGCGCCGTGCCACTGTGGTCCTTGCAGGACATCTGCAAGGGATTCCCCGGGGTGCAGGCCAACAACCACATCGACATCGATCTACCGGCCGGGGAGATCCATGGCCTGTTGGGCGAGAACGGCTGTGGCAAATCAACTCTGATCAAGATCCTGTCCGGGGTGCAGCAGCCGGACAGCGGCCGCATCCTGCACAACGGGCGTGAGGTGACCTTCGACGGCCCTGGTGCGGCCCGTCGCGAGGGGATCGCGACCGTGTACCAGGAGTTCTCGCTGATCCCGCATCTCACGGTCGCCGAGAACATCTCGATGGGCCGGCATCCGCGCCGCCGCGGTGGCCTGATGGTCGACTGGCGGGCCGTCACCGCCGAGGCGCAACGGATCCTGGGTCAACTCGGCCTGGAGATCGATCCGGCGGCCCGGGTGACGGACCTGTCGGTCGCCGAGCAGCAGCTGGTCGAGATCGCCAAGGCCCTGTCGCAGGACGCGACGCTGCTGATCCTGGACGAGCCGACCACGGCCCTCGGTCAGGAGGAGATCGTGGCACTGCACCGGCTGCTCCGGCGGATGAAGGAGAGCGGGGTGGGGATCCTGTACATCTCGCACCGTCTCGACGAGGTGGTCGAGCTCGTCGATTCGTTCACCGTACTCAAGGACGGTCGGGTGGTCAGCGCCGCCGGCCAGACACGGTTGGACGTCGACGAGATCGTCACCCGGATGATCGGGTCCGACATCAGTGAGCACTTCCCCAAGGAGGACAACACCCGGGACGAGGTGGTGCTGACGGTGCGCGGTGCACGGACCGCCCACCGGGTGGCGGATGTCAGCTTCGACCTGCGGCGCGGCGAGGTGCTCGGGCTCGGCGGGGTGATCGGGTCCGGTCGGACCGAGATCGCCCGTGCCGTGTTCGGGGCCGACCGCCTGCTGGCCGGCGAGGTGACACTGGACGGGCGTCGGCTGCGGTTGCGCGGGCCCGCCGACGCCATCGCCGCCGGCATCGCCCTGGTCCCGGAGAACCGGAAGACCGAGGGCCTGTTCTTCAACTTCGCCGCCGGTCCCAACATCACCATGGCCCATCTGCGTGGGGTCACCCGCGGGCCGCTGTTCGACCACCGGCGGGAGGACCGGGTCTGCGTCGACTACATCGACGACCTGGCGATCACCCCGTCGGCCCGGACGAAGCTGGTGAATCTGATCTCCGGGGGCAACCAGCAGAAGGTGCTGATCGCGCGCTGGTTGTTCAGCGACAGTCGGATCGTGATCCTGGACGAGCCGACCCAGGGGATCGACGTCGGGGCCAAGCTCGCGGTCTACCGGTTGATCAACGACCTGACCAGGGCAGGCAAGTCGGTGATCCTGATCAGTTCGGCGCACAACGAGCTGATCGCCATGAGCGATCGCATCGCCATCGTCAAACACGGCCGGGTGACGGACATCCGACCGGCCCACGAGGTGTCGCCCACCGACCTGGTGAGTGCCACCGAAGCCGCGCACCACGACATCGCGGCGGTAGCCGCCGTCCAGAAATCGGAGGTTCTGTCATGAAGCGTTCCACCCTCGCCGAGTTCCTCGGCCCGATCGTCGCCCTGGTGATCATCGTCGGGGTGGTGGCCGTGACCACCCCGAACTTCCTGGCCACGGCCAACTTCCAGAACATCGCGCTCCAGGCGGCGGTGCTCTCGATCGTCGCGATCGGGTCGACCGTCGTCATCCTCACCGGTGGGATCGATCTGAGTCCAGGCTCGATGATCGCCCTGATCACCATGGCCCTGGCAGCCATGATCAAACTCGACGGGTGGGGCCTGATGCTGGCGATCCCGGCGGCACTGGCGATCGGCGGGGCCCTCGGTGCGGTCAACGGTTTCCTGGTGGCCTACCTCCGGATCCCCGCCTTCATCGTGACCCTCGCCGGTTTGAGCGCGTTGAAGGGGATCGCCCTGACCATCGGCGGCGGTACCCCGATCGTCTCGCTCTCACCGAACTTGGAGACGCTGTTCTACGGCCAGGTGCTCGGCATCCCGTTGCCCTTCATCTACGTGCTCGTCCTGTACGCGCTGGCCGTGTTCACGCTCAACCACACGAAGTTCGGCCGGGAGATCTACGCGATCGGCGGGAACGAGGCAGCGGCACGGCTTTC
This sequence comes from Nakamurella silvestris, assembly GCA_003576535.1. Taxonomy (GTDB): domain Bacteria; phylum Actinomycetota; class Actinomycetes; order Mycobacteriales; family Nakamurellaceae; genus Nakamurella; species Nakamurella silvestris. The sequence continues at coordinate 47,663 of QXCQ01000007.1, read as the reverse complement.
CGGGATCAAGGTCAAGCGGGTGCGGCTGCTCGCGTTCGTCATCGCCGGAGTCTGCGCCGGTATCGGTGGTGTGCTGCTGGCGGCCCGGCTCAACTCGGGCTCGCCGAACTACGGAACGCTGATCGAGCTCCAGGCGATCGCCGCGGCCGTGGTCGGCGGCGCGAGTCTGGCCGGTGGCCGTGGGCATGTCTTCAACACCCTGATCGGTGTCCTGATCATCACCGTGGTGCAGAACGGCCTGAACCTCAATGCCGTCTCACCGGCCGTGCAGAGCATCGCCATCGGGCTGATCATTCTGCTGGCCGTCACCCTCGACCTCTGGCGGGGTCATCTCTCCCGCATCCTCCGGGCGCAGTTCACCCGAACTCCCGCCCTTGCCACCCCTGCGAAAGGCCTGTGATGAACAAGCTCGGTATCCATTCGTTGCTCTTCACCTCCGACTGGAACCCGGAGTCCGGACGAGAGGTGTTCCGTCAGGCGGCCGAACTCGGTTACGACCTGGTCGAGGTGCTCATGTTCGATCCCGCTGATGCGGATGCGGCGGCCACCCGTGCGCTGTCCGAGGAGTTCGGGGTCGGGGTGGCGACGGGCATCTGCGGCACCCTGACCGCCGATCTGTCCAACCCCGACCCCGAGATCGCCCGGCGCGGCGAGGAACTGATCGTGCAGGCGATCGGGGTGACCCGTGACATGGGTGCCAGCATGATGGGCGGCCCCACGTTCTCGGCGGTGCACCGCTACCTGAGCGCGCCGTCACCCCAGGCGTGGGAACGAATGCCGGAGATCTACGGACGGCTGGCCGCAGCGGGGGAGCGGGCCGGGGTCAGGGTGGGTCTTGAGGCCTTGAACCGGTACGAGAGCAATTTCGTCAACACGGTGGGCCAGGCTGCCGAGATCGTCCGGGCCGTCAGCCCCGAGTGGCTGTTCGTGCACGGGGACCTGTTCCACATGAACATCGAGGAACGCGACCTGGCAACGGCGCTGACCGAGGTGGCCGACGTCCTCGGTTACGTGCATGTCGCCGAGAGCAACCGTGGCCGGCTCGGCGACGGGAACATCGACTGGGACAGTGTCTTCGGTGCCCTGGCACGTATCGACTACCAGGGCCCGATCACCTTCGAGTCATTCTCCGGATCGGTCACCGGACCGGATTTCGCTACCCTGGTCGGACTGTGGCGTGAGCCCTGGAGCGACCCGGTCGAGGTGGCCGCCGACGGACTGGCACATCTGCGACGCCACCTGTCGAAGGCGAAGGGCAACTGATGGATCTGCACCTGAGCGGGCGTGGTGCCCTGATCACCGCCTCCACAGGTGGGATCGGCTGGGAGATCGCCCGCACCCTGGCCGAGGAGGGGGCCGAGGTGATCGTCAACGGTCGGAGCCAGGGGTCGGTGGACGCCGCGCTGGCCCAGATCCGCGATGCGGTACCTGGAGCCTCTGTGCGTGGTGTGGTCGGCGATGCCGGCACCGCCGAGGGGTGCGAGGCGATCATCGCCGCGGTCGGCGAGGTCGACATCCTGGTCAACAATCTGGGGATCTACGAGGTCTCAGCGTTCGTCGACACCACGGACGAGGAGTGGCTGAGGCTGTTCGAGGTGAACATCCTCAGCGGCGTGCGGCTCAGCCGTCACTTCGTCAGCGGGATGTTGACGCGGGACAGCGGGCGGATCGTGTTCATCTCGAGCGAGGCGGCGTTGACGCCGGCCCAGGAGATGCCGCACTACAGCGCCACCAAGACCATGGAGCTGTCGATCTCGCGGAACCTGGCAGAGCTGACCTCGGGCAGCAAGGTGACGGTCAACGTGGTGCTGCCGGGCTCCACCCGTACCGACGGTGTCCGCACGTTCGTGCAGGACCTGTTCCCCGACCTTCCGTACGAGGAGGCGGAGGCGACGTTCATGCGCGACAACCGGCCGACCTCGATCATCGGTCGGCTGATCGACCCGACCGAGATCGCCGACATGGTGGCCTTCGTCTGCAGCCCGCGGTCGAGCGCGATGAACGGGTCCGCCGTCCGGGTGGACGGCGGGATCGTGCGCAGCGTCTTCTAGTGTGGCGCTTTCTCCTCCCGCGCACCGATCCCGAAACGGTGCGCGGGAACGAAGGCGTTGGCCGCGCAACAGGACGTGCGGTGATGGCGTTGGTGGTGGAGGGCCCGGGACCGGGCCTCCACCACAGCGAAGGAGCGCAGATCCATGTTCGGAAGCAGTGCACGGTTCACACGGAACGGAACGATCGGCGGCCTGGTGGCGGGTGTGGCGGCCCTTCTGATGTCGGCCGCGCCGATCGCCTCGGCAGCCCCGGTCCCGGCCTACCAGGACGGCGTGCTGCACACCTTCACCTTGGAGGCCCGGTCGGTCCAGGTGCACGACGACGGGGACCCCGGGGCCTTCGGCCAGGGTGACTTCAACTACGTGGTCCTCAAGATCGCCCAGGAGACGAACTACGTCCACCTGGACAACAACACCGGTTGGTACGAGGGGGTCAACGACCACCGTTGGGAGAAGTACGGCAGCGACCACACCTACAACCTCCCGGCCATCCAGGACTACAACATCTACTACGGTGCCGGGGCGGTGGGATCACATCTGGAGGTGGGCGGCCGGGCCCGGGAGATGGACAACCTGGTCAAGAACGCCACCCTCGCCACCGGGGACACCGAGATCCTCATCCCGGCTCCGGGCACGCACCAGGACTTCTCGTTCCAGATCGAGGGGACCAACGGCAAGAGCCACGTGCGGATGACGATCACCGTCCGCGTCACCACGTCCTAGACCCCTGGTGTTCCCGCGCACCGTGCACGGATCGGCGCACCCTGCAGGCTGCGCGGAGCCCGGAACGGTGCGCGGGAACCACCCGGATCAGGGTGTCAGGATCGCGGCCCGATGGCCCGGCAACACCACGGTGGCCGGACGGCCGCCGGCCGCCGGCCGTAACTCCACCCCCGGGCCGGAGGCGAAGACCAGCTCCTCGGCCGTCCCGGGCAGGAGCAGCTCCTGGTCGGCCGCGGAGAAGTTCGCAACCACCTGCACCCCGCCCCGGTTGACGAGCAACCAGTGCTCGTCGTCGTCGAAGTCGACCGTCACCACCCCGAACCGGGGGTCGGTGAGTTCGGGACAGCGGCGCCGGACCCGTGCCAGCGTCCGGTACACCGCCAGCAGACCGGCCTGTTCGGGATCGTCCAGCTCCGACCAGTCGAGCTTGGAGTTCTCGAAGGTGCTCGGGTCCTGCGGGTCCGGCACCACCGCCGGATCCCAGCCCATCCGGGCGAACTCCTCGATCCGGCCCTTGGCCGTCGCCTCGCCGAGGTCGGCCTCCGGGTGCGAGGTGAAGAACTGCCAGGGGGTCCGTGCCCCCCACTCCTCGCCCATGAAGAGCATGGGGGTGAATCCGCTCGTCATCAGCAGGGTGGCACCCAGTGCGAGCTGTTCGCCGGTCAGCGTCGAGGTCAGCCGGTCGCCGATGGCGCGGTTGCCGATCTGGTCGTGGTCCTGCAGGAAGACGACGAAACGAGAGGTCGGGGTGACGGCCGTGTTGACCGGTCTGCCGTGGTTGCGACCGCGGAAACTCGACCAGGTCCCGTCATGGTAGAAACCATGGGTCAACACCTTGGCGATCGCCGACATCGACCCGAAATCGGCGTAGTAACCCGTGGTCTCGCCGGTCAACGCCACATGCAGGACATGGTGGAAGTCGTCGCTCCACTGGGCGTCCAGCCCGTACCCGCCGCCGGCGCGTTCGGTGATCAGCTTCGGGTCGTTGAGGTCCGACTCCGCGATCAGGGTCAGCGGACGCCCGAGGTGGGCCGACAGGACACCGACCTGCTCGGCCATCTCCTCCAGGATCGGGGTGGCCCGCGAATCCACCAGCGCGTGCACGGCATCCAGTCGCAGGCCGTCGACGTGGTAGTCGCGCAGCCACATCAGGGCGTTGTCGATGATGTACGTCCGAACCCCCTCGGAGTCCGGGCCGTCCAGGTTCACCGAACTGCCCCAGGTGTTGGCCTTCTCGTCGTGCAGGTAGGGGCCGAACTGCGGCAGGTAGTTGCCACTGGGGCCGAGGTGGTTGTAGACCACGTCCTGGACGACGGCCAGACCGCGCAGGTGGCAGGCGTCGACGAACCGTTGGTAGGCGGCCGGACCGCCGTAACCCTCGTGCACGGTGTACCAGGCGACACCGTCGTAGCCCCAGTTGTGTTCCCCGTTGAACCCGTTCACCGGGAGCAGCTCGACATGGGTGACACCCAGATCCACCAGGTGGTCGAGCTTCTCGACCGCCGAGTCCAGGGTGCCGTCCGTGGTGAAGGTGCCGATGTGCAGCTCGTAGATCAGGCCGCCGGCCAGTTGGCGGCCGGTCCACAGGCCGTCCTCCCACCGGTGGTCCGCCGGATCGAAGGTCCGTGAGAGCCCGTGCACCCCGTCGGGTTGGCGGCGCGAGCGGGGATCGGGCAGCGGCGAGTCGGAACCGTCGAGCAGGTACCCGTAGTCGTGGGGGCCCTCCGACGCGGGCAGTGCGGTGGCTTCCACATCCCACCAGCCGTCCGGCACCGGGTGCATCGGCACGGTGTCGCCGTCGAGCCGCAGGGCCACCGACTCCGCCCGCGGTGCCCAGACCACAAAGGGGGATGGTGCGGTGGAGCTGGTCACTGGTCCTCCTGGAGGGCGAGCAGGGCGACGGGATAGGTGCGCAGCAGCTCGTCCAGCCGGATCTCGCCGGAGAAAGTGCTGCCGGTGAACATCTCCTGGTGGTCGCCGGGTGGAAGGGCAAGCGTGGTGTCCTGCCAGCCGCCGGTCGCCTCGAGGCCGACCGGGAAGCGGGTGGCCACCACGATCGCCCCACCGCGGTCGAAGGCCAGCACATGGTCGGCGGCCGGTCCCACCGCGGCCAGCGGCCGGTAGCCGGTGAACAACCCCGGCCGGTCCCGGCGCAGCCGCAGTGCCCGGGAGGTCACGAGAAGTTTGGCGCCGCCGTCGATGTCGATCGGGGGCTGCCATCCCGCGTCGATCCGGGCGAGGAGCTCGCGGCGCCGGGCGAAGTCGACAGGGCGGCGGTTGTCCGGGTCGACCAACGAGTGGTCCCAGAGTTCGGTGCCCTGGTAGACATCGGGCACCCCGGGGCCACCGATCTGCAACACCTTGAGCGCCAAGGAGTTCGACCAGCCGGACGGCCTGATCCGTTCCACGAAGGCCACCAGGGAGGTGTTCAGTGCCTGGTCGTCGTAGATCGCGTCCACCAGGCCGTGCATCTGCTTCTCGAACACCTCGTCGGGGTCGTACCAGGTGGTCGAGTCACCGGCCTCCCGGGCCGCCTTCTCCGCGTAGGCGTGCAGCCGTTCCCGTTCGATCGGCCAGGCACCGACGGCTGCCTGCCACAGCAGGTTGGCGAAGGTGGGATCGGCCAGTGGCGCCAGCGCCGACCACTCGGACACCGCGGCGACCCACTCGCCCGGAATCTCCGCCAGGACATGGAGTCTGGCCCGGACGTCCTCGCTGCGTTTGGTGTCATGGGTCGACAGGGTGGTCATGGTCGACGGCCATTCGTCCTGGCGGACCAGCTGCCGATCGTGGAAATACCGGTCGCTGACGGCGAACTCGCTGGGATCGGCCCCCACCTCGTTGAGCGAGGTGAGCCGGTTGTACCGGTAGAAGGCGGTGTCCTCCACCCCCTTGGCCATCACCATGCCCGAGGTCTGCTGGAATCGCCGGGCCACCTCGGCTCCGGGTTCCAGCAGCAGGGCGGCCACCTCGTCCAGGGTGTTCCCCAGATCGGGCCGGTACCGTTTGGCCGCCGTCACCGCCTCGCGCAGGAGCACCGCGGCGCGGGCGTCCTCGGCGGGACTGTCGTGGCTGGACGACAGGTAGGAGCGGTACACCGGGAAACAGGCGAGCAGCTCGGCGATCGCGTCGGCACCCCGGTCGACCTGCGGGATCAACCGGGCCAGCCGATTGACCTCGGAGTTCAGGATGCCGTCGGCGATGGCCCGTTTGGTGCCCCGGATCATGTCCGCCCAGGGCAGCACGGCACCGCGGTTGGCCGCGTCGAAGGCGGTCAACTCCTGTTCGCCGGCGGGCTGGACCAGCACCCGGTCCAGCAGGGCCAGGGCGTCGTACCCGGTGGTGCCGGCGGTGGCCCACTCCTTCGGCAGCGGTTCCTCACCCTCCAGGATCTTCTCCACCAGCACGTACACACCGCCCGTGGCAGCGGCCAGGTCGTCGAGGTAGCCGGCCGGCTCGTGGAGCCCGTCCGGGTGGTCGATCCGCAGGCCGTCGGCCAGACCTTCGGTGATCCACCGGACGACCTCCGCGTGGGAGTCGGCGAACACCGCCGGCAGTTCGACCTTCACCGCTGCGAGGGTGTTGACCGCGAAGAAGCGACGGTAGTTCAGTTCCGAGTCGGCCCGCCGCCAGTTGATCAACTCGTAGTGCTGGCGGTCCAGCACCTCCCGCGCGGTCCCACCCTCCGTCCCCGGCGCGATGGGCAGCACATGGTCGTAGTAGCGCAGGGTCGCCCCGTCCACCTCGACCACGTCCAGTTCGCCGTCACCGTCGCCCAGGATCGGGACCCGCACCTTCGAGGACAACTGCCAGTCCACGTCGAAGGCGGCAGCGTGCACCGACTCCTGGCCGTGGGTCAGCAGATCCCACCACCACAGGGACTGTCGCGGGGTCGCGACCCCGACATGGTTGGGCACCACGTCGATCAGCACCCCCAGACCGGCGCCCCGGGCGGCCGCACCTGCCGCGGCCAGACCCTCGGGGCCGCCGCGGCTGGTGTCGATCCGGGCATGGTCGGTGACGTCGTACCCGTGGTCGGAACCCTCCTCGGCCTGCAGGATCGGTGACAGGTACATCCAATCGGCACCGAGTTCGGCCAGGTAGTCGGCCACCCCGGCCGCCGCGGTCAGGTCGAAGGAGGCGCGGATCTGCAGACGGTAGGTGGAGATCGGGATGCGGCTCACCTGGTCAGCTCGTCCCGTCGGCCTTGGCCCGCACCGGTGCCGGTTTCGGCGGTGGCACGGCCGAACCGGACCCGGCGGCGACGACCTCCGGCTCCTCGGCCGGCGCGATCTCGGTCTCCATCAGCACCATCAGGGACTTCGCCTCCACCGGGACCTCGGAACCGGCCTCGAACGGGTCGGCGTCGCTGAGCGCACCCGCGGTGTCGATCCGGGCGATCCAGGCCTGGCCGTAATCGGTCCCCGGGATGGTGAAGTTGACCGACTCGTCACCGGCGTTGAAGAACAGCAGGAAGCTCTTGTCGACGATGTGCTGGCCGCGGGTGTCCCGGCCGTGGATGCCCTGGCCGTTGAGGAACACCCCGATGGCCCGACCGAAACCGGCATGCCAGTCGTCGGGGGACATCTCGTCCCCCGAGGGGTTCAGCCAGCTGATGTCCGGCAGCGGTTCACCCTCCCCGCGCCGGACCGGGCGCCCGTCGAAGAAACGTCGCCGACGGAAGGTCGGGTGTTCCCGGCGCAGTTCGGTGACCTGCCGCACGAACTCGACCAGATCGGTGTCCGCCTTGTCCCAGTGCACCCAGGAGATCTCGGAGTCCTGGCAGTACACGTTGTTGTTGCCCTGCTGGGTGCGGCTGAGCTCGTCACCGTGCAGGATCATCGGTACACCCTGGGAGAGCAGCAGGGTCGCCAACATGTTGCGCTGCTGGCGTGCGCGCAGGGCCAGCACGGCGCTGTCGTCGGTCGGACCCTCGACACCGCAGTTCCAGGAACGGTTGTGGGACTCGCCGTCGTTGTTGCCCTCGCCGTTGGCCTCGTTGTGCTTCTCGTTGTAGGACACGAGATCGCGCATGGTGAAACCGTCATGGGCGGTGATGAAGTTGATCGAGGCGACCGGCCGACGGCCGGAGTTCTCGTACAGGTCGGCCGAACCGGTGAGCCTGCCGGCGAACTCGCCGAGGGTGGAGGGCTCACCACGCCAGAAGTCGCGGACCGTGTCGCGGTACTTGCCGTTCCACTCCGTCCACTGGGGCGGGAAGTTGCCGACCTGGTAGCCGCCCGGGCCGACGTCCCACGGTTCGGCGATGAGCTTCACCTGGGAGACGACCGGGTCCTGCTGGACGAGTTCGAAGAAGGTGGACAGCCGGTCCACCTCGTAGAACTCGCGTGCGAGGGTGGCAGCGAGGTCGAAACGGAAACCGTCGACGTGCATCTCCGTCACCCAGTACCGCAGCGAGTCCATCAACAGCTGCAGGGAGTGCGGCTGCCGGACGTTCAAGGAGTTCCCGGTCCCGGTGTAGTCCATGTAGTACTGCGGGTCGTCGTCGACGAGCCGGTAGTACGAGGCGTTGTCGATACCGCGGAAGGAGATCGTCGGGCCGAGGTGGTTGCCCTCGGCGGTGTGGTTGTAGACCACGTCGAGGATGACCTCGATACCGGCGAGGTGCAGGTCGCGCACCATGCCCTTGAACTCCTGGACCTGCTGTCCGTGGTCCCCGCCGGAGGCATAGCTGTTGTGCGGGGCGAAGAATCCGATCGTGTTGTACCCCCAGTAGTTCGACAGGCCCTTGTCCTGCAGGGTGCTGTCCTGGACGAACTGGTGCACGGGCATCAACTCGATCGCGGTGATGCCGAGATTCTTCAGGTGGGCGATGACGGACGGGTGGCCGATGCCGGCGTAGCTGCCACGCTGGTGTTCCGGGACGTCCGGGTGCAGGTAGGTCAGCCCCTTGACGTGGGCCTCGTAGATGACCGTGTCGTTGTACGGGATCTTCGGTGCGCGGTCCCCGGCCCAGTCGAAGAACGGGTTGATCACCACCCCGTGGAACATGTGCGCGGCCGAATCGGCGTCGTTGAAGGTGTCCGGTTCACCCAGGTTGTAGGAGAACAGCGACGGATCCCAGTCGATCTCACCGGTGACGGCCTTCGCGTACGGGTCAAGGAGCAGCTTGGCCGGGTTGCACCGGTGGCCGTTCGCGGGGTCGTAGGGGCCGTGCACCCGGTAGCCGTACCGTTGGCCCGGCTGGACCTCCGGGAGGTAGGCGTGCCAGACGTACCCGTCCATCTCGTGCAACTCCACGCAGGTCTCGTTGAGATCCTCGTCGAACAGGCAGAGCTCGACCTTCTCGGCGACCTCGCTGAAGATCGCGAAGTTGGTGCCGGTGCCGTCGAAAGTTGCTCCCAGTGGGTAAGCAGCTCCGGGCCAGGTTTCCATGGGTTCTCCAGTTCAGTACGTGCGCCAGGCGCGGCAAAGGCGCCAGTCGGGGGTACCCGGCCACGGAGGCAGGGAAACGTTCTCCAACCCTAGTGAGGGTTCGGCCTGGTGGCTCGGCGGGTACCCGGGCTGTCGGCCCGGCCGACTACCCTTGGAACCGTGCCAGACCCGACCACCTACCGCCCTGCCACCGGCACCATCCCGGACTCGCCGGGGGTCTACAAGTTCCGCGATCCGGGCGGGCGGGTCATCTACGTCGGCAAGGCCAAGAGTCTGCGGCAACGTCTCAACTCCTACTTCGCCGACCTGGTCAACCTGCATCCCCGGACCGCGAGCATGGTCACCACCGCCGGTTCGGTCGAGTGGACCGTCGTCTCCACCGAGGTCGAGGCCCTGCAACTCGAGTACAACTGGATCAAGGAGTTCGACCCGCGGTTCAACGTCCGGTACAAGGACGACAAGTCCTACCCGGAACTGGCCGTCACCCTCGGCGAGGAGTACCCCCGCCTGCAGGTCATGCGCGGCCCGCACCGCAAGGGTGTGCGGTACTTCGGGCCCTACGCCCATGCCTGGGCGATCCGGGAGACCCTCGACCTGCTCCTGCGGGTGTTTCCCGCCCGCACCTGCTCCAACGGGGTGTTCAAACGGTCGGCCGCCATCGGCCGACCGTGCCTGCTCGGCTACATCGGCAAGTGCTCGGCCCCGTGCGTCGACCGGGTCAGCGCGGCCGAGCACCGGGAGATCGTCAACCAGTTCTGCGATTTCATGGCGGGCAAGGCCGGGCCGTTGCTCAAACGACTCGAGAGCGAGATGGAGTCCGCCGCCGCCGAGCTGGACTTCGAACGCGCCGCCCGACTTCGGGACGATCTCGGCGCCCTGCGCCGGGCCATGGAGAAACAGGCGGTGGTGCTCGCCGACGGCACCGACGCGGACGTGGTGGGCATCTCCGGAGACGAGCTCCAGGCCTCGGTGCAGATCTTCCACGTCCGCGGCGGCCGGGTCCGTGGTGAACGCGGTTGGATCGTCGACCTGGACGAGGACTCCACCCCGGGTGGGATCGTGGAGAACTTCCTCGTCCAGTTCTACGGGGGCAAGGCCGAGGAGGGCCATCAGATCGCCGCCCTCAACGGAGCACACGACAGCAACCCGACCCTGCCCGCAAACGGGTCCGCCGAACGCGGGCCGACCAGCGAGGACTCGGATGCACCGGTACCCAGGGAGATCCTCGTCCCGGCCCTGCCGCCGGACGAGGAGGAGGTCACCCAGTGGCTCAGCGACCTGCGTGGCTCCCGGGTCTCGCTGCGCGTCGCCCAGCGCGGTGACAAGAAGGCCCTCGCCGAAACGGCGACCCGCAATGCCGCCGAGGCGCTGACCCGGCACCGGCTCAAACGCGCCAGCGACATCACCGCCCGCTCGGCCGCCCTCACCGAGATCGCCGATGCCCTCGGCATGGACACCGCGCCCCTGCGGATCGAATGCATCGACATCTCCCACGTCCAGGGCACCAACGTGGTGGCTTCCCTGGTGGTCTTCGAGGACGGTGTCGCCAAGAAGTCCGACTACCGCAGGTTCGCCATCCGGCAGTCACCCGGGGACGATGTCGCCTCGATCGCCGAGGTGGTCGGGCGACGGTTCAGCCACGGCAGCGGCGGGGCAGCCGGCGACGCGGACAGGCCCACCCCGAACGACGGACCCGAGGCAGGCGCGACCGTCGGGCTCGACATCGAGCCCGATACGGACGCCTCCGGCAAACCCATCGCCATCGGCGGCCGGGCACCGGGCATCAACCCGGAGACCGGCCGCCCGCGCCGGTTCGCCTACCCACCGCAGCTCCTGGTGGTCGACGGCGGTCAGCCGCAGGTCAACGCCGCCGCGGCGGTGCTCACCGAACTCAACATCTCCGACGTGACCGTGGTCGGCCTGGCCAAACGACTGGAGGAGGTCTGGCTGCCCGGCGACGACGACCCGGTGATCCTCCCGCGCACCAGCGAGGCCCTCTACCTGCTGCAACGACTGCGGGACGAGGCCCACCGGTTCGCCATCACCTTCCACCGGGCCAAGCGGTCCAAGTCGATGACGGTGTCGGCCCTGGACGGCATCGCCGGTCTCGGTCAGACCCGCCGCACCGCCCTGCTCAAACACTTCGGGTCACTGTCGAAGGTCAAGACGGCCGGGGTGCAGGAGATCACCGAGGTACCGGGTATCGGCAAGGCCACCGCGGAGGCGATCATTGCTGCACTGGCCGGTGACGGCGCGGGCAAGGATCCGGCAGGCGAGCAACCGGTCGAACCCGCAGCATCGGCCACACCGGAACCAGCCAGCCTCGCACCACCCGACCCCACCAGGGAGCACTGATGTCTGACAGCGGAATCGAGGTCGCGATCGTCTCCGGCCTCTCCGGAGCCGGCCGGTCCACCGCGGCCAAATGCCTGGAGGACCTCGGCTGGTTCGTGGTCGACAACCTTCCCCCCGAACTCATCTCGACCATGGTCGAACTGGGTGCCCGGGCCCGGGGCGAGGTCACGAAGATCGCGGTCGTCGTCGACGTCCGCTCCCGCGCCTTCACCCAGGACCTCGCCGCCGTCATCAAGGACCTGGACACCCGCGGCTACCGTCCCCGGGTGCTCTTCCTGGAGGCGACGGACGCCGCCCTCATCCGCCGCTTCGAGTCCAACCGCCGGGAGCATCCGTTGCAGGGGGGCGGCCGTCTCTCCGACGGTCTGGCCGCCGAGCGGAACCTGCTCGGGCCGCTGCGGGAGGAGGCCGACCTGATCGTCGACACCTCGGACCTGTCGGTGCATCAGCTGCGTGCGGCCATCGAACGGACCTTCACCGAGGCCCCGCTGCACACCACCTTGACGCTCGTGTCCTTCGGCTACAAGTACGGCCTGCCGCTGGACGCCGACCTGGTGATCGACATGCGGTTCCTGCCGAACCCGTTCTGGATCCCGGAGCTGCGGGAGCTCAACGGCACCGACGAACCGGTCTCCGACTACGTGCTGTCCCAGGAGAGCATGGGGGAGTTCCTGGAGTCCTACACCCGGCTGTTCGACCTGGTCTCGGCCGGCTACCGGCGGGAGGGCAAGCGCTACCTGACCCTGGCCGTCGGGTGCACCGGGGGCAAACACCGCAGTGTGGCCACGGCCGTGGAACTCGGCCGGATCCTGGCCAGGGACGACCTGTCGATCCAGGTCACCCACCGCGATCTGGGTCGCGAATGACGGCTCCGGCGCCAGACCCGGTCGTGACCCAGGAGACCGGACCCGTCACCGGCCCGGGGACCCGGCGCCGCCCGAAGGTGGTCTCCCTCGGCGGCGGTCACGGGCTCTGGGCGATCCTGCGGGCGCTGCGCCTGCTCGATGCGGACATCACGGCGATCGTCACGGTCGCCGACGACGGCGGTTCCTCCGGTCGTCTGCGGCGCGAGTTCCCGCTGACCGTCCCGCCGGGGGACCTGCGGATGGCGTTGGGGGCGTTGAGCCCCGACGACGAGAACGGGAGTCTGTGGGGGCGGGCCTTCCAGCACCGGTTCGCCGGCCACGGTGTGCTCGCCGGTCACCCGATCGGCAACCTCCTGCTGGTCGGCCTGGCGGAGCTGACCGGCGACCCGGTCAAGGCCCTGGACGCCGCCGCGGAGCTGCTGCACTGCGACGGCCGGGTGCTCCCCATGTCCTGTCAGCCGCTGCAGATCGTCGCCGACGTCACCGGACTCGATGTGGACCCGTCGGCCCTGCGCCGGATCCGCGGTCAGGTGGCCGTCGCCTCCACCCCGGGCCGGGTCGTGAACATCACGGTCGAGCCGGTCGACGCACCGGCCTGCCCGGAGGCGTTGAAGGCGATCGCCGAGGCCGACCTGATCACACTCGGTCCGGGCTCCTGGCTGACCAGTGTGCTGCCCCACCTGCTGTTGCCGGATCTGCGGGATGCCATCGCGGCGAGTTCGGCCCACATCATGGTGGTCCTGAACCTGGAACCACAACCGGGCGAGACCGACGGGTTCTCCCCGGAGCAGCATCTGGAAGTACTCTCGGCCCACGCCCCGCACTGCCGCATCGACACGGTGCTGGCCGACGAGGGCTCGGTGATCCTGCCCCAGCGGCTGGCGAGCGCGGCGGGCCGAATCGGTGCAGAGTTACTACTGGCGTCGGTGGCCGATCCGCAGGGAGCGCCCCGACACGATCCGGAGGCACTGGCCAGGGTGCTCGGTCCGGTGGTCGAACGACTCGGCCGCGGGGACCGGTAGCTCCGCGGGCGGGCCTGGTCCGGGACGGACGCCATCGGGAAGGATTGACGTGGGTTCGCAGGCAACGCGCCACCGGTTGCGACGTCTTCGCCTGAGGCGGCCGGAGGCCGGGGACGCTCCGCTCACGTGAGTCGGGCTCGTTCGGCCGCACGATGTATCACCGCAGTCCCCGCACGATCTTCACCAGCAGCATGAAACACACAGCACAGCAGCACCCGACCGGCCACCGAACGGCCGAGAACACCCACGAGGAGCCTCATTCATGGCGATGACCGCCGACGTCAAGGACGAACTCAGCCGGGTGTCCATCTCGAAGGTCTCCGCGCGCAAGGCCGAGGTCTCCACCATCCTGCGATTCTCCGGCGGCCTGCACATCGTCGCCGGTCGGGTGGTGGTCGAGGCCGAACTCGACACCGGTGCCGTCGCGCGCCGGCTCCGCCGGGAGATCGCCGACCTGTACGGCCACCAGGTGGACGTCCAGGTGTTGGCCGCCTCCGGCCTGCGCAAGGGCACCCGCTACATCGTCCGGGTCGTCGCCGGGGGTGATTCCCTCGCCCGGCAGACCGGTCTGCTCGATCTGCGCGGTCGGCCGGTCCGTGGACTGCCGCCGCAGATCGTCTCCGGCTCGGTCGCCGACTCCGAGGCCGTGTGGCGCGGTGCCTTCCTGGCCCACGGGTCGTTGACCGAACCCGGTCGATCCGCAGCGCTGGAGATCACCTGCCCCGGCCCGGAGGCGGCCCTGGCCCTGGTCGGGTCTGCCCGCCGACTGGGCATCGCGGCCAAGGCCCGGGAGGTCCGGGGGGCCGATCGGGTCGTGGTCCGTGACGGCGACGCCATCGCCACCATGCTGACCCGGCTGGGCGCCCATTCCTCGGTGCTCACCTGGGAGGACCGGCGGCTCCGCCGGGAGGTCAGGGCCACCGCGAACCGGCTGGCCAACTTCGACGACGCCAACCTGCGCCGATCGGCCCGCGCGGCCGTCGCCGCCTCCGCGAGGGTGGAGCGGGCCCTGCTGATCCTGGGGGAGGAGGCGCCGGACCACCTCGCGGAAGCCGGCCGGTTGCGAATCGAGCACGGGCAGGCTTCGTTGGAGGAGCTGGGACAGCTCGCCAACCCGCCGATGACGAAGGACGCGATCGCCGGACGCATCCGGCGGCTGCTCACCATGGCCGACAAACGGGCCCAGGACGACGGCATTCCGGACACGGAATCGGCTGTGACACAAGAGATGTTGGAGGCCTGACGGTCCCGGCCGTCGAGACCCCGCGACGCGCGGGGAAGATCAGAAGTGACCCACGTCGCTGGATTGGTTTCGGTTCTGTAAACTAAGTACTGTCGCCCCCGGTGCTGTGGGCGGAGTCTCTTGATCGATTCCGCTGGGCCAAAAGAGAACCCGTCGGAACACCTTTAACTGAAGGGCTGGCTTTAAGTGACTGTGCGCGTTGGAGTGAATGGATTCGGTCGTATCGGCCGGAATGTATGGCGAGCGATCGACTCCCTCGATCACGACATCGAGATCGTCGCGGTCAACGACCTGACGGACAACAAGACTCTGGCTCACCTGCTGAAGTACGACACGGTCCTGGGCAAGCTGGCCCACGACGTGAGCTACACCGACGACGAGATCATCGTCGACGGCAAGTCGATCAAGGCGCTGTCCGAGCGCAACCCCGCCGCCCTCCCGTGGGGTGACCTGGGTGTCGACATCGTCATCGAGTCGACCGGTCACTTCACCAAGGCCGAGGGTGCCAAGCAGCACCTCCAGGGTGGTGCCAAGAAGGTCATCATCTCCGCCCCGGCATCGGGCGAGGACCTGACCGTGGTCATGGGCGTCAACGACGACCAGTACGACGGAAGCCAGACGATCCTGTCGAACGCTTCCTGCACCACCAACTGTGTCGCCCCGATGGCCAAGGTCCTGCACGAGAACTTCGGCATCGTCCGCGGCCTCATGACCACGGTCCACGCGTACACCAACGACCAGGTCATCCTGGACTTCCCGCACTCCGACCTGCGTCGGGCCCGCGCGGCAGCCCAGAACATCATCCCGACCTCCACGGGTGCGGCCAAGGCCACCGCCCTGGTGCTCCCGGAGCTGGCCGGCAAGCTGCACGGCTACGCCCTGCGCGTCCCGGTCGTCGACGGATCCGCCACCGACCTCACCGTCGAGCTGGAGAAGAACGTCTCCGTCGAAGATGTCAACGCCGCGTTCAAGGCCGCCTCGGAAGGTGCCCTGTCGCGTTACATCTCCTACTCCACCGACCCGATCGTGTCCTCGGACATCGTCGGTGCGCCGGCCTCGGTCACCTTCGACTCGCCGCTGACCCTCGTGCTCGACGGCAACTTCATCAAGGTCGTCGGCTGGTACGACAACGAGTGGGGCTACTCCAACCGTCTCGCGGACTTCACTGCTCTGGTTGCGTCCAAGCTCTGACGTTCTCGACGCAGGTGAACCACTGACAACGGCAACGCCGGGCGGGGATGCTCCATCTCCTCGCCCGGCGTTGCCGTGTGGGCACACACGCACCTTCCGGAAGTTCTCGTCCCGCTTCAGAAAGAGTCACACCGTGAACACGCTTGACGATCTGCTCGCCTCCGGCGTCCAAGGCCGGACCGTATTGCTGCGCGCCGACCTGAACGTCCCCCTCGACGGCAGCACCATCACCGACGACGGCCGCATCCAGGCCTCGCTGCCGACCCTGCAGGCCCTGACCGGAGGTGGCGCCAAGGTCGTCATCACCGCCCACCTCGGCCGCCCGGCCGGTGAGCCGGACCCCAAGTACACCCTCGCCCCGGTGGCGGCGCGGCTCGCCGAGCTGCTCGGCGCCCCGGTCGCCTTCGCCACCGATCTGGTGGGGGAGTCCGCCAAGGCTGCGGTCGCCGGACTCGCCGACGGCCAGGTCGCCCTGCTGGAGAACGTGCGCTTCGACACCCGCGAGACCGCCAAGGACGCTGCCGAGCGCGGCGCCCTCGCCGCTGAGCTCGCCGCCCTGGTCGGCCCGGACGCCGCCTTCGTCTCCGACGGTTTCGGTGTGGTCCACCGCAAGCAGGCCTCGGTCTACGAAGTGGCCACCCTGCTCCCGCACTTCGGCGGGTACCTGGTCACCGCCGAGACCGAGGTGCTGCGCAAGCTCACCACCGATCCCGAGCGCCCGTATGTCGTCGTCCTGGGCGGTTCGAAGGTTTCGGACAAGCTCGGGGTCATCACCTCGCTGCTGCCGACCGTCGACCGGATCCTCATCGGCGGCGGCATGGCCTACACCTTCCTGGCCGCACAGGGCCACGGTGTCGGCGACTCCCTCCTGCAGAAGGACCAGATCGACACGGTCAAGGGCCTGCTCGCGGACAACGCCGACAAGATCGTCCTGCCGGTGGATTTCGTCATCGCCGACGACTTCTCGCCCACGGCGAACACCGACATCGTCGACGCCGACTCGATCCGTGACAACTGGCAGGGTCTGGACATCGGCCCGAAGACCCGCGAGCTCTTCGCGGGGATCCTCGCCGAGGCCCGGACCGTGTTCTGGAACGGTCCCGTCGGTGTGTTCGAGATGGAAGCCTTCTCGGCCGGCACCAAGGCCGTCGCCGAGGCCATCTCGGCCAGTTCCTCCTTCTCCGTCGTCGGTGGTGGCGATTCGGCCGCCGCCGTTCGCACCCTCGGTGTCGACGAGTCCGGTTTCACCCACATCTCCACCGGTGGCGGCGCCTCCCTCGAATTCCTCGAGGGCAAGGAACTCCCCGGTATCGCAATCCTGGAGTCCTGATGAGCACCCGTAAACCGCTGGTCGCCGGCAACTGGAAGATGAATCTGAACCACCTCGAGGGCATCGCCCTGGTGCAGAAGATCGCCTTCACCCTGCCCGAGAAGTACTTCAGCAAGGTCGAGGTGGCCGTGCTGCCGCCGTTCACCGACATCCGCTCCGTGCAGACCCTGATCGACGGGGACAAGCTCGGACTCGTGTACGGGGCGCAGGATCTGTCCCCGAACGACTCCGGTGCCTTCACCGGCGACATCTCCGGCTCCATGCTGGCCAAGCTCGGTTGCACCTACGTGGCCGTCGGCCACTCGGAGCGCCGGGAGATCCACGGTGAGACCGACGAGCAGGTCAACGCCAAGGTCAAGGCCGCCTACCGGCACGGGATCGTCCCGATCCTGTGCGTGGGTGAGGGCCTGGAGGTCCGCGAGGCCGGCAACCAGGTCGCGCACTCGGTCGGGCAGCTCAACGCCGCCCTCGACGGCGTCACCGCCGAGCAGGCCGCCAGCATCGTGCTCGCCTACGAGCCCGTCTGGGCCATCGGCACCGGCCGGGTGGCCACCCCTGCCGACGCCCAGGAGGTCTGCGCCGCGCTGCGCGCCGCCCTGGCCGAGAAGTACGACGCGGAACTCGCGAACGGCGTCCGGGTCCTGTACGGCGGTTCGGTCAAGTCCGGGAACGTCGCCGAGATCGTCGCGCAGACCGATGTCGACGGTGCCCTCGTGGGCGGTGCGAGCCTGGATGCCACCGAGTTCGCGACCCTCGCGGCCAACACGGTCGGGATTCTGGCGTAGCCGACGCCGGGTTTCGCACCCGCCCGGGTTAGACTCTGCTGGTTTGCTCGGTACGATCGGGCACACGGCTTTTGCAGTGCCCGATCCAGCAGTGCTCGTCTCACCGAAGTGCCCAGTTCAGCAGTGATCGGTCCCCTTCAATTTTCCGACTAGCTCGACATCACACAGCAAGGCAGCCATGGACACCGTCAAAGTCATCCTCGAAGTTCTGCTCCTCCTGACCAGCATCGCGCTGATCCTGCTGGTGCTCCTGCACCGCGGCAAGGGCGGTGGACTGTCGTCCATGTTCGGTGGCGGCGTCCAGTCCTCGCTGTCCGGTTCCAGCGTCGTCGAGAAGAACCTCGACCGGTTGACCCTGTTCGTCGCCGCTGTCTGGGTCATCTGCATCATCGGAGTCGGCCTGATCCTCAAGGTCACCGTCGGCGCGAACCTGTAGTTCTCCGCGACAGACACACGAGAGCCCCCTGGCCCAGCGGCCAGGGGGCTCTCGTGTGTCTGAACCGCTTCTCCTGAGGGTTTTCAGAGGTGACGGAGCATCCGGGTGTTGCCGAGGGTGTTCGGCTTCACGTACGGCAGGTCGAGGAACTCGGCCACTCCGGCATCGTAGGAGTGACGCAACTCGTTGAACGCCTCGGGGGTCAGGTCCAGTTCGGCGACCGGGACGAAGTCCAGGGAGCTGAAGAAACTCACCTCGAAGGTCAGGCAGAACAACCGCCGCAGACCCATCTCGAGTGCGACCTCGATGATCCGGCTGCACACCGTGTTGCCGATGCCGCGGCCACGGAAGGCCGGGTCGGTCGCCACGGTGCGGATCTCGGCCAGGTCCTCCCACAGGACGTGCAACGCCCCGCAGCCGACCACCCGCCCGTCCAGTTCACCCACCCAGAACTCGGTGACGTCCTCGTACAGGTTCGCCAGGCTCTTCTCGAGCAGGATCGGACCGGCATAGGCGTCGACGAGTTCCTTGATCCGACGGACATCGGCCGGGCGGGCACGTCGGACCAGGACCTCGCCGCCGGCATCGGCGGTGGCAGGAGTACTGCGGGGGAGGCTGACAGGGTCAGCGCCGGGCTGGGGGGAATCCGCATCGGTCACGGCACCTGAGCCTAATCCGCCGGGGGTGGGAGTCCGAATCACCTCCCGGGCGGGCACCGGCTCCGGTGACGATCGGGTTCCCGCCCGAGCTTGTGTGCGCGGGTGGAGTTCACCGGCCCTCGCGGCGACTAAGCTGATCGGGTGTCTGCCGCGCCCCGTGTCTCCGTCGTCACCCTCGGGTGTGCCCGGAATGAAGTCGACTCCTCCGAAATAGCCGGGCGCCTCGCGCTCGGTGGCTACGAACTGGTCGAGGACGAAAGTCCGGCCGACGTGGTGGTGGTCAACACCTGTGCGTTCGTGGCCAGTGCCAAGAAGGACTCGATCGACACCCTGCTGGCCGCTGCCGACACCGGCGCGAAGGTCGTCGCGGTCGGTTGTCTGGCCGAGCGTTACGGCAAGGAACTGGCCGCCGCCCTGCCCGAGGCGGACGCCGTTCTCGGCTTCGACGCCTACCCGGACCTCGCCGGTCTGGTGCAGGGGGTCCTGCACGGAGAGCGCCCCGACTCGCACACACCGGTCGACCGTCGCACCCTGCTGCCCATCTCGCCGGTGGCGCGACCCGGTGCCGCCGCCGCGGTCTCGGTCCCCGGGCACTCCCACAGCCCTGTCGTGGCTGCCGGTACCAACGAGTCCGGCCCCACGCCGGCCTCCGGGCCGACACTGGTCCGCCGGTTGCTGCACCACGGCCCGGTGGCGCCGCTGAAGATCGCCTCCGGTTGCGACCGTCGCTGCACCTTCTGCGCGATCCCGGCCTTCCGCGGATCCTTCGTCTCCCGTTCCACCTCGGACATCGTCAACGAGGCCCACTGGCTCGCCGGCCAGGGTGTCCGGGAGCTGGTGCTCGTGTCGGAGAACTCCACCTCCTACGGCAAGGACCTCCCCGGCGACGGGTTGCTCGAGGAGATGCTGGCCCAGCTGTCCGCCGTCGAGGGCATCACCCGGGTGCGGTTGTCCTACCTCCAACCGGCCGAGACCAAACCCAGCCTGATCAACGCCATCGCCCACCTGGACGGGGTGGCGGACTACTACGACATGTCCTTCCAGCACGCCTCCGAGACCGTGCTGCGGCGGATGCGACGGTTCGGCAGCCGGGAGTCCTTCCTGACCCTGGTCGAACAGATCCGCGCGGCCGCGCCCGAGGCCGGTATCCGGTCCAACGTCATCGTCGGCTTCCCCGGGGAGACCGAGGAGGATCTGGTCGAACTCGAGCAGTTCCTGATCGGCGCCCGGCTGGATGCGGTCGGCGTCTTCGGTTACTCCGACGAGGACGGCACTGCGGCCGCCGACCTGACCGGCAAGTTGGATCCGGACGAGGTCGACGCCCGGGTCGAGCGGGTCACCGCCCTCGTCGACGAGCTGGTCGCCCAGCGCGCGGAGGACCGGATCGGCACCGAGGTGATCGTCCTGGTCGACGGTTCCACCGAGAACGTGGCCGACGAGGACTACCCGGACGGTGTGGTCGGCCGGGCCGCGCACCAGGCGCCCGAGGTCGACGGCACCACCACCCTCACCGTCGCCGACGGCATCGAGGTCGGTGATCTCGTCCGGGCCAGGGTCATCGGCTCCGACGGCATCGACCTGATCGCCGAACCCATCGAGGTTCTGCCGCGTCCCGACGGGTCAGGAGCACGCGGGTGACGGCTGAACAACCGGTGCCTTTGGTGAACCTGCCGAACATCCTCACCGTCAGCCGGCTGATCCTGGTTCCGATCGGCCTGATCTTCCTGTTCATCGGCGACGGCCACGAGGACCGTTGGCGGATCGTCGCCTTCATCATCTTCGCCATCGCCGCCATCACCGATCGGTACGACGGCCATATCGCCCGCAAACGCGGGCTGGTCACCGATTTCGGCAAGATCGCCGACCCGATCGCCGACAAGGCCCTCACCGGCGGTGTGCTGGTCGGCCTGTCGATCCTGGGTGACATGCCCTGGTGGATCACCATTGTCATCCTCACCCGGGAACTGGGCATCACCGTGCTGCGGCTGTTCATGCTGCGCTACGAGGTCATGGCCGCCAGCATGGGTGGCAAGATCAAGACCTTCGTCCAGGTGCTGGCCATCGGCCTGTACGTGCTGCCCTGGCCGGACTCCCTGGAGTGGATCCGCACGACCCTGATGGCGATCGCCCTGCTGTTGACGGTCGGCACCGGTATCGACTACATCATCCGTTCCATCACCATCGCCGCCCGCGCCAAGCGTGGGCAGAAGTCGGACTCCCACTGATGTCGCTCGCCGAACTTCTCGGAGTCCCTCCCGAACGTCTCACCGCCGTGGTCACGAACCTCAAGCGTGCCCATATGACGGTGGCGGTGTCGGAGTCGCTGACCGCCGGCCTCACCGCGGCCCTGCTCACCGAGGTCCCGGGTTCCTCGGCCGTCGTGCGCGGCGGTTTCATCGTCTACGCCACGGACCTGAAGAACACCCTCGGCGGGGTGGATCCCAACCTGCTCGCCGACCGGGGCGCGGTGGACCCGGATGTGGCCAAGCAGCTCGCCCTGGGCGCGCGGAAGCGCTGCCGGGCCGACTTCGGGCTGGGTCTGACCGGTGCCGCCGGACCCGACCCGCAGGACGGCCACGAACCGGGGACCGTGTTCGTGGCCATCGCCGGGCCGGACAGCCGCGGAGGCGTGGCCACCATCGTCCGGGCCCTCGAACTCACCGGCAGTCGCGCCGAGATCCGGGCCGCCGCCGTCCGCGAGGCGGTGGACCTGCTGGATTCCCTCGTCACGATCGCCGGGAACAGACTGGCGATTCCGGGCGTTAAGTAGACAGTTACCCAGCGAACAGATGCGTATCTCCGGCGCGGTGGAGCAGAATCCGACCCCGCTGACAGCGCGGAATCCGTTGCCGGTAGCGTGAACGCACCATGTTGGGCGTGAGCGACAGGAGGTTGATGTGCTGCTGCGAGATGCACTCGGAGAGACTCTTCGCGATGCCCGGACCAGGCAGAACCGCACGTTGCGGGATGTCTCCACCGCTGCGAATGTGTCACTCGGATACTTGTCCGAGGTTGAACGAGGACGCAAGGAGGCTTCGAGCGAACTGCTCGCATCCATCTGCGACGCCCTCGATGTGGAACTGGCCGAGGTGTTGACCACGGTCTCCGCGGCCCTGTCCGTCCGTCCTGCCGCTTCGGAGAAGTCCGCTGTGGTCGGCAATTCGGTCAAGGCCTCCGCCGAGCAGAGCCTGCGTATCGTTGTCCCGTACGCCGGTGCTGCGCGGAACAGCCGCGAGGTTGCTGTCGCCTGAACCAGCTTCATCCCGTTCCCGCGCACGCTGTTGTTCCTCGCGCACGTAACTACGTGCGCGAGGAACAACAAAGTGCGCGGGAACGGGTGTTTTCAGCCGGGGAGGAGCTCAGCCGCGAAGACGACGCAAGGCCGCCATCGCGGTGTCCCGGTCCTCGTACGGCACCAGGATGTGATCGTGGTGGTACCCCGCAAGCACATTGCAGGAGATCTCCACCTTCGCCAGTGCCTCGGCGAAGGCCGCCGTCAGCCCCACCGCGTCCAGGGCCGAATGCACCGTCAGCGAGATCAGGGCGGCCGGAAACCGGAACTCCAGCCCGAGCTCGACGGCCCGCTGCTGCGTCAGAATGAGGGTGAGACCCTCGGGTTCACGAACGGTCGCCAACGGATCCGCCGCGATCAGCTGCGGATCTGACCAGCGCCAGTTGACCGAACAGTAGACATAGGGCTCCGCTGCGAGAACGGGTTCCAGGGTGGCCAGCATCAGCGCCAGGTCGTGCTCACCGCTGTCCATCGGTGTCCCGCCGGCGGTAGGTGACGAAGTCGAATCCTTCATGTCCTTCCCGGGCCGTCTCCACCCAGATCAGCGGATCGATCGCCGGGAAGTAGGTGTCACCGATCAGGGTGTCCTTGATGTGGGTCACCTCCAGGACGTCGGCCTCGGGCAGCAGCTGCCGATAGAGCTCGCCGCCGCCGACCACCATCACCGTCTCCCCGGCGGCCGCCAGGGCCTCGGCGATGGTGTGATGGACCTCGACCCCGGGGGCGGACCAGTCCTGCTGCCGGGTGACCACCAGGGAACGGCGTCCCGGGAGCGGACGGCCGATGGACTCGAAGGTGCGTCGGCCCATGACCATCGCGTGCCCCAGGGTGAGCGCCTTGAAGTGCTTCAGATCCTCGGGCAGGTGCCACGGCATGTCGCCCTCGTGGCCGATCACCCCGTTGTCCGCCACCGCCACCACGAAGGTGACGGTCCGGCCGGGGGTGACGGTGCGGGGCGGGGTGTCGGTGTTGATCCGTTCCTCGCTCATACCGCGATCGGGGCCTTGATCAGCGGATGCGGGTCGTAGCCGACCAGCTCGAAATCGGCAAAGGTGTACTCCTCCAAGGAGTTCCGGCCGTCAGCGATCAGCATGGTGGGCAACGGTTTCGGTTCCCTGGTCAGCTGGAGCCTGGCCTGCTCGAGGTGGTTGGAGTACAGGTGCGCATCCCCCAGGGTGTGGATGAATTCGCCAGGAGCGAGTCCGGTCGCCTTGGCCACCATCATGGTCAGCAGGGCGTAGGAGGCGATGTTGAACGGAACGCCGAGGAACACATCGGCCGACCGCTGGTAGAGCTGGCAGGACAGTTTCCCGTCTGCCACGTAGAACTGGAACATGGTGTGGCACGGGGGCAGGGCCATCTCGTTGACCTCGGCGACGTTCCAGGCCGAGACGATGTGCCGGCGGGAATCCGGGTTGGTGACGATCGAGTTCACCACCTGGGCGATCTGGTCGATGCCGGTGCCGTCCGGGGCGGGCCAGGAGCGCCACTGGTGGCCGTAGACCGGCCCGAGTTCGCCTTCTGCGTCGGCCCACTCGTCCCAGATCGACACCCCCTGCTCCTGCAGCCACCGGACGTTCGTCGAACCGCGCAGGAACCACAGCAGCTCGACGATCACCGACCTCATGTGGATCTTCTTCGTGGTGACCACCGGGAAACCCTCGGCGAGGTCGAACCTCATCTGGTGGCCGAAAACCGAGAGGGTGCCGGTGCCCGTGCGATCGGTCTTCACGGTGCCTTCGTTCAGGATGCGGTCCATGAGATCGAGATATTGACGCATGAAGCCAGACTAGTTCCTCGCCGGATTCCTGCCGGACAACCGCCGTCGCGGCGCACTTGATCCCTCTCACCCCTAGGCTGCGCGGATGGACTTCAACCTGCGCGCCTGCGGCCGGCACGGACATGAGACCTACGCCCCGGACGAGCCGGAACTGCGGGCCCGGTTGCAGGTCCAGACCCCGGCCGGTCCGGCCTGGCGCTGTCTGCGGTGCGCGGACTACGTCGTCGGGGATCCGAAGGGCCAGGGACCGGCGGATCTCGCCCCGGAGGTGCCCCGCGGCCGGTTGCTCCGGGATCGACGGATCATGCGGCTGCTGGCCGTCGAGCGGGCGGTGCGCGGGATCGGCCTCCTCGGAATCGCGTTCCTGGTGTTCCGATTCCGGAGCTCACGCGGGAGCCTGCAACAGAAGTTCGACACCGATCTGCCGCTGTTGCGCCCGCTGGCGGCCCAGCTCGGCTGGAATGTCGACGACTCGGCGATCGTGCGCACCATCGACGACGCCTTCTCCCTGTCCGCCACGGTGCTCATCTGGATCGCGATCGGTCTGATCGGGTACGCCCTGCTGCAGTTCACCGAGGCAACCGGCCTGTGGTTGATGAAACGGTGGGGGGAGTACGTCGCCGCTGTGGCCACCGCGATCTTCCTGCCGCTGGAGATCTACGAACTCGCCGAGAAGGTGACGGTGCTGCGGGTGGGGGCCTTCGCCGTCAACCTGGCGGCCGTGGCCTGGCTGCTGTGGAGCAAACGT
This sequence comes from Nakamurella silvestris, assembly GCA_003576535.1. Lineage (GTDB taxonomy): Bacteria > Actinomycetota > Actinomycetes > Mycobacteriales > Nakamurellaceae > Nakamurella > Nakamurella silvestris. The sequence goes on along the minus strand of QXCQ01000007.1, from coordinate 22,786 downwards.
CTGTTCGGCCTCCGCGGCGGCTCGGCCGCCTACCACGCCGAACACCAGGCGGAAAGCCTGCTGACGGTGGAGCGTGCGGCAGCCGCAGCCTCCTGACCGGGTACGACGTCACCGATCTCGGCCCAGTGGTGACGGCAGGAGGCCATACTGGAACGGTGATCGACATCGACCTGGCGGTACAACTGCGCGACGGCGGTCTCCGCTGGAACCCGAGCCGCGGCGACTGGTTCGCCATCGTCGGCCGGGGGATGGACGAGGAGCATTTCGTCCTCAGCGACATGACGATCGAGCTGCGCGGGGATCAGATCGGATTCAACGGGACCACCGAGTGGGCCCTGGACTCGGTGGACCAGGACGCAGCGGTGTGGCTGCCCCGGGAGCACCAGCTCCGGGAACTCCTCGGCGGCACCTTCGGTGGGCTGGACCGCCAGGGCCCGGACTGGCGGGTGCACATCACCGTCTCCGGCAGCGAACGCGAGTACCGCGCCGCCACACCCGAGGGCGCCTACGCCCGCGCGCTGCTGTACCTGATGACGGGGGAGTGACCGGTCCCGCCCGTCGGCACCGGCATACCCGTGGCTACCGTGGGGTAGGAACCATGCAACGCGAGAAGGGATGGCCTGTATGTCGGACAGCAACGGAACTGCCAACAACGACGGCGGAAGCTTCGAGGTCGCCGAGCAGGACGGGAGTGCCGGGTCCAACGACGGCGGCGAGGGTTCGAACGAGCAGCTCACGGCCGGGGACTCCCTGCTCGACCGCGGCCTGGAGGATCCGCTCGACGAGGGGTACTCGCCGCCGGACTACGAACCGCGCACCGTGATCCCCACCGAGTCCGAGGAGGCCGAGGGGCTCAGCCTCGACGAGTTGCTGGCCGCGGAGACCCCCGATGTGGACGAGCTCGCCCGACTCGCCGACGAGCAGGAGGTGGAGGCCCTCGAACTCGGTTCGGAGCGGGCGGGCCGACTGGTCGACACCGAGGGCGGTGCCTACGAGGACACCGAGAAGGCTCTGCTCGCCGAAGATGTCGGGTTCGCAGGCGGCGGCGCGAGCGCCGAGGAGGCTGCGATGCACGTCTTCGACCCGGACGGTCGCGACTCCTACTGAGCGCGATCGACAGACCGGACCACGAACATACGCCCGGCGGCGCGGACCCCTGAGGGGTCCGCGCCGCCCGGCCGTGTCCCAGCCCCGTGGGTCGTTTCCCCGACCGACATCGCACGTACTGTTACCGGTATGACGACGGCGGGAGGCAGAACGGCGAACTGGTTCACCCAGGGAGATCGACGGGTCCGGCCGTCCAGCCTGGACGTGACCATCGCCGTGGTGGTGTTCCTCGGGATCCTCGGTGCCCAGATCCGGCTCAACTACGGTCCCGCTGCCAACCCCGACAAGGGGCATCATCTGGTCGCCGTCGTCCTGCTCGGTGCCCTGGCCTCCGGGCTGCTGATCTACCGTCGCCGTCGGCCGATGCTGGTGCTGTGCCTGACCCCCGTGCTCCTGCTGGCCGCCACGGCCCTGGACGCGGTCAACCCGGCCTTCACCGCCATCGTCGCGGTGGCCATGTTCACCGTCGCCGACCAGACCAACCGGCATTTCACCGTTCTGGTGGGGGTGGTGACCGCGGGGGTGCTGTACACCGGTGTCACCCTCCATTCCGAACACGGCTGGGACAACGGTGCCAACCTGGGCATCCTCGGCTGGGTCGGTCTGGCCGCCGCAGCGGGGGACGCCTCCCGGAACCGCCGCGGTTACATCGCCGAGGTGGAAGAACGCGCCCGGAAGGCCGAGGCGGAGCGGGACACCGAGGCCGCCCGACGGGTGACGGAGGAGCGTCTGCGGATCGCCCGAGAACTGCACGACGTGCTGGCCCACCACATCGCCGTCATCCATGTCCATGCCGGTCTGGCCACCGCCACGGTCGAGAGCGCACCGCAGACGAGCAAGGAATCCCTCGGCCACGTGCGACATGCCGCCTCCGACGTACTCGGTGAGCTGAGTGCGCTGATGCAGGTGCTCCGCTCCGGAGACGACGAGGTCCCGGTCCTGGGATCCCCGGATGCACCCGCGCCGGGCCTGCTGCGGCTGAACGAACTGATCGACAACTACCGGCGTTCCGGGGCGCAGATCACCGTCACCGCCACCGGCCGGGTGTTCGATCTACCGCCGGCCGCCGATCTGGCCGCCTACCGGATCATCCAGGAGGCGTTGACCAACGCCGACAAACACGGTGTGAACGGGACAACCGAATTGACCATGTGTTACACCGAGGACCATCTGGAGCTGCGTGTGCGGAACCTGGCGGCCAACCGACCGGCCGGTCCCGGAACCGGCCACGGTCTGATCGGCATGCGTGAACGTGCCGCCTCGGTCGGCGCGGATCTGAGCCATGGGCCCGACCGCGAGTACTTCCAGGTCGAGGCTCGTTTCGCCGCCACCGTCGTCAGCTCCGAGGGGATCTCCCGATGACGGGCACGATCCGGGTCCTGCTGGCCGATGACCAACCGCTGATCCGGCTGGGGTTCCGCGGGTTGATCGCCACCCATTCCGATTTCGAAGTGGTCGGTGAGGCCGAGGACGGTCGTCAGGCGGTGGAGCTGGCCCGCAGCGCCCGCGCGGATGTCGTGCTGATGGACATCAGGATGCCGGTCCTGGACGGCCTGGCCGCGACCAGGCAGATCTGCGAGGACGAGAACCTCGACGGGGTGAAGGTTCTCATCCTCACCACCTTCGAGCATGACGAGTACGTGCTGGAGGCGCTGCGGGCCGGGGCGAGCGGATTCCTCGGCAAGGCCACCGAACCGTCCGACCTGCTCAACGCGATCCGGGTGGTGGCCGGCGGGGAATCCCTGCTGTCCCCTCGCGCCACCAGTTCGCTGATCACCCGTTTCCTCCGCCCCGCGGACGAGACCGGCAGCACCCCTGAGGTTTTCAGCGCACTCACCGAGCGCGAGCTGGAGATCCTGATGCTGGTGGCCCAGGGGCTGTCGAACACCGACATCGCCGAGAAGCTGTTCATCTCACCGTTGACGGCGAAGACCCATGTCAACCGCACGATGATGAAACTGCACGCCCGCGATCGGGCCCAGCTGGTGATCCTGGCCTACCAGAGCGGGCTCATCCGACCCTGAGAACCCGGTAACGGGTCAGCGACCGGGTGGTACTGCGCTCGCGGTAGCGGGATTGACCGCCCGCGCACGATGCGGCCGGACGCCGGTCCCCGGCATCATCGGTGTCATGGAAAGCCGCGTACTCCCGTCATGATCGTCGTCGAACATCTCACCAAGAGGTTCGGCCGGGTCACCGCCGTCGACGACCTGAGTTTCCAGGTGCGGCCCGGGCTGGTGACGGGTTTCCTCGGCCCCAACGGAGCCGGCAAGTCCACCACCATGCGGATGATCCTCGGCCTGGACCGGCCGACGGCGGGTCGGATCACCGTGAACGGTCGCCGGTTCGTCGATCAGGCCGCGCCGCTGCACGAGATCGGGAGCCTGCTCGAAGCCAGGGCGGTCCACCCGGGCAGGTCCGCCCGCAACCACCTGCTGGCGTTGGCGGCGACCACCGGTGTGCCGACCCGCCGGGTGGACGAGGTGTTGGACATCGTCGGTCTGACCTCCGTCGCCCGCCAACGGGCCGGGGCGTTCTCCCTGGGGATGGGACAGCGGCTCGGGATCGCCGGCGCGCTGCTCGCCGACCCCGAGGTGGTGATGCTCGACGAGCCGGCGAACGGCCTGGATCCGGAGGGAATCGTCTGGATCCGCGAACTGCTCCAGGGGCTGGCGCGGGAGGGTCGCACCGTCTTCGTCTCCTCCCACCTGATCAGCGAGATGGCCCTGACGGCAGAACATCTGGTCATCGTCGGGCGCGGACGGCTGATCGCCGACCTCCCCGTGTCGGAGCTGACCGGTACCTCCGACCGGGTCACGGTCCGCAGTCCGCGGGCCGGCGACCTCGCCGCGCTGCTGATCGACAGGGGGATCACGGTGACCTCGGTGTCCACCGACCAGCTGGAGGTGACCGGCCTGCCGGTCGAGGAGATCGGCCGCCGCGCCTTCGACGGCGGGATCATGTTGCACACCCTGACCCCGCACAGCATCTCGTTGGAGCAGGCGTTCATCGACCTGACCCACGACTCGGTGCAGTACGCCCCCACCGAGGTGTCGACGAGGACGGTGGCGGCATGAGCAGCATCCTGTCCGACGAGTTGGCCGCCGTCGATGCTCCCGGCCCCGCGGACGGACCCGCCCCGCGACCGTCCGTCCTGGCCCTGACCTTCCGCGGGATCCTGCGGGCGGAATGGATCAAACTGCGTACGGTCCGATCCACCCGGATGACCTGCTTCGCGGCGCTGGTCGCCGTCATCGGCCTCGGAGCCCTGGCCGCTGCGGTGAGCGCGGGGGACATCACCGCACCCGAAGGCCCCCGGCATGCGGGTGGATTCGGCAGCGCGACCGACCCCACGGCGATCAGCCTCTCCGGTGTCCTGCTGGCCCAGTTGATCGTGGCCGTCATCGGCGTGCTGGCCGTCACCAACGAGTACGGCACCGGCATGATCCGGGCCTACTTCGCCGCTGTGCCCACGCGATTGCCGCTGCTCTGGGCGAAGGCGATCGTGGTGGCGGTGGTGGTCACGGCCGGTTCGCTGATCGCCGCCGTGGTCGCCTTCCTCGTCGGACAGAGCGTCCTGGGCAGCGGGGTGGATCTCGGCGACCCCGGTGTCGTCCGGGCGGTGCTCGGGGCCGCGCTGTACCTCGGCGTGATCTCGGTGCTCGGGGTGGCGGTCGGGGCGCTGCTCCGGCACACGGCCGGTTCCGTCGCCGTCCTGTTCGCCACCCTGTTGATCATCCCGCAGCTGCTGGTGGCGATCCTGCCGGGCGACTGGTCGACCGCGATCACCCCGTACCTGCCGAGCAACGCCGGCAGTGCCCTGATGACGGTCTCCGGTTCGGACACCCTGCTCGCGCCCGCAGCGGGTGCCGCCGTCCTGGCCGGATGGGTGGGACTGCTGCTGGTCGGGGCGGCCTGGCGGATGAGAACCACCGATGCCTGAGACCCGCGTCAGGGCGGGCAGGTTCAGCCCTCGCCGCCCAGTCTGCCGCTGAGCCGCTGGTGCCGGGCGGCGCTGTGTTCGTCCAGCCCGGTGATGGTCACCCTCGCTCCGTGCCTGCCGTACTTGGCGGTCACCGCGTCCAGGGCAGCGACCGTCGAGGCGTCCCAGACGTGTGCGCCGGTCAGGTCGATGGTGATCTCCTCGGCCGGGTCGGTGTAGTCGAACTGGCTGTAAAGGTCGTTGGAGGAAGCGAAGAAGAGTTCGCCGGACACCGTGTAGGTGGTCCGCCCCGGGTCCGTGCCCGGCAGTTTCGTCACCGTCACCAGATGGGCCACCCGACGGGCGAACAACATCAGTGCCACCAGGACCCCGGCGATCACCCCGAAGGCCAGGTTGTGGGTGGCAACGGTGACGGCCACCGTCACCACCATCACGGCGGTCTCGCTCAGCGGCATCCGGCGCAGGGTGGCGGGAGTGATCGATCGCCAGTCGAAGGTGGCGATGCAGACCATGATCATCACCGCGACCAGGGCCGCCATCGGGATCTTCGCCACGGTGTCGCCGAGCACGACCACCAGGATCAGCAGGAAGACACCGGCCAGGAAGGTGGACAGCCGGGTGCGCGCACCCGATTTCACGTTGATCATCGTCTGGCCGATCATCGCGCAACCGCCCATCCCACCGGTGAACCCGGTGATGATGTTCGCCACGCCCTGACCCCAGGACTCCCGGGTCTTGTTCGAAACGGTGTCGGTCAGATCGTCGACCAGTTTCGCGGTCAACAAGGACTCCAGCAGCCCGACCAGGGCCATCCCGACGGCGAACGGGGCGATGATCCGCAGGGTCTCGACGGTGAAGGGGACGTCGGGGACCAGGAACGAGGGCAGGCTGTCGGGCAGCGCACCCTCGTCACCGACCGTCGGGACCTGCAGGTGGGCGGCGACGGCGAGGATCGTCAGCACCACGATGGCCACCAGGGAGGACGGCACCGCGGTGGTGGCGCGCGGCAGCAGGTAGATGATTCCGAGACCAGCGGCGACCAGCACGTAGACCAGGAACGGCACGTGGGTCAGGTGGGGGAGCTGGGCGACGAAGATCAGGATCGCCAGGGCGTTGACGAATCCGACCATCACGCTGCGCGGGATGAACTTCATCAGCCGGGCCACCCCGAGGACGGCCAGCAGCACCTGGATCACCCCGCCGAGGATGACCGTGGCCACGAGATAGCCGAGGCCGTACTGCTTCATCACCGGGGCGATGACCAGGGCGACGGCACCGGTGGCGGCCGAGATCATGGCGGGTCTGCCGCCCAGGAAGGCGATCGAGACGGCCATGGTGAACGAGGCGAACAGGCCCACCCGCGGGTCGACGCCGGCGATGATGGAGAAGGAGATCGCTTCCGGGATCAGGGCCAGTCCGACGACCAACCCGGCCAGGGCCTCGGTCCGGAACACCCTCGGGGAGAGCCAGGCGGGACGGGTGAACCGGGGACGCACGGCGGCGAACGGTGAGGTGGACACCTGATCGCACTCTACTCCGGCGACCTTCCCGTTCCCGTCATGTGTCGGCTGTGGATGGGTGTGGCAGGGGGCCGGGTCAACCGGGGTGGGCGATACTTCCCGGTACGACTGGGCCCGGTGTCCGCAAGGGGCCCCCGTTCGGAGGGATCCGTGTGACCAGCACCTCGGCGAAACAGCTCCTCGACGCCCTCGGACCGATGTCCTACCTCGACCGGCAGCGCCGGGTACGCGAGGTTGCCCTGGCGGCCACCCCGGACGACACCCTCGACCTGCTCCTGACCGAGCTCGACCGTTCGGGGCCCTGGGCTCAGGGGATCGCACAGGACATCGCCGTGATCACCGGGTGGCGACCGTACCTTCTGCACCGGATGCGCTCGACGGACACCCGTGCCGCCCTTCGGGCCTGGGCCGAACTGGTCCGCATCGGCGCGGTCGATGACATCCTCCTGGGCGAGCAGCTGCCGGACCTGCCGCGGGAGTGGCGGGCCCTCACCTACCGGGTCCTGCGCCGCGGCGGACGACAGGACTCGGCCGAGTTCCTGCTCCCCGTCGTGCACACCCGATTCGGGGCTCAGGAGGCCGCAGCTCTGCTCGCACCGTGTTCGGCGGACACCGTGCGCGCCTGGCTGCCGCGACTGGCTCATGCGCTCGCCGGACAGGGGGGCCTGGCCCGCCGCCACCCGGAGGTGGTGCTCGAGCACCTGCGCGCGGTCCTCGACTCGACGCCCCGGGGGAGCTGGGACAGTGTCTGGGCCACGTGGATACCGGCGCACCTGGCTTTTGCCGAGGGCGCCCCGGCAGCCTTCCTCGGGCTGCTGGAACACGGTGAGGGCGACCTGCCGGTCGGTAGTGACCAGGCCCTCACCGTCCTGGCCCGACATGACCCCGGACGCGTCGCCCGGTTGCTGTTGCACCCGCGGTCCGTCGGCCGGCCGCCGGCCGGGCGGAAGCTCTGGCGCGCCCTGCGCCCGCTGCCCGACGGGACGCTGGTCGAGCTGGCCCATCGGGTGGGTGAACCGGGCCTGCGCTCCCTGCTACGAGCGCTGCCGGCCCCACGCCGATCCCGGGTGTTCCATGCCTTCCTGGGTGAACGAGACCTTGACCAGGCGGGCCTGTCGACCGCGGTGCTCGATCTCCTCACCCCGGCCGGGCGCGGCGTTCAGGCGAACCGGCTGCTCGGCCTGCGCAGCGGAACCGACGACCCCCGCACCACCCTCGAGCTGACCGCACGCCTGCCGTGGGCCGAGGCCAGGGTCAGGCTGCAGGAATGCACCACCCGACCCCTGGTCGCCGATCGGGCCACCGGGTACCGGTTGCTGATCGGGGCCGCCGCAGGAACCGGCGAGCCGACGGCCTTCGAGGAGATGTTGAGGTCGCTGACCCGGCTGCGGAACGAACAGGACCTCGTCCGGCAGCAGGTGGTCCTCGCACTGGCAGCGGTGCCCCCTGGCTTGTTCGGATCGGGGGCGGCGCCCCTGCTCGAACAGCTCGTCACCCACACCCTGCTCGCCCGCGATTGTTCCTGGGCCACCCGGCGTGACGTGCAAACACTCCTCGGCCGGATGCTGGTCCAGAGCGCGCTGGCAGGACAACCGGATCTCACCGCGACGGTGATCCGCCTCTGGGAGCTCCTCGGCGCGGGGTACCGCACGATCACCTTCCCCGACCTGCTCCGCACCCTCCCTGCCGGTGGGGAATCGACCCTCTTCGACGCCCTCGCCGGGCGGGTCGCCCTCGACGCACGGCGCGGGTTGTTCGGGATCGCGCTGGATCTCGCCGCTGCCCTGGGCCGGCGCGCCTGGAAGCTCGTCGGCCTGCAGGAGGCGCTGGAGGCGGCCTGTTCGGCGAGTGACGACAACGTCGTCGAGCAGGCGGTGCGGTGGTGGCTGGCCGACCCGCACACACGCGCCGACCGGGTCGAGCGGGTGCTCCGTCAGGACAGCTCCACCATCACCGTGGAGCGGGTGCTCGCAGCCGTCGGTACGCAGCGCACCGACCTGCTCGGCCTGGTGCTCGATCAGCCACCCTCGGGCCGCTTCCTGTCGGCGCAGGCACGATTCGTCCCGATCTTCGGTCGATCGGTGAGACGTTGGACCCCGGCTCAGCAGGCGCAGTACCGGGGCCTGTTGACCGATCTCACCCGCCTGCCCGCGGTGACCACCTGGGAGCGCATCAGGGCGATCCACCAACTCGCACATCTGACCGATGTCCTGGACACTCTCGTTCCCTTGGCCCACGACCAGGACATACCGATCGCAGAGGCGGCCCTGGCCGCCTTGTCCCGCACCGACAGTCCGGCGGCGGCCCTGCCGACCCTCCTTGCCGAGGCCCAGGGCGACCGGGCCCGGGTGGCCGTGTACGCCGCGACCCGGGCGGCCCGATTCCTGGCTCCCGGTATGTTGACCGCGGCCTTCGAGCCGCTGCTGGGTGGCACCAAGATCACCGCCCGCAAGGAGGCGGTCCGGATTCTCGCCGAGAACGGTGTACCGGACTGCGCCGCTGTGCTGGAACGGATCTGGATGACACCGGGTCAACACCGGGATGTGCGTCGGGCGGTGGTTTCGGCCGGTCGCTGGTGTCTGGAGGACGAGCGCGTCTGGGGCCTGCTGCAGCAGGCTGCGCAGGACCCGGCGGTGACCACGGCGCTGTTGGAGTACCAACCCCGACGACTGGCCGCGGCACACCGCAGCCGCTTCGCCGGGCTGATCGGGACGGTCGCGCGATCGGCGGACCTGTCCACCCGCCTCGCTGCGCTGTCGGCCCTGGGCCGCTGGGGCAACTGGGATGACGGCGCCAACAGCCAACTCCTCCAGGCGCGGGTGATGGACCTCGACGACACCGCCACCTGGGGTGTGGCCGCGCAGGCCCTGGTGTCCGTGAGCGCCGCTACCGACACCACCGAGCCCATCGGTCGGGTGGTGGATCTCCTGTCCGGGGCCTCGGGTCCGGTCGAGCCGACCCAGGAACGGGATCAACCGGCCCGGCAACGACTGATCAGGGTGGTCGAAATCCTCGAAGGGCGGGCCTCCCGGAATCGGGCCCTCGGCCCGGGCAGCCGGAAGGTCGCCGAAAGGCTGGCAGCTGACGACACCCTGCGACTCGCGGCGGTGGAACTGGCCTGCGCCGTGATCGATTGGCCCGCACCCGCCGAGGAACTCACCGCCCAGCTGCTGGAACTGGGTGCACTGGCCGCCGACCCGGCGGCGATCGCCGTGGCCGCCGGCCTGTTGGGCAACACCTTGTCCGCGGTGGTGGGTCGCGGGATCGAGCCGGGGCTGGCCGTGGTGGCCGAGGAGCTCGCCGTGGCTGATCACCGCGGGGCCGGTCGGTTCGCCCTGACCATCGTTGGTGTCGCCGGGGACAACCTGGGTTGGACGGCCCCGTGGGTCGGTCGGCTGGTGCGACTGCGCCGCCACCCGGACCCGCAGACCCGGGTGGCGGCGCTGAACACCTTCGTCCGATCCGAATAGAAAGTTCTCGAATTCGCCTCAACATTTCCGCGATTCGCTGCGTTCTCTTATCAAGTACGCCGGCCGACTTCCAGGCCGGGGCCACCCGGGGTTGATCACCCGCCGGTGGTCACTCCCGAAGCCCGGGAGTCATTGGGTCGGCCGGCTATGCCTGCCGGCCGACCCGACTCCGCTGGTGGTGTCAGTTGATCGTTCCCCAGCGATGGAAAAACGCCGCCATCGAATCGCGGCGGACCCCGTGCGCGGTGCGGAAGGTCTTGTTCGGGTAGCCGGTGGTGATACCGGTCCGGCCGAGCCATTCGATGTTCCCGCAGAACGGGGTGGCAGCCGTGACATCGGCGAAGAGTCGGGGCCCGGCACCACAGACGGCATCCGGAAGGCCCGGATGCTCTGTCCGGCGGATCCACGTGGCCATCACGCCTCGGGTCACCGCAGCAGCGGGCGCGAACAGTTTGTTCGGTGTGATCAGGGTGATGCTGCGGTCCGCGGCCCATTCGATGACACCGCAGAACACGTTGTCCGCGCCGACATCGTCGAAAACCCTGGTGTCCCCGGTACATTCCGGATCGGGCTGGCCCGGGTTGGCGAATCGGAACAGGAAGGCCATCATCGCCTGGCGATCGATGGCACTGGTCGGGTGAAAGGTACCGTCCGCGTATCCCGCGGCCGTGCCGGTGCCGGCCAGCCAGGTGATGTCGTCGACGAAGGGTTGTTTCAGGCCGACATCACCGAAACTCGGGGTGGTGACAGCGATGGCCGCGCTCGTCTGTGCCCCGGTGTCGATGCTCGTCATGGTGCGACCGCTGAGCAGGGCGGCGGAAAACACGGGCACCGGGATCATCGAGCTGCCCAACTGCCCCATCCCCAACCGGCCGGTCAGATCCGGGTCCCCCCAGCAGTAACCGAGGCCCGTGGCGATGACACAACCGCCCTTCTCATCGATGGTGACGGAGTCGACGTCCTTGGTGCCGAGCTTGCCCAGGGAGGTGACCGACACCGGCTGATTCACGGTGTTCACGTTGTTGTCGCCCAGCGCCCCGTCCTCGCCGAACCCCCAGCAGTAGGCGCGTCGGGTGGTGCCCGTACCCGCCACCACACAGGTGTTGTCCCGGCCCGCGTCGATCGACTTCACCGTCAGCCCGTGCAGGGCCCCGATGGTGTAGACCGCGTGGGGCAGGGCCGCCTGCTGGTAGTTCCCGGTGCCCAACTGCCCCTCGATGTTGCGCCCCCAGCAGTAGGCGGCGCCCTCGGCCACCACACAGGTATGGGCCGCGCCCGTGGTGATCGCCTGGACCGATTTCCCGGCCAGCACCCCCGAGGTGTCGACCGCCACCGGTAGGACGGACTTCTCGGCCACCAGCGATCCCAGCTGTCCGGACTCGTTGCGCCCCCAGCAGTAGGCGCGGCCAGAGGCGACCGCGCAGACATGGGTGCCGTAGACGCTGATCGCCGTCACCCAGCGGGAGCCCAGGGGCCCCTCGGTGGACACCGCCACCGGAACCGGGGAGTCCTTCTGGGAGCCGTCGCCCAGTTGCCCGAAGTCATTCGAGCCCCAGCAGTAGGCTGCGCCGTCGGCCACGGCGCAGGTGTTGGAGTCCCCGGCGCTGACCTCGGTGACGGTTCTGCCGGTCAGGAGTCCGCCGACCCTGATGGGCGCCGAACTCGAAGGAACCGCGTCCTCGGTGCCCAGCTCCCCGTAGCTGTTCCAGCCCCAGCAGTAGGCCGCACCCTCAGCTGCCGCGCAGGTGTGGCCGTTTCCGACGCTGATGTCGGAGATCTCCTTGCCCGCCAGTTTGCCGCCCCCGATCGACATGACCGGTGCCGGACGTTGTTGCTGGGTGCCGTCACCGATCTGCCCGTGGTCGCCGACACCCCAGGCAAAGGGCACGGGGAGATCGTTGTTGGGCGTCTCCGGCGGGAACTCCGCGACGGCAGGGGGTGGTACCGCGGCCACTGCGGTGGGCCGGTCGGCACCTGCTGGCGGCACCAGCACGACCATCGGCAGGAGAACGGACAAGAGCAGCACGAGCGGGCGAAGACGTGACCGAACCACGGAGGATCCCCTCGACGGAAGGTGAGGCACCCGGACCTCCCGACCCGGGTGGCGGGGACGACAGGCCCCGCAGAGTTCTCAACGCGGCCCGACGGCGTCCTGTTGCGTCTGGGGCCATGTAAATACTGCGGGTACCCGGTCCGGGTCCACGTGCGTATCCAGCCGTCCGGCAAGGGCGGCGAGACCGTTGCCGATCATGCGGCCGTAGCCGTCCTCGCCGAGGGCGCCCGCCGCGGCCAACCCTTGTTCCAGATGTCTGCGCGCCTGGGTGAGATCGCCCAGCTTGCGGTAGGTCTCACCCAGGTTGAGGTGCAGGGACGGGAACAGGGCCGCCCGATTCACCGGCAGGCCGGCCTGAGCCAGACGTTCGGCCGTGAGCTCCTCGGCCGCGGCCAGGGCGCGCAGATCCCAGCGGAGCTCGACGGCCGGGTCCGACTGGAGGTCGGCCGTCCAATGGGCGATGGTCATCCGGTACAGGGCATCCCCGGCGGGGCCGACCTCGGCCCAGAGGGCGGTGAAGAGATCAGCGGCCTCCGCCCCGCGCCCCGAGTGAGCCGCCGTCATCGCGACGGCGATCCGGTCCATCATCGGATCGGTCGGTGCCACTGCTGCGGAGGGCCCCGCGTCCGCGGTAGAGGCCGCGCCGGTGGCCGCTTGGTGGGGTTCGGTTGGTTCCTGGGGTTCGGTTGGTTCCCGGTGTTCGGAGGACATGGCCGTCAGTGTGGCAACAGCCACCGACAACGGACCGGCACCGAGGAACGGCCGCCGGCGACCCGGCGTCAGGGCCCGACCGAACGGTCGCTGCCGTTGACGGTGATCCGGCTGAGCATCGACCGGTCCACCTCGAAGTGGCGCAGGTCCTGGGGGCCGACCTCCAGTGTGATCAGCACGTGCAGGCCGCCTTCGGCGTCACGCTGCCAACGGACGACGGTGAGCACACCACTGACCGGGGCGCGGAAGTGTCCGGTCGCCGCGCGGAAATGCATGCTCACCCATCTGCCCACATCGCACGGTGTGATGATCGGATCCACGTCGCCCCCTCCGGTGCCGTCACACTCGGCGGTCGGGACGGACCAGCCGGGCCGATGTCGGTCATCGGAGCCGAACACTCAAACGACGGCCGAGGCCGATTTGTTGAGTGGAACTTTGTGGCAGGACCGGCTCAGCCGCTGTAGTCCTTGATCGGGGTGTGGCGACGCTGGTCGACGACCGGAGCGGCACCGATCTGGTCGGCGGCGGTGGAATGTGCACCGGCGGCCGGGGTGGGCACCTCGGCACTTGCGGGGGCACCGCCGACGGCGAGGATCAGACCCCCGGACAAGGCGAGGGCCGTGGCACAGCGGGCAATGGCACAGCGGGCAACGGTGGAGCGGGCCTTGGTGTAGCCGGCCTTGGTGTAGCCGGCCTTGGTGTAGCCGGCATTGGTGTAGCCGGCATTGGTGGAGCGATTCATCATGTTCTCCTTGACGGTGACGGATGGTGGTCGGGTTTGGCGCGTCCTTACCTTGACGCGGCCCAACTTCGAGTTGTTGTCACACGAAAGAGTGGTGATGGTGCACCGAGGGCGAGTGCGATCTGTCGGCCGGATGCTGCATCCTGCGGTGGGATAGGCGCAGCTGAGAGCGCTGACATGTGCGCATGTCGCACCGTGCGAAGAGTCCACCATGCGCGTATCCACCGTGCGAGGAATTGTCAGCAGAGGGAAACGGGGAGCCGGGCTCGACCCGTGAGGCGCGATCAGCAGCAGGAGCAGATCCGTTCAGTGGGCCGGTGATGGAGCCGGCCGGCCCACTGAACGGATTTTCAGGACGCGGATGTTACGGGGTCCGCATCCCGCGTGAAGGTCGCCTCAGCGTGGAGCGCCCTTCACTGATGGCCTCCACTTCCACCAGCGGAGACCACTGCGGACTATGACGCCGCCCGGGATCGGGCTGTTGTGCTCGTCGAAGAACTATTTCCGACAGTGGGAGCATCGGCGGCGGCCCGAGTCGCTCAGCTCGGGGTGCCGGAGATGTTCACCAGCCAGTTGACCCCGAACCTGTCGATACACATGCCGAAGATGTCCCCCCAGGGTGCGGTGTTCAGCGGCGCCGTGATGGTGGCCCCGTCGATCAGTTTCTCCCAGTACCCCCGCAGTTCGGCCTCGTCCTCGCCGCTGAGCGAGACCGAGAAGCTGCCGCCGGGGGTGTGTTCCATGCTGTTCGGGGTGTCCGCCCCCATCAGAACCAGATCGGTGGGGGAGACGAGCATGCCGTGCATGATCTTGTCCGCCTCGGCCGGATCCTCGCTCGCGTGCATCTCGCCGAACGTGCTCAGGGTGAGTTCGCCCCCGAACACCGAGTGGTAGAACTCCATCGCCGACCGGGCGGTGTCGCGGAAACTCAGGTAGGGGTTCAGCCTGGTGGTCATCGGATCACTCCTTCTGTGGGTGGTGCGGGGACGGTACGTGGTCAGGGACGCTGCGTGCGTGAGGCGAGCTGATTATCGGCCCGATGTCGTACCGGCACAACACAAACGCCCGGATCCGGCGGGACCGTTCCGGCCTGCGGACACAGCAGGGGTTCCGCCCGCGGTACGGGCGGAACCCCTGCTGTTCACCGCTCGCCGGACCCGTTCCACCACCTGCGTGGTGCGAGGGTCAGACGTCGGCCCGACGAGCCGGCCTCACCGCCGGTCGTGGGCGCCGGACTACTTGCCGATCCCCTTCAACCGGTAGAGGAACGCGGCCATGGCCTCGCGGCTGACCGCGCCGTTGGGGCTGAACTTCCCGTCGGCACCGGTGGTGATCTTCTGCTTCGCGAGCCAGCTGATCTCACCGCAGAAGGGATCCTTGATGCCGACATCGCCGAACGGCTTCACGGTGCAGGCGGGTGCCTTGCCCGCGCCGTTGACCAGGCGGTAGAGGAACGCCGCCATCGCCTGACGGGACACCGGCTGCACCCGCTGGAACTTGCCGTTCTCACCCGTGGTGATCCCGGAGGAGGCCAGCCAGCTGATCTCACCGCAGAACGTCTCCGTGACCGGGACGTCGGTGAACGGGGCCCTGGTGCACACCGGTGCCGCCGCGCCCGGGTGTTCGAGGCGGTAGAGGAACGCCGCCATCGCCTGACGGGACACCGGCAGTGCCGGGGCGAAGGTGGTGGGGGTCTGTCCGGTGGTGATACCGGTGCCGGCCAGCCACATCACCTCGGTGAAGAAGGCGCTGCGGTCGGAGTAGTCGGCGAAACGGACGGACACACCGGCCGGTACGGACACCGAGCCCAGGACCGCGCCGTTGCCGGCGTAGCGGGCGGTGATCTCGTGGCTACCGGCCGGCACCGACTTCAGGGTCAGGTCGGCGCTGTGGGTGAACCCGGCCACCGACGGCAGGGTCACCGAGGCGAACAGCTTCCCGTCGACGTGGACGGCGACGGACTCGGTACCGATCACCGCCGGCGCGGTGACCGTCACCTTGACCCGGACATCCTGTCCGACAACCACAGTCGGGTTGAGCACGGACACCGCGGTGATCGAGGCGACCCGCTCGGGGGCCGTCTCGCCGGGCACGGCGACCGTACGCGTCGTCTCCACGTTCCCGGCGACATCCGTTGCCCGGTAGGAGATGACGGTGGCCAGCGGCCCGCGCGGGAAGGTGAACGGGTTCTGGTAACGCGTCCAGTCGCCCTCGCCGACACGGTAGTCGATCCGGGACACCCCGGACAGTGCATCCGTGGCGGTGAGCTTCACCGAAACGGTTGCCGCTCCGGTGATCTCCGGAGCGGTGACCGGGGCCTGCCCATCGATCCGGACGGTGCGGACCACGTCGGCGGAGACGTTGCCTGCCGCGTCCTTGGCCCGGAACTTCACCGTGTGCGTGCCGTCGGCGGTGAGCCGAACGGCGGCGGCGTAGGTACCCCAGGCGGCACCGTCGATCGACACCTCGACCACCGGGTTCGCATCCACGTCATCCACCGCGGAGGCAGATACCGCGACCGCACCGCCGTACCAGGTGGAGGCCGGTTCGACCGGATCGGCGACCACGGTCAACCGCGGGGCGACCGTGTCGGCCGGTGCGGTAACCCCGGGGCACTCCGCAGGCAGGGTGGCACCGGCCTCGGCGACCAGCTTGCTGCCGTCGGCAGCCTTGCAGATCTGGAGGGAGTCGATGACCTGACCGGTGCGGTACTCGATCGCCTTGTAGGTCAGGTGACCCCGGTCGATCGAGATGTCCTGGAAACTACGACGCTTCTGGTAGGCGACCACTCGACGGGCACCGTTCTCGGTCCAGTCGTTGTTGACGCTGTTGTCCAGGTCGTAGGCCTTGGGGCCGAGGACCGACACCGCGTACACCGGTCCGGTCTGCAGGCCCGTCTTGCCGGCGACCTCGTTCTTGACCATGTGACCACGTCCGTAGGTGTGGTCGTGGCCCTGCAGCACCAGATCGACATTGTGCTTCTCGATGATGTCGAGGAAGGCCTGGCGCAGGTGCTCGTTGTCCCGGCCGACCGAGGTGGAGAACAGCGGCTGGTGGAAGGAGACGACCGACCACTGGCCCTTGTTCTCGGTGAGAACCTTGTCGAGCCACGAAGACTGGAGCTTCAGCCAGATGGCCACCATGTCCTTGGTGCCGTCGCAGTTGGCGGCGGCCAGGTCCTCCGAGGCCGGGATCATGTCGCGGGTGCCGATGGTGCCGCTGAGCGAGATGAAACGGACCCCCTGGAAGTCCGAGAAGTACACGGCGTTGGCCAGGGAGGCGGCGATCTTCTTCTGGTACACCAGGGTGCAGGCATCCACCGTCGGGTCAGGCTTCGGGCCGTTCTTCGGGTAGGTGAAGTGCTCGTCCCAGGAGTCGTAGAGGCCACCGGAGATGAACTCGTGGTTGCCCGGCACGGCGAACTGGTCGACGCTGGCGATCCGGTCGGGTGCCGCCCCGAACCACTCGCCCCATTCCACGTCGTTGTCGGCGTGGTTGATCAGGTCACCCGCGTGCAGCACCAGCTTGGCGTCGGGGAGGGTCGTGTACGCCTCGTTGACGGCCGCGGCCCACTTCTGCCGGATCTCGTTCTGGGCATCACCCAGGTAGATGAAACCGAAGGGCTCGTTCTTGTTTCCCGTGGTGCTGAAGGTGTGCCAGGTGCTCCAGGCCCCTGCCGCACCCGCGAGGCCGTTGCCCACGCGGTAGGTGTACTTCGTCCCCGGGGTCAGTCCGGCGAAATCGACGGTGTGGGTGCGGGCGCGGTAGCTTGCGGTCTGGCCGTTCTGCTCGGCCTCCCGGTCAAGGGCCGCTCGCGTCGTCGCCGGTACCGTCACCGTCGGACCACCTGCGGCAGGACGGATCTCGGCCACCGCGGAGGTCACGGACTCATCGGTCCGCCAGGTGACGTTGCGGCTGTCGGAAGGGTCCTCGGTGACCAGCAGCACCACCCGGTCCGGGGTGGAGGTCGGACGGTAGTGGTCGACGGGGAGGGTCGGCAGCGCCGGCTCCTCCGGGCCCTCGGGGTTCTCCGGCTGGCCGGTGCCTTCGCCGGGCTCGGGCAGGGTGGCACCGTTGCGGGCCGCCGCGGTGTTGGCCAGCAGCACCTCGAAGAGGTCGTCCTCCCCGTCGGTGGTCAGGTTCACGGTCTCCACCAGAGCGACGTCGCTGCCCTGGGTGGACAGGTTGATGTCGATGGCGGCCTTGGCCGTCACCTTGAGCCCGGTGCCGGCAGCCGTGTCGGTGAGTAGCTCACGCGGCTGGGATGCCGTCACGGTGACCTTCACCGTGGCCACGCCGATCAGCGGCTGGGTGAAGTAGGAGCTGATGTCGATACCGGCATTGGCCAGCACGGACGGGATGTCGGTGAAGGTCTGCTGCAGGGTCCGCACGACCGGCGCGGCCAGCCGTCCGCTGACCAGACCGTCGTCCACACCGATCTCCTGTCCGAGGAGCTTCAGCGAACCGATGGTGCCGCTGACGGCGGTGGCGTGGTCGTCATCGCTCGGGGCGAAGGAGTTGGAACGGATTGCGGTGGCCTCCACCAGATCCGAGATCCCCAGCAGTGCGCCGATCCGCCCCTTCTTGTCCACGGCGAGGTGGTCGAGGTGGAAACTCTCCACCAGCACGCTGGAGTGCATACCCTCGGCGTCCCAGATGTTCCGGACAGTCGTGTCGCCGTAACGGGTGCCCGCACCCATGTCGCCGATCTCCGAGCCGGCGGCGGCCGCAGCGGGATGGACCTTCTCCAGCGTTTCCTTTTCCTGCGGGGTTCCGAGCTCCGGAAGCATGAACACCCCGGACTTGCCGAGTTCGACACCCTTGGCCAGCTCGGCGTTGATCAGCCCGGAGAGCGCGCCGCCGTTGGCCTTGCCCGTGGCCTCGAGGGCCGTGATGCCGGCCTTGAGCGGGGACGCGAGTGCGGACAGCTCACCCGGCTGCACGACGACCACCGGGACGACGGTCAGTTGTGCGGGCTCGGTCGCGACCTCGCCACCGACACCGTTGGTGAAGATCGCCCGGTAGTACCGGCCGTCGAGCGCCGCCGTTGCCGGCAGGGTGAGCGTGTGGTCGAGGGCACTCGGGGTCTGACCCGCGTCGAACTCCTGCCACGCGCCGCCGACCTCCAACCGGAACTGCCAGAGGACATGCGGAACCGGGTTGCCGTTGGCCCGCGCCGTGAACGAGGCCGTGGAACCCTCCTGAACGGTGGCGTCCACGGGTGCCGCGGTGATGCGCGGTGCGTACCGGACGGTCAGCAGGGCGGCATCGCTGAAGACCGAACCGACGGAGTTGCGAGCCTCGGCCCGCACCTTGGCCTGGTGGTCCTCGGGGCCGACGACGTAGGTGAGGGTGTCCGTCGTCTGATCGGGGATCACCGTCCAGCCGGCTCCGCGGTTGATCTGCCAGCTGATCGTGGCGGCCGGGTTGCTGCGGACCGCGACCACCCGAGCTGCCGGGTCGCCCTCGGTCAGGGTGGCGTCGGCGGGCTGGCGGGTGAACTCCGGCAGCGAGTCGACGGTCAGCGTGGCCACCTCGGAGGTGACCGAGCCGAGTGCATTGGACAGGACCGCCCGGAACCGGGCGTCGTTGTCCGCAGCGGTCGCGTTCACCGTGTAGGAGGATCCGGTCGCACCGGCAACGGGGCGCCAGCCTTCGGCGTCCTTCCGCTCCCACTGCACGAGAGGTGCGGGATCGCCGTCACCGGCGACCTCGAAGGTGGCCGGCCGTCCGGCGGACACGGTGACCGATGCGGGCTGCCGGGTGATCGACGGCGCGGTGGCCACGGTGACGACCCGGGAGTTGCTGCTGCCGGCCGAGTTCCGGACGGTGACCTGGTGCGGCCCGCCGGCGGCGGTCGGCACCACGAAGGTCAGCTCGGTGCCGTTCTCGGACACCGTGGCGGCCGGCACCTCGACGGCACCGAAACGCACGACCGAGTCGGCGGTGAAACCGCGGCCGGTCAGGGTGACCATCGCACCCGCCTCGGTGGCGTTCGGGCTGGCCCGGATCAGGCCGGGTTCGACGGCGGCGGGGGAGGTTGCGCTGGTCCGCGCGATCTCGGCGCTGAAGAAGGTGACCCGGAGACCGTCGCGGTTGGCTCCGGAGCCGTGGCGGGCACGGGTCTTGAGCAGACCGCCGTTCTCGCCGACGTACCGGTACTGCAGGTCGGCGACGACGCGGAAGGCTGCGGTGCCGGCCGCGCCGGAATCCGCAGTGGGGGCGACGGGTTCGACCCGCACCCACAGGGTGGCGAAGGTGTCCGCCTTGATCTCGTCGTAGGCCTTGCCCGGGGCGGAGAAGAAGACCCCGTTCATCGCCGAACGTGCCTTGAGCTGATCCCGGTTCAAGGTGATCGTGAACTCCTGGGCGGTGTCCAGCCGCCCGTTGTTCAGCGCGATCTGGTTGCCGAGGACCTTGAGATCGTTGATCTGCACGGAATTCGAAGCGGTGCCGGTGGTGTCGGCGGAGGAGCTGACGGTGATACCGCCGGCGGTGACCACAGGGCCGGTGGCGAAGAAGGTCGACCAGGGTGCGGGCAGGTCGAGCCCGAAGGCCCCGGTGGAGGCCGTGGCGGTCAGACGGCCCGGGGTACGGACGACCTCGCCCGCGTACGGTCCCTCGGTGGCGTGCCGGCGACCGGCCCCCGTGGTGTCCAGGTCGGGCAGGCCGACCGTCAGGTGCCGGGAGGAACCGGTCGAACCGGCCGGGTTGATCAGGGTCGGCGGCGTCCAGGTCATGGTGCCGGAGTTGTCCACCGACAGGGGGACCGCGGTCTGCTCCTCGGCGATCCCGATCACCGAAGCGGTTCCGGTGCTCGGCACGGGGGAGAGGGTCAGCGGCACCACGGTGACCTGACCGGTGGCGGCACGATCGGCCACCCGGACGCTCAGCCCGGCGGTGCCGACGGCAATGCCTTCCGGCAGGGGGAAGGTCAGCGAGATACCGCTCTCGGCGACGTCGACGCGGGTGGCCGGGACCACCTGCGCCGCGCCGGCTGCATCGGTGACGACGACGGAGGTCCGGGTGGGCACGAAACCGCTGCCCTTGACCGTGACCGTCGCGCCGTCCGGGGCGGTCGTGGGGGAGACCCCGGTGACCGTCAGCGGGACGACCTCGTCGGCGGCGACCCGCAGGTCACCGGCGTTGTCCTGGCCGCCAGGGGTCGAGACGCGGACCGGGTAGGTCCCCAGGGACAGACCCAACGGCACGGTGAAGGTCAGCTCCTTGCCGTCGGTGGCGACGGTCTCGACCTCGGCCGGGCTGCCGCCGACGGTGACGGTGGTGCCACCGACGACATAGCCTGTGCCCGAGATGGACACCTGCTCGCCCGGTTCCGCCTCGACCGCTTTCAGGCGGGAGCCCGACGGGGCGATCACGGTGGGCCGATCGGCGCTGGTGCGGGCGAAAACGGCGTCCAACACGACATTGTCGGCCGACAGGTCGGCGGCGCCGAGGCCGACGATCAGGGAGGCCTTGATCCGCAGCTTCAGCGAGGCGACGATCCGCAGACCGCCGGCCGCCGGAGTGCTCGCGGTGACCGAGAACAGCCCGTCGAGGCTGCTGGAGGAGACGAGGCCGGCGTACTGACCGATGTCCTCCTCCTTGATCCCGAGGCTGCGCAGCAGGGCGATGACGTCATTGCTGCGGACCGTCTGGGTCTTGGTCACCGGCTCGGGGAGCCGGCCGTCGGTCAGTGGGATCGTCTCGCCGAGGACGGACAGTCCTTCTGCGGCGGTTCGGATCTCGGCGGAACCGGTGACCGGCGCGGTGGCGACGGTGCGGACCCGGTCCGCGCGGGCGATCTCCGAACGGCCCAGGACCGCGCCGACCTTGTTGTTGAGCTGGGCGATGTCGACGACGACCGCGTTGAGCTCGGTCGTGCCGGTCAGGCCGCTGGGGGTGCGGACGATCTCGTCGGAGCTGTCGCCGATGTCGATCCCGCGGCCGGGTTTGCTGGACACGTGGCCGTCGTCGGGGTCGGTCATGACACCGTCGACGGGCCCGGCCGGGTAGACGTGGTTGCGCAGGGCGTTGCCGGTGGCGTCACCCTCAGGGGCTTCGATACCGACCAGCCGGTAGTCGCCGAAATCGCCGAGAAGGGTCGGGAGTTTGACCTTCCCGGACAGCTGTCCACTGGTGGTCCCGTCGGCGGACAGGGGCGAAAGAGTGGCCCGCACGGGGGAAGTCACCATGCTGCCGCCGGTGGAGGCCACGGCGGCAGGGCTGTCGAAGGGTACGGAGGTCAGGGTGAGGACCAGGGCGCTGCCGACTGCGGCAGCGGCCCAGGCGCGGAACCGGCGCCGTGGCGTCGGTGGTGGGGCGGAGCGAGACATGGGGCTTCTCCATCGAAGGCATCGTGGGGTCGTTCCGCAGGCGCGCGACAACCACCGAGGTCGGCTGACCGTCGGCGGATGACCGCTGCCCGAGGAGGTGTCCGTCCGGGAAGGACCGAACACACATGAACCCAACGACATGCGAATGAATGCAAAACCTCATCTGTTGAACAACGGGCGAACTGCAAGCCATGAAATGCTGAAGCGGCCCGGTGATCCGTCGGCACACAATCGCGTGATCCGATCAACCGACTCATTGGAAATCGACTATTCAGATCTTACGGAGTGTGAAATCCCTTGGAGATACGGAACTGTCGAGAGCTCGGCCGTGTCGACGACAGTGCGAACTGCGCCAACGGTTCGAGAATGCAATCGCCTGACCGGTCGTTAACCCTCGTCCGGGTGAACTTTCCAGTATTCCGTCGCGCGTGGGCCCTGGTGGCCGTTGCTTTGCCCCCCGCGAGTGGACCGTGACACCCCCGCCTTCTGCCGCGAGTGGACCGTGGCACCCCCGCCTTTCCCGCGAGTGGACGGTGGCACCCCAGTTTCCGGGGTGTGGCAGTCCACTCGCGGAGCACGCGTCCCACACCGTCCACGCACCCCGCACCGACCCCGCGAGCGGACGGTGACACCTCAGTTTCCGGGGTGTGGCAGTCCACTCGCCGAGCACACGTCCCACACCCACCCCGCGAGCGGACGGTGA
>QXCQ01000007.1:0-99 GCA_003576535.1 Nakamurella silvestris | reverse complement strand
GTCCCACACCCACCTCGCGAGCGGACCCTCACACCTCCGCCCTCCCCGCGAGTGGACCGTGGCACCCCAGTTTCCGGGGTGTGGGAGTCCACTCGCGGA
>QXCQ01000186.1 GCA_003576535.1 Nakamurella silvestris | reverse complement strand
CTGTTCTGTCCCGTCTAAGTCAGTTTCAGTTGCATTAACTAGAGCTGGAATGCTAAGTGTAATCACGCCACAAGCCACATAATAACGAATATGTCGCTTGATCCACTTATAGCTTTGTTCATTTTTTTGCATAAAGAAGTCTGCCTATTGACAAATGAATAGGTTTTTAATTCGCTTACTCTCAGTTAAATGGAATGATTAAAGGTGTTTCATCATTATTCAAAGGTGCTTTAAATGACGCATCACAGTGAAATTTAAAGCCTTGCCAATTTAAGGCAATTTAATATTGCGCTCTACACGACCACCATAATCATTGATTGTGGTGAAAGTCATTTTTGCGACATTCGAACCTTTTAAGTTCACAGTTCCATCAGAAAACGGTTTCAACATTAAACCTTCAGCAAGTAAATCAACGCGTTTACCTGACTGATCTTGCATAATCGAAGTCAAGGTAATATAAAATGGCGTCGGGTTTTTAATTGCCAACTGTGTTCCATTACTGCTCCATTGCAACTTTTCAGGTGCTAAAGCAGCATCTTCTTTAATTCCGCTCGGACGATAAAAAAACTTAATACGTGAACGAATCGCGAGTTGTAAAAAGTTCTCTGGTACAACATTTTGATCTTTGGCGGAAGGCTTCGGTGGAATATCCAAAATATTCAACCAAAATAACGTTTCTTGAGTTTTACTTAATTCATTTGCTTTAGGCATACTGCTAATACGTAAAGACTGTCCTTTTTTTGCTTCCACCCGTGAAATCGGTGGTGCAATCATAAAAGGGGCTTTTGATTGATCAGGTGTAGATTTAGCATCCCCCTCATCAATCCATGCTTGAACCAATGCAGGATTATTTCCGTTATTACTCACTTGTAAGGTAATTTCACGTGAATCAGATGGATAAATCACACGAGTACCATGAATAATGATTTCAGCATTTGCTGCACCAAACGGAATTAAAAGTGCCAGTAAACCTTTTTTAAAAAAGGAATGATTCAAGAACATAACGATTATCTCTACCTAAAATAAAGTAAAAGAGCTAAGTGGGCTGACCCACTTTAGCTCTGCACAATTCAATAAAAATTATTGATAGATAATAGTATATTGAACTGAAGTTGTA
>QXCQ01000113.1 GCA_003576535.1 Nakamurella silvestris | reverse complement strand
TTTACTCTGAGTTTTCCAGTTTTGCATAGAATATAGAAATTGTAGAATTTGAAATATGATTGCACTGACATGAAAATTGATATATTCGGCAATTTCCAAAAAGTTGACTTTGTAGTAAAAAGTTTGGGTGAAAATGAAATGATGATGAAATGAAGCGATCGATTCTCGGTTTAATGTATTTAATTCACGGTATGCGTAATGCGGGAATTGATGTTGACTCACGTCTTGCAAGTGTCGGGATTAAAGCTGATGCACTTGATCCGAGTTCAATTATTCATCCCAGTTTAGAGTGGGATATTCAGAAAATTATCGGTCAAGGTGTACAGCCTGAAACAGGTTTATTCATTGGTCAGCATTATTCTCTAGCAGGATATGGTCCTTTATTGATGCTATTGGTGACTTGCAGTAATGTCGGTGATGCAATTCAAAATGGGATTCGTTATCAAGGTTTGACTTATCTGTATGGAGTACTTGGACTTGAAAAAGGCCATCATCAAATTGCACTGACTTATCAACCAGTGGATTTGGAAACCGAAATGGGTTTACTTCGGGCGCAATGTGAAATTTCAGGGACCTATAAATTTCTTGACGATATTTATAAAATGATGGGATTAACTGCACCAAGTGTCAGAATTGAATTACCGTTTCAGCAACCTCAAGATCCCGGTATTTTAAAACAATACCATGATTATTATGGTTCAGATTTACACTTTAATTGTGATAACGCTGCATTTTGGATTAATGAAGATGTGATGCAATTGCCCATACCTTCAGCCGATCCCATTACCCATCGGGTGTATGAGGCAAAATGTATTGCTGAAATTGAGCGTTTAAATGCTGAGGAGCAGAAAGTTGCTCCGCTGATTCAACGTGTCAATGATTATTTGGAATTACAACAAGGTGTTATTCCATCGATGGCTGAGGTTGCACAGGCTTTAAATGTTCCTGAGCGTACCTTGCGCCATCAATTGCAACAATTGAATACCAGCTATAAACAGATTCGAGAGCAGTTAATTAAACATAAAGCTTTACGTTTGATTGAGTATAAAGAGTATTCGATTGAAGTGATTGCCGAATTGTTAGGCTATTCAGAACCCGCGGCATTTAATCATGCATTTAAACGTTGGTTTGGACAAAGCCCGCGACAGTACGGTAAATAAACAGGTGGTG
>QXCQ01000191.1 GCA_003576535.1 Nakamurella silvestris | reverse complement strand
ATCCATGCATTTAAGGAAAATGCCAATTGCTGTGATTCAGCCAACAATTCTTTGGATTCACGGCTGGCTCGATAAAAATTCGCCCAGACTAAAAACTGTTCATCATTCGAATAGTGTTGCATCAAGCGTTTTAAAATCGGCAATTCAAAACGCACCAACAACATCTCTAACACTTCATTAAAATAAGCAATACTTGACACTTCATCATGAATTAAGCCTTGCTCAATTGCACTTTCTACACCTTGCGAATAGCAATAGGTACCAATAGGCAAAGCTGTAGATGACAGCGTGAGTAAGCTGAGTAATTGTGATGCATTAGTGATGGACATGATGCAAAGCCTTAATTGGGCTTAAACGATGATCATGCTGATGTTGTGCATAAGCCCCACTTTCAGGCTCAAACGGATGTTCAACTTCATTCACTGTTAGACCAAGCCCTAAAATCATCTCAGCAAGCACATGATCTGGTTCGAAATAAAGTGCCGTTGGAGTCAGCATCAAAGGCACATGGCGATTGCCTAAATGATAAGCCGCTTTTAATAAATCAAAACTATTTGACGCAATGACTTGCATCAACTTTTCAGGTTTTGCATCTATTCTCAGCACTTCTCCTTGTTCAGTTGCGATATAAGAGCCGCTACGCAAAATACCTGTTCTTGGTAAATCTGCACCAATATCGTGCCCATTATTCAAAGTTGCACGAAAACGGCTCTTTTGCCGAGTATCAAAAGTGAGCGCTACACTTTCTACTGTCTTATCTGGGTGTATGCTTTCTAAACGTAGTGTATAAATTTTCATGCTCATCCACTTTGATTAGACATCACATTTAAAATGTTCCAAATTGATGCCAAAAATTTATTCATTCATATTGCTTTGCATTAAATTAATGCATTTATCATGCCAATTTTTGTTTTGTTTAGATCAATGACAGCATATTTAAAACTTTAACGATAAAATGAAATTCATATTTTTTATAAAATTATCCAGTATTTTGAAATGAAAAGTTAAGATTACAAAATAAAACCATAAAAAAAATATGTGTATTTCACAAAATATTGAAATAACAGATATTTAATCAAATTTAAATGCAATTATCGAATTGCGACAATGGCTACAATGTGTTATCAATGAATCAAGAATCAGATAAAAAGGAGACACTTATAATGGCTTATCAACATATCCTTCTTGCTGTAGATGACTCTCCTATTTCTTATGCTGCAGTTGAACATGCTGAGAAACTTGCACTTGCTTTTAACTGTAAAATTACCGTAACCAGCGTGATTGCTGTTGACCCATTTAAGGGAGTCGACTTCTATAAAGTTGCGCCTGCGGTGACACAATATTTACTCGAAGCTGAGAAAAATGCGCTTGCACGTTTAAAAGATATTCAAGAAACATTACTGCACCATGGCGTGAGTGCTGTAGATAC
>QXCQ01000022.1 GCA_003576535.1 Nakamurella silvestris | reverse complement strand
TGCTCCTCGCGCACCGAACAACGCGCGCGAGGACCAACAACCTGCGCGGGAACAGGTGGCGGTGGCTGCCGATAGCCTGGTGGGCATGACGTCACTGACCATCGGCACCCTGGAAACCTTCCCCGCGGCATCCCGCCCGGACCTGCTGGCCGACCCCACGGCCGCCGCCATCGGGGTGCTGCCCCAGGCCACGGCCGCGGCCATCGATGCCGATCTGGCCGATACCGCCGCGTTCTGCCAGGCCTATGACGTCTCCCTGGCCGCCTCGGCGAACTGTGTGGTCCTGACCGGCAAACGCGAAGGGGTGGCGACCTGGGCCGCGGCCATCGTCCTGGCCACCACCAGGGCGGACGTGAACGGTGCGATCCGTCGCCACCTCAACCTGCGCAAGGTCTCCTTCGCCCCGATGGACGAGGCCACCTCCCGGACCGGCATGGAGTACGGCGGGATCACCCCGGTCGGCCTGCCCGAGGGCTGGCAGATCCTGATCGACTCCGCAGTGATCGCGGCCGGCCCGGTGGTCATCGGCAGCGGCCTGCGCCGGTCGAAGATCGTGGTCGACGGCGCAGACCTGGCACTGCTGCCCGGCGCGGTCGTCATCGAGGACCTGGCCAAGCCGGTCTCCTAGAACTTTTTTCACGATTCGGGTCCTGGACGGTCGAAATCCGACCGTCCAGAACCCGAATCGTGCTCGAACGCGGATCGGGAGCGCACGTCCGTCCCGCTCGCTAGACTCAGTGCGCCGGCCGCGGCGAAACGTAGGTCCCGGCCGTGTCGCTGACACCGGCCGCGAGGATGGCCGGGGATGAACTCTCCACGAGTTGCGTGCCCCCCGTGACGGGGAGGCGACTGCAAGGAATTCCGCCCGGTAGCCGATTGAGTCCCAAATGTAACCCGCGACACAACGTGACGCGGTTAAATTCGGGAACCGTTCATCGGGCGTTGTGTGAACAGAAGTGAAGGATCCTCCCTGTTGGGACATCCTCAGGCTATCCAATCTCAGGAGGTAGCACGTGCGCACAGTTCTCTCGCGCAAGGTTCTCATCGCTTGTATCGCGGTGATCGGTCTGACCACCGCGGCATGTGGTTCGGACAACAAGGCAGCGGACACCCCGACGTCCACGAGCGCCGGCACCACAGCTTCCGCGCCCTCGGAACCCTCCGGTGACACCACCGATACGTCGACGGTCGTCGGGACCACCACGACCGAGACCGCCGGCAGCTCCACGGGCCCGGAGAGCAGCGGCTCCGGCACGGGCGCGGCCACCGGCGATGCCGCGACAGCGACCTCCCTGGCCGACTTCGGCGGGATGGACGGCCTGGTGGCCGCCGCCAAGGCCGAGGGCACCCTCAATGTCATCGCGCTGCCCCGGAACTGGGCCAACTACGGTGAGGTCATCGACGCCTTCAAGGCGAAGTACCCCGACATCACCGTCACCGAGCAGGCCCCGAACTCCTCGAGCGCCGAGGAGATCACGGCCGCCGACACGAACAAGGGCACCGACGCCGCCCCCGACGTCTTCGACCTCGGCACCAGCGTGACCCTGCCCAACACGGCGAAGTTCGCCCCCTACAAGGTCGCCGCCTGGGACAGCATCCCGGCCGTCAACAAGGAGCCGACCGGTCTGTGGGTCAACGACTACACCGGCACCATGGCCATCGGCTACAACGCCACCACCTACGGTGACGTCACCAAGCTCGACGACCTGCTCGACCCGAAGTTCAAGGGCGTCGTGGCGTTGAACGGCAACCCGACCGAGGCCGGCGCGGCCTTCAACGGTGTGGTGCTCGCCTCGGTGATGAACGGCGGCTCCCTGGACGATGTCGCTCCCGGCGTCGACTTCTTCGTCAAGCTCAAGGCAGCGGGCAACTACTTCTCCGGGGACGTCGTCCCGGCCGTGGTGACCCAGGGCGAGGTCGGGGTCGTCTTCGACTGGACCTACAACCAGCTCGGCTACGCCGCCGAGATGAAGAAGAACGATGTGGACTGGAAGGTGTTCGTCCCGGAAGGGTCGGCCATCGGCTCGTACTACAACCAGGCCATCAACATCGATGCCCCGCACCCGGCCGCTGCGCGGTTGTGGCAGGAGTTCCTGTTCACCCCCGAGGCCCAGAACCTGTGGCTCAAGGGTGGTGCCAACCCGGTGCTGCAGTCCGTGATGCAGGCCGACGGCACCATCGATGCCACCGCCCTGGCCGCCCTTGCCTCCCCCGAGGCGCCGAAGGTGCAGACCGCGGACCAGATCGCGAAGGCCCAGGCCTACCTGAAGGACAACTGGTCGAAGGTCAGCGGCTGATCGCCACCGGACCTGCTCAGCGATGACCACCTCGCCGCTTGCCGCCCCGTCCCTTGCCCCCGCGGGCAAGGAGCGGGGCGGTCGGCGTTCCTTCCTGCTGGCTCTGCCCACCGTTCCGTTCTTCGCCTACGTCGCGGTGTTCCTGGTGCTGCCGACGATCATCGTCATCGTCGAGTCCTTCCGGAACCGGGACGGGAGCTTCACCCTCGACAACGCCCGCCGGCTGTTCAGTGCCAACTCGATGTCGGTGTTCGGCCAGTCCCTCGCGCTGTCGGCGACCACGGCCGTCATCGGCTCGGTGGTGGGTGCGGTACTCGCCTACGCCATCGTCACCGGCAGCCCGACCGGACCGTTGCGCAAGATCCTGACCGCGATCTCGTCGGTGCTCGCGCAGTTCGGCGGGGTGATGCTCGCCTTCGCCTTCATCGCGACGGTCGGACGCAACGGCTTCGTCACCAAGCTGCTGGCCGACTGGGGCCTGCACATGGACACCACCTGGCTCTTCGAGTTCAACGGTTTCGTCCTGGTGTACTCCTACTTCCAGATCCCGCTGATGGTGATCGTGTTCCTGCCCGCCCTCGACGGCATCCGGCCGCAGTGGCGCGAGGCGACCGAGACCCTCGGCGGATCGAGCTGGACCTACTGGCGGCGGGTGGCAGGTCCGATCCTGGCCCCCGCCTTCATCTCCTCCCTGCTGCTGCTGTTCGCCAATGCCTTCTCCGCCTACGCGACCATCGCGGCGCTGACCAACGCCAACACCGTCGTGCCCACGGCGATCCGCGGCGCGATGATCAACGAGGTCAGCGACCAGGGGAACTACCCGCAGGTGCTGGCGCTGGGCATGATCGTGGTGGTCACCGTCGTGATGTTCGCCTACGCGCGGTTGCAGAAGAGAGCGACGAGGTGGCTCGGATGACCACCGTTTCCGACAGCAGTGTCCCGGTGGTCGCGAGCTCGGTGGGGCCGCCGCCACGCAAACTCCGCGCGGCCCGACGACGGCGGACCACGGTCTTCCGCTGGATCACCGTGGTGATCGTCGGCGGGTTCTTCCTGATCCCGCTCTACTCCCTGTTCGAGTCCTCCACCAAGAACCTGGGTGGCCGTCGGGTGTGGGACGCCTGGCAGGCGGTGGGCAGTCTGGCCACCGCGGACGATCCCAACAGCAAACTGCTCTGGGTGGGGCTGCGGAACTCGCTGTTCCTGGTGGCGCTGACCTTGATCATCATGCTGGTGCTGCTGGTCCCGACCATGACCTGGATCCGGCTGCGGGTCCCGTGGATGCGGCGCACGATGGAGTTCGTCTGCCTGCTGGCGCTGACGATCCCGGCGATCGTGCTGGTGGTGGGTCTGGCACCCATCTACCGGCAGATCTCCCACATCCTGTCCACCGACACCATCTGGTTGTGCTTCGCCTACGCCGTTCTGGTGCTGCCCTTCGCCTACCGGTCCTTGGACGCCGGCCTGGACGCGATCGACGTCAAGACCCTGTCCGAGGCGGCCCGGTCCCTGGGCAGCTCCTGGACCGGGGTGATCCTGCGAATCGTCATCCCGAACATCCGTTCCGCCGTGGTCAGCGCCTGTTTCATCTCGCTGGCGCTGGTGCTGGGAGAGTTCACCTTCGCCTCGTTGCTGAACCGGCAGAACTTCGCCACCGCGATCTTCCAGGTCGGTCAGGACGACGGCCGGTTGGCGATGGCCCTGTCCCTGGTGTCCCTGTTGGTCGCCTTCGTGTTGCTGCTGGTGTTGTCGTTGTTCAGTCATTCCCGCAAGGGACGTAAGGGGAAAACCGCGTGACCACAGAGCGACCGAGCACCGGCGGGGTGGAGGTCTCCCTCCAGGACCTGCGCCGCAGTTACGGGGACATCCAGGCCCTGAACGGGATGAGCCTGACCCTGAGCCCCGGGGAACTGGTGGTGCTGCTCGGCCCGTCGGGATGTGGCAAGACCACGGCCCTGCGGGTGCTGGCCGGTCTGGAGGACGCCGACTCCGGTCGGGTTGTTGTTGCCGGCAAGGACATCTCGAGCATCCCGACCAGCAAACGGGATATGGGAATGGTGTTCCAGGCATACTCCCTCTTCCCGCACATGACCGCACGGGAGAACGTGGCTTTCGGGCTGCGGCTGCGCGGGGTGGACGGGGCGAAGCGGCGCAAGGCGGCGGGGGAGTACCTGGATCTGGTGGGCCTGGGTGCCCAGGTGGACCGGTACGCCCATCAGATGTCCGGTGGTCAGCAGCAGCGGGTGGCCCTGGCGCGGGCCCTGGCGATCCAGCCGAAGGTGCTGCTGCTGGACGAGCCGCTGTCGGCCCTGGACGCCAAGGTCCGGGTCCAGCTGCGGGACGAGATCCGGCGTATCCAACTGGATGTCGGGATCACCACCCTGTTCGTCACGCACGACCAGGAGGAGGCGCTGGCCGTCGCCGACCGGGTCGGGGTGATGCGGGCCGGGCAGATCGAGCAGATCGACACCCCCGAGGTGATCTACTCCCATCCGACGAACGCCTTCGTCGCCGAGTTCATCGGGCTGACGAACCGGCTCAGCGGGCAGATCAGCGGCGCGACGGCCGTGGTGCTGGGGACCGAGGTGCCGCTGCTGCCCGGTTCGCCGACCAGTGGGACCGGGTCGGTGCTGGTGCGACCGGAACAGGTGCGGGTGAGCGAGGAGATCCCGGTGGGCCAGACCCATCCCGGGGATGCGACGGTGGTGACCACCAGTTTCCTGGGGGCCCACGGCCGCGTGTCGGCGCGGTTGGCGGACGGCACGCTGGTGGTGGCACAGCTGCCCTCGGCGCAGGTCGAGCGTCTGTCGGTGGGCCAACAGGTGGTCCTGACGGTGGAGTCGATACCGGCGCTGGCCGTCGCCTGACCGGTGGCCCGCGGATGTGAGATCCGCCGGCCGGGTCGAGGAGTGCTGGAGCGGGAACGGAGAATGGGGCCATGACCTTCTCCGCTGACCCGTCCTCCGCTGACCCCTCGCCCGCTGACCCCTCGCCCACCGACCCCGCGGCCGTGGACACCGCTGCGCTGCTCGACCTCGCGGTCCGGGCTGCGCGTGCGGCCGGGGCAGAGCTCCTGCGCCGATACGGAAACGTCGAGGGGCTCGACACGAAATCCAGTGGTACGGATCCGGTCTCGGATGCCGACCGGGCGGCCGAGCAGATCCTGGTGGAGATGATCGAGGCGGAACGACCGGCCGACGGCATCCTCGGTGAGGAGGGGGCTGCCAGCGAATCCACATCCGGGCTGATCTGGGTGGTCGATCCGTTGGACGGGACCGTCAACTACCTCTACGAGCTCGACAACTGGTCGGTGAGTGTGGCCGTGGAGGATGCCGAGGGATCCGTGGTCGGGGTGGTGTTCGACCCGACCCGGGACCGGCTGTACACCGCGGTCCGAGGTGAGGGTGCCTTCGGTGACGGGAAGCCGCTGCACTGCCGGGAGGCCGTGCCGCTGAACCGCGCGCTGTTGTCCACCGGCTTCGGGTACTCCGCGGACCGGCGGGGGATCCAGGGTGCGCTGATCGCGAAGGTCCTGCCGCAGGTGCGGGACATCCGCCGGATCGGCAGTGCCGCACTGGATCTGTGCGCCGTGGCCGCCGGTCACGTGGACATCTACTTCGAGGAGGGCATCCAGCGCTGGGACATCGCCGCCGGCGGCCTGATCGCCGCGGAGGCCGGTGCCGTGGTGACGAGCCACCGGCCGCACGACATCCCGACCGGGATTCTCGCGGCCGCGCCGGGTCTGCACGCCGAAGCGGCCGCCGCTCTCACCGTGTAGCGCTCCGGTCCCGTCGACCGCGCTCCGTCTCGACTTCCGCGCTGTCTGCAGACTGCGCGATTGTCGGCGGGGAGCGCGGCCACCGGAGCCGGGGCCACGAAGCCGGCTCAGTTGGTCGGGGAGATCTGGGGGATGACGGCGACCGGCGGGCCCATGGTGTTCGCCGTAGCGATGACGGCCGCGATGTCGGCCGTCACGAAGTCCACGTCGAGCTCCACGGTGGGCTGCAGCTCCGCAGGTCCGCTCAAGGTGGAGTCCGGCCCGAGCCTAGGGGCGCCGTTCCACAAACGGTCCGACATCGGCGCGCCCGCCAGCTGTTCGGTCAGGTAGGTCTGCTGCCGCAGCACCTGGGCCCGGGAGTACCCGACCGGCACCAGGCACAGATTGGTGATCGCAGCATCTGCCAACAATGCGCGAGCCGCAGATTCCTCGCCGAGGTACCCGACCACGACCACATCCTGGCTGTCGGTCCGCCCGAAAGCGGTCGCCCCGCTGTCGTCCAGGCGGGTCACGGTGGCGTCGCCGAAGGTCTCCTGATGGCGTGAAATGGCAGCCTCGGCGCGGGCGAGGTCATCGGCACCGCCGTCCGAAACCCTTTGCCAGTGGTCGGCTGTGGGGCGGCAGGAGTAGTGGTAGGTCGTCAGCTGCAAGGTGGTGGTGAAGTGCACCGGTGGGAACTGGCCCCGCACCGTGAAGGTCTCGCCGTCGAAGTCTCCGACGAAACGTGCGGTGGGATAGGGCGTGCCCGGGAAGGTCTCGGGGGCCCACTGCGGCCCGTCCGGGTCGAGCCCCACCAGCCGAACGGTGCGGCCGCAGTGGGCATCCGGGTCGTCCGCGAGGACGGCACCGCTTCCCGGGAAACACAACACGGATGTGCCGTCCGGCAGGGTACGGAAAGCTCCGACCAGGACCTCCATCATGACCGGGTTGCCCGGCGCTGGGTAGTCGACCTCCCCGGTAGGAGCGCTGGTCACCAGGGCTGCGATCGAGTCCACCGGTGTGTTCTGCGGGGCCGGGGCATCACGACTCTCCATCGGCAGGGTGCCGATGACGTCGGTCGCCTCGCTGCCGGCATTCCGCCGGGCGGACACCGTGGTGGGCAGGGTGACCAATCGGGAGGCCGCCGCTGCGACCTCCGGATCGATCCTGCCGATCATCCGGAACTCCTGATCGAAAACTCGTCCACAGCCACCGATCTCGAACTTGGCGAGGATTTCCTCCGACGGCCAGCTCTCGCGGTTCAGCGGAACGTCCGTACCGAGGGTATTGGTCGGTGTGACCACGGTGAACCAGTCCAACGGTGCCCCGCCGCAGGTGTCCTTCCGATCGGGACGGAAACCCGACCAGAGGTCGGCCAGATCAGCCGTGGGTACCGTGCCGGCACCCATGCCCTCGAGTTCGCTGTCACCGCGAAGACGGTAGGTGCACAAGGACACCGTGCCGCCGGGCAGCGCGGGCAGGGTGCCGGCTTTCCTGGACACCCGCCAGGGGAAGTTGTCGTCCTCGCCGAACGGGCTGCAGCCGATGGCCACCTCGGCCGGGGACAGGATCTGCTCCCGCGCCTGTGGTCGTTCGTTCTTCGAGGTCGCGATCCGTTGGAGGACGGCGGCACCCAGGGATGTGCCGCAGCGGCCGGCCGGGAACCGGACGACACGGGAGGCTCCCGAATCGGTCTGTACCAACACAGGTCCGGCCGCGGGGAACGGGAGGCAGTGGCCTTCGATGACGCCGGGGTCGGTGTCCGGTTCCCGTAGCGCGGCCAGCAGGTCGCCCAGATCCGTTGGTGGGACGATGTACTCGAGATCGTAGGACCACACACCGGAGCCTTCCCGGTAGCGCATCTCCTCCGGTGCACAAATGACCGCGCCCGTCACCGTCGAGTCCGGGTCCAGTCTCGGCAGGCGGGCCACCGTGTCTGCGGCGTTCTCGGCCCGCTGCAGGGCGCTTCGGCAGGTGCCCCCCTCCCCGGTGCCCTCCTCGGTCGGCCGGATCGAGCCGGTCACCGGTGCGGGGAGGGCAGCGCGGTCGTCGCTGCGGGTGGCCCCCTGGACGAGGAGCCCCGCGATCAGCACCGCCGCAGTCGCTGCCGCGACCCCCGCCATCGCCCAGCGGGGTGACCGGCGTCGTGGCACCGGTCGGGTCTCCGGCAGCCGATCCAGCAGTCGGGCCCGCAGATCTGTCGGGGCGTGGGGGTCGGTCAACGACTTCAGCACCGCGCCAAGGCGGTCCTCGTGCTCGTTCACGGTGCGCTCCTTGTTGTTTCGTCATCGGCCTGGCGCGCCAACCAGGGGGCGCTGCGCAGCTGGGCGAGGCCGCGGTGGGCCTGGGAACGGACGGTCGCCTCCGAGCAGCCGAGGATCTGGGCGACCTCGCTGATCGGGCGGTCCTCCAGATAGCGCAGGACCACCACCGCCCGTTGGCGGGGTGCGAGCCCGGCCAGTGCCTGGGAGACATCGGTGCGCAGGGCAACGGTCGTCGCCTCGTCCCGTCCGGTGTTCCACTCCGGCAGTGCGGCGTAGGGGGAGATCGTGATCCCTTTGCGCCGTTGCCATTCCGTCGTCCGCAGGTTCAACATGACGGTCCGAAGGTAGATCGGTGGCGGAGCGGTCACCCGGTCGAGGTGCGGTAGCGCCCTGATCAGCGCCGAGGCCAGCAGATCCTCCGCCGCCTGCCGGGAGCCGCCGATCACCAGCGCCAGGTTCCAGAGATCGTCACCGTGTTCGGTGATCAGGTCTCCGGCGAGCTGACGCTGCCGTTCGGTCAATCGGCGTGGTGCGCGGGACAACCCCACCATGCTCCCCCCTGGGTCCGGTGCGGACCATGTCGCCGGCAGCACTGTCGTGGCCGGTCCTCACGGGGAAAGACCTCAGAACCGCCGGAAACGTTGCACGGCCGCGCGGATTTCCTCCGGCCCGGGTGCCCCAGGGGCCAACCCGGGTTCAGCCGATCCGGGCCGGGCTGGAGCTCCAGACGATCACACAGTCCGATTGTGCCTGGTAGGTCACCGAATCCGGGCAATGGGCGTCGATCGCATCCCCGGCCCCCAGTTCGTAGCGGCGATCGTCAAGGGTGACGGCCACAGCCCCCTCGACGACGTAGAGGAACAGATCCCGCTCCGCGACCGGGACAGGGGCGGGGCCGGACGTGGACGAGCTTGTCCGGGTGATTGCGGTGGTCAGCTGGAGCAACGGGTGGGAGGCCCCCACCGTCCCGGGTGTGGCGGGTACCCCTGCGAGGTGGACGTGCGGCCGCCCTTCCTCGGCCAGGACGGACGGGATGCTGACCCCGAGGGATTCCGTCAGGCGGGCCAGGGTCTGCAGGGAGGGCAGATTGACCCCCTTCTCCACCGCTGACAGGTAGGACACCGACACCCCGGACTGGCGCGACAGCTCCGCCAGGGTCAGACCTTTCCCGGTCCGCAGGGTGCGGAGCCGGATCCCGATCCGTTGGGCGATCGAGGCCTCGTCAGGGGTCGTGTCAGGCTGGTGGGTGTCAGGCATGTCGTCTATTCAGATCAGTGCGGGGGTGACGATCCACAGGATCGAGGCCGGCTGCTCGGAGGTCACCCGGAGCAGGTGATCGGGGTGGGAGGAGTAGTGGAGGGTCTGGCCCGGTCCCAGGGCATAGACCGTGGTGTCGATCCGTAGTTCGACGGTGCCGCCGAGCACCAGCAGGAACCGTTCACCGAAGAAGGAGTAGGAGGTGTCCGATTCGGCCGGGGCAACTTCCTCCAGCAGACCGGTGAACGAGGGGTCGACCGTGCGGGCGGACAGGATCGTGTAGACCTCGCTCCCCCCGGCCGCTATCCGCAACGAGCCGGTTTCCGCAGCGCGGTGGACGTGGACCGGGTCGCGGTGGATGTTGGGGAAGAAGACCGACATGTCGGTGCCGAGGACGGCCGCCAGGGTGGCCAGGGAGCTGATGGTCGGTGCGGTGGTGCCGTTCTCGACCGCGGAGAGGTAGCCGTCGGTGCAACCGGCTCGTGCGGCGAGTTCGGCCAGGGTCAGCCCTTTCGCCCGGCGCAGCAGGCGGAGCTGACGTCCGGCCCTTTCGATGACTTCGTCCACGTGTGACCTCGAGCCTCCCCTGGTGAACGATCAACTGGCGGCAGTCTATGGGGCGCAGGCCCAGGGCATCCAACCCGTGACCAGGTGGCTATTGACAGTGTGCTGCCCCCACCCTAGGGTCCTGTCCTACAAGAGTAAATCCCCTGTCACAGGAATACCCGCTCCTCTGGTCGCTGACCTGCGACGCACTGGGACCTGCGGGCGTCGACCTCGACCGGCGGAGGCCCTCTGTCCCGCCCACCCCCAGTTCCGGGAGCGAACGCCTTGTTGTCACCGACTGCCCCTGCAGGGCTGAAGCCCGAGTACCCGATCCGCACGGCGCGCCTGGACCTGAGGCCCCATCGTCGCTCCGACCTCGACGACCTCTTCGCCTTCCACTCCTCGGCCGAGGTCACGCGGTACGTGCCCTGGCCCGTCCGTGATCGGGAGCAGACCCAGGCAGCCCTGGAACTCAAACTCGGCCAAGGGGAGATCACCGAGCCGGGGCAGTGGCTGGTACTGGCCATGGAACTCCGGGAGACGGGCGTCGTCATCGGCGAGATCCTGCTGAAATGGGTCAGCGCCGAGCACCGTCAGGGCGAACTGGGATTTGCCATGCACACGGACTACCACGGCAAGGGCCTGGCCTTCGAGGCCGCCGAGGAGATGCTCCGGCTGGGGTTCCAGGACCTGGGGCTGCATCGCATCGCCGGCCATGTGGTGGGTGGCAACGCCCCGTCCGGTCGGCTCCTGCGCCGGCTGGGAATGGAATTGGAGGGCACACTCACCGAATCCCTGTTCTGGAAGGGTGAATGGGCCAACGAAGAGATCTACGGGATCATCGGCGACGAATGGCACCCGGCGGGAACGGAGAAGGGCTGACCCGTATCGGGCCAGCCCCTCCACATCAGGTCAATTCGCGCAGAATCCGTCCAGTGAGGAATGTTCAACCATTCACGGTGGAATGGGCGAAGGAATTGGTGACGTCGCTCAGCGTGCCGCGCGCTCGGCCTTCGTGCGGGCGAAGTACTCGTTGGAGGCGGGCAGGAACATCAGCACGATCGCGAGCACCGAGATGACGGCTCCGATCCAGCCCGTCACCTGGTTGGAGCCCGAGGTGTAGGTCTGGTCGTTGATCTTGACCGAGGCGGTGGCGCTGAACAGGCTCACCACCGACAATGCCGACAGCACAGTCAAAACGATGCGCGCCCAGTTGCGTCCGGCCCGCATCTTGAAGGCGAACAGCAGGTACAGGCCGACGAACAGCACCCCCACCACGATCGACACGGTCTTGGTGATGTTGATCAGTTCCTCGGTGGTCATGCCGGTCGACGACACCATGTCGGCGTTCTCGCGCAACGCCCTGTCCCAGATGTCGCTGGTGAAGGTCAGCACGATTCCGACCACCGATATCGCGGCCGCGATCAGATAGATGAAGAAGGCCCCGTTCACCGAGCCCGGAGGGGGAGTCGATCGGGTCGGGGTCGAGGTGTTGTCCGATGAGGTGGGGAACGAAGGTGTGCTCATGCCGATCACCATGGCACAAACGAAAGTAGATGAGCCTCATTCTTTGGTATCGACTTGGAGAACGCGCTTTCGAGTTGCCGGTGTGGCGGGTTGTACCCCGAATCATTTACCCAGGCCCGCGCATTCGTGGGTGAATTGCACCCGGTCGGGCGGTGTGGTGAGAACCTCCCCTGGGTATGGCTTTCAGCGTTCCCGCAGGGACGCGATTCCGGCCACCAGTTCGGGCCAGTGCACCGGTGGGATGTTGGCATGGCCGACACCGTCCAGGACCACCAGTTCGGCGCCGCGGATCTCGGCGGCGAGGGCACGGCCGTGGTCCGGCGGGAAGATCGGGTCCTGGGACCCGTGCACGACCAGCACCGGCACATCGATCAGGCCGAGCCGCGCCCGCCAGGGTTGACCGGAACCCACCAGGAAGGGGTTGGTCAGCTGGGCCGGGAGGTCGATCGTGAGTTCGACATCCTCCCGGGCATCCCGTTCGGCCAGTTCCTCGTCGAAGGCGGTCCCGCCGTAGCGACGCTCGGTGTCGACCAGATGTGTCACCAGTGCTTCGGCGTCCCCCCATGGAGGGGGCGCGGACGGGGTGTCTGCGGTGCGGACATCCATGGTTCCGAACAGGGGGGACAGGTCCCCGGCCTCCTCGCCCGGGATTCCGGGGGTGGTGGAGATCAGACAGAGGGCAGACACCCGCTCGGCATGGTCCAGGGCGAGGAGTTGGGCGATGGACGCGCCCTGGGACACGCCGGCGATGACGGCCCTGCCGATTCCACCGACCCGGATGACGGTCGCGATGTCGCGGGCCAGGTCGGGCAGGGAGTAGTCGGGTGCGCCCAGCGGCGAGGAGGTGCTGCGTCCGGCATCCCGTGCATCCACTCGAATGACGTGAAATCCCTTGGCCACCAGAGCATTCACCAGCTGCGAGTCCCAGTACACCATCGAGTTGCCCGCGCCGTGCAGCAGGACGAGCGGTGTGCCGTCCCGGTCGCCGAAGGACTCGCTGCAGATCCGGACACCGGGATCGGTCGTGGTGAAGGTCAGCTCTCCCATTCCGGCATCATGCCCGCGGCAGCCGGGTTCCGCAGGCCGGGGCGGCTGTCACGCGTCAGTGCCTGTCACCCGTCAGTGACGGCCGGTCCGGAACGCGCTGATGACGCCGATCATGTCCTCGCCGCCGTGACCGAGGTCCTCGGCCCTTTCGTAGAGTCTGCGGCTCGCCTCGATCAGCGGATGGGCCGAACCCGCTGCCAGCGCGGCATCCTCGACGAGCCTGGCGTTCTTCAGCACATCGGAGATCGCCGCCTGCGGGCTCAGGTCGTCGGCGAGCAGCTTCTCGGCCTTGCCCACGGAAACCACCGAGGACATGGGGCCATCGGCCAGCACGGCTGCGAGCACAGCGGTGTCCGCGCCCGCGGTCTCGGCGAAGTGGAAGGCCTCGGCGAGACCGGTGACCATCGTGATCAGGAAGGTGTTGACCGAGAGTTTCATGGTCAGCGCCGCCGGGACGTCCCCGCAGAAGTACTGCTTGCCGCACATCGCGTCGAGGAAGGGCCCGGCGCGCCGAACGGCGGCGTCCTCCCCGGCCAGCATGGCGACGAGGGTGCCGTTGGTGGCCGGTCCCCGTGAACCCGAGACCGGGGCCTCGACGTACTCACCGCCTGCGGCCGTCACCTCGTCGGCGAGCCGGCGGGAGAAGGCGGTGGTGAAAGTGCCCATCTGGACGATGGTGTGGCCGGCGACCAGTTCTGCGAACCTGTCGGTCCCGCGTGCCAGCACCGCATCCACGGCCGGCTCGTCGCGCAGCATCAGGATCACCGTCTCGGCGGTGTCGAAGACCCCGGTCACGTCGGCCGCCGCCCGGGCGCCCTCGGCGACGAGTTCCCGGGCCGGCTGCGGGGAGCGGGCCCAGACGAGGACATCGAACCCGGCCTTGATCAGGTTCCGTGCCATCGGCATGCCCATGATGCCGAGGCCGATGAATCCAACGGTTCGGGTGTCCATGGTGTTCCTCTCGACGGTGTACGCAGCGCCTGGCCGGCCCGGGGCCGGGCTCGAACAGGTGTGGGCCAGGAAGAAGTATCGGTCAGGTGTGCCGGACCGGGGAGGGTGGGTCGGTCCCCGGTGCGCTCAGTCCAAGAGGGCGAGGAGCAGGGTGCGCAACCACGACTTGAGCTCCTCGGTGCCGGTGCCCAGCAGCATCTCCACCACCACACCGTCATGCACCGCCATCACCGCGCGAGCCAGGCTCGCCCCGCTGCGCAGGGCAGGCGGCAGGTCCGTCAGGTCGACGACATCCTGCAAGGTCCGGGCCAAGGTTTCCTGGACGACGGTCCGGTGGGCGGTCATGGTCGCCGCGATCGTCGCCGACCGGGCGGCGTGGAGCAGGAACTCGGTGCGAACCATGATCCAGTCCCGGTCCAGGGTCAGCGCCTCGATGACCCGGTTGACCAGCACTTCGACCGTGTCCTGGCCGGAGACACGGCCGAGAACCCCACCGACCTGGTCGGCGATCAGTTGGGCGCGATGTTCGTAGAGGGCGAAGAACAGCTCGTCCAGGCTGCTGAAATTCGAGTAGAACGCTCCCCGGGTGTAGCCGGCGGCCTCGCAGATCTCCTCGATGCTCGCCCGGCCGAATCCCCGTTCGGCGAACACGGCGAAGGCCGCTTCGATCAAGCGCGCTCGTGTCCGCCCTCGTCGGCGGGTCGGCCGGTCTACCTTCGACGGTGTCGGGGTTGACGTCCTGTCCGGCGCGGGGCGCACCTGCGCCTTCGGGAGGCCGGGGGTACGGGGTGTTTCGGCGGTCATGTCCGTCACTCTAACAACGGATACATTGACGTATCCGATACATCGGCGTATTCATTATCGGGACGGGCCCGGTGGGGACCCGGAGGGAGAGGCCAGAGCATGAGTACAACCACGACCGGACGGCACGAGCGGCCCGAGGAGATCCAGGAGCAGGTACCGCAGGGTTTCTGGGCCGAACTCAAGGACGCCGTCGCCCTGCGCACGGTGGCCCTCGTCCTGGGTGTGCTGTTCCTCCAGATCGGATTCGTCCTGTCCTACGTGGGGGCCTTCCACAACCCGACCCCGCACCGGGTCCCGATCGCCGTGGTCGCCCCGGCCCAGCCCGGGGAGCAGCTGGTCGGACAGCTGAACGCGATCAACGGCGAACCCCTGGTGGCCACCCTCGTCCCGGACGAGGCGACGGCGCGCGCGCAGATCACCGACGGTACGGTCAGCGGCGCCCTGGTCGTGGACACCTCCGGAACGAACGACGCCCTCCTGGTCGCCACCGCCTCGGGCGCCTCCAAGGCCACCGCGATCCAGGAGGTGCTCAGCCAGGCCGAGGCGACCCAGAAACGGACGATCACGGTCTCGGACGTGCTGCAGGTCCAGCCCGGGGACTCGCGGGGACTCACCGGTTTCTATCTGGTGGTCGGCTGGACGGTCGGCGGGTACCTGGTCGCGGCCCTGCTGGGGGTTGCCAAGGGGGCACGCCCGACGAACCGCCGGCGGGCGGTCTTCCGGCTGCTGGCGATCGTCCCCTACTCGATCGTCTCCGGCCTCGCCGGTGCCGTCGTCGTCGGTCCGGTGCTCGGGGCGATGACCGGCCACACGATGGGCCTGTGGTTGCTCGGCAGTCTGCTGGTGTTCGCCGCGGCTGCTGTGACCATGGCCTTCCAGGTGTTGTTCGGGGTGATCGGCATCGGGCTCACGGTGCTGCTGTTCGTCATCCTGGGCAATCCGAGTGCGGGTGGCGCCTACGCGCCCGAGCTGCTGCCGCCGTTCTGGCGCGCGATCAGCGGGGGGATCCCGAACGGGGCGGGGACGGCAGCGGTCCGCAAGATCGTCTACTTCGGTGCCGAGGGGATCACCGGGAACGTCATCGTGATCGCCATCTACGCGGTGGTCGGGGTCGCGGTCGCACTGATCGCCTCCACTGTCCTGCAGAAGCGGGATCTGCAGAAGCGCGCTGCTGATCCCAGTGCCGGCGTGCTTGTCTGAGTCCTCCCGGAAACCTCACCACCACCCTTGTTCCCGCGCACGATGTTGCTCCTCGCGCACGAAACATCGCGCGCGAGAACGAACAACGTGCGCGGGAACAGGGTGGAGAACGAACAGCGGCCCCGGTACTCGCTCTCGCGAGTACCGGGGCCGCTGTTCTGCTGCCTAGGTCAGGTGCTGCCTAGATCTTGTCGAAGCGGTAGAGGAAGGCCGCGAGGGCCTGCCGCTCCGCCGCCTTCTGCGGGAGGAACTTGCCGTTCGACCCGGTGGTGATGCCGTTCGCCACGGCCCAGGTGATGGCCGAGCAGAACGGGTTCGTCTTGGGGACATCCGGGAACGGTCCGGTGGCACCGGAGCAGGTGGTCGGCGTTCCACCGCTGAGGCGGTACAGGAAGGTCACCGCCTGCTCACGCTGGACGAGCTCGAGCGGGCGGAAGTTGTTGCCGCCGTTCTCGTTGTAGCCGGTCGTGAGACCGGTGTCGTACATCCACTTGATCGCACCGCAGAACTGGTTGTTGATCTGGACATCGGCAGCCGGCTTGGTGGTGCAGGCCGGTGCGTCCGCACCCTGGTGGGTGTAGCGGTACAGCCAGGCAGCCATCGCCTGACGCTCCACACCCAGGATCGGCTTGAACTGGGTGAAGTCCGGGGCGTACCCGGTGGTGATCTTGTTGGTGGTCAGCCACTGGATCTCGTCCAGGAAGGGGTTGACGAAAGCATCCGTGAAGGTGACCCGGAGGGCACTCGTCGCCGAGGTGGATCCATCGGTGCCGGAGTTGCCCGCGTAGACCGCGGTCAGGACGTAGTCACCGGCGACGAGCGGTGTGGTGAGGGTGACGGTACCGGTGCCGGCCGCGTTGACCGTTCCGGTGCCGAGGGTGGTCCCCGCCGCGTTCTTGACGGTGACCGCACCACTGGCGTCGGCGGAGGTCGTGGTGACCTTGACGGTCACCGCGTCGACCACCGGGGACACCTTCACCTTGCCGGTCGGCGCGGTGATCTCCGTGGTGGAGGCCTTCGGCCCGGCGACCGCGGTGAACGGGATCGTCACCTTGGTGTTGCTGGGCGAAGCGGTGAGCACCAGCAGCTGGCTGCCCGTGACCCCGGCCGGAACCGTGATGGTGACGGAGGCCGAACCGGCGGTGACGGCGAAGTCACCCAGGCTGGTGGTGCCGATCTTGGCGTTGACCGTGGTGTTCGCCGGGGAGCCCAGCGAGGTGAGGTTCAGGCCGGCCACCGTGAAGGTGTGGGCCGTTCCCTCGGTCCAGGACGGGTTCGGGTTGAACCCGGTGACCTTCACCCCGTGCTTGGCGTAGCTCGGGGAGGTCGGCAGGTGGGTCTGCAGGTAGGTGATCCAGGCATCACGATCGATCAGACCGGAGTCACGGGCGTCGGTACCGGAGGTGAAGATCCGGAAGTTGTCGCCACCTGCGGTGAGGAAGGAG
The DNA here is from genome assembly GCA_003576535.1 of Nakamurella silvestris. Lineage (GTDB taxonomy): Bacteria > Actinomycetota > Actinomycetes > Mycobacteriales > Nakamurellaceae > Nakamurella > Nakamurella silvestris. The sequence goes on along the minus strand of QXCQ01000022.1, from coordinate 8,581 downwards.
AAGGTACCGATCCGGTAGCTCGCGGTCGGCGAGTACGGAGCGCCGTTGATGGTGATCGAGGTGATCCGGTCACCGGCGGTACGGGTGTCGTCGAACGTGTAGGTGACGTTCTCGGACAGTCCGAGCTGCAGGTAGGACCGGGTCGGGACGGAACCGTCCGGGTTGGTCTGCCACTGCTGCTCGAGCATCGTCTTGAACTGGGCACCGGTGAGGGTGGTGGTCCACAGGTTGTTGACGAACGGCAGGACGGCATTCGCCTGCGAGTAGGAGATGTCCTTGTCGGCCAGGCTCGCCACGGCGCTCGCGCCGAACTTCGCCTGGGTGTCGAACAGCTCCGCACGCAGACCACCCGGGTTGACCACACCGATCTGGGCACCGCCCAGGGTGGGATCGTCCAGGGTGTCGAGCAGGGCGTCGGCGACCTTGTTGCCCAGGGTCGACTCACTGCCGCGGTCGTCACGGGTTCCACCGGTCCACACCCCGCCGACGAAGGATCCGCCGGAGTAGGCCGTGGTGATGTCCTTGGTGACCTCACCCTTCTTCTGGTTGCCGATGGTCGCGGCGTAGGCCAGGGCGTTGTCGACCGTGGTCTTGACCGGCTGCAGCTGCGGGTAGGCGGTCAGGATCGCCGTGTCCGCATCCGTGGAGCGGGCGACGTTCTTCATGGTGTAGCTGTCGACGGTCTTGCTGGCGGTGTCGACGGTCAGGACGACCTGGCCGATGTTGTCGCCGTAGGAACCGGTCTGCAGGATCGGACGGGTCTTGCCGGTGACACCGGGGACCGCGCCGTTGTAGGCGTACTTCTGGTGCGTGTGGCCGTTGAAGATGACGTCGACGTTGGAGTTCAGGCCGTTGACGATCTTGGCGAACACCGCGGACTTGGCGACCTGATCGGCCAGGGTCTGCGTGCCGTCCGGTGCACCCTCGTGGAAGGTGGCGATGACGATGTCGGCCTCGCCGTTGGCCTGGTTGCCGTCGGAGAGCTGGTTGGCGACGCGGTTGACCGCATCGACCGGGTCACCGAAGTCCAGGTTCGCGACACCGGCCGGGGAGACCAGGGTCGGGGTCTCCTGGGTGACCGCGCCGGTGACGGCGATCTTGACACCGTCGATCGTGAAGATCGAGTACTCCGGCAGGGCCGGGGTGGTGGTGCCCTTGTTGTAGACGTTCGCCCCGAGGTAGTCCCACTTGGCGTTGCGGTTGTTGGCCGGCCCGATGATCCGGTCCTTCAGGTCGGACCAGCCCTTGTCGAACTCGTGGTTGCCGACGGCCGAGACGTTCAGTCCGACCTCGTTCATCACGTCGATGGTCGGCTGGTCGTCCTGAACGGCGGACGGGAACAGCGAGGCGGAGACGAGGTCACCGGCACCGACGAGGAGGGTGGAGCTGGCTCCGGCGGTCTGCCGCAGCTTCTCGATGGTGCCGGCCCACTTGACCGTGTTGGTGTCGATGCGACCGTGGAAGTCGTTGATCGCCAACAGGTTGATGTCGACCTTGGCCGGCGCGACGGTGGTGTTCAGGCCGATGATCTCCGGGTTGTGGTCGGAGGCACGGTAGGGGCTGTTCGGCTCGAACAGCTGCGCGCCGTACGGGGTGAAGCGGGAGTACTCGGCGGCCACCGGCTCGTTGGCGTTGATCTGCCAGATGTCGGCGCCGGTGATCCGGGAGTTGATCGAACCGGAGGAGTAGATGTGGTCGAGGGAGCCGTACAGCCCGTCGAAGACGTAGCTGGACTTGTTGATGTTCTTCTCGGCCGCGATGTCGTGGAAGCCGCCGGCCAGGATCGCCTGGGACGGATCCTCCTTGGAGTAGGAGTTGAAGTCGCCGGCGAGGAGGGTGTCCTCGACGCCGTCAGCGGTCTTCAGATCGTTGACGAAGGTGAGCAGCGCACCGGCCTGGGCGACACGGGAGGCGTTGGACGCACCCTGGCCGTCACCGGAGTCGGCGTCGCCCGGGAGCGGACCGGCCGAACCCTTGGACTTGAAGTGGTTGACCACGACACGGAACTTGTAGCCCGTGCTGACGTCCTGGAACACCTGGGCCAGGGGCTGGCGGGCGTTGACGAAGGCGGTGCTGCCGACCAGGACCTTGGAGACACCGGACAGGCTGACCTTGGCCGGCTTGTAGATGAAGGCCGTGCGGATGAAGTCCTGGGCCGAGACGGCCGGGAGATCACTGGCGGCCGGGGACGGGGCGAAGGCCCAGGTTCCGGCACCGGCGGCGGCGTTCAGCGCGGTGACCAGGGTGGCCAGGGCGGTGTCGCGGTTCGGGTTCGCTCCGTAGAAGGAGGCGAACTTGACCGAGTTCTCGATCTCCTCGAGGGAGACGACGTCGGCACCGAGGCTGTTGATGGCGACGACGATCTTGCCGAGCTGACGGTTGCGGTCCGCAGTGGTCTGACCGCCACGGGCGTCACAGTTGCTGGTGCTGTTGAAGCTGGAGGTGCAGCCCAGATCGGTTCCGACCACGTTGAAGTAGTTCAGGACGTTGAAGGAGGCGATCTTGAGGTTGCCACCCACGTTGGCCGGGGCCGCGGTGCGGGTGTTGGTGAAGGTGGTGCGATCGGTCAGGGCCGTCGTCGAGGTGACCCGGGTGGTCGGCTGGAAGTTCCAGGCCGAGTTCCGGTAGTCCAGGATGACGGGCTTGTTGAAGATCGGCTTGGCGCCCACGCGGGCCGGGTTTGCCGGGTCGGAGAACGGGACCGGGCCGGTCGAGGCGGTGCCGGAGGCTCCGTCGGAGAGGACGACCTTCCGGGCGGCGTTGTCGGCGACGATGGCGGCGATACCCGCGGTGTCGGTCGGCAGGGCCTTGTCGGTGGGCTGGATCAGCGGGGTGGTGCCGCTGGCGAGGGTGACCTCGCCGAAGGTGCCGATCGCGTAGACCTCGCTGACGGTGAAATCACCGGCAGGCTGGATGAGCATCGACTCGATCTTCTCGCGGTCGGAGTCGGACGCCGGGAACGGCACGGCGACCGGGATCGGCGCCGGGACGGTCTCGGTGCGGACGACGCAGTTGGCCAGGCTGGTCAGGTTGACCTCGGTCAGCGTGTTGAACTCCACGACCGAGCCGGTGACCTGGACGTACTGGCCGTTGGTGACGACGACGGGGGTGGTGGTGCCGGTGTAGACGAAGACACCGTCGGAGGCGGTGCGCCCGGTCAGGCTGGTGTCCCCGCCGCTGCCTGCGGTCTGCAGGAAGAAGCCGTTGAAGCCGCCGGTCGGGTACGCGCCGGTGACGACACCGGAGATGGTCACGGTGGTGCCGACGAGCGGGCTGGCCGCGCCGGTGCCCTGGACCTCGGCGATGGTCTTGGTGTCCGCGCCGACGGTGCCGGTGCAGGCGGTGCCGCCCGGCCCGCCCGGGTCGACCGGTCCGTTGCCGGCGCTGTTGGTCGGGGTGGGGGCTCCGGCGGTGAAGTCGGCCCCGTTGTTGTAGGTGTTGTCGTGGGTGGCGTTGCGCGAGATCGACAACGTTGCCGAGGGGGCCGGTGCGACCGAGCCCGCGAAGGCGGCTCCGGTGCCGAAACCGACGATGTCCAGGACGTTGGCGTTGGTTGCGCAGGCCCCGGCAGAACAGGCCAGGGCCGTGGTGCCCTGTACCAGTGCGACGTTTCCGGTGGTGCCCGACAGGTTCGGGGCGGTGGCGGACTGGTCGGGGGCCGGAAGGGCGGCACCGACGGCACCGCCGCTGGCCAGCTGGACCAGGAAATAGCTGCCGGCCTTGATGGTGCCGGTGAGCGCGACGTTCCCGCTCCAGTTCGTCCCGGCGGCTGCGGCGTACTGCAGGGATTTCCCGCTCAGGGAGACATCGGTGGTGCCCTTGTTCCACAACTCGACGAAGTCGTTCGCCAGTACTGCGCCGCTGTTACCGCCGGCACCGTAGATCTCGTTGATGATTACCTGGGAGTTGATGTCCGCTGCACTGGCCACGGTCGGGAGCACTACGAGCATCCCGGATGTGAGTGCGACAGCAGAAACCGACCCCAACAAGCGCTTACGCCAACTTGTCACGCCATCTCCTCGCTGATTGTGTGTCGGCGGCGCAACGCTGAGCACCGCCATCCTTCAGGTTGACCAACCCTGATGAACGGCATGTGACGGCCGATCGTCCTGGTCATGCACAGGTCCTCGTTCGCGCCGGTCCGGTGGATGTGGAACCGGAAGGTGAGATCCGTCCGACATGGTCCGCCCCTGGGGGCGTCTGCGGGATGGCTCGCCGATGGGCGTGGCGGAGGGCACTGCTGGTCAATCTGTGGCGACCATAGACGGCCCCTCCGACATCGTCCATCGCAGCGGTGCCGCCCCTCGGGCAGGGGCTCGCGCACCCTAAAGAGGGCCGGAGATCGATTCAGTGCCGGTGGGAACGCCGGGCTTGAACCACCCGGTGCAGGGTCAATGGGGACCTTTGCCCACTGGCCCTGTGGTCTGTTGGCGATGGTCACCAGAACTGTGTCCTGAGGGTTTCGCCCACCGCAACCGGGATTTGATCAAAGCGTGTGAAATTGACGTTCTAATCGTTATCTTGGGCCTGTTCAGGACCTTGCCCGGTTACCCGTTGCGGGGCTGTGCGAGGCAGGGGCGTGACATTCTTCGGCGGAACGGGACGTGCGGCGGTGTCGCCTTGGGCGATGAGATCGCGACAGCGGACGAAGCTCTCCCGTTTGGTGCGCTCCCCGGTCTCCGGATCGACGGCGACCAGGCCGTACGACCTGGTCAGGCCCTCGCCGAACTCCCATCCGTCGAGCAGGGTCCAGTAGTAGAGACCCCGCACGTCGACCCCGAGGTCGCGTGCGGCCAGTGTCGCGGCGGCGTGGTCGGTGAGGAACCGGCCGCGCAGCGGATCCGCATGGTCGGGGGCACAGGCGATACCGGTCTCGGTGACCAGAACGGGCGGCAGGTCGGGGTACCGCGCCTTCAGGTCCGTCAGCGTCCGGGTGAGCGCGGTGGCATCGATCGGCCAGCCGTTGTCCGTCACCTCCGAGGTGTCGGCCGGGTGCTCCGGCCCGCCGGAACCGTCGGAGACGACACCCTCGGCGAAGGTGAACGGCACCTGGCTGTTCTCGGTGGCGGCGGCGATCGTCACCGGGTGGAAGTAGTTGACCCCGTAGAAGTCCATCGGCATGCGGACATGGGCCAGGTCCTCCTCGGTGAGGGTGGCCTCGGCCGCGCCGACGAGAGCCTGGAGGGCGGACGGATGGCGGCCGAGGAACAGTGGATCGGAGAAGGCGTGGTTGTGCAGGGCGTCGTACACACCGGCGGCCGCGATGTCGGCCTCGGAATCGGAGGCGGGACGGACCTGGGTGTGATTGTTGGCCAGGCCCACCGATGTCGCGCCGACGGCGCGTAGCGCCTGCATGGCCAGACCATGTCCGAGCAGCTGATACATCCCTGCCTGCAAGGAATGTCCGAGCAGGGTGAGCCCGGGTGCCTCGATACCGGCGCCGTAGCCGTAGACGGTGTGGACCAGGGGGGAGTTCAACGTGACCCAACCCGCGACCCGGTCGGCCAGGCGACTGCCGACAGCGGTGGCGAAATCGGCGAAGACCTCGGCGGTGTCCCGCGCCAGCCAGCCTCCGGCCTCCATGATCGACAGCGGCATGTCGTAGTGGGTGAGGGTGACGACCGGGCTGATTCCTCGCTCCAGAAGGGCATCGACAAGACCGTCGTAGAAGTCGATCTCGTGTCGATCATGGGCGAGCAGGGACCAGGGCAGGGAGAACCGGTAGGTGCCGACGCCGAGGTCGGCGAGCAGCTCGACATCGCTGCGCCAGTACTCGAGATGGTCGGGTCCGTCGGTGGGGAAGGTGCCGTCGGCGATCCGCCCCGGAGCGCCCGCGAAGATGTCCCAGATCGAGAGCGCATGTGGCCGAGGTGGTCTGGCCTCGATGCTGGTGGCGGCCGAGGTGATGCCCCAGAGGAAACCGGTTGGCGGGAACGGTGTGGGCAGGCCCGTCATCGGGGGATGACCAGGGAGCGCAGTGCGGCCCCGGTGCTGCCGAGATCGGCCCAGGACCCCGGTACGTCCAGGACCGCCAGGGCGGAGGTGGGGAAGTGCTCCCGCACGCTGGAACGTGTTGCGGGGTCGGAGAACTCGTTGGCCAAGGTCAACGCGAGACCGGGGATGCCCGGGACATGTCCGACCACGAGCAGGACCGACACGGTGTCGTCGGTCCGGTCGACCTCGGCCAGCAGCTCCCCCGGGGTGGCGTCGTAGACGGCATCGGCGAAGGTGGTGGGTGCCTGGATGCCGGCGGCCCGGAGGGTTTCGCGGGTGCGGGTGGCGGTCGAACAGAGGACGGCGTCGACCGGACCTGCGTGATCGATGATCCAGCGGCCGGCCAGGGCGGCCTCCCGGTCACCCCGCGGGGCCAACGGCCGGCCGTGGTCGGCCACCCCGTCCGGATACGCGGACTTCCCATGGCGCAGCAGGATCAGGGTGCGGTGTTCTCCGGTGCCGGTCACCCCGCCAGTTTAGAGCGGGCCGTCACCCCGTGGCGTCCCTGCCGCGATGTCCTGGGGTCGGAACCTCCGGGCCATCGCGGCAGGACCGCACGATCAGTGCTGGTGCCGGTTCCGGCCGATCCGGCTGTTGAGCAGCAGTCCGGCCACCAGCAGTACCAGGCCCAGGAGGATCAGTGGGAGGGTGTTGACGCCGGTGGCGGGCAGGGCGGTGGGCGGGGGTGGGGTGGTGCCGGGTGCCCCAGGGGTGGTGGTGCCGGGTGTGACGGCGGTGGTCGACCCTGTCGTCGGCACAGGTGTGGTGGTGGGCTCGCCGGTGGGGCCGGTCGGGGGATCGACGACGGGCGGCAGGACCTCCTCGGCGAGGACGGTCAGGGTGAAGGCGCGAGTGCCTGCCACCGGCTGGTTCTCGCTGTCGGTGGCGCTGATGGTGAAGGTGAAGGCACCCGGTTGGGTGGGTGTGCCGGTGATGTCCCCGCTGTCGGGGTCCAGTGCCAGCCCGTCGGGCAGCGACCCTGCGGCCACGGCCCAGGCGTAGGGCGCGAGGCCGCCCTCGGCCTGCACGGATGTGGTGTAGTCCAGGCCGACCGCGCCGTGGGGAAGTGCCTCGGTCGTGATGGTCACCTCGCCGGCGGCGACGGTGACGGTCTGCTGGGAGGTGGTGGGCAGATGGTCGGCGTCGCCGGCCTGTTCGGCGGTGATGATGCAGGTGCCGGGGCCGGTGAACAGGACCTTCCCGGCGACGATCTCGCAGGCCCCCGGGGTGCCGGCCGGATCGATGGAGAAGACCACCGGGGTGCCGGAGGTCCCGCCGGTGGCGACGGGTTCGTAGGTGTCACCGGCCTTGGCGTCCGACGGGGGTGTGGAGCTGAACTCCACCGTTTGCGGTGCTTTGCCGATGGTCAGGGTCTGGGTGGTGGTGGGTGCTGCGGTGTAGTCGTCGTTGCCGACCTGGTCGGCGTTGACGACGCAGTCCCCGGGGTGGGTGAAGGTGACGGTCGCCCCGTTGACGGTGCAGACCTCGGCCGATGGTGTGCTGAAGGTGACCTCGTTGCCGGACGGGCCTCCGGTGGCCGCGACGGTGTGGGTCTGTCCGACCACCGGTGCCTCGGGTTCGGTGGTGGTGAACGAGATGGCCTGGGGTGCTTGGCCGACCGTGACGGTCTGGATGATGGTGGGGGCGGCGGTGTAGTCGTCGTCGCCGGCTTGGTCGGCGTTGATGAGGCAGTCGCCGACGTGGTCGAAGGTCACCGTGGAGCCTGAGACGGTGCAGATCTCGGGGCTGGTGGTGCTGAAGGTGACCGGCTCCCCGGAGCCGTCTGCGGCCAGGCTCCGGTTCACCGGGTTGCTGCGCAACGCTCCGCCGACAGCGGCCACCTCGTAGCTGTCGCCGACGACGGCCGTGTCGGGTTCGGTGGTGGTGAACGAGATGGCTTGTGGCGCTTGCCCGATCGTCACGGATCGGGTGGCGGTGGGCGCGGCGGTGTAGTCGGTGGTGCCGGTTTGGTCGGCGTTGATGAGGCAGTCGCCGACGTGGTCGAAGGTCACGGTGGTTCCGGTGACGGTGCAGATGCCGGTGGTGGTGGTGCTGAAGGTGACGACGTTGCCGGAGGCTCCGCCGGTCGCGGCCAGGTCGAGGGCGTCACCCACGACAGGTGCGTCGGGGAGGGGGGTGGTGATCGAGATGGCCTGGGCTGCTGCGCCTACCGCGATCTGCTGGGTCTTGGTGGAGGCGGCGACGTAGTCGTCGGTGCCGGTCTGGTCGGCGTTGATGATGCAGTTCCCGAGGTGGTTGAACGTCACCGTCCGGTCGGACACCGTGCAGATCTGGAGGGATCCGCTGCTGAACGTGACCGGGTTTGCGGAGGGGCCGCCGGTGGCGGTGACGNTGCTTTGCCGACGCCGATGTTCTGGGTCTGGGTGGGGGCGGGGGTGTAGTCGTTGTTGCCGGTCTGGGCGGCGTTGATCGAGCAGGGCCCTGCTCGCAGGAAGGTCACGGTGGAGCCGGCGAGGGTGCACACGGTGGTGGTCGCGGAGGTGAAGGTGACCGGGTTGCCGGAGGGGCCGCCGGTGGCGGCGACCGTGTAGCTGTCGCCGACGACCGGGGTGGTGGGGGCGGTGGA
>QXCQ01000148.1:315-1067 GCA_003576535.1 Nakamurella silvestris | reverse complement strand
TTAGAAATATATGCAACTGCGCCTATTGCACAAACAGAATTTGAACAAGAGCTTAAACTGTTGGGTTATAAAAACAGTGACAGTTATACCAAGTCTGGAACATATATCAGCCAACCCAATTCTGTCTATGTTCATACACGAGGCTTCGACTTTGGCGACAGCGTTGATCCAGAACAAGTTTTACAAGTGACCTTTGCTGGAGATACTGTTTCTGATGTCAAAGCCACCAAGCCAACCAATACAGGAATTGCACGTTTAGAACCGATGTTGATTGGTGGAATCTATCCGCAACATAATGAAGACCGTGTACTGATTAAACTCAACAAGGTTCCAAAACCTTTGATCGAAGCATTAATTGCAACCGAAGATCGTAACTTTTATCGTCATCACGGGATATCTTTCCGTGGTACCGCACGTGCGCTGGTCAGTAACGTGACAGGCGGAAAGCGTCAAGGTGGTTCAACACTCACTCAACAATTGGTGAAGAACTTTTTCTTAACCCCTGAAAAAACCTTGAAACGTAAAGTCAATGAAGCACTCATGTCTCTTTTATTGGAGCTTCATTATAGTAAAGATGAAATTCTTGAAGCCTATTTAAATGAAGTAAACTTGGGGCAAAGCGGGAATTATTCGGTCAATGGTTATGGTTTAGCTTCACAGTTCTATTTTGGATTACCACTCAGTGAACTAAATATTTCACAGCAGGCTTATTTAGTTGGTTTGGTACAAGGACCTACTCTATTTAATCCTTG
>QXCQ01000148.1:0-234 GCA_003576535.1 Nakamurella silvestris | reverse complement strand
GAAGTTCCCAGACTTTCTCGATATTGTACGTCGTCAACTTAAAACAGAATATCAAGAGTCTGACCTAACCAATCAAGGTTTGAGAATCTTCACAACACTCGATCCAATTGCGCAAACCAAAGTTCAAAATAGCTTTAGAGATACTGTGACTCGATTAGCCAATGCCAATCCATCACGTTTAAAAGACTTACAGGGTGCTGTTTTAGTCACGCGCCCTGAGAATGGTGAATTGAT
>QXCQ01000072.1:294-1181 GCA_003576535.1 Nakamurella silvestris | reverse complement strand
CTAGTGAGGTCGGCTTCTAAGCTTTGTCATTTATGTAACAGATATGAATGCCAAACCTTAGGGGTCTCCACTAGAATAAAATTAGGAAACAAAAATACATGTCAATGTTTAATGTTATTCGTAAAGAATTTCAATATGGTCAACATCAAGTTGTATTAGAAACAGGTCGCGTTGCTCGTCAAGCAAACACTGTATTGATCACTATGGGTGGTGTAACTGTTCTTGTAGCTGTCGTTGCACAACCTACTGCTAAAGCAGGACAAGACTTTTTCCCACTTACAGTAAACTATCAAGAAAAACAATATGCTGCAGGTCGTATCCCAGGTGGATATGGTAAGCGTGAAGGTCGTGCTTCAGAGTCAGAAACTTTAATTTCTCGTCTTATTGACCGTCCAATTCGTCCATTGTTCCCTGAAGGTTACTATAACGAAATCCAAGTGACTGCTACAGTTGTTTCTTCTGATAAAACAATGGAAGCCGATATCGCTGCAATGTTGGGTACTTCAGCAGCTTTAGCTATCGCTGGCACACCTTTCCGTGGTCCAATCGGTGGTGCGCGTGTTGGTTTAATCAACGGTGAATATGTTCTTAACCCAAATTTAGAACAGCTTGCTCAATCTGATCTTGATCTTGTTGTTGCAGGTACAGAGTCTGCGGTATTGATGGTTGAGTCTGAAGCGAAAGAGCTTTCAGAAGACCAAATGTTGGGTGCTGTGCTTTTCGGTCATGATGAAATGCAAATTGCGATCCAAGCGATTAAAGAATTTGCAGCAGCTGCAGGTGCAACAGAGTCAACTTGGACTGCTCCAGTTAAAAACGAAGACCTTCGTGCAAAATTAAAAGATGCATTTGAAGCGAAAATCTCTGAAGCATATACCATTGCGGTT
>QXCQ01000072.1:0-234 GCA_003576535.1 Nakamurella silvestris | reverse complement strand
GCTGTTGCGCAGTTTGTTCCAGAAGAAGATGTTGATGGTATCGCTGACGACTTAAATGAACTCTTTGAAGATTTAAAATACCGTACAGTGCGTGACAATATCCTTTCAGGTAAACCACGTATTGACGGTCGTGATACCAAAACTGTTCGCGCATTAGACGTACAAGTAGGTGTATTGGATCGTGCTCATGGTTCAGCATTGTTTACGCGTGGTGAAACTCAGGCGTTGGTTACA
>QXCQ01000240.1 GCA_003576535.1 Nakamurella silvestris | reverse complement strand
GCTTCGTCTAGACTGGTTTGTGCATCTGTAAATAGACTCGCACTATATTTTAAGTGCTTTCCTAGTACAGACTGAAAAAATGCAGTGGGAAGTTCATAATGCTGCTCGTTAGCTTTGTCAGTTTCAATCGCAATTTCACTACGTTTAAGCATGTTCACAACATCCATGTAACGCTGACTACCCAATTCAGGATCATAACGTCCTTCTTGAATCAAACGCTTTTTACTTAAACTTCGGATCACCGCACGTATAGCTTGATCTGGGATCAGCCCACTTTCGACCAGCTTTAAAGATTGTTGAATAATATAATCCATATTTTGATCTACTCTTTAGGTTGCCACGGAATAAACATTGAGGTTCGTTTTTGATAATCCCGATAATTTTGACCACGATGACGTAATGCTTGCTGTTCGCTAAACGGAATACCCGTGATGTAATATAAAAATACCCACATCAGTAATGGATAAATCCATAGCAGATAAAGCCCAGCCGCTAATCCTAGAATAGGATAGGCAAACCAATGTAACCATTCAAAAAAATAATTCGGATGACGCGAATATTTCCATAATCCTTGATCCATGGTTTGACCTTGATTATTTGGATTCTGTTTAAAACGATATAGCTGCTGATCGGCAGTGCTTTCACCAATAAAAGCCAGTAACATCACCAGTGCGGCTGCAATCTGTGCCCAATAGATCCATTCATTCCACTGTGTTTTTGGGGAACTGAGTAACGATAGCATGGGATAAGAAAACAAAAGCGCGAGTCCTGCTTGAAACATAAAAAAAGCCAAGAATCCCAAATGTTTGAATTGCCCCATAGCACGGCGCATATTGGCATAACGACGGTCTTCTTCTGTTTCATGCCAGTAACGGCGAAATAAATGCCACGTCAGGCGTAAAAACCAAATGCTGCTTGAAAGTCCAATAAAGATACGCACACTTAGAGGTGCTGTATCCAGCAAAAAAGCCGCTAACATCACATTCAATGCAATACAGAAACTCCATGCTACATCGACTAAACCAGCACGATTGTTATAGCTTACGATGAGCCAACAGAGCAGCATAATCACGACATCAAGTAAAAACAATTTCAAAAACATTTTGCTTACTCCTTGATATATCAATGAATGCTTAGAAGTTAATAAATATTTGCTTCAAACAACATATGTACAT
>QXCQ01000038.1:869-1279 GCA_003576535.1 Nakamurella silvestris | reverse complement strand
GTGACGCACATCCCTGCTTTCTTTTCACCTTCAATCAAAATGTCGCCGGTTGAAAGACTTGTAAATGGAATTGCATCTCCTGCAGATGTTACGGTACCAGTAGGTGCAACCTCATATGCAGTACGTTTCATTGCCATGATTGAGAATTTAGAAGTCACAATGCCACTATCAGGGATGCTTAAGGTCCATTGATTGATATGACAGCCTGTGAAAACTTGAAAGTTATCGATATCAGTAAAACCGCGAATAATCGAAAGTGTTTTTCGACTAGTACCACCAAACGTCAAAACGTTACTATTCCAAGCATTGAATGCAACAAGCTCTAAGACACCATCTTGAATGCCATAAGCCCATTCAGATTCAATATCGCCTTGTACTTCAACACCAGTCACTAAAGTACCAGCTGCAAT
>QXCQ01000038.1:0-732 GCA_003576535.1 Nakamurella silvestris | reverse complement strand
GTGTTTCGTTTATTAGGTCATCTAGCTCAAACTGTGGCAAAGAAAACCATTCACCTACTTTTCTAAATTCTGCGTATTTGATGTGTAGTTGTTTTTCAATGTCTTCAGGGAAAATCGCAATAATCTTTAAGTTTCGCCCACTATTATTCTTGATTGCGGAAAGTCTAGCTTGGACATTTTTTGATTTTCCAATTTTCACAATTCCAGTATCAACACCTTGCACAACGTAGGTCTTCAGTAGGCAAGCATCCTGTTTCTTAACTTGCGCGCTTAAGGACTTTAAAAAATTAAAGAACATTTCTCCTTCGTATTTCTCAACATCTCCAATCATTGATGACATTTCAAGCAACGATCCTTTCACGTCTTCTAATTGCTCTTTCATTTGCTCTATCACTTGATAGGCTTGCTCTGGTGTTTCAATTTTTACAATTGCATTCATATCGTTTACCTCGTTACCAAATAAAAAAGCCACACAGACATGCGGTAACGAGGCACATCTGTATGGCAAAACTTGTTAACTCAAAATTGAGTTTTGTTTAAAAAATTAGATATTTGAAGAAAAAAGCCGACAAATGCATTGAACATGAAAAATACACTACTTCAGGAGCTACCCTAGTCGGCTTAGATGCCATATTTCAGGCATTAAAAAACCTGCCACTAAGGACAGGTTCGTTTAAAAGTAATTCAGGTTTGCTGTGTGATTAAGCTAATTAACTCGAAACTCAGCTCTCA
>QXCQ01000042.1 GCA_003576535.1 Nakamurella silvestris | reverse complement strand
TTGGATTTTCATGGCTATAACCATGCATACCAATTTCATGTCCAGCATCTACAACGGCTTTCATTTGTTCAGGGAATGTTTCTACAGAGTGCCCGGGAATAAACCAAGTGGTTTTTAAACCATACTTTTTAAATAGATTCAGTAAACGTATTGACCCGACTTCACCTGCAAACAAGCCTCGTGAAATATCATCTGGCGAGTCTTCACCGCCATAAGACCCTAGCCAACCAGCGACTGCATCAACGTCAACTCCAAATGAAACTAAGATTTCCTTTTTAGCCATGTCATCATCCTCGATAAAATAAAGTTAAGTGTGTGGTGGAACTAAAATGATTGTGCTAATCATTGTTGTGAAGAATATGTTCAATACTCAGGGCGACAGATAAAAGGCTTTGATCATTACCACTGTAGCTTGAGAGTAAAATTCCTGTAGGGCGCCCATTTGAGTCGGTTCCATTCGGAAGTGAGATACTTGGCATNAGATTTGTTTGGATAAATAAGACTTCATCTGCTTCTAAAGGTGCAAGTTCAGGTGCAGTATGTGCAGTAGTTGGTGTCAGTAAAAATCCTTCAGCCAGTTCTGTTTTTAAGCTTGCTTTTAAATGCTGTGCCATTTGATAAAGATGGATTTGGCTAGAAGCCAAGGTATCTTTTGCCGAAAGCAGGCGTTTTCTTACCCGCTGATCCATGAGTTCTGCTTGATCACTGTGTAATAAGGCTTCATGTAAGGTATATGCCTCAGCAGCACCTAGCCATTGACCTGAGTCAATCAGGGTTTGTGCTTGATTAAATGCACCTATGCGTTTATGCACCACACGGATTTCTGCTTGTTGAAGTATTTCAATCGTTTGCAAGAAATTATGCTTCACACAATCCTGAACGCTTGGGTGGTTAAGCATGTCTAAATCGACATAGATTTGCATGTTTTTTGATTGTGGTTGAGGGGGGATATTTGACTGAATTTGTCCAAGCATAAGCTGATCTAAAACAATACAGTCACGAACACTACGACTGATT
>QXCQ01000155.1 GCA_003576535.1 Nakamurella silvestris | reverse complement strand
TGTAATGATCAGTATTGTCGCCACAGCGATGTTGAGATACTTGATCGCATAAAGTATCTCAACTGTTTGCGAGCATGATTTACCCATCCATCTCTACTTTCTTGAGCAAATTAAGGCTGTTTACTTTGTTGAAGTATTTTAATCAGTTCAGCATTTTGAAACTCAACTTGAGTCAAACGATTAGAGGTATTGTCCAAGACCTCTTGTTGTACATGCATCTTTTTTGCTAAATCCTGCATAATTTGTAATGTTTGTTTAAGATGATTCTCCTGTGATTGAATCAAATGTTCTTGGTGATTGGTTCGCTCAATTAAGGTGATATTTTGCTTATTCAACTTCCCCATTTGCCAAACCATAAAAATAATTGCCAAATAGACAATCACCAAAGTGATATACATAAAAAACATCATCATTCCCCAATTATAAGATGTGATCTATCATTATTTTATCTTTATTTCAGCACGTTAAAAGTGATGAATTCTCATCGTGTTGCATGCATTGTTATCACACACGCATCAGTGAATGTTCAATAGAATGATTCACACAGATCAAGCAAGCGATTCGCATAGCCCCATTCATTATCATACCAAGCAAAAACCTTAGCCTGCTGTCCTACAACAAGTGTTTGGGTGAGATCAACAATCAATGAATAAGGTGAATGATTAAAATCACTTGAAACCAATAGTTCATCTGTCACGGACATAATTTCCGCATAATCATATTTTGCAGCTTGAACCAAAGTTTGATTAATCAAATGCGTCGTCATCGCTGACTTTGCAACAAAGCTTAAATCAATTGCAGCCACATTAATGGTCGGTACCCGAATTGAAAAACCATCAATTCGATTTTCCATTTTTGGCATGACTTGCTTCAATGCACCCAGCGCTGAAGATGTGGTAGGAATTATGTTTTGACCTGAAGCTCTTGCACGACGCAAATCACGATGAGCATGATCCAATACCGATTGATCCGCTGTAACCGCGTGAATTTCTGTCATCAAGGCACTTTCTATACCAAAAGCATCATCAATAATTTTGACCAATGGCACCAACGCCTGTGTGGTACAAGACACACTGGAAATGATTTGGTCAGAGGCTTTGACTTCATGGTGATTAACACCATATACGATTGCAGCATCAACAGTATCAAATGGT
>QXCQ01000154.1 GCA_003576535.1 Nakamurella silvestris | reverse complement strand
GCCGCGAGTGGACTGTGGCACCTCAGTTTTTGGGGTGTGGGGGTCCGTTCGCGGGGCGAGGGTGGGGTGTGGGGGTCCAGTCGCGGGGCATGGTTGGGGTGTGTGGGTCAAGTCGCGGGGCGAGGTGGGGTGCGTGGCGCGAGCGGACTGTGGCACCCTTCCCCCTGCCGCGAGTGGACTGTGACACCTCAGTTTTTGGGGTGTGGGAGTCCGCTCGCGGGGCGAGGGTGGGGTGTGGGGGTCCAGTCGCGGGGGAGCGGGGAGCGGGGCAGCAGAGGGAGAAAGGGAAGCGCGGGTCAGCCGCGGGCGAGGGCCAGGGCGACCGAATCGCGGATGCCCTGGTCGGCGTCGTCGGGCAGGGCGTCGACCGGGAAGAACCGCAGATCCCGGGATTCGGCGGAGATACGGGGGACCGCTCCGACCGGTGCCACGGCCAGGTACCGCACATCGAAATGCCGGGTCGGCAACCCGAGCGAGCAGGTGATCGGGTGCACATCCAGCGACAACGGAACCGGGTCGACGACGATGCCGTCGATCCCGGACTCCTCCGTCCCCTCGCGCAGGGCCGCGTCGGTCAGGGTCGTGTCGCCCGGTTCGCAGTGGCCGCCGAGCTGCAACCATCGGCCGACGCGCGGGTGCAGGGTCAGCAGCAGCGAACGCCGATCGGCCGACAGCAGGTACACACTCGCGGTGATGTGCCCGGGGGCGCATTCGCGGGCGGTGGCGTCCTCACGCGCGGCGAGCAGACCGAGGAAGGCTTCCCGCAGCGCGGACTGGGCATGGTCGGGGGCCGGCCAGCCGGAGAGGGTCCGGACGGCGTCGGTGTGCAGGCTCGAATGGCTCACGGTGCGCGCTACTTCTCGATCAGGCCGGCGGCGGCCGGCGGGCGGGGGAGGAGCGGACTGGTGGGATGGCCGATCGCAACGGCCCCCAACGGTTCCCAGTCGTCGGGGAGTTCCAGTACCGATCGGACGGTGTCCGGGCAGAAGATGGTCGAACCGATCCAGGCCGAGCCGAGGCCCTCGGCGGCCAGGGCGATCAGGAAGGCCTGCACCGCCGCCCCACCGGCGACGGTGAACATGGTGTGCTCGAAGCCCTGGCGGGCCGCATCCGGGTAGTCGTGCCGTCCGTCCCCGGTCAGGAACGGGATGACGATCTCCGTTGCGCTGTGCAGGATCTGCCCGCGTCCGACCCGGGCGGCGATCCGGGCCTCGGGGAGTCCGTCGGCGCGCAGGTCCTGTTCCCACCGGGACCGCATGGCTGCCAGCAGCACCGTCCGGTTCTCCTCGACCCGGACGAATCGCACCGGATGGGTGTGATGCGGCGCGGGGGCCGTGAGTGCGACCCGCACACATCGGTCCAGCACGTCGACCGCCACCGGTGCGCCGGTGAACTGGCGGACGGTCCGGCGGATCAGCACGGCCTCGCGGCGGCCCTGTCCCACGGCCAGATCGGTTCCCAGCCGGAAGAAGTCGTCCTCGGCGGCCCGGATCAGCGAGGACCCGGTCCCGTCGCCGGGGGCGTCGACACCTCGGATCACCGCCACCGGCACACCGGACAGTTTGCCCTTGACCAGGTCCGCGGCGGCGGCCATCTCGTCACCGATGGCGACCTGGGTGACCACCAGCTCGTTGCCGAACTCGTCGACCCCGCCCCGGTGGTCGGTGAGTACCCCGATGCCGGCCGCCCCGATGGCGACGTCGGTCACCCCTTCCCGCCAGGCACGTCCCTGGGTGTCGGTGATCAGCACCCCCACCGTCTTCCCGGCGGCGGCGAAGGCGGCGGCGAGGATGCGCGCCGAGGCGTCGGGATCCTCCGGGAGCAGGGCGATCTCGTCCCGGTGGACGTTCGACGCGTCGATACCTGCTGCGGCGGCGACGATCCCGAGTCTGTTCTCGACGATCTTCGTCAAGCCGCGTTGGGCGACCAGGCGGACGGTCTCCTGGTCGATCAGTTTGCGCCGCAATGCATCCCGCTCGACCGGATCCACCGGCGAGGGGACGAGGCGACCCTCGGCCTTGGACACGATCTTGGAGGTGACGACCAGGACGTCACCATCGGCGATCCAGGGCGCGGCGGCGGCGATCAGGGCGGCGAGATCGTCGCCGGGGCGGATGTCCGGCAGGCCGGTGACGGGCAGGATCTGCAGGCCGGCGGGTGCCGGGGCGAGCGCATCGGCGGCCGGGGGCTCAGGCCGTGACATCGGCCAGCTCCAGGCAGGCGGCGACCATCGCCGCGGTGGCCTCCGGGTCGGACATCATCAGCGGGACCTGGCGGACCTGCACACCGTCGATCTCGGCGGTCTCGCCCTCGGCGACCAGCCAGCCGTCCAGCAGGCCGTCGGCGGACCGGGCGCCGTAGTGCCGCCCGACGGCCTCGGCGCTGGTCTCCACGCCGATGGCGGCCAGGCAGGCGTCGGCGTGGCCGCGGACCGGGGCACCGCCGACGATGGGGGAGACCCCGATGATCCGGGCGGGTGAGGCGAGCAGCCCCTCCCGGATCCCGGGCACGGCCAGGACGGTGCCGATCGAGACCACCGGGTTCGACGGGGCGATCAGGATGACGTCGGCCTCCGCGAGGGCCTCCATGACGCCGGGGCCGGGGGTGGCCTTGTCGGCGCCGATCGGGGTGATGCTCATCGCCGGCAGCCCCGCCCCGTAGCGGATCCACCATTCCTGGAAGTGCAGTGCCACCAGTCCGGGGGCGTCAGCTGTCTGGTCGGAGGTTTCGGGGTTCTCGACCACCACGTGGGTCTCGACCCGATCGTCCGTCATGGGCAGCAGGTCCACCCCGGGCTGCCAGCGGGCGCACAGGGCCTCGGTGACGGCGGACAACGGATATCCCGCGTCGAGCATCCGGGTGCGCACGATGTGGGTGGCCATGTCCTTGTCCCCGAGGGAGAACCACGGTGCCTCGCTGCCGTACGCGGCGAGTTCGGCGGAGACGGTCCAGGTCTCCTCCTCACGTCCCCAGCCGCGGACGAGGTCGGCCCCGCCGCCCAGGGTGTACAGGCAGGAGTCGAGGTCGGGGCAGATCTGCAGCCCGTGCAGCCGGATGTCGTCCGCGGTGTTGACGATCGCGGTGATGCGGTGCGGGCTGTCCGGGTCGGCCGGGCCGAAGGGGTCCAGCCCGAGGTGTTTCTTGACGCCGAGGAGGAACTTGGCACCGCCGACGCCGCCGACCAGAACAGTGATCTTCACAGCCGTCGATCCTGCCACGACCGGCCGTGGGGCGCGGATGATCCGTTACGGGGTGCAGCCGCGCAACTGTTGGTAGAGGCCGTTGTCCGTCCAGAACCGGAACAGGCTGGACCCGCAGTCGGAGTTGAACTCCGAGCCCCCGAAGACCCTCAGCAACCCGTCGCCGATGTCCCACAGGGTGCCGGAGGCGGTGGGGAAGGAGATCAAGATCACGAACAGCAGCAGGGGCGCCCAGGGGCGGAACGGCCGGATGGCTTCCTGGGTCCGGTTGGACAGGTACGGGCTGATGATGCCGAACCCGTCCAGCCCGGGAACGGGCAGGAGGTTGAGCACCGCGGTGACGAACTGCAGCAGGGCCAGGTAGGAGAGCCCGTAGCCCAGCGGCGAGTCCAGAGACGCTCCGACATAGGCCAGGATGATCCCGGCGAGGAAGTTGGTCGCCGGGCCGCCCAGGGAGACCAGGCTCTGCCAGGCCCGGGAACGGAGCCGGCCGTGGTCGATCAGGACCGCCCCGCCGGGGAGCGGGATGCCGCCGACGGCGAGCAGGACCACGGGGACGAGCAGGGACATGCCGACGTCGGTGTACTTGAGCGGGTTGAGGGTCAGGTACCCGCGGTACCGGACCGTCACATCACCCCCGTAGAGGGCGATGAGCGCGTGCATGAACTCGTGCAGGCACAGGGTTATCACCCATCCGCCGAGGACGAGCAGGAAGATCCAGATTCCGAGCGGTGTCACGGAGGCGGCAGCGGCGATCCCCGCTCCCACGGTGACGGCGAGGACGCCCGGGAAGATCCACTTCCCGTTGTCCCTGTTCCGGTTTCCTGCTGGCCGCATGGGGTATGTCACCTGTTAAGTCTTACCCGATCCCAGCCCTATAGCAGTCATTGAGGCTTGACGTGGACCGGGACACACCTGTGTAATCACATCTATGTGATTCACCGGGCGCATCCCACGGGGTGGCCGCAAAGATCACTCGATTGGCCCCGTTGGGGTGTTGGGTGCCAACAAGATGGGAAGGATTCACTCGTGTCGGAACATGCAGGGCTGGGCATGCCGGACTTCGGTGACGCCGTAGAAGCGGGGGCTGCACTGCCGATCCTCTCCCCGGAGGATCCCGAGTGGCACGGTCGTGCGCTGTGCGCACAGACGGATCCGGAGGCCTTCTTCCCGGAGAAGGGCGGCTCGACCCGGGACGCGAAGAAGATCTGCACCGGTTGCGAGGTCCGGGCCGAGTGCCTGAGCTACGCGCTGGAACATGACGAGCGCTTCGGTATCTGGGGCGGACTGTCCGAGCGTGAACGCCGCCGGTTGAAGCGGATGGCGAGCTGACGGCTCCGCCGAAGCGCCCCCGCCGACCTCGTCGGCCTGCCTGAAGTCGGCCTGCCTGAAACAGCCTGAGCGTGAGCCCGCCGGCAACAGCCTTCCAGCCGGGCCGCCAGAACTACTCGTCCGACTCCGACTCGCCGATGATCGCGGCGACCTGTTCGGACAGCACCTCCTCGACCAGATCGGCCACCTCGCCGATCTCTCCGGCCCGCATTTCGATGGGCCGTCGATAGACCACCACCCGCGCCTTGGTCTGCCGCCCGCGCGGGTCGATCCCGGCCGGCATGAACCGGGCCAGCGGTACCCCGTTGTCCAGCACCACGTTCGGGCCAGGGGCCACCGACCCGGGAGGCAACGGCGGCACGTCGTCGACGGCGAAATCCACCTGGGACAGCTCGGCCGACCAGCGCTCCTGCAGTTCGGTGACGGCCTCCATGACCACCTGGTCGAACTCCTGGGCCCTGGAACGGGAGGCCGGAAGGTCGGCCGGCAGCAGTGGGGTGCGCAGACCGCGGCCGTGACGGTCCCGGCGGGTCGCGGGCGGGCCGCCGACGCGCGGATGACGGGGACGCGGATTGCTCATGATCGTCCCAGTCTAGGAGCGTCGCCCGCGTTCGGCCCTGTTGCGGCGCGCCTGGTGGCACCGGGGTGGTGATTCGGGCTATTGTCCGGCTCGTGGCCAGTTTCCGTAAGTGTTCGCGTACCGGGTGTGCACACCCGGCGGTAGCGACCCTGACCTTCGCCTATGCCGCCTCCACGGCGGTTGTCGGGCCGTTGGCGATCGCGGCCGAACCACATTCCTACGATCTGTGCGCCGAACATGCGACCGGACTCACTGCCCCGAAGGGGTGGGAGGTGGTCCGGCCGGACACCGATTTCGCCGAGCAGGCCCCGAACTCCGATGATCTGGAAGCCCTCGCCGATGCCGTCCGGGAGGCCGGCCGGGGCGACCGGGCCGACACCCAGCAGAGCGGCAAGCAGGCGGCGGGCAAGCAGACCGGACGGCGCGGGCACCTGCGCGTGCTGCGGTTCCCGGAGGACTGAGGCGAGGAAGGCACTGCCTGCACCGCCCGACAGGAGCGGATGCGGTTGACGGGGCGGGGCGTCGCATCGGGGGTGACGCAAGGTGATCACTCGCCTGCGCAGTGTGACAATTCGGATATTTCGGACATACCGGACCCGCGTGCGCCTTAAGTTGTTGTCGAATGTTGGTCATCCACCTGATGGATCTTTTGAAGGAGTACGCAGTTGAGCGCCGGTTCGGACCTGAAGTCGATCGTCAAGGCCTATGACGTCCGCGGCATCGTCGGGGAGCAGCTGACCGTCGACGGCGCCCGCGCCCTCGGTATCGCCTTCGCCCACCTGGTCGGCGAGGAATCCCGGACCGTCATCACCGCCCACGACATGCGCGACTCCTCGCCCGCCCTGGCCGCCGCCTTCGCCGAGGGGGTCACCGCCGCGGGCCTTGACGTCATCGCCGCCGGTCTCGGGTCCACCGACCTGCTCTACTTCGCCGCAGGCCGGAAGAACCTGCCAGGCGCGATGTTCACCGCCTCGCACAACCCGGCCAAGTACAACGGCATCAAGTTCTGCCGCGCCGGGGCTGTACCGGTCAGCAGCGAATCCGGTCTGATCCAGGTGCGGGAGGAGGCCGGCGACATCCTCGACGGAACCCCCGCGGTGACGGCGGACGTCCCCGGCACCGTCACCGAGGAGAACCTGCTCGGCGCCTACGCCGAGTGCCTGCTCGGGCTGGTCGATCTCACGGGCATCCGGCCCCTGCACGTCGTGGTCGACGCCGGCAACGGAATGGCCGGGTACACCGTGCCCGCCGTCCTGGGGAGTCTCGGACTGACCATCGAGCCGATGTACTTCGAGCTCGACGGCAACTTCCCCAACCACGAGGCCAACCCGTTGGAGCCGGCGAACCTGCTCGACCTGCAGGCGAAGGTGCGCCAGACCGGCGCCGACATCGGCCTGGCCTTCGACGGTGACGCCGATCGGGTGTTCGTGGTCGACGAGAAGGGGGATCCGGTCTCGCCGAGCGCGATCACGGCCCTGATCGCCGAGCGCGAGCTCGCCAAGAACCCTGGCGCGACCATCCTGTACAACCTGATCAGCTCCAAGTCGGTACCCGAGGTCGTCGCCGAGGCGGGCGGGGTGAGTGTCCGGACCCGCGTCGGCCACTCCTTCATCAAGGCCGAGATGGCACGTACCGGTGCGATCTTCGGTGGTGAGCACTCGGCGCACTTCTACTTCGCCGACTTCTTCAAGGCCGACACCGGCATGCTGGCCGCCCTGCACGTGCTGGCCGCCCTCGGCGGACAGGACGGCACCCTCTCCGAGCTGGTCGCCGCCTACGACCGGTACAGCGCCTCCGGCGAGATCAACTCCACCGTCGCTGACGTCCCCGCGGCCCTGGCGCGGATCCGCGCCTATGCCGACCGCACCGGTTCCACCGTGGACGAGATGGACGGGGTCACGGTCACCCTGCCCGCGGGCGACTGGTTCAACGTCCGGGCGTCCAACACCGAACCCCTGTTGCGGCTCAACGTCGAGGCCGCGGACACCACCCGGATGGTGGCACTTCGTGATGAGATCCTCGGTCTCATTCGATCTGCGGCCGAAGTTGCTCCACACTAGGGTCATGGCGATCTCATTGGACCCGGTACTGCTCGAGGTACTTGCCTGCCCGGCCGAACACCATGCACCGCTCACCGCGGGGGCTCCGGGGGACCCGGAGGCGCAGGCGCTGACCTGCACCGAATGCGGCCGGGTCTTCCCGATCCGCGACGGCATCCCGGTGCTGCTCCTCGACGACGCCGTGCTGCCCGGAGCTGTTCCGCCCGGCGACCACCCAGCGGCCGGGTCCGGCGAATCCCCCCGAGGCTGACCATGACCGACCCGGACGAGCTTCTCGCAGATCCAGCACGGTTACAGGCCGCCGACGCCGCCGCCCTCCTCCCCGGAGCGGCGACGGCCGGTGCCCAGCTGCGCTCGATCGCCTCGACCCCCGACGCCTGGATGCGCTTCGACGGATTCCGTCCGCGCGCCCTGGTGGTCGTGGCCGTCGGCCGTGCGGCGGCCGATGCGCGCCTGGCCCAGGCGATCCTGGGCGGGCGCACCCCGGTGCCGTTCCACGTCACCGCCGAACTGCCCGCCTGGATCGGTGCCCTCGACGCCGTCGTCGTGCTCTCCCCGGACCCCGACGGCGGTCGCCCGGAGATCGTCGAGGCCGTGGAGATCGCACGTCGCCGCGGGGCGACCGTGCTGGCCCGGAGCTCGCGGTTCGGACCGGTGGCCTTCGCCGCCGGCGCGGATCTGCTGGTCCCGGGGATCGGGGTGCCCGAGGTCCTCGCCGGGATCAGCCGGGTGTACCTCCTGCTGCAGATCGCCCGGGCCTGTGGCCTCGCACCGGCGGCCGCGCCCGGGGAGGCCGAACGGCTGGCCGACCTCGCCGACGCCGAGGCCCTCGGCTGCTCACCCGCGGCCGAGACCTTCGTCAACCCGGCGAAATCCCTCGCCGCCCATGTCGCCTCGGGCTCGGGCCTGTTCATCGGCACCGATCCGGTGACGGCGGCACTGGCGGCCCACGCCGCGCTGGCCGTCGCGGAACTGACCGCCCGGGTGCCCTCGGTGCTCGGCCCGGTCGAACTGGCCGAGTCGTCCGGATTGGTGCGCGCCCTGCAGACCACGCAGGACATCTTCGCCGACCCGTTCGACGAGGATCTCTTCGGCGAGGACAGTGCGCCGCCGACCTGGCATCCGGCCGTCCTGCAGCTGTCGGACGAGGCACCCGCCGCGGGCCCGGAGCGGGTGCTGCGGGAGGCCGTCGGTCGTTTCTCCTCGGTCCTGACGCTCAACGGACCGGCCGTCACCGAGCCGGGTGGTGACGTGGCCACGATCCTGCCGGCCGTGGTGGCCCTGCTCGTGAGGCTCGACTTCGCTGCGGTCTACCTCGGCCTGATCGACGGCCAGCAGACACCGTTGGACTCGCCGGCCGGGCTGGCGCCGTACGGCGGCAACCTGCATCAACTCCGGCCGGAAAGTGTCGACCGGTCCCGGACTGTGGAAGAGGATCTCGACCAGTGGACCTGATGATCAACAGCGTTCGGCCCTACGCGTGGGGCTCCCGAACGGCGATCGCCGAGCTGCTGGGGGATCCGACACCCTCACCGCACCCGCAGGCGGAGCTGTGGATCGGCGGGCACCCCGCCGACTCCTCGGTGCTCGACACCCCGGACGGCCCCCGCCCGTTGCACCAGGTGATCGCCGAGGACCCCGTCGGACAGCTGGGCTCGGCCACCGCCGAGCGCTACGGCGCCCGGTTGCCCTTCCTGCTCAAGGTGCTGGCCGCCGCCGAGCCGCTCTCGTTGCAGGCCCATCCGTCGGCCGAACAGGCCGCGGCCGGGTTCGCCGCCGAGGAGGCCGAGGGCATCCCGGTCCGCAGCCCGAACCGCAACTACAAGGACTCCTCGCACAAACCGGAGCTGATCTGTGCGTTGACCGAGTTCCACGCCCTGTGCGGGTTCGCCGAACCCGCCAAGGTGGTGCACCTGATGGCCTCGCTCAAGGTCCCGGCCCTGGAGCACTACATCGCGTTGTTGTCCTGGCAGCCCGATGAGCACGGCATGCGGGCGCTGTTCTCGACCATCGTCACCCTGCCCTCCTCTGCCTTGGAGCCGCTGCTGCAGGCCGTCGTCGCCGGCTGCGTGGCCCGGCTGGGGGACACCCGGGACCCCGAACTGACGGCCCACTACCGGACCGCGCTGGAACTGGCCGAACGCTATCCCGGCGACTGCGGTGCGATCGCCGCCCTGATGATGAACCGGATCACCCTGCAGCCCGGGGAGGCCCTGTACCTCTCGGCGGGCAACCTGCACGCCTACCTCTCGGGTGTGGGTGTGGAGATCATGGCGAACTCGGACAACGTCCTGCGTGGTGGACTGACCCCGAAGCACGTCGACGTGCCGGAGCTGATGAAGGTGCTGGACTTCTCCGCCGGGGATCGCGAGATCCTGCGCGGGGAGTCCGACGGCCACGGGGAGACGGTCTACCGCACCCCGGTGGCCGAATTCGAGCTGTCCCGGCTGGTCCTGACGGACGGGATGGTCCGCGAGCTGTACTTCGACGCGCCCCAGGTGCTCTTCTGCACGGACGGTCGGCTGACCCTGGAATCGGTGGACGGCAACCGGGTCGACGTCGTTCGCGGCCGATCGGTCTGGCTGCCCGCCGGGGCCCACCGGGTCACCGTCAGCGGCGAAGGTGTGGCCTTCCGGGCGACCGTGGGTACCGCCGAGCGCTGATGTCGCGGCCGCGGGCAGGTGCATTCTCGGCCGGCCCGTTTGGGGCTCGGGGGATCGGGGTGCAAGTGTTGGGTGTGACGGCTGGACCGGCGTGTGCCGGCCACGAGAGAGGATGACGAGCACCACATGTTCGATTCACTGCTGGTAGCCAACCGGGGCGAGATCGCGCGCCGGATCATCAGGACCGCGAACCGGATGGGGCTGCGGACCATCGCCGTCTACTCCGAGGCCGACGCGGCGCTGCCGTTCGTGGCCGAGGCCACCGAAGCGGTGCTGCTCGGCCCGGCCGACCCGGCCTCCTCCTACCGCAACGTCGAGGCGGTGCTCGCTGCGGCGAAGGCCACCGGGGCGGCCGCAGTGCACCCCGGGTACGGATTCCTCTCCGAGAACACCGATTTCGCCCGGGCCGTCGTCGAGGCCGGACTGATCTGGGTCGGTCCGTCGCCGGAGGCGATCATCGCGATGGGTGACAAGATCGCCGCGCGCAACGCCATGCAGGCCGCCGGGGTCCCGGTCGCCCCGGGCACCGAGGATCCGGTCGAGACCGCCGACAGCGCCGCTGCCGCGGCCGCCGAGATCGGCTACCCGGTGATGATCAAGGCTTCCGCCGGCGGTGGCGGCATGGGGATGGCCGTGGTCGAGACCCCCGAGGCCCTGCACGCCGAGTACGAGAAGGTGACGGCCTTCGCCGGCCGGCTCTTCGGTGACGCCTCGGTGTTCGTCGAGCGCTACTACCCGCGGGTGCGCCACGTCGAGGTGCAGATCCTCGGTCTGGCCGACGGACGGGTGCTGGCCCTGGGCGAGCGGGACTGCTCGGTGCAGCGCCGCAACCAGAAAGTGGCGGAGGAGACCCCGTCGCCGGCCGTCGGTCCGCAGCTGCGTGAGGAGATGATGGCCGCCGCCCGGGTCGCCGGCGAGGCCGTCGACTACCGGGGCGCGGGCACCGTGGAGTTCCTGCTGGCCCCGGCCGAGGACGGTTCGGGCACGGGTGAGTTCTTCTTCCTGGAGATGAACACCCGGCTGCAGGTGGAGCACCCCATCACCGAGGCCGTGCTGGGGATCGACCTGGTCGAGGCCCAGCTGCGGATCGCCGCGGGGGAGGAGCCCGGGTTCGATCCCGAGGCGCTGACCGTGACCGGCCACGCGATCGAGCTGCGGATCAACGCCGAGGACTCCAAGCGTTTCCTGCCGGGCCCGGGCGCGATCACCGAGTGGGTGGAGCCCACGGGGGACGGGGTCCGGGTGGACGCCGGGTACGGTCCCGGGACCACGGTGACACCCTCCTACGACTCGCTGATGGCCAAGCTGATCGTGCACGGGGACGACCGCGCGGACGCCCTGGCGCGGATGCGGACGGCGGTGGCCGGGTTCACCGTCACCGGCCCGAAGTCCAACCTGGAGTTCCACGCCGAGCTGCTCGAGAACCCGGAGTTCGTGTCCGGGAACTACGACACCGGCATCATCGGCCGGATGCGCGCCAAGAAGAAGTAACCCCCTCCCTGTTCCCGCGCACGTTGTTCGTTCTCGCGCACGATGTTTCGTGCGCGAGGAGCAACTTCGTGCGCGGGAACGAGGGGTTGTTCAGGGGCTTGTCACGGGTCCAGACACTTGACCCAGATGGCGACCTCCTCCCGTGCCGGCACCTCGACGGTGAGACAGGGCGCTCGCCCCTCCCCGTCGCCGCGACCTTGACGAACCTGCTCGTCGGTCCCATCGACTTCCCCCTGTCCATGCTTCCCGTTCCCTACCCAGATCATCATAGCCATGTGTACAGGGCTATACCTGGGCCCGTGATCGGCGTTCTCGCGCACCGTGTTGCTTCTCGCGCACGAAACTTCGTGCGCGAGGACGAGCAACGTGCGCGGGAACACCGGTGGGTGGGTCGCCCAGTTGTACCCGAAGGTGTGAGGCTCCCGTGTACGCAGAGCGAGTGTTGCCCGGTGCGCCGAGCCCGGTCACCTGAATGCCCGGCCGCATTCAATGAATTATCGCAATAAGCCATTATCGGCCGCGGTCGAACCACATTGTTAACAATTCCGCCGGTAGAGCCGTTGTCGAAACGAACCGTCACCTTTTTCGACAATCGGCCGGTGACGTGAGGTCCGGGCGAAAACTAGCTTTGAATTACCTGTCATATGCCTGTGCGCGAACGTAGTTTTCGCCGGGGATGACCTTCGGAGAAGGAGAATTGATGCGCGGTTCGAACACGAGGAGCTCTCGTACGCGGCGACGTCGGCACCTGGCGGCAGCAGCGAGCCTGGGGCTCGCCTGCTCGATGATCATGGTCGGTGCGCCATTGGCCTCGGCGCAGGCGGCCGCGGCCCCAGCTCCTTTGCCGACGGTGATGGCGGCCGGTCCGGTCCTGCCGGGCGGTCTGGAGCCGGTCGACGCCCAGGACGTCGCCGACATGAACGATCTCACCTGGGACGACTTCAATCCGATCCCGAAAACTGATTGGGCGAATCCGGCTGTTCAGCCGACCATCAAGAAGTGGAAAGCCGCCCTCGTCATGGTGGACTACCCGGATATGCCGTTCCTGGTGACGCAGCCGCAGGGGTCGACGAAATGGGGTAATCCGGGTCCGGCCGGTGCGAACATCCCACGGGACCAGGTCGGCGCCTTCTACCGTGACATGTTCAACAAACCGCAGGAGCGCAACAACTTCCACACCATCAACGAGTACTGGATGGAGGACACCGGCGGACGTTACGGTGTCGACATCCAGGCCTTCGGGCCGTACGAGATGCCGAAGAAGTCCTACCAGTACTTCTATTCCAGCTACGGCAACAGCGGCACCAACCCGGTGACCAAGTGTCCGGCCGTGCTGCTGTGCAACGGGAACATCCGTACCGACGCGCTGGCGGCCTGGAAGGCCGACACCGGGAAGGCGAACCCGCTCGCCGAGTTCGACAACGTGTTCTACATGGGTGCCAGTGTCGGACAGTCCTCCACCTGGCTGGAGTTCGGCGAGATGATGTTCAACACCCCCGCCGACGTCACCGACGCCTTCGGTCCGCCGAAGGAGTGGAAGGACGCCGTGACGGCGGCCACCGGCCAGCCGGCCGTCAACTGGGCCCCGACCCGGTACGTCCCGTGGACCTCCTGGGCCTCGTCCGCCTCGATGTGGGCGAACGCCTCCGGCAACACCTCGATCGAGTCCGAGGCCGACGGTCCTGCGACCTTCGCCCACGAGTTCAGCCACAACCTGAGCATCGGCGACAACTACGGCAACCCGTACGCCACCGATCCGCTGCGCGACCAGGCGGGGCCGTACGACATGATGTCCCGCGGCCACCAGAACGGACCGGGTGGGGCGCACAAGCGGTGGACCGTGCCGTCGACCCTGGGCGACGTGATGGGCTCGCACCACATGCTGCGGGACAAGATGTTCCTCGGCACCGTGCCGACCGAGTCGGTGGTCAACATCAGTCGTAGCGACCTGGCCGCCAAGGGCACCCTTGTCACCGAGGTGACGGCCCGTGAGGTGCAGCTGCCGGGGCGCAACGCCGGCGTGAACATCAAGCTCGACGGCGGCGACCTGTCCACCTGTGCGAGTTACGGCCACGTCGGTGACCTGGCCTGGATGTGCGACAAGGGCGGCTTCGACAACTACACCCTCGAGGTCGTCGACCAAATGGGATCGGACTCCTTCCAGGCCGACTCCGGTCTGTTGGTGTCCAAGACGAAGAACACCCGCTCGCCGAACAAGTGGGTCATCGACGCCAACCCGCAGGACATGAACCAGATCGACTACTACAAGGCCGACGGCACCCCGGTGAAGTTCTCCCGCGGTGACCACCGTCAGCTCAACGACGCGATGTTCAAGGCCGGCACCAAGTCCGGCAGCCAGTACGAATGGCTGGACGCGGCGAACAAGCTGCACCTGTACGTCCTCGACCTGGCCAGGGACGCCGACGGCATCCTGTCCTACAAGGTCGCGGCGCGCAGCACCGACGGTGCGGGCACCCAGGCACGTGGGGTGTCCCTCGGGGCCCCGAAGATCGCAGGCAAGACACCCGGTCAGGTCGTGTCCTGCACGATCCCGCTGACGAACACCGGCGCGGCCGGCAGCAGCGACCTGTACAACTCCGACGTCTACCGGTTGAGCGCCTCGGCGGCGGGAACCGGGTGGACCACCTGGCTGCCGCAGGAGATCGCGGCCGCACCGGCCGGCGGCAAGCAGGACGTCGTCGTCTACGGCATCCGGGCCAAGAACGCCGCCAACACGGCGACCCTGACCCTGACCGCCACCTCCGAGTCGGACACGACGAAGTCGGCCAGCGCCACCTGCGCCGTTCGCACCACCGACACGGCCACCCCCGGCACCGGCATCGAGGTCGTCACCGCGGCGATCTCCGGCGCGCCGTTGAAGATGTCCTTCTCCGGCTCATCCTCGGCCTTCGCCCGGGGGATCGCGGCCGATCCGGCGACGGAGCCGATCACGATGAACCCGGTCAAGTTGACCGGACTCGACCAGATCACCTCCGGAACCCTGCACCCGATCGACGTCGTCGACGCCCGGGGGACAGCGGTCGGTTGGGATCTGACCGGCCAGGCCTCCGATTTCGTCGGCTCGACCGGCCTGATCCTGGCCACCAACCTCGGCTGGCGGCCGACGGCAACCGTGAACACCGGCGGCCTGCCGATGGCGGCCGGGACCGGCAGCGTGGTGCTGCCCGGTGCGGTCGCGGTTCCGGGCTCGGGGCTGGGTGTTCCCCGCACCCTGTGCCGGGCCGAGCCGGGGAGCAGTGCCGGCAGCTTCACCTGTGGCGGCGGCCTGGACCTCGGTATCCCGGGAGCATCCAGGATCGGCACCTACACCGGTCTGGTGACGCTGACGCTCATCTGACCGTGATCTGAGCCGGTGCCGCGCTCCTTCTCGACAATCGCGCTGGGTGCAACCAGCGCGGAAGTCGGCAAGGAGCGCGGTCGGCTACGGTTCGGCATCGAGGTCTCTCCCGCGAGCACGTCTCGCGGGGGAGGCCTCGTTGTCGTTTCCGGGCGCTGCCGGTGACGGCACGCCGGACCCCGCATCGGTGAACCGTTCGCACGTGCGATCGGGAAGGGAATCCGCGCACCGGTGAAGTGGCCTTCGCGCGGTGCGCAGCCGGTCGAGCGTGCCCGTCATGGGTGCGAAATGCGGAATTGCCGTATTCGCCCTCGCGTGACCGGATCAGGTTTCCTCAGGTGATCTTTCGGCAATCTGCACTGCGTCCTTCCGTCCTACCCCGTGGTGTATTCCGCGGTGAAAGACCGTGAAAGGCCGTGAAAGACGAGTGGGGTGTCGAAGGCGGGAATCTTGGCGGTGAGGGCCTCGGTAGGGCGGCGGTTCGGCCTCGGTAGGGCCGCGGTTCGGCCGGAGGTCGGGACGGTGGGAACGGTTGGGCCGGGCGTCGGGTGCAGGTCGACGGCAGGCCCCGGGTTCCGGTGTCGGTGCTGTCAGGGCTGGTCAGCGATGGTGCCCACGCCCTCGGGCTCGGCGTCGCCCGGGTGGATGCAGCTCTGCGCCGGGGCGACCGGTCGGGGGCAACCGGGGCCGGAGGACGTGCTCCCGATCCGCTTGACCTCCACCGAGGACCTGCAGTCACCGATGATTGCGCTCTGCCTGACGGTGACCAACGCAGTGGTCCCTATCGGTATCGGCCTATTCGGATTCGCCATCGTCCGCGTGATTGATCTCGGGTGATTGATCCGGGGGTGATTGATGCTGCGGTGATTGATGCTGCCGCCATAAGCGCGTGATCATGGTGGCCGCGCTCCTTCTCGACTATCGCGCAGTATGCCCCGAGCGCGATAGTCGGCACGGAGCGCGGTCGGGTACCGGTAGGAGACAGTGCCGGCGCGCGGGCGGCGGCGACCCGTCGGACCTGATGTCGCACTCACGCACCGGCAACCCGAAAACCGGGCGTTCATTATCCGCTGGATTCAGGTGTGAATTTGCCACCGGGCGCGCCTGGGCACGCCTGGCGAACGCGTGAGATGGAACTCGGGACGGGGTGTCGTTTGCCGCAGGTCGGCCCGCATAGGTACGTTCGTAGAGAAACCCGTCATCGGTACTGCTTGTCGATCCCGACAGGCCTGACCGTCATGACCACCGAACCGATGTGAAGTGAGGCCGAAAGTGGCATTGCCCCAGTTGACTGATGAGCAGCGCGCCGCCGCTCTGGTAAAGGCCGCGGCCGCCCGCAAGGCCCGCGCGGAGCTCAAGGAGCAGCTCAAGAAGGGGAGCACCACCCTGAAGCAGGTCCTCGTCGATGCTGAGACGAACGAGGCCCTGGCGAAGCTCAAGGTTTCCGCTCTGCTGGAAGCCATGCCGGGTGTCGGCAAGGTCCGCGCCGCCCAGCTGATGGACCAGTTCGAGATCGCCGCGAGCCGTCGGGTTCGCGGGCTGGGCGAGCGGCAGCGCCAGGCGCTGCTGGGTGAGTTCGGCTCCTGATCCGTTGCTTCGGCGGATCCGGCGCGAACCGGATCCAGCGACTTTCGGATCCAGCATCAAGAGAAGGCTGAGTAATTTCAGTTATGCCTGACGCAGCGGGGCGACGCGGTCGCCTCTTTGTCCTCTCCGGTCCGTCCGGAGTGGGAAAGAGCACCGTGTTGACCCTGCTGCGGCAGGAGCTCGACGATGTGCACTACTCGGTGTCGGCGACGACCCGATTCCCCCGACCGGGCGAGCGGAACGGGGTGCACTACTACTTCGTCTCCACCGAGCGCTTCGCCGAAATGGTGGAGGCCGGGGAGATGTTGGAACACGCATTTTTCGCCGGTAACCACTACGGCACCCCTCGGGAATCCGTCGAGGAATGCCTTGCCGCAGGTCAGGACGTTCTGCTGGAGATCGAGGTGCAGGGGGCCCGCCAGGTGCGCCGTTACCCCGGCCTCGGCGAGGAGGCCGTGCTGCTCTTCCTCGCACCGCCGTCCTTCGAGGAACTGGCCCGCCGGCTGACCGGCCGAGGCACCGAGGACGAGGCCACGAAACAGGCCAGGCTCGACGCCGCCCGTGACGAATTGGCCGCCGAGGTCGAGTTCGACCACACCGTGGTGAATCACGACGTCAAGACCTCGGCCGCAGCCTTGATAGACTTGATAACCGGCCCCGGTACGTCCAGGGCCGATGGTGCTGCACGGACACAGGAGAACGACCCTGTTCCGGGCGGTACGGACGAGAACAGCACCACGAACAGCCGCACCCTTTCAGACCTGGTGACGGTAGATCCAGCGGCGACAACAGACAAGAAGTAGGAGCGTCCTCGAGTGACGACTGCATCGAACCCGGTCACACCTTCGCAGATTGCTGCGGCCGGTATCACCTACCCACCGATCGATGAGTTGCTCCTCAAGACCAGCTCCAAGTACGGCCTGGCGATCTTCGCCGCCAAGCGCGCACGCCAGATCAACGACTACTACGCCCAGCTGGGCGAGGGCATCATGGATTACGTCGGCCCGCTCGTCGAGCCGCTGCCCAAGGAGAAGCCGCTGTCCATCGCCCTGCGCGAGATCAACGGCAGCTTGCTGAACCACACCGAAGGCGAGTGAATCCTCGCGGTGACCGCCGCCCCCGCGTCGTCGTGGGGGTGGGCGGTGGCATCGCCGCCTACAAGTCGTGCGAGGTCATCCGCCGGCTGGCCGATGCCGATGTGACGGTGGTCCCGACGGAAGCGGCGTTGAAGTTCGTCGGGCAGGCGACCTTCGAGGCGCTGTCCGGGAACCCGGTGCATTCCGGGGTCTTCACCGACGTTCCCGCGGTGAACCACGTCCGGACCGGCCAGCAGGCCGACCTGGTGGTCATCGCCCCGGCCACAGCCGATCTGATGGCCCGGGCCGCCGCCGGTCGCGCCGACGACCTGCTGACCTCCACCCTCCTGGTGACCCGTGCGCCGGTGATCTTCGCCCCGGCCATGCACACCGAGATGTGGACCCATCCGGCCACCCAGGCGAACGTGGCCACCCTGCGTTCCCGTGGCGCGATCGTCATCCCACCGGCCGTGGGCCGGCTGACCGGACCTGATTCCGGACCGGGACGGCTGCCCGAACCCGAACACATCGTCGAGCTGGCGTTGACCGTGCTCAACCGCCCCGACGCCCTTCCGTACGACCTCGCCGGACGACGGGTGGTCATCACCGCCGGCGGTACCCGCGAGGAACTGGACCCGGTCCGTTTCCTGGGCAACCGCTCCTCCGGCCGACAGGGATTCGCCCTGGCGCTGGTCGCGGCCGCCCGCGGCGCTGAGGTCACCCTCATCGCGGCGAACGTCGCCCTGCCGACCCCTCCCGGGGTCCGGCTGGTGCCGGTCACCGACGCCCGATCCCTGCAGGCCGCCGTGGTGGCCGAGGCTGCCACCGCCGACGTGGTGGTGATGGCCGCCGCCGTCGCGGACTTCCGCCCGGCCAACCGGCAGGAATCGAAGATCAAGAAGGTGGGGGACCTGGAGCCCGACGCCCTGGCCCTGGTCCGCAACCCCGACATCCTGGCCGGGCTGGTGGCCGATCGCCGGGGCGCGGTCCCGCTGATCGTCGGGTTCGCCGCCGAAACCGGTGACGAGAACGCCGATGTGATGACCTACGCCCGGGAGAAACTGCGGCGCAAGGGATGCGACCTGCTGGTGGTGAACCGGGTCGACGGCGGGCGCGCCTTCGAGGTGGCCGACAACGCCGCCGTCATCCTGGACTCCGACGGTGGAGCCACCGACGTGCCCTTCGGCCCCAAGACCCTGCTCGCGGCGGCCCTGTGGGACGCGGTCGCTGCCCGGGGAACGGGTGGTCCGGGATGATGCGCCGACGTGAGCGATGTAGCTGTCGGCCCTGACCGCCCGGCGGTGCCGCCGAATCGCCTACCCAGCAGTAGCAGCAGTGCCCTGATCCGTGCCGAACAGTGCACGGGATAACCTTCGCGTCAGCGCGTAGCAACGCCGACCGGCTCAACCATGACCAGGAGTGCATCAGTGACCTCCCGCCTTTTCACCTCGGAATCCGTGACCGAAGGTCATCCGGACAAGATCTGTGACGCGATCAGCGACTCGATCCTCGACGAGCTGTTGCGTCAGGACCCCGAGAGCCGGGTCGCGGTGGAGACACTTGTCACCACCGGACAGGTCCATGTCGCCGGTGAGGTGACCACCAGCGGGTACGTCGACATCCCGTCGATCGTCCGCGACACCGTCCTGGAGATCGGCTACGACTCCTCCGCCAAGGGCTTCGACGGCCGCTCCTGCGGTGTCAACGTCGCCATCGGCGCCCAGTCGGCGGACATCGCCCAGGGCGTCGACGTCGGCTACGAGGCCCGCACCCAGGGCAACGAGGACGAGATCGCCCGCCAGGGCGCCGGCGACCAGGGGTTGATGTTCGGGTACGCCTGCACCGACACCCCGGAGCTGATGCCGCTGCCGATCGCTCTGGCCCACCGGCTGGCCCGGCGGCTCACCGCCGTGCGCAAGTCCGGCGCGGTCCCGTACCTGCGGCCCGACGGCAAGACCCAGGTCACCATCGAGTACGTCGGTGACCGCGCGATCCGGCTGGACACCGTGGTGGTCTCCAGCCAGCACGCCGACGACATCAGCATCGACGAGCTGCTCGCCGTCGACATCAAGGAGCAGGTCGTCGCCCCCGAACTGGCCGGCCTGAACATCGACACCGAGGGGCACCGGGTTCTGGTCAACCCGACCGGACGTTTCGTCATCGGTGGTCCGATGGGCGACGCCGGTCTGACCGGCCGGAAGATCATCGTCGACACCTACGGCGGGATGGCCCGGCACGGTGGCGGCGCGTTCTCCGGCAAGGATCCGTCCAAGGTAGACCGGTCCGCCGCCTACGCCATGCGCTGGGTGGCCAAGAACGCCGTCGCGGCCGGGCTGGCCGAGCGGATCGAGGTGCAGGTCGCCTACGCCATCGGCAAGGCCGAGCCGGTGGGTCTGTTCGTGGAGACCTTCGGCACCGAGACGGTGGACCCGGACAAGATCTCCGACGCGATCAAGCAGGTGTTCGACCTGCGTCCCGCGGCGATCATCCGTGATCTGGATCTCAAGCGGCCGATCTACAAGCAGACCGCGGCCTACGGGCACTTCGGTCGGACCGACGTCGCCCTGCCGTGGGAGAACACGGACCGCGCCGCCGGGTTGAAGGACGTCCTCGGGCTGTAGGGGTTCTCGTTCTGCCGCATCCCGCGGCGGGCTTGGACCTGCCGCATCCCGCGGCGGGATATGCGCACAGGTGAACCTTCACAACTGCGCATATCCCACCGCGCGATGCCGCCCGCCCATCGATGGTGGGGGCCGGTCGGTCCGGTCTGGTAAGTCTTGACCCCATGACCGGGGATACCAACACATCGCGCGGGACCCTCGCCGCCCGGGCCCGGTCCGCCCGCAAACCGGCCCCCGGGGAGCTGGTTCCGGCGGCCGAACTCCCGGTGGCCCGGGTGGTCGTGGACAGCCCGCTGTCCCACCTGGACCGGCTGTTCGACTACCAGGTCTCCCAGGCGCAGAGCGATGACGCCCGCCCAGGGACCAGGGTCCGGGTGCGGTTCGCCGGTCGGCTGATCGACGCCTACCTGGTGGAACGGGTCGAAACCTCCGACCACGTCGGCAAACTCGGCTACCTCGACCGGGTGGTCTCGGCCGAGTCGGTGCTCTCGCCCGAGGTGATCGCCGCCGCCCGGTCCGTTGCCGACCGGTACGCCGGCACCTTGACCGATGTGCTGCGCCTGGCGGTACCGCCGCGTCATGCCCGGGCCGAGGGCGAGACAGCTGGTGTCCCCGCACCGGCCGTGGGTGCGCCCGCGGTACCGCTGTCCACCGCGGGCTGGGCCGAATACACCACCGGCCCGGCCTTCCTGCACGCCGCCGCGGCTGGGCGCCCTGCCAGGGCGGTGTGGCAGGCCCGACCCGGTGAGGACTGGCCGACCAGGCTGGCCGAGGCCGCCGCCGCCGTCGACGGTGCAGGCCGGGGTGTGGTCATGGTCGTCCCCGATGCCCGCGACCTGACCAGACTCGACGCGGCGATGACGACGGTCCTGGGGCCGGGCAGACACGCCAGCCTGGCCGCAGACCTGGGGCCCGCCGAGCGGTACCGGCGATTCCTGGCCGTCCGTCGTGGGCAGGTCCGGGTGGCCATCGGTACCCGCAGCGCGGTGTTCGCGCCGGTTCGCGATCTCGGTCTGATCGCGGTGTTCGACGACGGTGACGACCTGCTCGCCGAACCGCGGTCGCCCTACCCGCACGTCCGCGAGGTCGCGATGATCCGGTCGGCCCAGGCGAAGTCGGCGCTGATGATCGGCGGCTTCGCGCGCACGGCCGAGGCCCAGCTGCTGGTCGAGTCCGGTTGGGCCCATCCGATCGAGGCCCCTCGGGCCGTCATCCGCGCGGCGGCCCCGCGGATCGAGGCCGCCGGTGACGACTACGCCCGGGGCGCCGACTCCGCCGCGGCCCATGCCCGGCTGACCCCGGCTGCCTTCGACGCCGCCCGGAAATCGCTGGCAGCCGGCTTGCCGGTGCTGGTCCAGGTGCCCCGGCGCGGATACCTGCCGAGCCTTGCCTGCGCGACCTGTCGGCGCCCGGCCCGGTGTCGTCACTGCCATGGGCCGTTGGGATTGGTGCGCGGGTCGGACACCGCCTCCTGCCGGTGGTGCGGGGCGATCGCGGCCCCGTGGTCCTGCCCGGCCTGCGCGGCGACGGCCTTCCGGGCGGTGGTGAGCGGGGCCGGTCGGACGGCGGAAGAACTCGGGCGGGCCTTCGCCGGGGTGCGCCTGGTGACGAGCGCCGGGGACCAGATCCATCCGACCCTGCCCAGCGAACCGGCCCTGGTGGTGGCGACGCCGGGGGCCGAACCGGTGGTGTCCGGTGGCTACGGCGCAGCGCTGCTGTTGGACGGCGGGGCGCTCCTCGGCCGCGCCGACCTGCGCGCTGCGGAGGAGACCCTGCGCCGGTGGATGGCGGCGGCGACCCTGGTCCGCCCAGCCGGGGAGGGCGGTCGGGTGGTGGTGGGGGCCGATTCCGGGCTCGCCACCGTCCAGGCGTTGGTGCGGTGGGACGCTGCGGGGCATGCGGCGGAGGAGCTGGCGGCCCGTCGGGAACTCGGGTTCCCGCCGGCGGTGGCGATGGCGGCCGTGGAGGGCTCGGCCGGGGGTGTGGCGGCGTTCCTGGAGGAGCTGGAGATGCCCGAGGGGGCGGAACTGCTCGGGCCGGTGGCGTTGGAACACCCCGAATCGGGGGAGCGGGCGCTGATCCGGATCGAGCTGCCGCGGCAGCGGGAGCTGGCTGCTGCCCTGCACACGGCGTCTGCCGCGCGCAGTGCCCGGAAGGACCCGGAGCCCGCACGGGTCCGGATGGATCCGCTGGCGATGTTCTGACGTTGCCGTCCCTCCCGCGAGTGGACTGTGGCACCCTGGCCTCTCCCGCGAGTGGACGGTGACACCTCACATACTTGCCGCGAGTGGACTGTCACGCCTCACTTCCTTGCCGCGAGTGGACTGTCACGCCTCAGATTTTGGGGTGTGGGGGTCCGTTCGGCGGGCGGGGTGTGGGTATTGCTCCGCGAGTGGACGGTGGCACCTCACATTTTGGGGTGTGGGGGTCCGCTCGGCGGGTNTGGCACCTCACATTTTGGGGTGTGGGGGTCCGTTCGGCGGGTGGGGTGTGGGTGTTGCTCCGCGAGTGGACGGTGGCACCTCACATTTTGGGGTG
>QXCQ01000170.1 GCA_003576535.1 Nakamurella silvestris | reverse complement strand
AAAAAACTGACTCACGATCTTGTGGCAAATCTTTTACTAAGTTTACAATTCTCAAAGTATTTTCTGTTGCTGGCTCTGCCACAAATAAAGGTGGCGTCACCAAAAAGTTTTTAACTTTTTCTTCTTTTTTATTTTCAACCCATGAGTTAATCAGATAGCGATCTTTTTTACTGTGGTTGATCACAGATAGAGAAACTTGCTTGGCTTCCATCGGATAAATCACACGTGTTGCACCTAAAGATACCCCACCAATCGCCTTACCTTCAGCATATGAAAAGGAAGCTAGGCATGATAAAGCCACACCCAATACACCGTTTTTAAACATGCTTAAATTCATATCAATATTCCAAAACAACTTATGGATAAAAAACAGAAATCAAAATATTTTTACTATTTTCAGTCGACTGACCATTGAGCTTCGATAAAGGCAATACAACTATTTCATCAATATTTGTTAGTTCAGGCTCTTGAGTCATATTTGTGACTTCGTGAGCGACCTGAGACAATGTTGATCGTTGATATACATTTGAATGATGCAAATTCATGCCAGGCATCAAATAAAATGTTTGTTCAGGCAACGCCAATGAGTCAGAGATAAGATGACTGTTGTTGGCATCTTTCAAAGCAATGGCGAGGTTGTAATAAACCGTTGAAGAGCAATTTGAAACATTCAATTCTAAATGAGACTCAGTTTCACGATTTTCACCAAACTTGAAGTTGCTTTTCTGGGCAAATAAACAGCTTGGATTTACTAAGGAACCACTAAAATGGGCTCTTCCACCAAATACATAACTGTCTGCAAAAGCACTTTGAAATAAAAACATCCCAACCAGTACAGTTAAATATTTGTTCATATGAAATCAGCCCATTCAGTGTGATTTATTCAAATCAAGATTTGAATGAATACTTAGTTATAGTTCACAACAAAAGTTGCATCAGCATTTGCTTTACCTGGTGTAGATGCACCAGTCGCTACATAACGTGCTGTAAATGGGAAAGTGTTTGTACCATCAATAATTGCTTTTTCTGTAGAGAAATCAGAACCATCTACAGCCAAAATTTTAGATGCATAATCT
>QXCQ01000021.1 GCA_003576535.1 Nakamurella silvestris | reverse complement strand
GAGCGCTCACACCTGCGCATATCCCGCCGCAGGATGAGAGGCCGGCAGCGCTAGTCCGCTTCCGGGGTGATCTCTCCCCCGTTGGCGTCATGGCCGCCCTGCAACATGAACATCACCGAGTCGAGCTCCTCGGGCTTGATCAGCACATCGCGGGCCTTGGAGCCCTCCGAGGGACCGACGATCCCGCGGGTCTCCATCAGATCCATCAGCCGCCCGGCCTTGGCGAACCCGACCCGGAGCTTGCGCTGCAGCATCGAGGTGGAGCCGAACTGGGAGTTGACGACCAGGTCGACGGCCTGGATCAGCACCTCGAGGTCGTCACCGATCTCCGGGTCGACGTCCTTGCCCGGGTCGGCCTTCTGCACGGTCACACCGTCGGCGTAATCGGGTTCGGCCTGGGTCTTGACGAAGGCCACCACCTCGGCGATCTCCTCGTCCGAGACGAAAGCGCCCTGGATACGGGCCGTCCGACCGGCCCCCATCGGCAGGTAGAGGGCGTCACCCATGCCGATGAGCTTCTCCGCCCCCGGCTGGTCGAGGATGACCCGGGAGTCCGTCAGCGAGGAGGTGGCGAAGGCCAGCCGCGAGGGCACGTTGGTCTTGATCAGACCGGTCACCACGTCCACCGAGGGGCGTTGGGTGGCCAGCACCAGGTGGATACCCGCCGCACGGGCCTTCTGGGTGATCCGGACGATCGCGTCCTCGACATCTCGCGGGGCGGTCATCATCAGGTCGGCGAGCTCGTCGATGATGCCCAGGATGTACGGGTAGGGGCGGTAGACCCGCTCCGAACCCGGCGGGGTGACGATCTCGCCGCTGCGGACCTTGCGGTTGAAGTCGTCCACGTGACGGACCCCGTGGGCCAGCATGTCCTTGTACCGGTTCTCCATCTCCTCGACCAACCAGGCCAGGGCCGCAGCGGCCTTCTTCGGCTCGGTGATGATCGGGGTGATCAGGTGCGGGATACCTTCGTACGGCGTCAGTTCCACCATCTTCGGGTCGATCAGCACCATCCGCACCTCGGCCGGCGAGGCCCGCTGCAGCAGCGACACCAGCATCGAGTTCACGAAGGAGGACTTGCCGGAACCGGTGGCACCGGCGACCAGCAGGTGAGGGGTCTTGGCCAGGTTCGCGGTGACGAACCCGCCCTCGACGTCCTTGCCCAGGCCGATGACGAGAGGGTGGTGGTCCTTACGTGCATCCGGCGCGGCCAGCACGTCGCCCAGGCGCACCATCTCACGGTCGGTGTTCGGCACCTCGATGCCCACGGCGGATTTGCCGGGGATCGGGGCGAGGATGCGCACCGACTCGGAGGCCACGGCGTAGGCGATGTTGCGGGTCAACGCGGTGATCTTCTCGACCTTGACCCCCGGGCCGAGGGCGACCTCGTACCGGGTGACCGTAGGGCCACGCAGGTAGCCGGTGACGGCGGCGTCCACGTTGAACTGGGACATCACCGAGGTGATCCGGTCGATCATCTCGTCGTTGGCGGCCGAGGAGATCTTCGGCGGCGGACCGAGCTTGAGGATGGTGGGCGGCGGCACCTGGTAGCTGCCGTCGAGTTCCCGGTCCAAGGTCAGCTGGGTGGGCTCGGCGACCGGCGGTTCCGGCGGCGGCACGGCCAGGGGCTTGACCACCCGGGGGCGGATCGGGGCCGTGGGCGATTCGGCACCGGCGAGCGAACCGGGCCGGGCGAGCGCACCCGGACGGGGGGCCACAACGTCCAGATCGGCATCCGGCAGGACGGCCGGCGGCGCACCGGCGTCCGCGCCCACCCGGCGACGGGAGGGGCGGTGCAGCCGCAGGGTCGACAGGTCGGCGTCCGGGTCCAGGTCGACCCCGTCACCGTCCAGGTAGGCGTCGTGGTCGTCGACCGGGCCGGCGCCGCGGCGGGCGGCGGTGCGGGCGCGGGCCGCGTGTCCGGCACCGAACCGGCGGCCGCCTCGCGGGGCCGGGTCGGCCTTCTCGCTCGGGTGGAAGCCGTTCTCCGGGTCCTCCTCGTAGCCGTCCTCGAAGTCCCCCGGGAAGTCGCCGTCGTGGTCGGTGTCCTCGCGGCCGTGACCGCGGAAGAGGTCGCCGACATGACGCAGCCGGTCCGGGATCTCCCGGACCGGGGTGGCGGTGAACACCAGGAGCCCGAAGATGCCCAGGACCACCAGCAGTATGATGGCCGGCGCCGTGGTGAGCCCGGCGGCCAGCGGCTGGCCGATCAGGAATCCGAGGGTGCCGCCGGCCGAGCGGCGCAGGTAGGTGCTGTCCTCGCCGA
Organism: Nakamurella silvestris; assembly: GCA_003576535.1. Taxonomy (GTDB): domain Bacteria; phylum Actinomycetota; class Actinomycetes; order Mycobacteriales; family Nakamurellaceae; genus Nakamurella; species Nakamurella silvestris. The sequence continues at coordinate 14,177 of QXCQ01000021.1, read as the reverse complement.
CCAGGCCGGACAGGTGGATGACGTGCAGGGTGCCGGCGACGGCGAACAGCACGGCAAGGCTGCCGATCGCTCTCCTGGCCCGTTGGGTCGGGTCCGGCGCGGTGCGCATCAGCACGATCGCGACGATGGCGAGCACCACCGGGAGCACGGCGGCGAGGTTTCCGATCCACACCCGGACGGCGTCATTGACGATCTCGCCGATCGGGCCGGCGCCGTGTCCCCAGGTGGCGATCGCTCCCACGGCCGCGAAGGCGAGCAGCCCGAGGGCCAGTCCGTCCCGGCGGTGGGCGGGGTCGATCTCCCGGGTGGCGTTGGCCCCCCGACCGATGGCGCGGGCGAGGCCGCCGACGCCCTTGGCGATCAACCGCCAGAGTCCGGCCAGGCCGCGGCCGAAGAGGGCGATGGCCCGGATGAACGGTCCCGGCCCTTGACGTCGGACCGGCGGCCGGGCGGCCGGCGCGGCTCGGGTACCGGATTTCGCCGCCGGTCGGGTCCCCGACTTCGTTGCCGGCCGGGTACCGGCTGTACGCGAGGTGGCGGACCGTGTCCCCGACCTGGCAGCCGTGCCGGACTTGGCACCCGCGCCCGACTTGGCACCGGTCCCGGATTTGGTACCGGTGGATGATTTCGGGCGGGGCCGGGAGCCGGTGGCCGACCCCGAACCTGCGGCCGATCCGGAGGTGGGCGCGCTCCGTCGCGTCGGGGGGTTGCTCGCTGAGCTGCCCGATCCTGCTCCAGGGCGCGCGGAGGCGCTGGTCTTTCCGGCCATACCAGTAACCGTAGTCCCAGCAGCCCCACGGGCACCGCATGCCACACCGCTGGACCGCCCCCGGCCTGGGCGGCGTCCCTGTCGGCGAAAAGACAGATGACCGCGCTCCGTACCGACATCCGCGCTCGTTGCAGAGAGCGCGGATGTCGGCGAGGAGCGCGGTCACCGAAGTCCAGCGGGCTACTCCGGCAGCAGGAACCCGCCGTCGGCCGTCCGCTCCACCGGGATGGCCATCACGACGGCGGTGGCCGGGAACGCCTGGTAGAGATGCGGGAACAGCTCGGTCCCGCCGCTCGTGTTCTCCGGCACCGCCGGCTCGGACAGCAGATCCTCGTTGATCGCGAGCAGCAGCAGCGGCTCGGTCACGTCGGAGTAGTAGCGGCTCAGCACACCGGGCACCTGCTCGGCGTAGGAGCAGTGGATGAACCCCTCCTGCGCCAGCGTCCGGCCCCTGGTCGAGTAGTAGCAGAGACCGTCCTTCTGGATCTGCTCCCACTCGTGCTCGGTGGCGACGTGGTAGATCAGCGCACTCATCAGACCGCGATCACCGTGGGCACGATCATCGGACGACGACGGTAGGTGTCCCCCACCCAACGCCCGACGACCCGGCGGACGGCCTGGGCCACCCGGTGCGGATCGACGACCCCGTCGGACTCGGTGCGCGCCAGCTCCATCTCGACGAGGGGAACCACCTTGTTCAAGGCGTTCGGGTCGTCGGAGAAACCGCGGCCGGAGATCTTCGGCGGCTGCACCGCGCGCCCGGAGACCGCGTCGATGGCGATGGTGATCGAGATGAAACCACCCTCGCCGAGGACGAGGCGGTCGGACAGGGTCGCATCACTGACGTCACCGACGGCGGAACCGTCGACGTAGACGTTGCCGACCTCGACCAGGCCGACGGACTGGGCCTTGCCGTGCCGCAGGTCCACCACGACGCCGTTGGGCGCCAGGATGACCCGCTCGGCCGGGACACCGGTCAGGGTGGCCAGTTTCGCGTTCGCCCGCAGGTGACGCCATTCGCCGTGGACCGGGATGACGTTCTTCGGCCGGACCGCGTTGTACAGGTAGAGCAGCTCGCCGGCGGAGGCGTGCCCGGAGACGTGGACCTTGGCCATCCCCTGGTGCACGACCTGAACGCCGAGCCGGGCCAGCTCGTTGACCACGGTGAAGACCGAGGTCTCGTTGCCGGGGATCATCGAGGAGGCCAGGATGACGGAGTCACCGGCCTGCAGGTTGACGCTCCGGTGGTCGCCGCGGGCCATCCGGGACAGGGCCGACAGCGGCTCGCCCTGGGAACCGGTGGAGATCAGCACCACCTTGTCCGGCGGCAGGTCCAGGATCTTGTCCAAGGAGCGGACCAGCCCATCCGGCACGTTCAGGTAGCCCAGTTCCTGGGCGATCTGCATGTTGCGGACCATCGACCGGCCGACGAAGGCGATCTTGCGGCCGTTGGCGTAGGCGGAGTCGACGACCTGCTGGATCCGGTGCACGTGGGAGGCGAAGGAGGCGACGATGACCCGCTGTTTCGCCGAGGCGATGTACTGGTCGAGGACCGGTCCGATCTCGCGCTCGGGGGCGACGAATCCGGGGACCTCGGCGTTGGTGGAGTCGACCAGGAACAGGTCGACCCCCTCGTCACCGAACCGGGAGAAGCCACCGAGGTCGGTCAGCCGGCCGTCCAACGGCAGCTGGTCGAGCTTGATGTCGCCGGTGTGCAGGACGGTGCCCGCGGGGGTGCGGATACCCACGGCGAGGGCGTCCGGAATGGAGTGGTTGACGGCGAAGAACTCCAGGTCGAACTCGCCGACCGAGCGGAGTTCACCTTCGGAGACGATCTCCAGCTTCGGGTTGATCCGGTGTTCCTTGCACTTGGCCGCGATCAGGGCCAGCGAGAACTGGGCACCCAGGATCGGGATGTCCCGACGGGCACGCAGCAGGAACGGCAGGGCGCCGATGTGGTCCTCGTGGCCGTGGGTGATGATCACGGCCTCGATGTCGTCCATCCGGTCCTCGATCAACCGGAAGTCCGGCAGGATCAGGTCGACGCCGGGCTCGGTGGCCTCGGGGAAGAGGACACCGCAGTCGACGATCAGCAGTCGGCCACGGTATTCGTAGACCGTCATGTTGCGGCCGATCTCGCCGATCCCGCCGAGGGCGACGATGCGGAGGGTGTCCTTGTTCAGGGCAGGGGGTGGTACGGGGTTACCTCGGGTCATGGGCAGGCCTTATTTCCTGTGAGAAGTGATCAGTACATGCGTGTGTGGGGGTACGCCGACGGGGCGAACGGGCCGGAGCCGGTTCGCACACGCGTCGGCGGACCCGTGGGGTCCGGCGGCGTCGGGTGACGGCCAGGACGTGAATCAGAAACCGGCCAGGGCCAGGTCCGCGGTGATCGCGGCGATCTCGTCATCGGTGGCGGCGAGCTGCGGGAGCCGGGGGTCACCGATGTCCGTCCCGCGCAGGCGCAGGGCGGCCTTGGCGAAGACCAGACCGGCCCCGCCGCCGCAGCGGCCCATCGCCGCGTAGACGGGCAACAGGGATTCGTGGACACGGCGGGCCTCGGCGAAGTCGTTGGCGGCAGCCGCGTCGACCAGCCGGCGCACCTGCGGGGCGACCACGTGGGCGATGATGCTGACGATCCCGACCGCGCCGACACTCATCCAGGCCAGGGTGTCGGTGTCGTCACCGGAGTAGTAGGCAAGATCGGTCTGCGCGATGACCTGCGAGCCCTGGTAGAGATTGCCCTTGGCATCCTTGACCGCGGCGATGCGCGGGTGCTCGGCCAGCCGGAGCAGGGTGTCGACCTCGATCGGCACCACCGAACGCGGCGGGATGTCGTACAACATGATCGGCAGTTCGGTGGCGTCGGCGATGGCGGAGAAGTGCGCGAGCAGGCCGCGCTGCTGCGGTCGGGAGTAGTACGGGGTCACCACGAGCGCGCCGTGGGCCCCCGCGGCCGCAGCCGTACGGGCCAGCTCGATCGAGTGGGCGGTGTCGTAGGTGCCGACACCGGTGACGACGGTGGCGCGATCGCCGACCGCCTCCAAGGTGGCCCGCAGGATCGCCTCCTTCTCGACGTCACTGGTGGTCGGCGACTCCCCCGTGGTCCCGTTGACGACGAGACCGTCATTGCCCTGGTCCACCAACTGCTTGGCCAGTTCGGCGGTCTTGCCGAGGTCGACCTTTCCGTTCACGTCGAACGGGGTGGCCATGGCGGTCAGGACGGTGCCGAAGGGCTTTCCAGGTCGGCCGGACGGGCCGGCCATGAGGGTAGTCATGCAAGAACGGTACCGCCCACGGGCTTCCTTCTTTGTCCTGACTCCACTCAGGCGGCGTTCTTGTCCTGTTCCAGATCGGCCAGGAGCGATGGATCCCCCGCGAATTCGACCTGGCAGGCCCCGCGTCGACCGAGGGCCCAGAGCAGGATCTCCGCAGGTTCGCCGATGATGGTGACCATCGGGTCGTCCTTCTTCATCACCAGCAGGCGGCGGTCGGGCAGTTGGGCGGTGAGACCGTGTTTGAGATCTCGCACGGCGAGTTTCACCGCGACACTGGTGAGGAGGTCCTCCACCGCCTTGCGGGTGTTCTCGTCCAGGACCCGGGGTTGCCACCCCTTCGCCCCCCGGCGGACGTCCTCGTGGTGGACGAAGTGCTCCATGCCGTTGACGACCTCGTCCACGGCGCCGAACCTCATCGGGCTCAGCTTCGGCGGTCCTTCGCGGAACTCCTCGACCTGGAAGGACCAGTCCTGAAGGGCGTAGCGGCGGGATACCCGCTTCGACCAGGCCTTGAGCGGTCCGACCTTGGCTCCGACAGCGGCGTCGGGGCGTCGTTCGCGAATCAACAGGTGGGTCAAGAGGTGACCGGCCATCCATCCCTCACACAGGGTGGGGTGACTGGGTCCGACCTCGTCCAGCAGGTCGGCCAGGGCTGCACGCTCCGTTGCGGCAAGTGTCATTCTGCCTACGGTAGCCGCGAATTGCCGATTGTGCACCTGATCACAATGAACTTCTCAGCCCTCGCCGACCAGGGGGCTGGCCGCGATCGTCGAACCATCGGCCAAGGTCGACACCCGGAAATCGGCGAATACATGCGGAGCCGTTTCGCGCAAGACGGTCAGCACGTCGATGGCCAGGCCGCGCAGTTCGTGGTCGGCGGCCTCGGTGCCGCGCATCCCGATGAAGTGCCGCCAGGCCCGGTAGTTGCCGGTGACGACGATGGAGGTCCTGGTGGCATTCGGCAGGACCGACCTGGCCGCCTGACGGGCCTGTTTGCGCTGAAGGGCGCTGTCGAGGGCGGGATCGTGCTCGAGGGAGTCGAGCAGGTCGGTGTAGGCGTTCCTGGCGGCCTCGGTGGCCTCGACGAATCGACGGTGCAGCTCGGGCGAGGCCGCGATCAGCTCGGGCTCGACCACATCGGTGGTCGGGTGCCGTTGGGACAGCTGGGAGTAGGAGAAGTGCCGGTGCCGGGTGAGTTCATGGCTGACCGAGCGGGAGATGCCGGTGATGTACAGGGTCGCCGTGCCGTGCTCCAGGACGGCCAGGTGACCGACGTCCAGGATGTGGCGGAGGTAGCCGGCGTTGGTCGCGGTGGCCGGATTCGGTTTGTCCCAGGTCTCGTAACAGGCGCGGCCGGCGAATTCGGCCAGGGCCTGACCGCCGTCGGCATCGGTCTGCCAGTCGATGCCGGGGACCGGGAGGAACTCGGTGCGACCGATCAGGTGCACCCGACGACCGGAGACATGGGGCTCGGGGGTGTCGGCCGGTGCGGTGCTGTCTGCTGAACTCACGCCTTGAGGTTCCCACACGGGCGGTTCCCACACCGGCAGACCGGCCCGCCGAGTGGACCGTCACACCCCTTCCCCGGGGGTGTGACGGTCCGCTCGCGGGTGCTCGCAGGTGCTCGAGAGTTGCTACAGGGCGCCGCCGGCGGCCTCCGGGGCGTCCGACTCGGTGCCGTCGGTACCCCCGGCCTCGCGGGCCAGGTAGGTCTCCACGTCGAACCAGTCGTGCCCGGCCCGCTCGGCGATGGTGAGCAGGGTGCTCATCGAGGAGACCTCCTCCACCTGCTCCTTGAGGAACCAGAGCATGAACTGCTCGCCGAGGAAGTCGTTCTCCTGGCGGGCAGTGGCGAAGAGGGCCTTGATCTGGTCGGTGACCTGCTGCTCCTGGGCCAGTGCCAGGGCGATCGGCTCGGTGATGGTCTCGAAGCTGTTCTCGACCTCGTCGACGCCGGGGATGGCGACCGGGAGGTCGCGGTCGAGCATCCACTGGATGATCATCATGGCGTGGTTGCGCTCTTCGACGGCCTGCGCATAGAAGTGGGCGGCCAGCCGGGGCAGATCGTGGGAGTCGAACCAGACGGCCACGGCGATGTACTGCTGGCTCGCGGTGAACTCGTGACGGACCTGCTGCTGGAGCAGGACGGTGAACTTGCTGTTGGCTTCCGGTGCGGTCATGGACCCAACCCTAGCGGGTGCTCACGCGTTCTACCAGCATGAACAGGCTTACCTGGGTTGCTATGAGTTGATCACCAGTACCGATGCCGACGGCGTACCCGGACCGAAGCAAGGCTGCCCTTCGGGCGGGGCGGTGTCGCGGGCCCTGACGTCACGTCGACGGACGGTGATGTCATCGCGACACCACATTTCCCTTGCGTGACGTCAGATGTGGTGTCACACTGGTGTCATGGACCTTTCCCAGTACATCCGAACCCTGCGCGAAGACCTGGCCGCGGCTGCCGCCGTCGGCGATGAGAGCAGCCGACAGGCCGCCGCCATCCTCACTGCCGCTCTGGAGCCTGCCGCCCGGCTCGCGATCATGAACGCCCTGTCCGATTTCGCCGCCGAGGTCACCGCCCAGCTCGACGGCGCCTCCGTCGAGGTGCGGCTGGACGGCCGCGACGTGCGGGTCGCCGTCGATCAGCACACCGAGACCCCGTTCGAGTCGGAGTCCTTCACCCACATCAAGTCCGAACCGGTCGCCGGGGTGCCCGGGACCGACCAGTTCGGCCGGGCCATCGCCGATGCCAGCGGCGAGCTGTCGCGGACGACGGTACGGATCTTCAATGACCTGAAGAGCCAGGCCGAGGAAGCGGCCTCCGCCCGCGGGGAGTCGTTGAACGCCTTCATCTCCCGGGCCATCTCCGAATCGGTCCGCACCCGCAAGGACGACCACTGGGGTCACGGACGACGCAAGGGGCCGCGCAAGCCGGGCCAGAACATCACCGGGTTCATCCAAGGCTGACACCGCCGCCACCCTGATCCAGCCCCCCCTCCCTGCGCTGAAAGGCCCACCCATGCATTCCTTCCTGACCCCGGAACCCATCACCTGCGAGATCCGCAACTCCGCCGGCGAGGTCGTCATCGAACTCTCCGACACGAGCACCACCACGGTCGACCTGGCGGTGTCCGACGGCCACCCGCTCGGTTTCATCGGCAACAACCCCGTCGTGAACGACATGCTCCGCGCGGTCGACCGTTGGCGGGGCAACACCGAACCGCCCGAGGGCACCTCGGTGGAGACCGACCAGATCGAACTGGTCAACGTCCACTTCGAGGACTCCCGGCTGATCGTCGACACCGACCCGGCCCGGAACGGGCTGTTCAGCGCCTTCACCGTGCGGATCGGCCTGCCCAGCGGCAGCAGTGTCCGGACCAAGACCCACTCCGCGGACATCGGTGTGTCCGGCCGAGCCGACCGGCTCGAGCTGCGCACCGCCTCCGGTGACATCACCGTCAACCGGGCCGACGGCGCCGTCGTCGCCCAGACCTCTTCGGGTGATGTCGAGATCGCCTCGGTCGGAGCCGATCTCGACCTCCGGGCGGTCTCCGGATCGGTGGAGATCGGCAGCGTCACCGGCAAGATCCACGTGCAGACCACCTCCGGCGACCTGGTGATCCTGGACCCGGAGAGCGACGTGAAGGTGCGCAGTGTCTCCGGGGATGTGGATGTGCGCGCGGTCCGCGCGGGCACCACCGAGATCACCACCGTCTCCGGGGACGTGCTGATCGGTGTGGCCCCCGGCGTCGCGGCCGAGATCAACCTGCAGACCATCGCCGGCCAGGCGAAATCGGACTTCCAGGTCGAGCAGCCCGACAGCGAACGCGGCCTCGTCGCAGGCGGGACCCCGTTGGTCATCCGGGCGAACACCACCACCGGTGACATCAACCTGCGTTCGGCCGTGGCCGCGGGCTGAGTTCCCTGATGCCCAGGCGCGGGACCGGCTACAGGGTCAGACCCACACCGCCACGCCGGGGGTCCCCGGCGAACCCCGAGGACGCAGCAACGGCGGCACCCCCGAAATAGGGTTTCCGTTCCTTCCACCGTGTCACCTGGTAGCCGGCCTCCGTGAGCCCGTCGACGACGGCCGCGGAGAACCCCGGTTCCAGGTGCACGGTGTCTTCGGCGACGGACAGTCGCGGGCGATCGACCGCGCCCTGGGCGGGGAAGTCCTCCAGCACCACCGAGGACACCACCTGCAACAGGGCGGCCCGGATCCGGCTGCCGCCGGCGGCGCCGCCGGCGAGCAGCAACTCCCCCGCCGATCCGGTGACGACCAGCGGGGACATCATCGATCCCATCCGCTGCCCCGGGGTCACCGCACCGCGGATCAGCTCCCCCTCACCGAGCATCGAGTTGGCATGCACCCCGTCCACCCAGACACCGGACCCGAGACCCAACGAGTGGGTGACGGCGCAGGCGTTGCCCTGGGGGTCGACGGCGACCAGTGACGTGGTGTCCCCACGGCGGGCCGGACCGGCCAGGGCGCCGACCAGGGCCAGGGCACGGGAGACCTCGTCGGTGGGAGAACCAGAGGTGTTCGCCTCCTGGTGATAGCGGGAGAAGGTCCCGGCGACGTCGTCGAGGTCGTTGCCCCGCAGGTGGACCGTTCCCGATCCGAGGCCCACGGTCCGAGCGGGGCCGGAGTTGACGCGGTAGGCAGCCAGATCCGCCTCGGCCAGGTTGCCGCCGGCGGCACGGACCGCCGCGACGAACCGGCCGCCGAAATCCCCGGCCATCAGCGCGTCCGCCCCGCCGTCCCGGTACCGTTCCAGCGTTTCGGCCAGGCCCGGGTGGAAGAGGCGGCCGTCGGCACCCAGCAGCAGGCGCCCGCCGGACCCGTCGTCGATCGAATAGGCGTCAACACCCGCGCCGAGCAGCATGGCCGCCTGGACGTCCGGAAGCAGATCGGCGTGACTGGAGGGGAACGGCGCGCCGCTGCGGGCGAGGACGATCGCCGGCTCGACCAGGTCCTTCCAGGGAAGTCGGCCGTGCGTGCGGTGCAGCTGCTCGACCCCGCGCGGCACACCGGGGACCGCGACCGTGGCCCCGCCGATCTCGTAGGGGACGGCCACACCGCCGAAACTCACCGAGATGGGCAGACCGGGGGCGGGGTCGCTGCCGTCCAGCCCGGGAACCGCGACAAAGAAGTCGTGACAGGTGATCTCGCCCGTCGAGGCGTCGAAATGGGTGGCGAACCCGCCCCCGGCCAGACCGCAGAAGATCGTCTCGGCGACCGATCCGGCCAGCACCATCGCCGCCGCAGCGTCCCCCGCGCTGCCGCCGCCGGCGAGGACGGTCAGGCCTGCGGCGGCGGTCGACGGATGGCCGGCGGCCACGCCGGCGGGTAGTTGGCTCATCACCCGGCCGAGGTTAGTCGCGTGAGGGCGTGGGAGTCGGCAGCACCCTGTGCTTTCCGACGGGCGATCTGGGCCTTGCCCAGGGATGGTGTGCCCTCTACGGCGTAGCGCTTTCCGTGTCGAGGGTGGGAGGGGGCCTTGTCCGCGAGCAGCGCGATCCCGACCTTGCGGGCGGGCCCGTTACGGAGCTGGTGCGCATTGAGCAACGGCACCAGCGCCGGATTGTCGTCGGCCTGACTGCCAGTCAGTAATACGATCACCGGGTCGGTGTGCTGATCGGTCAAGGAGTGGATCTTCGACGTCGACCCGCCACGGGATCTCACCGATCGCGTGATCGTCAGGTTCGTGGGGCCAATTCTTGTAATTCAACAGTGCCCCTGTGAGTATGTCAGATCGCGCACCGGCCGCGTGTTGATGGGCTCGGACCACGGTGGAATCGACCGAGAGGTATTCCCGAATCTTGTCATCCAACGGTCCCGTACCGACCTTGCTTGCTTGCTTGCTTTCACCTAGGCGAACATACATTCACAGGTTCCACCGATTGAACAGCGGTAATGTCGTTTCCAGACCGTCAGGGGCCGAACTCCGCCGGCAGACAACACCACCGCGCACGCGTCCGGTACCGCCACGCGATACCTACCAACACCGTCCGATGGTCAACCGATGGCTGCCCCTGAACACCTTTCCCCGAGGGCATCAACGGCTCGATCACGGCCCAGAACTCATCAGAAACCAACCCAACACGCACCATCGAACGATCATGACCAGCACAGGCTCAGAACATGGGAGACACGCTCCAGCCCTGCCGCGGGCCGGTGTGCAGATGCGGCCACCGACGGGTCGAGTAAAGTAGCCCCGAGTACTGCCTCCAGCCATGCGCATATCCGCGCATCGCCGCAAATGTGACCGAAACTATTATCGACGTTCGTCAATCAACAGCTCGCGCGGATCGCCTCAGGGACCATTGATCACCAGCAGAAATCGGCATGATCCAAACCCGCCCTGCCAGGTAGCCGCTCAATCAGGAGACACTCTATTGCCCAATAAAGCAGCAAAGGACCACTGACGGACCGACCCAATGAGTGCGCCAGCAGCGCCTGGCAGAAAAGTATGTGACGCACTTCCTGTCGAGAGCCGACAACTACGTCATCTAAAGGCGACCCCGGAACTTCTGCACCGCGTACGCAACCAACAGCCCTGAAGCGATGCCTCCTATGACACATCCCCACGTAATCCACTCAATGGCATAGAGCTCATAGTGCCCAAGCCCGAGGATGATCGCAGGAATGAAGCCGATGATACATCCCAGCGCGGCACCAAGGAAAAGGACGACACTGTTCGGGGCCATCTCACGACCACCGCCACGGATATTTCGAGCTGTCTTCATGGGCTATTCCTTACGGGTTCTTGAAGAAATCCTTAAGTACGAATTTCTTTGTTGCATTGTAAGCAAGTTGTGACTGACGAGCGGCACACCCTGCGGTCGACGGCATACGGGTACATTTCGCAAGAGCACTTCATATCAACTTTTTGGCTCAAATTTGACCCACCACGGGATCTCACCGATCGCGTGACCGTCAGGTTCGTGGGACGAATTCTTGGAGCTCAACGGTCCCCCTGTGAGTACGTCAGATCGAGCACCAGCTGCGGGTAGTTGCCTCATCACCCGGCCGAGGTTAGTCGCCTGAGGGTGTGGGAGTCGGCAGCAGGCGGGCGATGTCGCCGCCTAGACGGGGTCGGCCTGAACGTCTTGAGGGCCTTGTGGGTCCTGTGGGCCTTGTGGGTCTTGCGGGCCTTGCGGGCCTTGCGGGCCTTGTGGGCCTTGTGGGCCTTGTGGGCCTAGGGCGGGGGTGTAGGTCAGTACGATCGGCGCGCCGTCCCATTCCGTTCGGGCAGCACCACCGACCACAGCCGGCACCACGTGCTCCATCGTGGTGTCTCCCCGGTCCACCAGGGGCGGCCCGCCGTCCGGTCGCAACTCGGTCATCCACGCCATGTTTCCGACCCCCACGGTGCCACCGGTGTAGGCAGGCTGATCGGCTCGGTCGAAGCTGATGGTCAGGCCCGTCGCCGGACCCCCGCTCTGCAGCGCGAACTGCGCATTCAGAGCATTGACCTGTGCCTTCACACCTGCGGCATTGACCCTGGTGGGGTAGTCCACGAGAATATGGCACAGGTACGCCGCCGTGGCGCTGTACAGCAACCACCCGACGCAGCTCACCAGCCCTGTTGTTCGGAGTGTCGTATCGGCTGCCACTCTGGACACGCCTTTACCCGCCTGTCCGATGTTGTTGAACATGGTGGCGATCACGGCAACCTGGGGGGCACCCGTCACCGCGGACATGTCGAAACGGTTGTCGTAATCGGCGTAATCGCCGGCCGGATCCTTGTAGAAGTACCCGTCCTCATCGATGTCGTAGTACACAACCGTCGCATTGAACTGGCCGTCGTTCGTGATCTCGTATTTTCCCGTCGCGAGTCTTCTGAGCGTGACATCGGGAAACTCGTCATCGGTGAACATGACACCCGCGGTCAGCACAGGCTTGCGCCTGATGGTGCCCAGCAAGCCCATTGATGACGAGCCGTCCTCGACAGTTCGACGAAGCGGGAGGCCGGACTGCAATCCAGGACTGGCCCGGCTGGGACGCGGACCGCTTGCGTGGTCCGGAGTTTCGGAAGAAATCCCCGGCTTGACTGTGCGCCGCAGAGCCGCGAGCACCCCTGTTGCCGCGCGGTCGGCGTCTGCCTCCGCCGGGTCGTCGGCCCGGCCGATGATGTCGCCTGCGGACGCGTCCTGGCCGACATGGCCCAGTTCATGGGCGAGCAGCTGTCTTCCGGCCGCCTCGTTCGGACGATAGGAGTCGGCAGAGAAGTAGATGTCATTCCCCGCAGTGAAGGCAACAGCCTGCACCTCGTTGGTCAGATCGGCAGCTTCTGCGCCTGTGTGCACCCGAACCGTGGAGAGATCTCGCCCCAGGGCCTGACCGGCGGAGTCGCTGACCTCGGCGGGAAGTTTCTGTCCGCTGCCGCGCGTGCGCCGCACGCCGCTCATCACGTGCGCAGGTACCGCCGATCCGCCCAACGGGTCGGAACCAGCCTGCAGTGGCCGTCGCCGCAGAGTCCTGATCCGCTCGGGCGACGTTCGGCCTTGCGCTCCGGTCCGGACAGTCGGCGGTGACGCGTCTGTCTGCCGTGGACGGATTCGGTCCAGGAAGGTCTCCGGGCCTGCTGGTCGTCCCGGATCGACCGGCGAATCAGTCTCCGTGACTGTTCCCTGGGGCGTCGGGTCGGTGAGCAACCCCGGGACAGCGGAAAAGCCCCTGCCCATACCTGTACTGCGATCCGGCGCCTCTGCGGGCGAATCCACCTGCGACGACGCGCTGGTAGCGAGGAGTTCCGGCGCGGCTGACTCGCCCATGGCCTCTCGCATTCTGCGTCGTCTCGAATCCGTCCGAACCATTTGGCGCGTGCGGCACCCACGCAATGGGCCACAGCCTATTCCGCTGAACGGCACTATCGCCTGTCGAGCTGCGCCTGCACGAAAACCGGAAACCGCCACTACGTGGTGACACCATCCATCGGAAACTCACTCAGCGCTTCGACAACGTGAAGAGAAAACCATATGTGTCGCGCTTCCGTCGTCATTCACGGTCCGATGGGTGCCCTTGGCTACCGAATGTCATCAACATCCCGCTCGTCCGTGCATCCACGGCACCCGTCGTCCCGGTCGAAAGTTCGACGTGGTGCCTCGTCGTACGCCACACTGCCAGCACAGCGAAGGACTACTCAGGGGGCTGTCGTGGCCAAGTTTCTGTGCGTCTGTGGGATGACGATCCGGACCAGCGGTTCGATACCTAACCCGAACGAGTGGCGAGCGCTTTCGGACGTGGATTTCGACGCATTCAGCGGAGCGATCGACGCCGAAGACCTCTACCTACGAACAACGATCATGTATCGATGTCCGCAGAGTGATCACCTGTGGATCTATTGGGACGGTTTCGACAATTCCCCAACCCTCTACTCCCCCACTCCGCTGCCAGGATCATGAATACGGACGACTTCTCGGTCTGCGATCCGGGAAGGGATGCGCCGCGCTTGTTGTTGACCGGTTCACCCGTCCGCCGGAGTATGTGACCGTGATCATTGAACAGCCCGTCAGGTCGGGGTAACCGAGCGCGACTGTCGGTGGTGCGGTCTAGCGTTTGTGTTATGGAACAAGGGTTCTCGACACCGATCGAGGAGATCCGGGCCGATCTCGCGGTACTGGACGCTGCCCTGGAACGGCTCTGCATCATCTATCCCGAAAGAACCGAACCCCACCTGTACCCCCCGCCACACCCCTTACACACAGAAGTTGACAGGCTCCCGCACCACCGACACCGACCTGACCACCCTGGTCCAACACGCCGAGACCTCCGCCCGGCGCCTGTTCGCCCTCCAGGTCCTGCAGGCCGGGCAGATCGACCGGCGTGGCCTGGCCGGGCCACGCGGGTGTTCCTCCACCGCCGTGATGCTCCGCCAGATGTGCCGAATCTCCGACGGCCAGGCCCGCACCCGCGTCCTCACCGCCCGCGACACCCTGCCCACCACCCACCCCACCGGTACCGTGACCGACCCGACCCGCCCCGTCCTGGCCGCCGCCCTCACCGCCGGTCAGGTCGGGGCCGAATCGGTCGGGATCACGATCCGCTTCCTGAACAACCTGCCCGCCGAGCTGGACCCGGCTCTGGTCGCCCTCGCCGAGAACACCATGGTCGAACAGGCCAC
>QXCQ01000126.1:96592-106273 GCA_003576535.1 Nakamurella silvestris | reverse complement strand
GACGAGGACTCGGTGGCGACATCACTGCTGGGGGCGGAGGTCTCGTCCGCCGTGGTGGCATCGGCCGAGGTCGTCCCGGCCGGTGCGGAGGATTCCGATGAGGGGGCCGGAATAGTGGTCGAGGTGGTGGAGGAGGCGTTGTTGCTGTCGCTGCCACAGGCAGCCAGCAACACGCTCACGGCCGCGAGGCCGGCTACAACAGGAGTGCGACGCATACGAAGTCCTTAACGAGAGTTGTTGGTCAACAGGGGGTATGGGTGGAGTCGCCCCCGCCCGCCGTAAGAGCGGGGACGACTCCGGTTCGAGGACCGGCCTTGCCGGGGGCCGCAGGAGCATCCGCTGCCGGGCGGATGCTCCTGCGGTGTTCAGGCGAGGACGCGGTCGGTCAGCCGGTCAGAGCTGGCTGGCGCGGTGGAACCAGGCAGCGACGGCGTCCCGGGCGATCGGGAGGGTCGGCTTGAAGCTGCCGTCGGTGTAACCGGTGGTGATGTTGTTCGCCTTCAGCCAGCTGATCGCGCCGCAGGAGGCGGAGCCGTAGGTGATGTCGGAGAACGGCGCCGTGGTGCAGGTCGGCACGGTGGTGGTGTGGTTCAGGGCGCGGTAGAGGAACACGGCCACGTCCTGGCGGGTGGCGTTGCCACCCGGGTTGAAGGTCGCACCCGCGGCGACGATGCCCTGGGCCTTGGCCCAGGCGATGTCACCGGCGAACACGTTGCTCACCGGGACATCGGTGAACGGTGCGGTGGTGGCGACCGGGTCGGTCTGGCCCGGGTGCTCGTACCGCCACAGCCAGGCGATGAGGGCCTGCCGGCTGATGCTGGCCAGCGGGGTGAAGGTCCCGTTGGCGTTCCCCGTCGTGACACCCTGCGTGGCAAGCCATTCGACGTCGTCGTAGAAGGATCCGCCCGGCTTGAGGTCGGTGAAGTAGACCTGCACCGTGACCGGGGCCGACTCGGAGGCGTTGACGTGGGCGTTGCCGGCGAACTTGGCCACCAGCTGATGAGTGCCGCCGGTCAGCCCGGCCAGGGTGATGACCGCGGATCGCTGGGTGGCGGAACCGGTGAGAGTGCCTGCTCCGACGACGGTGTCACCGGAGTAGAGGGTGACCTGGTCACCGGCCAGGCCGGAGGGTGCGGTCACCGAGACGGTGACCTTGACCGTCTTGTCGATGGCCACCGTCGCGGCCGAGGCCGTTGCGGTGATCGCGGAGTCGACCGTCACGGTGGGCAGGGCCGGGATCACGACGGTGCGGGTGTTCTCGACATTGCCGGCCACATCGGTGGAACGGAACTCGATCGTCTGGGCGGCATTGGTCCGGGTGATGCCGACCGGGGCCGTGTAGGTGGCCCAGGTGCCGCCGGCTGCGCGCCACTGGGTGGAGGCCACCCCGGAGGTGACGTCGGAGGCGACCAGGGAGAGCAGGACGTGGGTGGCGTCGACATCGTCGGTCACCGGGCCGGTGAGCGGGGCGACGGTGTCGATCTTTCCGGTCCAGCTGACGGTGGACGAGTAGTTGCCGTCACCGTCGGTGGTGCGGGCGACGATGGTGTGGGTGCCCTGTCCGGTGAGGACGATCGGGGCGGTGACGGTGGTGAAACCGGCTCCGTCCACGTTGGCCTCGACGGTGTTCTGGCCGTTGCCGGCGGCGGTCACGCTGACCGGTCCGGTGTACCAGCCGGAGCCGTTGGGGGCTGCGGCGGTCAGGGTCGGGGTGCTGACGACGGTGCCCAGCGCCTGGGTGACGACCGGGTTGAGGCCCGAGAACTGGCTGGTGTACGGGGCAACGGTGATGCCGGACACGTTGTTGATGACGGCCAGCTGCTGGAAGGCCATGCTCTGCTTGACCACGTTCAGGATGTTGATCGCGCTGCGCTGGACATCACCCAGTCGCATGTCCGGGGAGGTGGTGGCGAGGTTGCCCTTGACCGTCACGGTGTAGGAGGCGACCGGGGTGGTGTTGTCGCCGGGGGTGGAGTAGACGACGTTGGAGACCACGATCGCGGCCTTCTGCGCCGTGGTGAGGGAGGACGAGGTGAGCAGGGTCTGCAGGGCGGCGTAGGCGTTGGCCACGGTGCCGTAGGCGGCAACCGGGGCGACCGTCTGGTTGTTGATGGCATCGACCGTGGTCACGGTGGACTTCGCCGGCTGGGACAGGTTGGTGGTCGAGTCGACGTTGGTCACGTAGGAGGTGGTGCCGGTTGCGGACAGGGTGATGCTGCCGAGGGTCCAGGTGTAGGTGCCGGCGGTGTTGGTCGGGGTGACCGTCCGGTTGTAGGCGGGCAGACCGTTGTAGTCGATCGTCGCCGGAGCCTTGAGGAAGGCGTTGTAGATCTCGGCCTGGTTGTTGCCGGGCTCGATCAGGTCGTTGCCGGCGTACATGGTGTACAGGGCGTTGTGGTTCCCGCCCCAGTCGGTCATGATCAGGCCCTTGAAGCCCCACTCACCACGCAGGACATCGGTGTCCAGGTCGTAGTTCTGCGCCGACCAGCTGGTGTTGATCTTGTTGTAGGAGGTCATGATCGCCATCGGCTGGGCGGCCTTGACCGAGATCTCGAAACCGCGCAGGTAGATCTCACGCAGGGTCCGCTCGCTGATGGTCTCGTTGACCGAGGTGCGCGAGGCCTCCTGGTTGTTGGCGGCGAAATGCTTGATGGTGACGCCGATTCCGGGGTTGCTCTGGACTCCCTCGGTGGTGGCGGCAGAGGTGAGACCGGTGACCAGCGGATCCTCCGAGTAGTACTCGAAATTACGGCCGTTCAACGGATCCCGGTGGATGTTCTGTCCGGGGGCCAGCCACAGGGTGACACCTGCCTCCAGCATCTCCTTGCCGATCGCGTCGCCGACCTTCTTGACCAGGGCGCTGTCCCAGGTCTGGGCGAGCAGTGTGCCGATGGGCCAGGCGGTCTGGTACTGGTAGCGGTTGGGGGTGACGGTGGTGATCTTCTGGGTCAGTCGGAGTCCGGCCGGTCCGTCGGAGAGGGCCATGCCGGGGATGCCCAGGTTCTCGTACTTGGCCGTGGTGTAACCGGCCGCGCCGACGGCGGTCGGGGTGGACCCGGCGACGTTGGCACCCTCGACGATGTTGGACAGCTGGGTCACCGAGAGGCCGGCGACGAACTGCTGGAGGGTGACATTGCCCTTGGCCACGTCGAACAGGGTCGCGCCGGGCACGGGGGTCACGTTGACGACGTTCTCACCGGTCTTGGGGGCGTAGGGCGCACCTGTTCCCTCCCAGTTGGTCTGGGCCGGGTTGAGGTAGGTGGTGGTCGAGGAGATCTTGGCGCCGTCGATCGGGAAGTACGGGGAGGTGCTGTCCACGGTCCGGTTCTGCTCGTACGGGGAGGCGTGGTTCGGGGTGACGAAACCGGCGGTGTTCAGCGACAACGAGCCCGCGGCACTGATCTCGGCGGCCTCGCCGGGGTAGGTGTAGAAGTTGACCGGGTCGCTGTTGTACTCCCCGGCGATGGTCGCGCCGTCGAGTTCGTTGGCGAGCTGCTCGGTGACCAGGTTCGAGGCAAGGTTGATCTTCTTGGCCACGTGGGTGTTGCGGGAGGAGTCGCCCACCCGGATCACGTAGTCACCGGCATCCATGACGTAGGCCGCGGTGGCGGTGTCGTAGGAGGCCATCTGCGTGGTGTCGTAGCTGATCGTGACGACCTGGGAGGCACCGGGGGCGAGGGTGTCGGTCTTGGCGTAGCCGGCGAGCTCCTGGTAGGGCTTGTCGAGCCCGGTCTGCGGCGCCGAGAAGTACACCTGGACAACCTGTTTGCCGGCGACCGTGCCGGTGTTGGTGACCTTGGCCTTGACGACGACCTTGTTGGTGTCCGCGGTGACGCTCTGGGTGTCGATCTGGAACTTGCTGTAGGACAGGCCGTATCCGAACGGGTAGTTGACGACCCCGGCGGTGTTGGTCGGATCGATGGTCCCGTAGAAGGAGTCGAAGTAGCGGTAGCCGACGTAGATGCCCTCCGTGTAGGTCTCGGCGGTGCTGTTCGAATCGTTTCCGCCGAAGGTGGCGGAGGCCGGGTAGTAGCTGTACTTGGAGGCCCAGGTGTCGGTGAGCTTGCCCGACGGGTTGACGTCACCGTCGAGGACCTCGGCGAGGGCGTTGCCACCCTCCTCTCCGGCCTGGCTCATCAGGAACAACGAGTCGAGGGCCTGGCCACCGGCCGGGTCGACGACAGAGGCGTTGATGGTCTTGAAGAAGGAGGTGTCGATGATGCCACCGCTGTTGATGACGACGACGACCTTCTTGTAGGTCTGGCCGATCAGCTGGATGTTGGCACTCTCGATGGCGGAGAGCAGGTAGTCGCCGGCGGTGGACTTGCGGTCCGAACCCTCGCCGGAGTTCCGCGGGATCACGTAGATGGCCGTGTCGGTGGCGGCGGCGGGCTGGACCGTGATGGCGGTCAAGGCCTTCTCGGCCGGGGTTCCACCGGACATGGCGGTCCAGTAGTCGTTGTTGGTGGTGATCGCGAAGCCCGCGTTCTCCAGGCCGGTCCGGACGTTGATGTTGTAGCGGTTGTTGACGGCCCCGGAACCGGTGCCGCCCTTGATGGTGGAGAAGGCTCCGAGGCCGAACAGGGCGACGTTGGTCGACTTCGCGATCGGCAGGACACTGTCGTGGTTCTCCAGCAGCACCATGCCCTGGGTGGCAGCCTCTTTGGACAGCTGGGCGTTGGCGAGTTCGAGGGGGGTGGGGTTCGGATCGGTGGTCGACGCGCTCGCCGCTCCCGCTCCCGCGAACATGAAGGTGGCCGCGGTGGAGAAGGCCATCGCCGCGGCGAGTGCGCCGCTACCGACGCGCCTGGCACCGGAGGTGGAGTGGAGCCGCCGCTGGGGCGAGCGGGCTTGGCGGGGTGGGTGCATGAACTGTCCTCTCTGACAATTTCCGTGGCACTTCCAACAGGGTGGACCGGGGCCCAGGCAGCCGTCATCCACGTGGGTGACTGCGCTGTCTGTCGAGGCCGGACGGGCTTTTCAATTCGCGGGCGTCTCGGCAACCCGGGCCAGGGAAGCGTAGATCCACAATTTGAATGCGTCAACGGTTGAAAGAGATTGTTTTGCAGTAACTTTCGAGCTTTTGCCGGTTGAATTAATGAACGGCGAACGCTCGAAAAGTGTGAAACTCACATTCGAGTGGGTCGGCAGTGCTTCGGCTGTGACTCAGCTGTGGAAAATGCGCCTGGCGTGGTCGACCAGTTGCCGGCGGGCCGGGTTCGAGCCCGGTTTCCAGACCAGGGCAAGCAGGGCCGGCGCGACGGCATCGGTGATGAGGGCCGTGGCCAACCGGCCCTCGTGTTCGGCGGCCATCGACTCGCTGAGGACCGCGACCCCGAGTCCGCGAAAGGCCAGGTCCGCCACCGTCGCCGGCGCACTCGCCTGGAAGGCGATCGTCGGTGTCAGGCCGGCTGCGGCGCAGCAGCGGTCGAACACCGTCCGGATGCCGGTACCGGCCGGCATGCAGATCACGGGTGTCCCGGTCAGATCGGCCAGGGTGAGTCGGTCCTGGCCGGCGAAGGGGTGGTCGACGGGGAAAACCGCGGCGAGTCGTTCGCTCACGACCACAAGCGCGTCCAGATCCGGAGGCGGTGGACCGGGGACACCGACGAGTGCGAGGTCGGTGGTCCCGGCCCGGACTCCGTCGAGGTGACGATCCGAAGTGTCCTCCAGCAGCGAGATCTCGACCTGCGGGTGGGCACGGTGGAAGGTGGACAAGGCGTCGAAGAGGCCGGTGACGGTGCAGGCGGCGGGCATTCCCACCACGATGCTGCCACGGAGGAGTCCGCCCACCTCGTCGACCGCCTGGCGGCCCGCTGCGACGGCGGCGACGGCGTCCCGGGCGTGGTCCAGCAATGCCTTCCCGGCGGTGGTGAGGGTGACGACCCGACCGGATCGGTCGAACAGGGGGCTGCCGACATCATGTTCGAGCTGACGGATCTGGGCGCTCACCCCGGACTGGCTGATGTGGACCCGCTCGGCCGCGCGGGTGAAGTTCTGCTCCTCGGCGACCGCGAGGAAGTACTCCAGCTGTCTCAGCTCCATAACCGTTGATTCTAGTTGGCAGTAGAACAATCTGTTGGACTTCTGATTGGGGTCGGCGGGAACCTGGAGGTGGCCGACCGGGCCCTGAAAACTGGTTTCGGGGTGCGCAGCCGGCCGACGATCGAGGAGTGGATGATGACGGAGTACGAGAAGGCCACCCGGCCCGAGGATCTCACCAGGCTGTTCGTCGAGCGGTCCAATGCCGGCGACGCCGCGGGGGTCGCCGCCCTGTACGAGGAGGACGCGGTGCTGGCCTACCCGTCGGGGAGCCAGACCCGTGGTCGGGCGGCCATCAAGGAACTCTGGGAGAAGGTGTTGGCGACCAGGCCGCATTTCGAGCCCGAGAGCCCGCTGCCGACCCTCGTCAGCGGCGACCTTGCATTGACCTCGACTCCACCGAAGGATGGAACCGGAGCCCGGGCACAGGTGGCGCGGAGGCAGGTCGACGGGAGTTGGCTCCGGGTCCTCGACCAGCCCGAGTTCCGGCCGCCGGGTGTCGAGTGACGCGTGCCGGGTGGTGGGTGCTCGGTGGCGGGGCGCGTGTGGTGGGGCGCTGGGTGCTCGGTGGCGGGGCGTTGGGTGACGGGTGTCGAGCCGCGGGTCGGGTCGGCCGGATGGAGGAACGAGAATGGCACAAGGGAACAACAGGGCGTCCGTACTGCGGAGCTGCGGTCTGCCGACAGGCGCGGAGAGAACCTCACCGTTCGGCGACGGGAGTGCCGTCTTCAAGGTGGGAGGCAAGATGTTCGCCCTGGTGAGTCTCGACGACGATCCGGGGCGGGTGACCGTCAAATGCGAACCCGACTACGCCCAGGCGCTGACGCGGCAGTACGAGGACATCGTGCCCGGATACCACATGAACAAGAAGCACTGGGTCACCGTCAGCCTGGAGGGCGGAGCGCAGGCTGACCTGATCGCCGAGCTGATCGACAACTCCTACGATTTGGTGGTGTCCAGCCTGCCGGTGCGGGCTCGACCCCGCTAGTCGCTCCCGCGGCCTTCTGTTCTCGGCGGCCTTCTGTTTCCGGGGGCCTTCTGTTCTCGCGCAGGTTGTTGTTCCTCGCGCACCGAACAACGTGCGCGAGGAACAACAACCTGCGCGGGAACGGGTTTCGGGCTGTGGAGATTCGCGATCGAACAGTCGGAGGTCTCAGGGTGATCGGGATCGTCTGCCAATACCGTTGGTTTGGCCTGTGCTGTGCTCGGCCGAGTCGTCGTGCGGTGAGGAGTTACCCGAGTAGGGCCGCCGAAGCTTCGGCGTTGTCAAGGATGACACCAGACCGTGAACAGTCTGACCACTCGCGCGAATCAAATGATCAAAGATCGACGTCCCGAATCAATCTTGCTGCTTGTACCCAATGAAGAAGTCGCCGTCCGAATCAACGGTTAGTTCGAGCAACACGTTTGTTTCCGTTGCGTTGCTCCATGCGCCGGTCCCGGTGCATGACAACACGATCGCTGTACTGTCACCCGACGGCTTCTCGTACGACGCACGGTTGTCCTCGAGAACCTCAGGGGAGCGCACTTTGAGAAGACGGATATCCTTCTC
The DNA here is from genome assembly GCA_003576535.1 of Nakamurella silvestris. GTDB lineage: Bacteria > Actinomycetota > Actinomycetes > Mycobacteriales > Nakamurellaceae > Nakamurella > Nakamurella silvestris. The sequence continues at coordinate 98,679 of QXCQ01000126.1, read as the reverse complement.
TGCTGAGATGTCAACAGCTTCCTTGGCGAGGGAGTCGCAGGTGGATGTGTTTGCGGCCTGGATTTCCGTTGTCGGTGTAACGGTCACAGTTCGAGTCAGGGGCTTCGACGTCACCCGAGATACGCTGGTAGTTACAACCGTCTGAGTGATCGAAACTGTCGAGGTGACGGAGATGGTCGGTCCTGAAACCGTTGTCGTTTCTGTTGAGGTGACGACCGCTGAGCCTTCTGTGCTGGCGGAGCAGGACGCAGCAAGTAGCAGACCGACAAGCAACGTCGTTGGATAGAACCTTCGCATGAGGGCGACCTCCGGGTCGATTGCTGTCGGCCATGGATGATCGATTAATCATCTCTGTGACGGTCGAAGCTTCGTGCAAGAGACTAGCCGACGCTGGTGCGGGTATGGGACGGCGATACCGGATCGATCTGAGGCAAGGAGAATGCGGGTGCGAGGAGGCCTCTACTGCAGAGGGCAGGGGATACCTTCGCCAGTCCAGTCGCAAATCGCCTTCGCATGTCGTGGAGCAGCTGATATTCGCGCATTTGCGTAAGGACTCTCCTCATCCTTGGCCGAAGGTCGGATCGTCATGACTTCAGAGTTCCGGCGACAGTGGCCTGCCTGATGTGCACATCAACCCCGAACTGAACGACACAGCCTTTGGAACCTACTTCAACAACAGGACCGAATTGTTCGGTTACACCCGCAGGTCATCTCGGTGGCATGGTCGCCTACCGGACCTTGAAGGCCGAGGAAACAGAGACAGAACGCGGCGACGAGCTCATCAATCCGGACGTGCTGTAATCCGGACGTGCTGTACAGGGACCTGGATGAGCGGTTTCAGGGCGCTGGCCTCCGGCGAGCGCATCAACGCGGCAGTGCTGGCCAAGTTCGCGGACGACCCCAAGCTATTCGGACTCGTATCAGAGCCCGAGGTGATGGGGAGGCGTTCGAGCCGGACACCCCTTGGCTCGAAGCCGTTGTCGAGGACGGGTGGGTAGGCCCTCCGCCGGCTCCTGTCCTTCTGTTCCCGCGCACGAAACTGTCCCTCGCGCACGAAGTTTCGTGCGCGAGGACGAACAACGTGCGCGGGAACAAATAGGTGGCGATTTGCCGGAAAGGTCTGGACACATGTTCGAGTGTGGCGGTATGATGTGGTGATACCGCAAGGGGTGCTGTACTTCTCGCGTGAGGGGGGTCTTCGTTCATGACGTCTGTTGATGCTGCGTCGGGCCCTCCCGGTGAGGGTGTTCCTCCGGAGTTCTGGTGGTCTTCGGCCGGACTGGTGGGTTTGGTGGAGGCCCGGGACTTCGTGTCGGTGGCCCGGGTGTTGGCCGCTGTTCCGGTGGGGGTGGATCCGCGTATCGGGTTGCAGGTGTTGGTGGCCCGGCAAGCATTGATCTCCCACCTGGAAGCCGCCCAACTGTCCGGGTTCCACTGGTTGTCGAAGGCCTATGACGCGGAGAAGAAGTATCTGCCGGAGGAGGCGGCTCTGGCGTTGGGGATCGGTATCTCCACGGCGGCGTCGCGGATCGAGGCCGGTGAGATGCTGGTGGAGAAACTCCCCGCCACCCTGGCCTGTCTGTCGGCTGGTCATATCACCTGGGGCAAGGCCCGGACGGTGATCGAGGCGGTGAAGGATGCGAACCCGGCGATCTACCCGGCGGTCGAGGCGGCAGTGTTGCCAGACGCGGACGGCTGGAACGTCCCCACGTTGCGGAAGAAATGCCAGGCGGCGGTGATCTCCCTGGACCCCAAGGGTGCGGAGGACCGTCACCGCAAGGCCGTGGCCCGGCGGTATGTGTCGGTTCGGCCGCTGGACGATGGGATGGGGTCGTTGACGGTGTTCTCCGCTGCGCAGGACATCGAGACGATCTTCCAGACCTGCCAGGCCATGGCCCATGGCAAGGTTCCGGGGGATGACCGCCCGGTCTGCGCCCGCCGGGTCGACGTCATGGTCGAGGTGTTCCAGCAAGTGCTCGCGACCGGGCAGTTCGTGTACAAGAACCCCGCCCGCGCAACGGCCCCCGCCTCCGGAACCCCGGAACCGGTGGTGCCTTTCCTGACGGGACACGCCGTGGAAATGTCAG
>QXCQ01000126.1:96133-96517 GCA_003576535.1 Nakamurella silvestris | reverse complement strand
CAGAATCGGCGGTGCCTTTTCTGACGGGACACGCCGTGGAAATGTCAGAAAACGCGCCGCCGGATGCCTGCCCGGCCGAGCCGCCCGCCGCACCCGCGACCCTCGAACCCGATGCCGCGGCCGATACTGCCTGTCCGACCACAGATCCCGAGCCGGAACCCCTGGATCCGTTCGCCGGTGCTGCCGCCGATGAGGCCCATCCCGATGATGTGTGGCCCATCCCGGACGGGGTCCCGGGTGCCCTGGGCCGCCCGGATTCGTTTCCGTTGCAGAACGGCACGGCACCGCGGATCAACGTGACCCTCGCCGCCACCACCCTCATTGGGTTGGATGATCAGCCCGGCTCGTTGGATCGGTACGGGCCGATCACTGCCTTCCAAGCCC
>QXCQ01000126.1:0-96010 GCA_003576535.1 Nakamurella silvestris | reverse complement strand
TTGGACCACGAGATCGAATACCGCCCCGGACAAGCCCAGGGCGGTACGACCGACCCGAGGAACCTGCGCTGCCTGTGCACCCGGCACCACCACCTGCGTCACACCCCAGGCTGGACCATCACCACCAATCCGGACCAGACCACCACCGTCCGCTCACCCCTGGGAACCACCAGGACCGCCCCGGCACCCACCGCGAACCCGAACGGCCCCTACCCACTCGCACCGCTGCCCCCACCCCCCTTCTGACCCCCGACCCCCTCTGACCGCGCTCCCTCCCGACAATCGCGCTGTTTGCATGCAGCGCGATTGTCGGGAAGGAGCGCGGTCAGCGGGCCAGCACAACGCGAAGCCCCGCCCAGGGCCTGCCCGACGGCACCGCTGCCCTAGGGTGGCAGGCATGAGCACCTTCATCTCCGCGATCTGTGAGGCGGCCGGTGGTTCGGCCGGCATCGTCACCGGCGAGCCCAGGGAAGCCGTTCGGACGAGTTGGTCCAAGGTCCACGAACTGGCGCGGCGCGGTGCCGCCGCGTTGATCGACCAGGGACTGCGGCCCGGTGATGCTGTCGCCGTCCTCGCGGCCGCTCCGCTCGAGGTCGCACCGGCGGTCCAGGCCGTGTGGTTGGCCGGTGGCTCGGTGACGATGCTGCACCAGCCGACGGCCCGGACGGACCTGAGCACCTACGCGGCCGAGACGATGCACGTCCTGCAGGTCATCGGGGCGCGCCGGGTACTCCTGGGCGAGCAGTTCGCCGATGTGGCAGAACTTCTCGACGGAACGGGGATCGAGGGTCATCTGGTGTCCGAGATCCTCGCCCACCCCGATCTGCTGGCCGAGCCCGTTGAGACAGGGGAGGATGCGACGGTTCTGCTGCAACTGACCTCCGGCTCGACCTCGGCACCGAAGGCCGTTCGGATCTCCCACCGCAACGCCTGGGACAACCTGACCGCCCTGGCCAACCGGGCGAACCTGGTTCCCGGGGAATCGGTGATGGTGTCCTGGCTGCCTCTTTTTCACGACATGGGAATGGTCGGCTTCCTGACGATGCCCATGACGATGGGCGTCGAACTGGTGAAAGTGACGCCGACGGACTTCCTCCGCTCGCCGCTGTTGTGGTTCGAACTCATCTCGCGCTACCGCGGAACCCACACCGCCGCACCGAATTTCGCCTACGCCCTGGCAGCACGCGTGCTCGCCACGGCCACCGACCTCGACCTGTCCAGCCTGGTCTTCGCGTTGAACGGGGCCGAGCCCATCGACGTCGCGGCGGTCCGATCCTTCCTGGTCGCGGGTGCCCACCTCGGATTGCCGTCCACCGCGATGATCCCGGCCTACGGAATGGCCGAGACGACCCTGGGCGTGAGCATCCAGGTCCCGGGGACACCGCTGCGGATAGACGTGCTCGATGCGGTGGCGCTGGAGGTCGACAAACGAGCGGTACCAGTGGATGTCGAACTCACCGCTGCGGCTCTGGCGTCGGGGGAGATTCGAGCATTCCCGACCCTCGGTCCGCCGTTGGACGGTATCGAGGTCCAGGCCCGGGACGAGGGCGGCAAGGTCCTGGCCGAGCGTGAGGTCGGCAGCCTGTTCATCCGCGGCATCGCCGTGACGGACCGGTATCTCACCTCCGAGGGGGAGATACCTACACAGGGGGCCGATGGTTGGCTGGACACGGGCGACCTCGGCTACCTGACCGACGGTGATGTCGTGGTCTGCGGGCGGGTCAAGGACCTGATCATCATGGGTGGGCGCAACATCTATCCCACCGACATCGAGCGGGTCGCCGCGACGGTGGGGGGCGTCCGTGCCGGCAACGCCATCGCGGTCCGAGCCGTCGCCTCGGGGGGCCGGGAGTCCTTCGCGGTGGCGGTCGAATCCCGGCTCGCCGACGACCCGGCGGAGGTCGGCCGGATGGTCAAGGAGATCCAGGCGGCCATCACCAGCACCTTGGGTGTGCGTCCGGCCAAGGTCAGGGTGCTGGCGGTCGGTTCGTTGCCGAAGACACCGTCGGGCAAACTCCGTCGTGCGGCAGCTCAGGACTTCTTCGAGTAGGCAGCCGCGTCAGCAGCACTCAGTGCAGTTTGTTCTGCGCCGCGGTCAGGCCCAGCTCCAGCAGCAACTCGGTGGCGTCGGCGGCGTTCTCCAGTTCAAGCGCCAGGGTCTTGCGCTCGGCCGCGGAGAAGTCCTTGAGGACGTAGTCGGCGGGGTCCTGACGGCCGGGCGGGCGGGAGACACCGAAACGAACCCGGTGGTAGTCCTTGGTGCCCAGGCTGGTGGAGATCGACCGCAGGCCGTTGTGGCCGCCCTCGCCGCCGCCGAACTTCAACCGGATGATCCCGTAGTCGACATCCAGTTCGTCATGGATGACGACCACATCGGCCGGGTCGACCCCGAAGTACTTTGCCGCACCGGCGGTGGCCCCACCCGAGAGGTTCATGTAGGAGCGAGGCTTGGCCAGGATGACCCGGCTGCCTCCCAGTCTGCCCTCGCAGATGTCGGCCCCGGACTTGTGGGACTTGAACTTCCCGCCGATCCTGGCCGCCAGCAGGTCGGTGACCATCGCCCCGGCGTTGTGACGGTTGTGCGCGTATCCCGGTCCAGGATTGCCCAGACCCACGATGAGCGCTTTTTCGATGCTTGCCACGGCCCCTACTGTGTTGTCGGCTCGAATGGTGCAGTTGCACCGATGGCCCGGGTTCGCGAACGAACCCGGGCCATCGGTGTGAAGAAGGTGAAGACTATTCGGCGGCCGGCTCGGCGGCTTCGGCGGACGGGGCCTCGCCGGAACCTTCGGCTTCCAGGTCACCCTCGGTCGGGGCGGCCTGGACGGCGACGACGAGCGCCTCCGGGTCGGTGATCAGGACGGAGCCCTCGGGGAGCTCGACCTGGCCGGCCAGGATCTGGCTGCCGGCGTCCAGACCCGCGATGGAGACCTCGATGCTGTCCGGGATCGCCAGGGCGTCGACCTCGACGGAGAGGGTGGTGGTGTCGTGCAGCACCAGGGTGCCGGAGGCGGCGTCACCGGTGACGAGGAGCTGGACGTCGACGGTGACCTTCTCGCCGCGACGGACCAGGATCAGGTCGACGTGCTCGTAGTAGTCGCGCAGCGGGTGGCGGACGACGACCTTCGGCAGGGCCAGCTCGTCGCCGGACTCCAGGGCCAGGGTCAGCACCGTGTTGGCACCACCCTTGATGGCGCGGCCGAACTCGCGGTGGACGAGGTTGACGTGGCGGGGGTCCGTGCCGTGGCCGTAGAGCACGGCGGGAACCTTGCCGGCGCGGCGGTCGCGGCGGGAGGCACCCTTGCCGAACTCGGTGCGGGTTTCTGCGGTGAGGCGTACTTCAGACACGAGGAACTCCTGAAAGGCTGTGAAGGGGTTGAAGCATTCGGGGGACTGCGGTGGGTCGTCTCTACCTGGCTCATGGACCGCTTGAAGAGCAGGATGGACTCAATCCCACCGCGTCAATTACGGCTGACCAGGCAGTGGACTCGCCACTGGTACCGGCCGCCCTCGCCGAGGCAACCCGTCAAGATTACCCGGATCGGCTGATCTGGCCAAACCGGCCTCGTGAGCACTTCCCGGTGAGCGCACCTCCGCCACGGTTGTTGTCCGGTTGCAGGTGATGGCCGTGCACTCGGGTGGGGAGTACGGGCAGGTCAGAGGGTATGGACCCGGATGAGGAGGTCGAGCCGCATGTGTCCGTGGCTGTTCGACCCCTCGATCTCCAGCGTGGTCTCGGCGTGGAGACCGGGATCGGGGACCGCCAGCGGGATGGCACCCGCCCCGGTGGTGTGGTTCGAGAAGTTGTCGTACTCGGTCGCCGCACCGGTCAGGGCCAGGACGTGACCGGGGACCGCCGAGATGACGTAGGTGTTGATGCCCGGGGGCAGGTCTGCGGGCATCAGGTACTGGTGGTCGCTGCAGTACTTGACGTCCATCGTGCCCGCCTGGAACAGCGGGGGGAGAGCGAGGAGCCAGTTGCGCTGCGGGCTCAGGACCGGTGTCCCGTTCAGGTCGACGTGGAAGAGGTTGAACTCCCCGCAACCGTAGATGCCCTTGTCCGCATCGTCGTGGACGTAGACCGATGCGATCGTGATGTGCACCTCGTGATGTTGGCCGGTCGCGCGGATCGGGCCCGCGGAGGGAAACGCGGTTGTGGAGGGAAACGCTGTCGCGGACGTGGTGGCCGCGGTGGCTACCGTTGGCGGTGCGCCCCACGAGAGGAGCGCGAGCGCAGCAGCTACCGCGCACCGCGCGGCATACCTGGTTCCAGCAGACATGTTTCGGCCACTCCTTCGATTGCCCGACGGCGGGATGCCGTCCATGAGCGAACGCGGCCCCGGTCGAGGTTGTTGCCGGGCGATCGATACACTCCTCGTCCATGACAGAGCTGCCTGTCCTCGGGGCGATCCGCGGCGACATCGTCCGTCGTGTTCTGCTGGGTGTGGGCATCGTCAACGCACTCTCGGCCATCGGTGGCGGTATCGGACTCCTCACCCCCGGCTCGATGGGCCTACCGCTGCGACTGATCGAGAGCACCGGACTGAACAGCTATCTCTGGCCGGGGATCATCCTGCTCGTCGTCATCGGCGGTACCCAGACGGTGGCGGTGGTCGCCGAGTTGCGGCACCGGAGCACCGGCCTGTTCTGGTCCGCGGTGGCCGGGCTGGGCATGCTGATCTGGATCTTTGTGGAACTGGCGATCATGGGTGAGTTCACCCCCCTGCACGGGATCTACTTCGTCACCGGCATGGCCCAGGTGGTTCTGGTGCTTGCCCTGCTGGGGGTGTTGCCGGGCGCGGTCGGTCCGACCGGGCCGACGACTCGGCGCTGACCCCGGCTCACGGGTGCGGACGAGTGACGATCACCGCAGCCAGTAGGCCGACCTCAGCGATGTGGGTCCCGAGATCACGAGAGATGAGTGTCGCCACAGCCAGGATGTCCCGGCGATGCCGACCAAGATCCTCGCGCAGCAACGGCTCGTGATGAGCCGCTCGATTTCGCACCTGGTACAGCCGTCCGACCGGAAGGTCGACCTGTGGTCGGCTGGTGCCTGCCCGGAACGCCCGGTGGAGGTGAGGAATCCACAGGGGATGATGCTGTGCGCGTGTGGTGAGATATCGCCAGAATCCGAACATCAGCTCGGCGATCACCTTGCCCGGAACGGAGGAGCGGCCCCCGGCCTTCCTCACTGCATCAGCGATCTGGCTTCGCGATTTCGAGTTCACGTCGTAAGGAGTTCCGTCTCTGGCTGTCCGCCACACAGGTGGGAAGTAGTGCGCAGCGTCGAAGACCCAGTGCTCTCCGCCGTTGATCGTCAGTGCTCTGTCGTAGGTGTTGCGCAAGCCGATTTCCAGGTGCGCGAGGTCATGGAGCAACGCCGCGGAAGCCCTGGCGTTCCACTCGTACAGTTGGAGCGCCCGTTCTCGATCACCGGAGGCCGTCGCGAGGTAGGGGGCATACCGAGGCGCGGACAACCAGCCTTCCACCCAGTGCTCTGGATCTGTGCCTGCTGACATGGTCGAGCAGCCTAGGACATGCTGTTGTCAGCGGACCTGGTCAATCCACAACGAACTCGGGGTGGACGTGGCCGTGAACATCACGGTATCGTGGCCCGTGAACTGCCCCGGACGACCCCTGACCTCGGTCACGTCGCCGGGGCTTTGTCATGTAATGACGGGGTCATGTACCGACGGGCCGTACTCCATGTGTTCCCGCGCGCGAGGACGAAGAACGCGCGCGGAAACGGGAACGGAAACGTCAGACGGCCTCGGCCGCAACGGCTTCGACGAAGGCGTCCACATCGGACTCCAGGGTGTCGAAGGCGCACATCCACCGCACCTCACCGGTGGCGACGTTCCAGTCGTAGAAGCGGAACTGCTTGCGTAGACGATCGGCCGCACCGGCGGGCAGGATCGCGAACACCGCGTTCGCCTCCACCTCGCGGGTGACGGTGACACCCGGCAGATCACGCACACCGGCAGCCAGCCGCTCGGCCATAGCGTTGGCATGACGGGCATTTCGCAGCCAGAGATCGTTCTCCAGCAGGGCGATCAGCTGGGCGGAGACGAACCGCATCTTCGAGGCCAGCTGCATGTTCATCTTGCGCAGGTACTTCAACGAGTCCCCGGCCTCGGAGATCTCCGGGCTCAGCACGACCACGGCCTCGGCACCCAGGGCGCCGTTCTTCGTGCCGCCGTAGGAGAGGATGTCCACCCCGGCGTCCGTCGTCAGGGCTGCGAGTGAGACATCCAGGGCGGCAGCGGCATTGGAGATCCGGGAGCCGTCCAGATGCACCTTCATGCCCAGGCTGTGGGCATGTTCGGTGATCGCGGTGATCTCGGCCGCCGAGTACAGGGTGCCGAGTTCGGTCGACTGGGTGATCGAGACCACCAGCGGCTGGGCCCGGTGCTCGTCACCCCAGCCGTAGGCCTGGCGGTCGATCAGCTCGGGGGTGAGCTTGCCGTCCTCGGTCGGCACGGTCAGCAGCTTGATGCCGGCCACCCGTTCCGGAGCGGCGTTCTCGTCGGTGTTGATGTGGGCAGTCTCGGCGCAGACCACCGCACCCCAGCGGGGGAGCAGCGACTGCAACGAGAGCACATTCGCCCCGGTGCCGTTGAACACCGGGAACGGCACGGCGGCCGGCCCGAAATGCCGACGCATCACGGTCTGCAGGTGCTCGGTGTAGACGTCCTCGCCGTAGGCGACCTGGTGGCCGCCGTTGGCCGCGGCGATCGCCGCGAGGATCTCAGGATGCACCCCCGCGTAGTTGTCGGAGGCGAAACTGCGCAGACTGGTGTCATGGAACGTGGTCACGGATCTCAGTCTTCCACGGGTACCAGGGACACACGTGTCCCGTTCAGCTCGGCCGCTCGGCCGTCCCACAGTCCCACCACGGCGGACCCCACGGCCTGGACATCGGTGTAGCCGGGGAAACGCTTCTCCGGAGCGGCGGCGCGCATCCCCTCGTCCACCAGCGCCTTGATGACGAAAGTCACCGCGGCAGCGGTGTCGGGCGCCCCGGTACCGAAGGACTGGGCCACGGCGGCCAGCCAGGTTTCGGCCGCGGCCTTGGCGGTGACGTAGTTGGCGTTGCCCGCCGTCGGCCGGTCCACCCCGGTGGCGGACAGGATGGCCACCCGGGCGTTCGGGGAGGCCAGCAGTGCGGGTTGGAAAGCACGGGTGGTGTTCCGCAGCGTGGTGATCAGCGAGCGGGACAGGAACTCCCAGTCCTCGTCGGACTGACCGGTCAGTCCCTTCCCGCCACGCCAGCCGCCGACCAGGTGGATCAGTCCGTCCACCTCACCCGTCCGCCCGGCCAGCGACGTCACGGCAGCGAAGTCGGCCAGATCGACGGTCTCCACCGTCAGCCCGGGGACCTCCGCGGCCAATGCGGCCAGCCGCGAGTCGTCCGACCCGAGGGCGATGACGGAGGCACCGGCGGCGGTCAGGGCGGCGCACACCACCCGACCGGCAGCGCCGGTGGCTCCGGCGACCACCACCCGGCGTCCGGCCACCCCCGTCACAGGCGGATGCCGGCGGTCGAGGTGATGACATCACCCATCTTCTTGGACAGGGCCTCGAAGAACATCGACAGCGGGAACTCGTCGTTCAACACGGCGTCGGTGAGTCCCTTCGGCGGTCCGTCCAACGGCAGGGCCGCGGGTCCCTTGGCCCAGACCGAGGCCGGGTTGGGCGTCACGGTCCGGCTGACCAGTTCGTAGGCGGCCAGCCAGTGAGAGGTCTTCGGGCGGTCGATGGAACGCCAGTACAGGTCGTCGATCTCGCGGCCGAGGGCCAGGACCGCCTCGGTGACCTTGTCCCATTCGATGTGGAGCCGGTTGTCGGTCCAGTGCAGGACGTGGTGCTGGTGCAGCCAGGCGAAGAGCAGCTGCCCGCCGAGACCGTCGTAGTTGCGCACCCGGCTGCCGGTGATGGAGAAGCGGAAGATCCGGTCGAAGATGACGGCGTACTGGACCAGCCGGGCATGGCCGATGCCCTCGGCCTCGAGTTTCACCGACTCGCGGAAGGCGGTCAGGTCGCAGCGCAGTTCCTCCAGCGAATACAGGAAGAACGGCATCCGTTGTTTGACCATGAACGGGTCGAACGGCAGGTCGCCGTGCATGTGGGTGCGGTCGTGGATCAGGTCCCACATCACGAAGGTCTCGGTGGCCAGGGTCGGGTCGTCCAACAGTCGGGCGGCGTCCGGCGGCAGCGCCAGGCGGGTGGTCTCGGCGGCGGCCTTGACGACCCGTTGGAAGCGTGCGGCCTCCCGGTCGGCGAAGATCGCCCCCCAGGTGAAACTCGGAACCTCGCGCATGGCAACGCTTTCCGGGAACAGCACTGCGGAGTTGGTGTTGTAACCGGCGGTGAAGTCGATGAACCGGACCGGCAGGAAGAGTTTGTTCGAGTAGTCGCCGGCCTGCAGCTCGCCGATGAACTCCGGCCAGACCACCGCCAGCAGAACGGCTTCCACGAACCGGTTCGTGGAACCGTTCTGGGTGTACATGGGGAAGACGACGAGATGTTCGATCCCGTCGACCCGGTCCAGCTGCGGCTGGAAGGCCATCAGCGAGTCGAGGAAGTCGGGCACCCCGAGTCCTTCGTTCACCCACCGGTCGAAGTCCACCACCAGTGCGGACAGGTAAGCGGCGTCGTGCGGGAAGAGGGGGGCAAGCTCGGTGATCGAGGTCGTGATCGTGGCGATCAGAGCTGTTGCGGCAGCGTGGTTCTCGGCCTCCGGGACACTGCCGTCACGGATCTGCAGCGCCTGCAGCTGCTCGGCGGCGGCCTTCAGGGCCAGCCAGGACGGGTGGTCGCCCGTGCTGGAACCGGTGCGGTGCTCGACGGCCCGGGCGGGACGGGCGGCCCAGGTGATGCCGTTGAACAGGACGGTGGTGGCGGCAGCGACGTCCTCGGCCGTGACATCGCAGGTGGCGACGAACAACCGGTTGCCGCCGGCGGTGACGGCGGTGGCCGCGGTGACCTGGGCCGGCCGGCCGTTGGTGCCGGCGCGGGACAGTGTCGCGGTGGCCGGCGCGGCGACCGTGATGTCGGCGTAGCTGGGCAGGCTGTGATCACCCAGGCCGGTGCGGAAGTCGATGGCCGGAACGCTCTCCGGATCCGGCAGGACCCAGGCGGAGGCCGGCCGCTCGGCGGCGGTGAAGGAGATACCGGACTCGGCGAGCAGATTCTCGACCGAAGCACTCGCTGCGCCGGTCAACAGGACCACCAGGCCCGCGTCCTTGTCCAGGGCGGGAACCGGCTGGTCGGCGGTGATGACAACGACATCGGCGGCGGACGCGTCGTCGACGAGGGAGTAGCCGCGGCCGGTGAGGTGGGTGGCCAGAGCTGTGGCGGACCCGGAACCGGCCGTGAGCAGGACGGACGGGAACAGTCCCGCTCGATGGGTGGTCGTTGCGGTCATCAGGTCCGTCATCAGGTCGCCTCCTCGGCAAGGTCTGCAGCAAGATTTGCTGTACGCAAGCCTACAGGCGCTAATTTCTCCGGTCAACGAAGAGTGAAGGCGTTCACTTTCCGGCTCCGGGGTGTCGATCGCCCGGATACCTCCACCGGGGACCTGACACTCCTGGGTCTTCGAACCAGGCTCCGAAAGCGAGCCATGCCGGTAGCGGCCGTCAGTGCCGTCCGTACCTTTCGTTTCGAGCTTCCGGGCAAGCCGACCCTGCAAGGTCGGTCACACCACTGGCAATGTCCGTAGGTGTCGGAGCTGTTGTGCGCAGCTTTCTCGTTCGAGGAAAGCGCTGGGCTACGGCAGGCAACCCTTCGGGTAGCATCAAAACCAAATAGGCACCCGCGCTGACGTTCTACGACAATATGCGGTTTAGTGAAAGAAGTACTGACGCATGTCGAGAACCACCAATCGCAATGCTCTCAAGTTCGGCTTTTTGATTGTCACTCTGTTTGGATCGACGGCATGTTCGTCCCAACCGTCACCGCCGGGAACCATCAACATCACAGTCGCAATGCTGGTCTGCCGCGCAGGTGAATGTGTGTCAGTGATGGTGCCTGGTGCGCACGTTGTAGTCAAAGCAGGGAACGAGAGTCTCTTTGACGGGCCCGCGGACCATGTCGGAAGCGTCCAGGTCACTCCCAAGTACACCGGGATCGTCACCATTACCGCCAGTTGGGCTGACCTAAAAGCGGGCCCAACTACTGTTGCAATTAGTAATTCTGCGGCAGTCGTATCCGTCATGCTTGACGGCGAACGGTAGCTTTCGGGTCTCCGTTCCCAGCCGTCGAACTGCAGGCTTCTTGAGCTTGATGAACAATCTTCGGCCAGTCGTTGACGGTTCTCGGCCGCGACGATCAAGGTCCTGCTCGTGTGCCGTGCGGGTTGTGCAGATGCGTGTGGCTCGGTGAACCAGGGTGGTGGGGATGGGACTCGCATCCTCGCCACCCTCAGGCCCGGTGACGGTCGAAGGGTTCGTCTGTCCCACGCAGACGTCCCGGACCAGTAGTTGTCGACCGACCATCACAACTCCCTAGTTCCACCGACGACGTGCGGCGGCATCGGCCGGGTGACCCCGCGACAGAAATTTCTTCCGATCAGACACAACAACGCCCCGCGCAGCCGCGTTAGTAACAGTGAGGGCGTTGGTGATCAGTCCGCACTGTCCGTGTGCGGGTCACCGCTGTGACTAGACAAATCACTCTAAAAGGTCTAGTCAAGCTGCCAGGACGGTGACTAGATTGCGACGAGCAGGACAGCCGCCGAACCCCCGCGGCGCGGTTCGGACAGGTCGAGCAATGGACAGGCGGCAGCCATGGCGATGATGAGCGCGTTCCGGGCTCGTCGAAAGCCGCCCAGAAGCTCCTTCGAGACCTTCCTGGACGAGCACATGGACGGTCTCGCCCGCTACGCACGCGTCCTGGCCGGGAACAGGGAGGCCGCGCACGACCTGCTCGCGGACAGCCTGATCAAGGCCCAGAACGCCTGGCCCAAGATCGTGGACATGGAGTACCCGCTGGCCTACGTCCGCAAGATCCTCGCGACCACCGCCATCTCCGAGAAACGCAAATGGTCCAACCGCAACATCGCGCCGACCTTCAGCGGTGAACTTCCCGAGGTCGCCGCCGTCGACCAGTCGGCGATGGTGGACCGGTTGGACGAACTCCAACGGCTGTTGGTGAACCTGTCGCAGCGCCAACGCTCGATGGTGGTCATGCGGTACTACCTGGATCTGACCGACGACGAGATCGCCGAGCAACTCGGGTGCAGCGGAGTGACCGTGCGGTCGACGATCTCCCGGGCGTTGGGTTCCCTGCGCATCACCGGCACCGGCACGGCCGGACCGACGGAACCGGGGGGCGGCCGAATTGCAGAGGCTCCAGGTGCTGCGAAAAACGTCTGGTCGGCAGACAATGACGACGGGGATTCCGGCCCGACGAGAACACATGAGGAGGGGCGGCACCATGGATGAGAACGAACTGCGCGTTGCACTGCGTCTGATCTCCGAGGACATCCCCGATCTCGACCGGATCCGCGCCGAACTCGCCGTCGCCCGAATCGCGCGCCGGCGTCGTATCCTCTGGGCCCTGATCTCGGGTGCCTTCACCGTCCTTGCCGCCGTGATCATCGCCATCCTGATCGGCCGTTCGGACAAGGGGGAGGCCGTCGACCCGTTGTCGGATGTGCCGAACGCCGGTACGGCCAGCTCTGTGCCGGGCACGGACTCGGAAGTCGCCGGCCGGTTGACCGACCCGACGGCCGGGCAGACCGGCGCGACGAACGCGACCTCGGCCCCGCATGTCGCGCTGCCCGTCGTCTCCTCCTCCGCCACCCACGTCCAGACCCGTCATCCCGCCCGGGCGACCTCCGCCGGTCGTCAACCGGGGTCCGTGGCCGCCCCGACCACCATCGCAACCACACCGCAGGCCCAGAGCCCGCAAGACGAGAATTCCCAGATCCAGGACCCGCAGGGTCAGAATCCACAGGACCAGGACCAGGACCCGCAGACCGAGAACCCGCAGGACCAGAACCCGGTGGCCGGAGGCGGGGCCGACACCACTCCGCCGGCCGATCCGCCGGCACCGACGGGTGACGTTCCGCGACCCGCCGGCGGAGGTGGGATCGTGGTGACGACCGCCCAGCCCGCCACCACCCTGTCCACCCCTTCCACTGCGCCACCCGCGGTCACCGACCCGGCACCCACGTCGGCCTCCCGGCCCCCGGCCACCAACACCCCACCACCGGCCTCCACCGGCAGTACACCCAGCCCCACCCGGATCCCCGGGGGCCCGACCCACAGCCTTCCGAGCACACCGGGGTCCACCGCACCCACCACCAGGCCCACCACCGGTCCGACCACCTCGCGACCGGTAGGAATCCCGGCCACCACGACCCCCACCACCGGCTCCACCAGTACTGCGCGCCTCGTCTTGCCGATCCACGGTTGAGAGATGCAAAGGTCACGTTCGGAACACTTTTTCCGATGTGCTGCATCAAATGCTCGTTACGAGACACCTACCAAGTGAGACACCAGCACGGCCGACCACCCGGCAGTGCTAGAGCTTCGGGGAGAGAGCGTTATGTACACCCTTCGCACGAGCAGCGGGTACACGACCAGTGCCTGCACGCTGGACACAGCGTTGAACGGCATGGGGCAGCACCTGATGGGGGTAGCACCGGGCGGAACGATCCACTGGACGATCAGCACCTACGGCGATCAGTCCTGGGACGGTGACCTGGAGATCCCGGTCGACGGTTCACGGGACCAGGCGATCGGGGACGAACTCGACCACATCAACGCCCGCCTGGTGCTCGCGCACCTGGCCGGGGTGGTCAACTTCCCGAGCGACACCCGTCTGCACACACCCGTCGCCGGGAGCTACGAGGACTGGACGGTTCCGGCCGCCGGCTGAAGCCACGGGCTTGCGGGGGAGGAAGATCCGGGGGAGGCGACGGCGGCGGGGCCGGCCGTCGCGGGGCACTGCGGAGACGGCCCAGCCGTCTCCGCAGACCCGTGTGGCACGTCGGAGGTGGAAGCTCAGTCCTCGAACAACGAGGTGACGGAACCGTCCTCGAACACCTGGTGGATGGCCCGGGCGATCAGCGGGGCGATCGAGAGCACCGTGAGCTGCGGGAACCGGGACTCGTCCGGAATGCGCAGGGTGTTGGTCAGGACGACCTCGCTGGCACCGCAGTTGGCGAGCCGCTCCGTCGCCGGCGCGGACAGGATGCCGTGGGTGGCCGCGATGACGACCTCCGCCGCACCTGCCTGCAGTACGGCCTCGGCCGCCTTGGCGATACTTCCGCCGGTGTCGATCATGTCGTCTACCAGCACACACAGTCGACCCTCGACGTCACCGACGACGCGGTTGGCCACGACCTGGTTCGGCACCCGCGGGTCCCTGGTCTTGTGGATGAACGCCAGCGGGGTCTCGCCCAGCTTGGCGGCCCACTTCTCGGCGGTCTTGACCCGGCCGGCATCGGGGGACACAACGGTGATCTCGCGGCCGGCGTACTTGGTGCCGATGTAGTCGGCGAGCAACGGCTGGGCGAGGAGGTGGTCGACCGGTCCGTCGAAGAATCCCTGGATCTGGTCGGTGTGCAGATCAACCGTCATCAACCGGCTCGCACCCGCCGTCTTCAGCAGGTCGGCGATCAGTCGGGCCGAGATCGGCTCGCGGCCGCGGTGCTTCTTGTCCTGACGCCCGTACGGGTAGAAGGGCAGCACCACGGTGATGCGCTTGGCCGAGGCCCGCTTCATCGCATCGATCATCAGCAGGGTCTCCATGACCCACTGGTTGATCGGGGTCCCGCAGGACTGGATCACAAAGGCATCCGAACCACGGACCGATTCCTCGGAACGGACGAAGATCTCCCCGTTGGCGAAATCGTAGGCCGCCTGCTCGGTGACCGAGACCTCCAGGTACTTGGCGACCTCGTCGGCCAGTTCCGGGAAGGCCCGTCCGGAGAAGAGCATCATGCTCTTGTGGCTCGTGATCGAGATGGCGTTCACGTGGGGTTGTCCTCTCCAGACACTGTTGACGCCGATCCCGAATCCGGGACCGGAGAACCTTCGGCAGATGCGCTGTCGGCATCGAAATCGTCTGATTGGCGCGCACCGGCGGCCACGGCGGCGGCGGAGGCCGCGGAGGCGGGGCGTCGCCGCAGCACCCAGCCGCGCACCTGCCCCTGTCGGCCGCGGGCGATCCCCAGGTCGCCCGGCTCGACGTCGTCGGTGATGGTGGATCCGGCGGCCACGAAGGCACCGGCCCCGACGGTCACCGGAGCGATCAGGGTGGTGTTGGTGCCGATGAAGGCCCGGTCGCCGATGGTGGTGCGGGCCTTGGACTCGCCGTCGTAGTTGGCGGTGATGCTGCCGGCTCCGAAGTTGACCCCGGCGCCGATCTCGGTGTCGCCCACGTAGGACAGGTGCGGCACCTTCGATCCCTCGCCGATGGTCGAGTTCTTCACCTCGACGTAGGCGCCGACCTTGGAACCCTCGGCCAGCACGGCACCGGGACGCAGGTAGGAGAAGGGACCGACCGAGGCGCGGGGGCCGATGACCGCACGCTGGCACTGGCTCCGCAGCACCTGCGCACCGTCGCCGACCTCGCAGGCGATCAGGGTGGTGTCCGGGCCGATCACGCAGTTCTCGCCGATCACGGTGCCGGCTTCGAGGTGGGTGTTCGGGGCGATGACGGTGTCCCGGCCGATGGTGACGTCTGCATGCACCCAGGTGGTCTGCGGGTCGAGCACGGTGACCCCGGCGAGCTGGGCCTGGCGGACGAGTCGGGCATTCATCCGGCGGGAGAGTTCGGCCAGCTGGACCCGGTCGTTGACACCCTCGGTCTCCACCGCGTCGTCGGCGACGACGGCCCCGACGGTCTTGCCCTGGGCGTGGGCGATGCCGAGCACCTCGGTCAGGTACCGCTCGCCGTTGCTCTTCTGGGTGGTGAGCTTGCCGAGGGCGTCGGTGAGGACGGCCGCGTCGAAGGCGTAGACCCCGGAGTTGATCTCGGTGATCGCCAGTTCCGCCGGCGTGGCTTCCTTCTGCTCCACGATGCCCACGACCGAGCCCTGGTCCGAGCGCAGGATCCGTCCGTAGCCGGTGGGATCCTCCACCACGGCCGTGAGCACGGTGACCGCGTTGCCGGCCTCGACGTGTTCGGTCGCCAGTGCCGTCAGCGTCGCGGTCGTCAGCAGCGGGACGTCCCCGTAGGTGACGATGACGATCCCGTCGAGATCACCGGTGGTCTCCAGGGCGCAGGCCACCGCGTGACCGGTGCCGAGCTGGGCGTCCTGGATCGCGGTGGTGACGCCGGGAAGTTCGGTGTCGAGGTAGTGGCCGACCTGCTCGCGCTGGTGGCCGATCACCGTGACCAGCCGGCGCGGGTCCAGGCCGGCGGCGGCCTTCACCGCATGCCAGAGCATCGGGTGACCCGACATCGGGTGCAGGACCTTGGGCAGGGACGATTTCATCCTGGTTCCGGCACCGGCAGCGAGCACGATGACCGCAGCGATCGGAATACGCTCAACTTCGAGCGGGGCCTCGGGCATTCAAGCTCCCCAGATGCGACTGCGGGTGGACTCGGCAAGCTTAGACGCCCGGTCGGGGGAACGAACTCCGCCCGTCGGATCGGCGGCGGTCAGCGGTGTGGGATGTGGCCAGGGACACAGGGCGCGGCGATCATGGGCTCCGCCGCCAGGACTCGAACCTGAACTATCTGAACCAAAATCAGAGGTGCTGCCAATTACACCACGGCGGATTGTTGCGCACCCATCATTCCATGCCCTGGCGGCTGGTTCGTCCAACCCGGTGCGCCTGTGCGGCGGGAGTGGGCAATCCGGGTGCCGGTCGGGACCGAATGACCCTCGGGCGGATGTCGTCGCGGACGGCGGACCGTTCCGATCCACCGCTGACGAAACACCCTCGAACTGGCCGGACGGGTGCGGAACGCTCAAGGTTAGGTTGTCCTAAGTCATACCGACGTTACCGACCGGTAGCAGTTACGATCAGTCGTGGGCGTGGTTCCGGTGTCCCTTGATGACCGTTCGATCGCCCCGTACCTCCTCCCCTGACCTGTGTCGGGGCCGGTGACCGGGCCGAGGGGTCCGTGGTGAAACAGGCTTTGTGAAAGGGCATCAATGACGCGCGCGAACACCGCAGAATCTCCGACGGCAGGTTCTGTCGGGACCTCACCGGCAGGGGACAAGAACCCGAAGCCGGTCACCGACGGGGAACGCGGCCTCGCTGCGCAGATCGCGGTGTACGGGTTCGTGCTGATCCCGTTGATCGCGGTCATCATCGCGGTGCCGTTCGCCTGGGGCTGGGGCCTGAGCTGGACCGACGTCGTCCTGGCGCTGGTCTTCTACGTCATCTCCGGTCTCGGGATCACAGTCGGGTACCACCGCTACTTCACCCACGGATCCTTCAAGGCCAATCGCCCGTTGCGGATCGGCCTGGCCATCGCGGGGCAGCTGGCCGTCCAGGGGCCCGTGATCATCTGGGTGGCCGACCACCGACGTCATCACGCCTTCTCCGACCGCGAGGGCGACCCGCACTCCCCATGGTTGTACGGCACCTCCGTCCCGGCCCTGGCCAAGGGTTTCTGGCACTCCCACATGGGCTGGCTGTTCGACCGGGACAACACCAACCAGCTGCGGTTCGCCCCCGACCTGCTGGCCGACAAGGACATCGTCAAGGTCAACCGGAACTTCTGGCTCTGGACCATCGTGTCCCTGTTCCTGCCGGGCATCCTCGGTGGTCTGATCACCTGGTCCTGGGCGGGTGCCCTCACCGGCTTCTTCTGGGCCGGTCTGGTCCGGGTCGCCGTCCTGCACCACGTCACCTGGTCGGTGAACTCGATCTGTCACATGATCGGCGAGCGTCCGTTCTCCTCCCGTGACAAGTCGGCCAACTTCTGGCCGCTGGCGATCCTGAGCTTCGGCGAGTCCTGGCACAACCTGCACCACGCCGATCCGACCTGCGCCCGGCACGGTGTGCTGCGCGGTCAGCTCGACATCTCTGCCCGGGTCATCTACTTCTTCGAGAAGTTCGGCTGGGCCACCAAGGTCCGCTGGCCCTCCCCGCAGCGCCTGGCCCGGATCCAGGCCACGGCCGACGAGATGGGCCACTAGCCCCTGCTGTTGTGAAGAGCACCTGTCCGTGCCGGTCGTCCGCGACCGGCACCGGCAGGTGCTCTTTTCTTTCGGGCTGTGACCGGGATCGGAAAACTCGCGCTCCGCCGATGTCGGGGGTCAGGCGTAGGGTTGTCGGTATGCCCCCTTCCGACTGGTCGGGGGTTTTCTGGCGTGTGCACGGGCAGCCTCGGGTGCCGGTGGACGTCGTTGTTCCTAGCTGGGAGTCTTCACATGAACCGACCGCCTCTGTCCGGTCTGTTGACGGCGGTACTGCGTGACGAACTGTTCGCCGATGTCGTCGGATCGGCCGGAACACCGGTCAAACACATCACCGGCCCCGCAGCCATCCGCCCCTTCGTCGTTGCCGCCCTCGCCGCTGCGAAGGAGGCCGGCGGCGCGGATGTGCCGGTCATGGTGGTCACCGCCACCGGCAAGGAGTCCGAACAGCTGACCGCGGCCCTGGGCGATGTGATCGGTGACGAGCACGTCATGATCTTCCCGTCCTGGGAGACGCTGCCGCACGAGCGGCTCAGCCCGCGGTCGGACACCGTCGGCCACCGGCTCGCGGTGCTGCGGCGGCTCGCCCATCCGCAGACCCATCCGGCCGGTGCGCCGAAGGTCATCGTGACGACTGTCCGTTCGATGATCCAGCCGATGGCCCCGCACCTGGGCGACCTGCACCCGGTGCAGGTGACGGTCGGGACCGAGATCGACCTGATGGACCTGGTCGAGCAGTTGGTCGACCTCGCCTACAGCCGGGTCGAGATGGTGGAGAAGCGTGGCGAGATCGCCGTGCGCGGCGGCATCGTCGACGTCTTCCCGCCGACCGCCGAACACCCCTTGCGGATCGAGTTCTTCGGCGACGAGGTCACCGACATCCGTTCCTTCGCCGTCACCGACCAGCGCTCCCTCGACGCGGTCGCCGAGGTCGTCGCCCCGCCGTGCCGTGAGGTGCTCCTCACCGAGGCCGTGCGGGCCAAGGCCTCCCAGCTGTCCGCCGCGGCCACCGGGGACCCGTCCCTGGCGCAGATGCTGGACAACCTCGCCAACGGCATCAACGTCGAGGGGATGGAGGCGCTGATCCCGGCGCTGATCAACGAACCGATGGTGCTGCTGCCGCAGTTGCTCCCGCCCGGCACCCACGTGATCATGGCCGATCCGGAGAAGATCCGGGCGCGCGCGGAGGATCTCGTCCGTACCGGCCAGGAATTCCTCGCAGCCTCCTGGATGGCGGCCGCCACCGGTGGCAAGGCTCCGATCGACCTGGCCGAGTCGGCCTACCGGGACCTGGACGAGGCCTTCGACTCGGTCCGCGACAACGACTGCCCGCTCTGGCGGTTGGCCGCCTTCGGTGACGGTGAACTGCCCGAGGCCCCGGTGGTCCTGCCGGCACCGGGCTACCGGGGAGAACTCGCCCCGGCGATCGCCGATGCCCGCGACCGTTCCTCCCGGGGCGGGGCCACCGTGATCGTGGTCGCCGGTGCCGGCACCGCGGCCCGCGCCGCCGACCGGATCGCCGAGTCCGACCTGGGGGTCTCCCTGCAGCCGGACGGGGTAATGACCGAACCCGCCGAAGGTCTGGTGACCGTCACCCGCGGGCGGTTGGAATCCGGATTCGTGCTGCCGCGCACCCATTTCGCCATCATCACCGAATCCGATCTGACCGGCACCAAGGGTGTCGCCAACGCCTCGGCCCCGGCGAAGATGCCGACCCGGCGGCGGAACGCCGTCGACCCGCTCGCCCTCAAGCCCGGTGACCACGTGGTGCACAGCCAGCACGGCATCGGCAAGTACATCGAGATGGTCAAACGGACCACCGGCGGTGCGGTTCGCGAGTACCTGGTGGTGGAGTACGCCCCCGGCAAGCGGGGCCAACCGGGGGACCGGCTCTTCGTGCCGATGGACTCCCTCGACCAGCTCTCCCGCTACGTCGGCGGCGAGGTTCCGTCGCTGAACAAACTCGGCGGCTCCGACTGGGCGAAGACGAAAGGCCGTGCCCGCAAGGCGGTTCGGCAGATCGCCGCGAAATTGGTGCAGCTGTACGCGGCCCGCGCCGCCGCGCCGGGCCACGCCTTCGCCCCGGACACCGTCTGGCAGCGTGAGCTGGAGGACGCCTTCCCCTACACCGAGACCCCCGATCAGATGGCCGCGATCGACGAGGTCAAGGCCGACATGGAGAAACCGGTTCCGATGGACCGGGTCATCGCCGGTGACGTCGGGTACGGGAAAACCGAGATCGCGGTCCGGGCTGCGTTCAAGGCCGTCCAGGACGGCAAGCAGGTCGCCGTGCTGGTGCCCACCACCCTGCTCGCCCAGCAGCATCTGGCGACCTTCGCCGAGCGGATGTCGGCCTTCCCGATCAACGTCCGCGGCCTGAGCCGGTTCACCTCCGAACGTGAGTCGAACGAAACCATCAAGGGCCTGGCCGACGGCACCGTCGACATCGTCATCGGCACCCACCGGCTACTGCAGCCCTCGGTCCAGTACAAGGACCTCGGCCTGGTCATCGTGGACGAGGAACAACGGTTCGGCGTCGAGCACAAGGAGCACATCACCTCGCTGCGCGCCCACGTCGACATGCTGACCATGTCGGCGACACCGATCCCGCGGACCCTGGAGATGAGCCTGGCAGGCATCCGCGAGATGTCGACCATCGCCACCCCGCCGGAGGAGCGCCACCCGATCCTGACCTATGTCGGGCGCTACGACGACAAACTCGTGTCGGCGGCCATCCGTCGCGAACTCATGCGTGACGGCCAGGTGTTCCTCGTGCACAACCGGGTCTCGGACATCGACAAGACGGCTGCCAAGATCCGCGAACTCGTACCCGAGGCGCGGGTCGCCGTCGGGCACGGGCAGATGGGCGAGCACGCCCTGGAGAAGGTCATCGACGACTTCTGGGCGAAGGAGACCGACATCCTCGTCTGCACCACCATTGTCGAGACCGGCCTGGACATCTCGAATGCGAACACCCTGATCATCGACCATGCCGAGGTGCTGGGTCTGTCCCAGATGCACCAGCTGCGTGGCCGGGTCGGCCGTGGCCGTGAACGCGGGTACGCCTACTTCCTCTACCCGCCGGAGAAGGCCCTCACCGAGACGGCCCACGACCGGCTGGCCACCATCGCCCAGAACTCCGACCTGGGATCCGGTATGGCCGTTGCCATGAAGGATCTCGAGATCCGTGGTGCCGGAAGCATCCTCGGTGCCGAGCAGAGCGGCCACATCGCCGGGGTCGGGTTCGATCTGTACGTGCGGCTCGTCTCCGAGGCCGTCACCGCCTTCAAGAAGGCCGCCGGCGCGACCTCCGACCAGCCGGAGGAGGAAGAGGTCGCCGAGGTCCGGGTGGAACTCCCGGTCGATGCGAACATCCCGCACGAGTACATCCCGGGGGAGCGGCTGCGGCTGGACGCCTATCGCAAGATCGCGGGCGCGTCGACCCCGGAGGACATCGAGGCGGTACGCGCCGAGATGAGCGACCGGTACGGGCCCGTGCCCGAGCCGGTCGAGGCACTGCTGGCCGTCACCGAGCTGCGGCAGGCGGCGCGCGAATCCGGTGTCACCGAGATCGCCCTCGGTCCACTGGGTATCCGGGTTTCGCCGCTGGATCTGCCCGAGTCGGTCCAGATGCGGATGGCCCGGGTGTACCCGGGCTCGAAGTTCCGGGCGGCGACCTCCACGTTGACGGTGCCGGCCCCGGCCGAGTCGAACCGGATCGGTGCCGCGCCGCTGCGGGACACCGCGATCCTCAAGTGGGCCCACCACCTGCTGGCGGATCTGAGCCCGGCCCGGGTGCGCGGCTGACCGCCTGCCACCGCCCATCGGCCGATCGACGCACCGGCGCGGTCCAGGATCAGCACCGCCGATCCGGTTGTGCTGGAGAAGACCGGCCTGATCCGGTGGGACGACCCGATTCCAGCCGGGTCGTGGTGGGCGGAGCAGCCGGTTGTTGATGTCAGGTCCTGACCGGGCGGTCGTCGTGGTGCCGGTGGTTGGGCCCGGTCAGGCTGCCCGGGATAAGGTCAGCAGGCACATTCACCTGATCGAGGGGAAGTCTCTTGACGTCACCATCCGGACCGCAGGGCCCTGACGAGTCCGAACCCGGTAACCGCCACCAGGCACCGGAACCCGCACTGCCGGAAGGGAACCCGCCGGCAGCTGACGGCAGTTATCCACCCGGTGCCTACCCGCCGGGTGGTGCCTACCCGCCGGGTGGTGCCTACCCCCAGCCCGGTGCCCACCTCCAGCCCGGCACCTACCCCGATCCGAATGCCTACCCGCCCCCGGCCGCCTTCGGTCAGCAGGGGAACCACCCGCCCCAAGGGTCGTATCCTCCACCGGGCGCCTACCCTCCCCAGGGTGCGTATCCGCAGCAGGGTGCCTACCCGCCGGCACCGGCCGGATACCAACCGCAGGCCGGTTACCAGGTGCCGCCCGGAGCGCCCGTGCCCGACGGCTCGGCCGGCTACCCGCCGGGTTATCCGCCGCCCGGTTTCCCCCCGCCCGGGTTCCCGGGTTCGGACGCACTGCCGCCGCGCAAGAAGCGCCTCTGGCTCAAGATCTTGATCCCCGTCCTGGTGGTGCTGGTGGGTCTGGGCGTCGGTGCTTACATCTACAACAAGAACACCGCAACCCAGGCGGCATCGGTCGGTGACTGCATTGAGGTGAAAACGGCCACCGCCACCGATTCGAAGAGCAACCAGATCGACTGCTCCGATTCCCGGGCGAATTTCCTGCTCGTCGGCAAGGGTCCCACCGAGAAGTCGTGCGACGAGAACGAACTCGCGCTGAGCCTGACCCGTGGCGGCAAGATCGAATCCGTGCTCTGCATGCGTGAGAACGCGAAGGTCGGCGACTGCATCGACTTCACCGAGACACCCCTGGTGCGGAAGGTGGACTGCGCCACGGCCGTCGGTAACGACCGGGTGGGCAGGGTGCTGCTGGTCGACACCACCACCTCCGACCCCGCCAGGTGCCCGGAGGATTCGATCGACGCGACCGGCTACGTCACCCGCAACACGCTGATCTGCTACGGCGCGGTCGAGTAGACGAGGACCCGCCGAAAACGCGAAGTGGCTGGTACCAGGAGGTGATCTCCTGGTACCAGCCACTTTTCGTTGCCCGGAGCCCTCGACCTCGGTCGAGGAGGGACTCAGCCGGTGTTCTTCAGCCCGGCCGCGACACCGTTGATCGTCAGCAGCAGTGCGCGACGCAGGCCCGGGTCGACCTCCTCGCCGGCGGACTCGACGGCGCGGACGCGGGCGAGCAGGTCCACCTGGAGGAAGGAGATCGGGTCGAGGTAGGGATCCCGGACCGCCAGTGTGCGTTGGAGATTCGGCTGGGCGTCGAGCAGGCCTCCCTCACCGGTGACCCGCAACATCTCCGCGGAGGTCAGGGTGTGCTCGGCCTTGATCAGGTCGAAGATCGGGTGCAGGTGTGCCGGAACCAGGGCATCGACGTAGTTCCCGGCGATCTCGAGATCAGTTTTCGCCATGGTCATCTCGACGTTCGACAGGAAGGTCCCGAAGAAGTTCCAGGAGGAGAACATCTGGTCCAGGATCTCCGAGCGACCGGCCTCGCGGGCAGCCTTCAGACCGGAGCCGACGCCGAACCAGCCGGGCACGATCTGCCGGGACTGGGTCCAACCGAAGACCCACGGGATCGCCCGGAGTGCTTCGAGTCCGCCGCCGGAGGACGGTCGGCGGGAGGGGCGGGAACCGATGTTCAAGGAACCGAGCTGCTCCACCGGGGAGGAGGCGATGAAGTACTCCGGCAGATCCGGGTGGTCGAACAGGGTCCGGTAGGCGGCGAAGGCCGCGTCGGAGACGATCGTCATCGTCTCGTCCCATTCGCGCAGCTGATCCTGGGACAGGCGGGGGGTCCGGTGCAGGGCGGAGGCGCGCAGCACGGCGGCCACGGTCAGCTCCAGGTTCTCCCGGGCCAGCTCGGGCAGCAGGTACTTGTCGCTGATCACCTCGCCCTGTTCGGTGAACTTGATGTCACCGGTCAGCACACCGTGCGGCTGGGCGATGATCGCGTCGTAGGTGGGGCCGCCGCCACGGCCGACCGAACCGCCGCGCCCGTGGAACAGGCGCAGCCGGACGCCGTGTCGGGCGGCGACGTCCCGCAGGGTCCGTTGGGTTTTGTGGATCTCCCACTGGGAGGTGGTCACCCCGGCCTCCTTGTTGGAGTCCGAATACCCGAGCATGACCTCCTGGACATCCCCGCGCAGCCGCACGATCTGCCGGTAGGTCGGGTCGCTGAGCAGCTCGTCCAGTACCTCACCGGACTTGCGCAGCTCGGCCACGGTCTCCAGCAGCGGGGCCAAACCGACCCGGGCGTAGACACTCTGATCGTCGCCGGCGGTGCCGTGCAGGTCGATCAGACCGGCCTCGCGGGCCAGCACCGCCGCGGCGAGGACATCGTCGGCACCCCGGGTCATCGAGATGATGTAGGTCTCGATGACATCGTCGCCGTAGGTGTCCAGGGCCCGCTGGACCTCGCGGAAGACGTCGAAGGTCTTGGTGCCGGCGGCATCCAGCGGCGGGGGGCTGCTGGCCAACGGCCGACGGGAGGCCAGCTCGGCCGACAGCAGGGTCATCCGGTCGGCGCGGTCCAGATCGGCGTACGGGCCGGACTGCTCACCCAGCCGGTCGACGAGCTGGCCGACCGCGTGGTGGTGGGCGTCGGCGTGTTCGCGGATGTCCATGGTCGCCAGGTGCAGACCGAACATCGCGATCGTGCGCTCGGCCCGGGCGAGGATGCCGTCCGCGGCGAGGGCACCGGCGTGGGTACGCAGGGACTCGCGGATCAGGGCAAGTTCGGCGTGCAGCTCCTCCCGGTCGGCGTAGTCCCGTCCGGACTGGTGGGCGGTGCCCTCGTCGACCCGGGTCCTGGTGTTGAGGAGTTTGGCCTTCATACAGGTCAGCTTGAGCCGGTAGGGCTCATCGGCGTTCAGCTCGAGCACCCGGCGGTCCAGTTTCGGCAGACTGACCAGGTCTCGTTCCAGGGATTCGGCCAGTTCGGCGGAGTAACCGACGATCCCGCTGGAGATCGACAGGGCCCGGATCAGGTCGTCGATCAGGGCGATCGCCGACCGGATGGCCGTCTGGTTCTGCAGGCGCAGGATCTCCCGGGTGATGGCCGGGGTGACGTTCGGGTTGCCGTCACGGTCCCCGCCGATCCAGGAGCCGAACCGCAACGGAACCGCGTCGGTCGGCAGTGTGACCCCACGATCGGCGAGCAGTCCGGCGAGATCGGTCGTCAGATCCGGGATCGTCTCCTCGATGATGTCGGCGAGGTAGTACATCGCGTTGCGCGCCTCGTCCACCGGCGTCGGCTGGACCTGGCGGAGTTCGTCGGTCTGCCAGATGAGGTCGACGACCTCGGCGAGGCGGCGGTCCTGCTTGGCCCTGGCCGCGGAGTCGGGGGCGGTCTCGGTGCTGAGGATGTCGCTGAGGTGGCGCAGCTTGGTCAGCACCGAACGGCGGGACGCCTCCGTCGGGTGGGCGGTGAAGGTCGGCTGCACCGCGAGGTCGGCGATCGCGGCGGCCAGCTCCTGGGGCCCGAGGGCGTCGGCGGTGTCGGCGACGGCCCGGGCCAGCCAGCCGTCGGCGGCCGGGCGGGTGCGGAGGGTGCGGACCCGGTCCACCTGCTCGGCGGCGTTGGCCAGGTGGAAGTAGGCGGCGAAGGCGCGGACCAGGTCCGTCGCGTCGGCGATCGGCAGATCGGCCAGCGTCCGGCGCAACTCGTCCCGCGCGGCCTGGCGGGTCGGTGCGTCCTCGGCCTCCTTGGAGCGTTTGCTCAGCGTACGAACCCGCTCGACCAGGTCGAGGAGTTCGGGGCCGTGCTGCCGGACGAGGGTCTCGCCGAGCAACGCGCCGACCCGGCGCACATCGGCCCGGAGCTGGGCGTCGGAGCTGCCCTCGCCGTTGGGCAGGTTCAGATCAGGGGAACCGGAGTTTTCAAGGTTGACGGTCACAACTGACCATCATCCCGTATGCCCCGTTACCGCCTGATGACATCCCCGTGAGGACCGGAAAACCTCGTGTGCAAGGGGACAGGAAATCCGGTTATGGCAAGCTGACCCCAGATGCCCGCAGCGACCGGCCGATGGCAGGAGTGATCCCTCCTGCCGAACCTGGCCCGGCACGTGTGTCACCTCGACCGATGTGGGCCGCGAGACGAAGGAGTCCGCTGTGCTGGTGCGTTCCTTGCCGGTCCTGTCCCCAGGGCGGCGCCGCCGTCTGGTTCCCGTCGCCGTCTCCCTGTTGCTCCTCGCGGGCGCCAGCGGATGTGCCGAGCAGCCGGGCTCCGCCGCCGTGATCGACGGGCACACCATCACCACCCGGTCCGTGGACAATGACGCGCAGGCCGCACTGACGGCCCAGAGCCTGTCGGCGACCAACCCGGCCAACTCCCTCGCGCTGATCCAGGTGGCCAGGACCCAGCTGACCGGTCAGATCCAGCACGACCTGCTGCAACGGGCCAATGCTTCCTCGGCCAAGCCGGTCACCGACGAGGACGTGTCGGCGATCATCACCCAGGTCGGTGCCGCGCAACTGGCCGAACAGCTGCAGGTCACCCAGGAGGAGGTGCCGGCCAGGGTGAAGGACTTCATCGCCCTGCGGAACCTGCTCTCCGCGGCGATCCAGGCGCAGACCCCGGTCACCGATGTCTCGTTGACGATCTCGTTGGCCAGCTACCCCGACCGCGCGGCGGCGGTGGCGGCCCGGGCCGGCTTCCTGGCCCGCCCGGACACCTTCGACCAGGTGCTCGCCGAGCAGGCCGCCGCCCAGGGGCAACCGACCCCCGAACCGCAGCAGATCACCCTCCAGCGGGCCCCGACGGTCATCTCCAGCGGCCTGTTCGCAGTGCCCGCCGGTTCCTTCGTCGTTGTCACCGGGAACGACACCACCTTCCTGGTCCGGGTGGACAGCCGGGAGCTGACGAAGAGCCCGCTGCCCTCCTCCCTGCTGGACCCGAACGAGCAGGTGCCCGACACGGTGGTCGAGGCCCTCGGTGGCCTGCTGCTCGCGGACCAGGTCGACGCCTCGCAGGTCCAGGTGAACCCGCGGTACGGCACCTGGGATCCGATCACGGCGCAGGTCGTGCCGGGTTTGAACGCCCTGTAGTGGTCGGCGGGCCTCCCGGGGCGAATATCCTCAGGCACATGACCCTCGCGCCCGCCTCCGGCAATCACCCCGTCAACGGCGATCCGGATCAGGTGCCCGGCCACCAGTTGCTGGCGGCGACGGAGATCATGGACCGGCTCCGCTCGCCGGGCGGGTGCCCGTGGGACGCCGAGCAGACCCACGAATCCCTGGTGCGGTACCTGGTCGAGGAGTGTTTCGAGCTGGTCCAGGCCATCGAGGACCAGGACGAGGTCGCCATCCGGGAGGAACTCGGCGACGTCCTGCTCCAGGTCCTCTTCCATGCCCGGGTGGCTGCCGAGAAGCCCAGGGAAGAAGGCGGGTTCGACATCGATGACGTCGCGGCCGGGCTGGTGGACAAACTCGTCCGTCGGCACCCGCATGTTTTCGCCGACGAGGGCGAGGTCCTGGACTCGGCGGACCAGCAGCTGCGCTGGGACGAGCTGAAGAAGCAGGAGAAGGGCAGGTCCTCGGCCTTGGACGGGGTCGCGCTGGCGGCACCGGCCGTCGCCCTGGCCGGCAAGCTCGGTGCCCGCTCCCACAAGTTCGGGGTCCAGGTGCCGCTGCCCGCAGGCGACAGCCCGGCCGAGCAGATCTTCCGCATCGCCTTCGCCGCCGGCGCGGCCGGGGCCGACCCGGAGACGGACCTGCGGGCCGTCGCCCGGGCCCACGCCGACCGGATGCGGCAGGCACAGGGGTCCGGCTCCTGAGCGGTGCGCCCCGGGTTCGGCGACGAACAACCCCGACCGAACCGGCACCGTGAAAAGATCTTCTTCGACCGCCGTCAGATCCCCGGCTGCGGGCACACAAAAACTGTGTGAGGACTACGACGGCACCCGAAGGGACCACCCAGGTGCACTCCGATGAGTCCTGGTTCAACGATCTTTTCGCCCGGCACTCCGCCGACCTGTACCGCTACTTCGCCCGGCGTGCACCCAGCGACGATGTGGACGACCTGACCGCGGACGTGTTCGCCACGGCCTGGCGGCGACGCGAGGACGTGCCGGCCGAGGCGGAGCTGCCCTGGTTGTACCGGACGGCCGGATTTGTGCTGGCCAACCATCGCCGCAAGGGGCGGCCGACGCCGGTGGCCGAGTTGCCCGAACAGATCGACCCGGCCGATTCGGCCTATGCGGCCATCGAATCGGAGGAGATCCGGCGGGTGCTGGACGTGTTGTCCCCCCGCGACCGGCAGGTGCTGCTGCTCGCCGCCTGGGAGGGGCTCAAGGGTGCCGAGCTGGCGGAGGTGCTCGGCCTGAGCCGGGCGGCGGCGGACGCGGCCCTGTACCGGGCCCGGACCCACCTGACCCGGGCCTGGGAGGACCGTCCGACCTCCGGTTAAGCTGCACAGCACGCAGGATCGCCGACGTCGGACGGTCCGGGGAGGGGCGGCGACGGGATGTCCGGGGATCCAGAGCGGTACAACGAGCTTTTCGACGGGGCGGGGTCCACCGAACCACCGGTGCCGATGGTCGATCTCGCGGCGCGATCTGCCGGGCCTCGGCGTTCGCCCGCCCGGGGCGGCGGGCGAGCCCGGGTGGCGACCGGCCTGGTGATCGCCCTGGCTGTCGGGGTCGGGGGGTACACCCTCGGTCGCCATGACGGTGGGTCGGCCCAGGTCCCGGGGATCGCCGCCGCGGTGCCGGCACCCTCCGACACCACGCCGACCTCGAGTTTCGATCTGTATCTGGGCGAGGAGATCGAGGGCAGCCGGGCAGGCGGCGCGGCCGACCCGGAGACCGGCGAGTTCGTGGTGGACGTGGGAGGGTCCATGCCCGCCTCGGGCCGCAGCGCCCCGGAGCATTTCAGCCCCGCCGAGTCCCTGTCCCCGAAGGCGGGCACCGCGCAGCTCTGGGTGCTGGATCAGAGCACGGTCCTCACCCGGCAGTTCGTCGCCCGGCTTGCCCACCGCCTGGGGGTCCTCGGATCGGTGGAGGGGAAGGACAATGCCTGGGTGGTCGGCGCGGACGGGGCCCCGGGCGGCCTGGTCCGGGTGTCGGCGGACGGTACGGCCGGTCTGTACTACCAGGCACCGTCGATTGCCGAACAGGGCTGTGGCCACCAGCTTCCGCAGGCCGGCCTGTGCCTGGTCGACGTCAGTGATCCGAAGTCCCGGGACGACGCGGCCCTGGTCACGGCCACCGGATTCCTCACCGAACTGCTCGGCGCCGAGCGCACCTTCGAGCAGACGATGATTGCGGTGCCCGACGCCGACACCCGACAGATCACCCTGCAGGAGACGACCGACGGGAAACCGACCGGGCTGCAGGTCGTCATCACGGTGAACGGTGGGGTGGTCACCGCCTTCTCCGGGTCCATCGCCGAATGGAAGCCGGTACGTAAGGTCGCCGTGGTCTCCGCCCGGGAGGCGGTCGACCGGCTCAATGACCTCCGTTTCCGCTCGAACACCGCCTTTGTCGACTCTGGCCTCGGAGTGCTCACAGGCACCGGGGAACCGGCGGTGCCCGAGCTGCCGGACGTGACCGGTCCGATCATCTGGCCGAGTACCGAGATCGTGATCACCGCGGCCCGGCCGGGCTGGTCCTCGCACACGCTCCCCGACGGCACGGTGCTGATGCTGCCGTCCTTCTACCTGGAGGACGAGAACGGCGACCGGCACATCGTGGTGTCGATCGCCGAAGAGGACCTGAGCCTCGGAGGCGGGTACTGATGGCGGGGGAGCCGCCTCCGGACCTGTTCGAGATCGTGGCCCCGGATCCCGCGGATCCGGCGGCACCCGCCGCGAACCGGCCGGTCGAGCCGCAACGGGATCTGGAGGAGGACCGGACGCTCACCGCCGCCGAGGATGCGGCAGCTCGGCGACCGGTCGGCCGCCGCGGCCGGGGGATCGCCCTGGCCCTGGCCGCAGGCACACTCGTCGTCGGTCTGATCGGTGGATACGCCCTCGCCGGCGGTGGCCACACCGTCACCGACGGTCAGGCGGCGGCACCCTCGATGCTGCTGGGCCTCAAGGCTCCGTCCTCCTCGCCGACCGGGCAGATGTCCGACCTTCCGGGCATCGCGTTCGATCCGGGCTACGGCGGATACCCGATGTACGGCGGCATGGGTGCGGGCGAGCATCGGCACTTCCTGGCCGGCCCCGAGCTGCCCTCGATCGTGGGCACCGCCCCGGCCTGGGTGTTCGACCAGGCGTCCGTCCTCACCCGGAGCGGCATCGCGCGGGTGGCGAAGGTGTTGGGCGTCACCGGCGAGCCGACCGAGGAGTTGGGCACCTGGACGGTCGGCTACCAGAACAATCTGGATGCCACGCTGCAGGTCTCGACGGACGGTATGGCCGGGATGCTCTACGAGAACCCTTCACTGGACAGCGCGGCCTGCAGGTCGACCACCCCGGGCCCCGACCTGTGCAGCCCGAAGGCAGATCCGGCGGAATCGGAGAAGGCCTCCTTCGGCCTGATCTCGGATGTGCTCGCCGAGCTCGGCGTGGAGGTGGCGGACCTGTCCTTCCGTCAACTCAGTGACGTCGGCGACACCAACCGGACCTTCGTGGTGGAGCAGCTCATCGACGGTCATTCCACGGGAACTCCCTGGATGGTGATGACCGACGGGTCCGAGATCCGCAGTCTCACCGGGCCATTGGCCCCGTTGGTCGGGCTCGGGACCTTTCCCGTGGTGTCTGCTGCCGAGGCGACGGAGCGGATGAACGATCCCCGCTACCTCAGCGGTGCGTGGCAGTACGAGACCATCGAAGGGGTGGCCGAGTACGGGCCGGAAACGGAGAGCGTCCAGGTCCCGGTGGTGCCGGCACCCGGCTCCACGATCGACTGGCCGGTGCGGTCGGTGACCATCCTGTCCGCCGATCTGGTGTACGCACAACAGTTCCAAGGGGACGGGAGCACCGTGCTGCTGCCGAGCTACCGCCTCTACGACCAGCAGAAATCGTCGTGGGTGGTGATGGCCGTCGCCGACGAGGCCCTGGACTTCGGCTGATTCCAGCGGCGCGGCCGCAGCGCGGACGTGAAAATGGTCAAAAGTATTTCAGCTGCCACGTCAGAGAATCCGATGCAGGGACATATACCGAGTAGAACCAGTTCGGCCCCCAGGTCGAACTCACTTGGAGGTCCTTTCCGTGGCACACAACGAGTCGACCGGCGAACCCGCCGGCACCGGGCGTGATCCGTTCGATCTGATCCGCCTGCAGGATCCGGCCGCCGGTGCGGCACCGGACCTGGCTGCGCTGCGCCGCCGGATCGACGCCCGCATCGAGGCCGACGGGATCGGTGACGACCTGTTCGCCGCCGATTCGGCCGGCGGCGTACGGGCCATGGTGTTGGACCTCGACGAGGCCCGCACCCGCCGGTCCGGGCAGCGCCGCTGGTTGCAGGTCGCCGCCGCCGCCGTCGGTGTCATGGCCGTCGGGCTCGGGGGTTACCTGGTGGGCAACACCGGCAGCACCGGCCAGAGCGATATCGCCGCCCCGACGGTGGTGGCGCCCAGCGCACCTGCCGGATCTCCCGAGACGGCCGATCCCACCACGTCCGCGACCACCCCGGGTGCCAACCGGGGCTCGGTGCCCCCGACGCCCGGGGCGGATGTCCCGCCGAACGCGATGGCGGGCGGTGGGGCCGACACCAAGATGATGGTCGGAAACCGCACCGTCTTCACCGCCGGCAGCGGCCTGTCCAGCCAGACCGGTCAGGCACAGGGCTGGACCTTGGACCCGGCCTCGGTGTTCTCCAAGAAGACCGTGGCCACCGTGGCCAGGGAACTCGGTGTCGCCGGGACGCCCCGGCTGGAAAACGGCAGCTGGAACGTCGGCCCGGTGGACGGCTCCGGCCCCGCCGTGCAGCTGATGCCGGACGGCGCGGCGAACGTCAGCTACAGCGACCCGTCCAAGGACCCGTACCGCTGTGCCGGGGACACCTCGGCCACCTGCACGGTCACCGGCGTGGCACCCACCGGCGCTGCGGCGATCACCGAGGCCACCACCCTGCTGGGCTCCCTCGGTGTGGACACCTCCACCGTGACCTTCACCGTCCCTGACCCGATGGACACCTCCCTCACCACGGTGATGGCAGAGGTCACGGTCGGGGACGCCCCCAGCGGTCTGACCTGGAGCGTCGGCCTGGTTGCCGACGGCGTGCAGAGCCTCTACGGTCCGCTCGCCCCGGTGGTCCCCCTCGGTGACCTCCCGGTGATCTCCCCGGTCGAGGCCGTGGCCCGGTTGTCCGATCCGCGGTTCGGTACCACCGGTCCGGTCCTCTTCGACGGCGGCACGGTGACCGGAGCCGCCGACGACGGTGGTGCCGTCAGCGGTGCCACGGTTGCCGATCCGACCCCGCCGGCCGTGCTCCAGCCGGGTGCGCCCATCGCCTGGCCGGTCGACCGGGTGACCATCTCCGGTTCCTCCCTGGCCGTGACCCAGCAGTTCCAGCAGGACGGCGCGGTCCTGCTGCTTCCCGCCTACCACCTCACCGATGATGCCGGTTCGACGTGGACCGTCATCGCTGCGGCGGACTCGGCCTTCGACTTCCAGGGCTGATCCCTCGCCGTTTCCCGCAGTTCAGTACCACCTGCAGTCCAGCTTCATCGAGAACTGCTGTCACCTCAACGCTGTCGCCATCAGTACGCCCCTGAAGAACGAACACATCGGAGTGCATCATGACGAACGAATTCTCTGACGACCAGCCTGCCCAGGCCTTGAACGTGCAGGACGCCCCGGCCACCCGCAACGGCTCCGGCCGCCGCTGGGTCCAGGTCACCGCAGCCACCCTCGGCGCCGTGGTCATCGGTGTCGGCGGCTACGCCATCGGCAACACCAACTCATCCTCTCCGGCAGCAGCCCCGGCCACCGTGTCGCCGGCCGCCCCCTCGCATGTCAGCCTGCCCAGCTCCGCCGCCCTCACCCCGGACATCGCGCCGGCCCCGGCCCCGGTGGCCGGTGGCGAGGCCAGTGGCTCCAACACCGCGAGTGGGTCCGGCCCGGCCGGTGGGCGCACCGCCTCCGCCGGCGACAGCAAAATGGCCTACGGCTACGGCGGACGGATCGTCTTCACCGCCGGCGACGGCCTGTCCACCGAAGCGGGCAACGGCAAGGCCTGGACCTTCGATCCGGCCTCGGTGTTCTCCGCCGACACCGCCAAGAAGATCGCCGGCGAGCTCGGGGTCAAGGGTGAGCCCCGCAAGGAGTACGGCGCCTGGGTCATCGGCCCGGTCGACGGCACCGGCCCCAGCGTCCAGGTCTCCCCGGACGGCACGGCCAGCCTGAGCTTCTACGATCCGACCATCGATCCGTGGGCCTGCCCGACTCCGGCCGAGGGTGACTCCACCACGGGCGGCAGCGATGTCGCGGTGGCACCGACCTGCACCCCGGTCGACTCCGGCCCCGCGCCCCAGGGCGACAAGGCCGTCGCCAAGGCCAAGAAGGTGCTGACCGGCCTCGGTGTCGACCTCGCGGACCTGAAGTTCACCGCCCAGGACTCCGGTGACACCAAGTCCAGCTACGTCACTGCCGACCTGCTGATCGACGGCAACGTCTCCGGGATCTCCTGGAGCATCAGCCTGGTCGCCGACGGTGTGCAGAACGTGAGCGGCCCGCTGGCCCCGATCGTCTCCCTCGGCGACTACCCGACGATCTCCGCCAAGGACGCGGTCGCCCGCCTCTCGGACCCGCGTTTCGGTTCCGTCGGTGGACCGATCATGTACGACGCGGCCGCCCGCGGCGGTGCCGCTGTCGACGTCGCCCCGGCCGAGCCGGCCGAGCCGACCGTCCCGGCGCTGGCGAAGCCCGGTTCGGCGATCTCCTGGCCCGTCACCGATGTGACGATCACCAAGGCCGAACTGACCACCATCAGCCAGTACCAGGACGACAACTCCACCCTGCTGATCCCGGCCTACCTGCTCAGCTCCGCTGACGGATCCCAGTGGACCGTCAACGCCGTCGCCGACAGCGCCCTGGACTTCACCGCAGGTTCCTAGTCCCCGTGCCGGTGCCCGTCACCGGCTGCCCTGATCGGGCCCGCGCCACCGGGGGTGGCGCGGGCCCGATTTTTTGTGTACCAGAACGAGGGTGCCTGGGATTAGGATCCCGGTCCTCAGGGGTGGAGTGCTTCGGGGACAACGGGTGTCGGAGTGCCGAGGTCGGCGCGTCGGTCCTCAGGATGGCGTCGAGGACAGGAGGAGCACAGCTGCTCACCCGGTACCCGGTAGAGCAGACAACACGACTGCCGGTGGACCAACCGGCGCACCTGGGCGTTCGCCGGGGGAGGGGCCATGTCGACGAACCGGGGCAGCGGCAGCTGCGGCCGGGCCGGATCCGGAGCCGAGATCCCGACCGCCGCACACAATTCGGTGACCACCGAGGTGGCCCGATCGATCGCACCGATCGCCTCGCCGAAGAAGAGTGCCCGGTTCGCCAGTGAGTCGGTCGCCAGGGCCCACAGGGCACGGGCGGAGCGTCCACTGAGGCCGGCGACCAGATCGATGACACCGGTGAGCATCTCGCCGAGCATCTCGGCAGCCGCCTGGATCGGGTCGTCCGTCGGGACCACCCGGGTGGAATCGGCACCGGTCACCCGGGAGTCCGGTCGATGGTGCAGCATCAGGTCCGGCAACAACGGTGAGAGGACCTCGCCCGTCACCACCAGTCCGGCGATGGTCGGGGTGAGGAGGAAATGACTTGCCGAGTACCACCACAGGGTGGCCAGCACCGGAACGTCGCTGATCGACCAGATCTCGCCGCGCAGCCGGAGCTGCTCGGCCATCCAGGTCGGGTCCTGGATCATCGTGCCCGAGGTGCGGACGGCGTCCGATCCGCACACCAGCGGCCCACGGTAGTCCTCGGGCAGCCGCAGGAGAAGTCCCTCCATTCCGGTCATGGCAGCTCCGTCCTTCCCGGTGGCTCGATGGTGAGGATGCGATGGGTGAAGCCGGCCAGTCGCGGGAGGTCGTGGCTCACCACCACGATGGCACAGCCCCGTTCGGCCGCCCGGCCGAGCATCTCGGTGATCACCGAGGCCGCGACCACGTCCAGGGCGGCGGTCGGCTCGTCCGCCACCACCAGGGTCGGGCCGGCGATCAAGGCCCGGGCGATGGCCACCCGCTGGCACTGGCCCACCGACAGCTGCCCGGGGAGGGCGTCGACCGGCAGATCGGCCAGCCCGATCCGGTCCAGTTCCTCGCGGGCGAGACGGCGTCGACCGGCCCGATCGGGAGGATCGGCGGTGAAGGAGAGCGGTTCGGTGATGCTGCGCCAGAGCGGCCAGCGCCGGTCCAGACTGGCCACCGCATCCTGGAAGACCGGCATGACGTACCCGGGCCGAGGCCACCGCGGTGTCCGGGACCGGGCGGCCCACACGGGCGAACCGGACATCCGGACCGAGCCCCCGTCCGGTCGTTCCATCCCGGCGACGAGTCGGAGCAGGGTGGACTTCCCGGATCCGGATCTGCCGGCCAGACCGAGGATCTCGCCCGCCTCGATGCGCAGGGAGACATTCCGGACGGCGGGGACGACTGCCCGCCCCCGCCGGTAGGTGCGGCTCACGCCGTCCAGTTCCACCACCGGTGCCGGGGTGCGAGGTGGTGGTGTCGACCTGGTCCGGGTGATGGCCGAGCCGCCCGGGCCGACCCGGGCGGCGGCGAGCAGTTTCCGGGTCTGCCGATGCTGTGGTGCGGCGATGACCCGGTTCGTCGGGCCGCATTCCACGATCCGGCCCCCGTCGATGATGGCGATCCGATCGGCGTGGGCGGCGACCAGCGACAGGTCGTGGGAGATCAGCAGCAGTGCGGCCGATCGTTCCCGCAGCGCGGTGAGCACATCGGTGGACAGTTCGGTGTCCAGGGCGCTGGTGGGCTCGTCGGCGAGGATCAGCGACGGGCCGAGGGCTGTGGCCGCGGTGATGGTGGCGCGCTGCAACATGCCACCGGACCAGGTGTGCGGGTGGGCATCCAGACGTTCGGCGGCCACCCCGAGATCCTCCAATCGGGCCGGGATCTCGCCGTGTTCCGGCTTCAGTCCCTTGGCCCGCCAGGCCTGCCGGACGTGGTGGTGCACGGTCCGGAGCGGGTCGCAGGAGGCGTACGGGTCCTGGGCGACGTAGCCGATCCGGGACCCCCGCAGCTCACGCCACTGGTGTTGGGTCGCCCCGACCATCGGCGTTCCGGCCACGGTGATCCCGCCGCCGATCCGGGCACCGAAGGGCAACAGCCCGAGGCAGGCCTTCACCAGGGTGCTTTTGCCGCAACCGGATTCGCCGATCACGGCCAGACACTCCCCGTCCTCCACCCGCAGGTCGATGCCGTTCAGGGCCGCGGTTCCGCTCCGGTAGGTGACGGTCAGCTGCGTCAGGTCCAGGGCCGGGGTGCTCATCGGGCCGCCGCCGGGTCGGTGATGTCGCGCAGGGCGTCGCTGATCAGGACGGCGGCCGAAATACAGGCGATCAACCCGAGACCAGGGCCGAGGACCTGCCAGGGTGCGGTGGTCAGGGTCAGTCGTGAGTCCGAGAGCATGTTCCCCCATTCGGCAGTGGGCGGCTGGGCGCCGAGCCCGAGGAAGGACAGTCCGCCGAGGGCCAGGACGACGGATCCGATGTCCATGGTCGCGGCGACGAGAACCTGTGCGGTGACGGCCGGAAGCACATGGCCGACGGTGACCCGCACCGGCCCGGCCCCGGCCATCCGTGCGGCGGTGACGTCGGGGCGTGAGACCGCGGACAGGGCGACCGATCTGGCCAACCGGGCCAACCCCGCCCAGCCGCTGACCGACATGGCCAGGACGAGATTCCCGAAACCGGGCCCCAACGCCCCGACCACGGCCAGGGTCAGCACCAAGGACGGCAGGCCGAGGAGGATGTCGACGATCCGGCACAGTACGGTGTCGACGATCCCGCCGACGAGGGCCGAGATCGTTCCGACGAGCAGCCCGAGGGTGGTGGTGATGGCGCACACCAGCAGGGCGGCACCGAGGGAGGTGCGTCCCCCGGAAAGTGTGCGCGCCAGCAGGTCACGGCCGGCCAGATCGGTGCCTAGCCAGTGTTCGCCGGAGGGCGGGAGCAATTTGCCGGTGTAGTTCGGGATGTCGGGATCGGTGGTCAGGAACGGGCCGACCAACAGGACCAGCAGGACGGCGCCGGCGATCAGCAGACCGGTTCGGCCGGCACCGTGGGACCAGAGCCGGGACCACAGACCTGTCCGACCCGACCGCGTGGTCGGGGCCGGGGGCGTCATCGGGCACCCGCCTTCGCGGTCCGCGGACCGGTGGTCAGCCGTGGGTCCAACCGTCGTACCAACAGGTCGACACCCGTGCTCACCACCACGTAGATGAACACCGCGAGCAAGGTGTAGCCGGCGATCACCGGGGCGTCGCGGGCGTCGATGGCGGTGACGACGTACCGGCCGATACCCGGCCAGGTGAAGACGGATTCGACGATCGGCGCCCCGCCGAGCAGGCCGGCCGTGCCGAGCCCGACGAGCGTCAGGAACGGCGGCAGGGCCGCCGGGAGCTCGTGGACGAAGAGCCGGCGGACGGGGGAACCGCCCCGTGCCGTGGCGACCTGCAGGTAGGGCTCCGCCCGCGCCTGGAGCAGGCTCGACCGCAGTACCCGGGACCAGCCGGCCGCCGTGGCCAGGGCCAGGGTCAGCGCCGGCAGGAACACCGTGCCCCAGGTTCCGTCGCTGATCACCCGTCCGAAGCCCAGCCGCAGCACCACGATGTCGAGCAGCACCACCGCCAGCAGGAAGCCGGGGACCACGAGCATCAGCAGGGACAGGCTGCGGGACAACCTGTCCGGCCATCGACCATGTCCCGACACGGCCAGCAGAGCCAGTGCCGCGGCCAGCAGGGCGGCGAGAACCACCGCCGCCGCCATCAACCGTGCGGTGGCGGGCAGTCGGAGCGCGAACTCGTCACCGACGGCGCGACCGGTGGTCCAGGAGACCCCGAAGTCTCCGCCGAGGGCATGCCAGAGCCAGCTGAGATACCGCTGCAGGAAAGGCTCGTCGAGCCCTAGCTCCTGACGGACCGCGCCGACCGCTGCCGGGTCCGGTTCGGTGATCCCGCGGGCCAGCAGCACTCGCCCGGCGGGATCACCCGGAACCATCAGCAACAGCGCCCAGACCAGGAAACTCCCGCCCACCAAGGTGATCAGGGTCTGCCGGAGGCGGGCGATCACCGAGTGCCTAATTGGTGACAACCGTCTCGGCGGTCACCCACAACAGGGCAGTCGGGACCTGGAAGTCCTTCATCCGCTCGCCCACCACCACATTCGGCAGCCGCATACCGAGATAACCCAGGTACGCCTTGTCGGCGACGTACTTCTGCAGGTCGCGCAGGTGCGCGTACCGGGCCTCGTCATCGACGGTGACCGCGATCGTGTCGATCAGGCTGTCGAGTTCGGGGTCGGCCACCTTGGCGAAGTTCCGCGAGCCGCCGGAGCGCAGGTAGTTCTGCAACGGGGTGATCGGATCGCCGCCGAAGGAGACGAAACCGTTGCCGGCGATGGCGAGCTGCCAGTCGCTCGAGTCCGTCATCTCCGCCTCGATGTCCGGCACCTGCCGGATGCTCAGGTCGATGCCCACCTTCTTGAACTGCGCCTGCACCGCGAGGGCCAGGGTGTCCGAGTCGGGCTGCTGCGGATAGGTCAGGGTCTGCAGCGCGAGCTTCTTGCCGTCCTTCTCGCGGATGCCGTCACTGCCGAGCTTCCAGCCGGCCCCGTCCAGCTCCTGTCCGGCGGCCGCCAGATCGGTGTGCTGGGTTTCGACGGCCCAGGGGACGCGGGGGGAGTACAGGCCGGTGGCAGGCTCGTAGAGGCCGTCCATGACATCCGTTGCCAACTCGGTGTAGTCGACCGCCAGGTACAGGGCGCGGCGGACGGCGGCGTCGGCGATCACCGGGTCCTTGGTGTTCGGGACCAGCTGGAAGGTGGGCCCGGTAGGGGTGCCCGTCAGGTAGAAGGAATCGTCCCGGCCCTGGAAGGTGACGGCCGCCGCGGTCGGCGGGTACAGGGCGAGATCGGCCTCCCCGTTCTGCACGGCAAGGATGCGGGCCTGGGCGTCCGGGACGAACAGGATGCTCAGGTCGGACAGACCCGGCTCACCTGCCCAGTAGGTCGGATTCGGGGCCAGTTCGGCCTTTTCGGGGCTGAGCGATTCGACGACGTAGGGGCCGGTGTAGATCTTGGCCGTGATCAGGGCCTTCGGATCGCCCTTGGCCTTCAGGTAGGCGGCCTGGTCGTAGATGGTGAACATGCCTTCGGCCGCCAGGATGTTGGGCATGTTCGGTGTGGCCTTCGCGGTGGTCAGGGTGACCTGGTCCGGGCCGGTGGCCTCCACCGTGGCGCCGGCCAGAGTGGAGGCCAGGGAGGGGTTCTCGGTCAACTGGTAGTCCATCACGGCGGCCAGTGCCGCGGCGTCCAGGGCGGAGCCGTTCTGGAAGGTGATGCCGTCCTTCAGGGTGAGGACCCATACCGTGGCATCGGTGTTGGTCAGCGAGGACAGGAGCCACGGGGTGGGCACCCCGGACAGGGTCGGCTTCATCAACAGTTCGGCGTATCCGAACTCGTTGCCCCAGAAGCCGTTTTCCAACGGGTCGAGGTCGTCGATGGCGAAACCGGTGCTGATCGTCAGGGCGGCCGGGGTGCTCGGTCGTCCTGCGGTGGTGCCGGGGTCGGTCGTGGTACCGCCGACCGGTGCGGTGGTGGGTGGGGCGGGTCGGTCGGTGGTGCTCGCGGTGGAGCAGCCGGAGACGATCAGGCCGATCACACAGGCCGCGACGGACCACCGTCGGACGTGTTTCGGGCGCGCGAAAACAGAATGCATTACCTTGCCTCCAGGACCTCGTGGATGACGCATGACAGCGCCGTGGCCGGTCTCCTGGCTGACGGGTCGACGCTCCTGGTTCGCCTTCCCAGATGTCTGCACATCCAGTGGCTTCGCCCGCGAGGGTCGAGATGAACCAGCAACTTCCCGTTCACAGTGGCGAGGGCCGCGCCGGTATCTCACCGGCTTCCCGAACACCACGGCGGGCCCATCGTATGGGTGCCGGGCCCGTTGATGCCAGGCGGGTGGTCCAGGTGCAGGTCAGGTCCGCGACAGCAACGCGGTGATCAACCGGTGAAAAGGCTCGGCCAGTTCCTGTTCCCCCGCCGAGGCCAACGGCTCCAAACCCGTGGAGGCGCGGAGCAGGGAGATCCCCAGGGCCGCGGAGAGTGCGACCTGGGCGTGGAGAAGCATCCGATCGCTGTCCGGGTCCTCCGGTTCCCAGCCGGCGGCCGAGGCCAGGCGTTCGGCGAAGGAGTGCAGGATGCCCAGCCGGATCTCCTCGGCCTGTTCGTCCCCGGAGGTCCGCAGGAGCAGCAGCAGCTGGTGGGGGTGCCTGGCCTTGTCGACCCCGGCCAGCTGGGCGGTGATCCGCGAGGAGATCTGCTCCAGGGAGATGTTCCGCGGGACCGCGCCCAACTCGTTGACGGCGCCGGACAGGCAGGCTTGGAAGAGGCCGACCTTGGAGGTGAAGTAGCGGTTGATCAGGGCGACGTTCACTCCCGCCGCCTCGCTGATGTCGCGGACGGTGGTGGCGCGGTACCCGTTGGTGGCGAAGAGGTCCCGGGCCGATTCCAGCAGGAGCTGCCTGGTCCCGGCCGCGTCCCGGCGGCGGGGGGCCCGGGGGTCCGTTCCGGCCTCGGGGCGGTGGTCGTCCTGTGCGGCACTCATCGACCCAGGGTAGCCGGTCCCGGTGTGACGTAAACGTCTGTTGACTTGTGGTGGAATCCGCGCGGATACTGAGGCAAGTCAGCAGTTGTTTACTTACGGCTCCAAGGAATCGAACATGCCCACCACACCAGTCCCGGCCGGGAAACGCCTCGCGGACAAGCGGCCCGCGGGTCGCGCCGCCACCGGCTCGTCCGCCACGACCGTCGAACCGTCGGCCCCCGCCACCCACACCGGCCTCCTCGTCCTGTTCCTCTCCCTCGGCGGACTCGCCTTCGCCGTTCTGCAGTCCCTGGTGGCACCGGCCCTGGGAACCCTGGCGGACGACCTCCAGGCGTCGACCGCGGACGCGAGCTGGGTGATCACGGCCTACCTGCTCTCGGCCTCCGTGCTGACGCCGATCCTCGGCCGCCTCGGCGACATGGTGGGCAAGCGCAAGGTGCTCATCATCGTGCTCTCGGTCCTGACCGTGGGCACCTTGCTGGCCGCCCTCGCCCCCAACCTCGGGGTGCTGATCCTCGCGCGGGTCCT
The DNA here is from genome assembly GCA_003576535.1 of Nakamurella silvestris. Classification (GTDB taxonomy): domain Bacteria; phylum Actinomycetota; class Actinomycetes; order Mycobacteriales; family Nakamurellaceae; genus Nakamurella; species Nakamurella silvestris. Next base: position 55,552 of record QXCQ01000126.1, on the reverse strand, counting down.
GCAGGGTGCGGCCGGGGCGATCCTGCCCCTGTCCATCGGCATCGTCCGGGACGAACTGCCCAAGGAGAAGGTCGGCGTCACCGTCGGTCTGCTGTCGGCGATCTTCGGTGTCGGAGCCGGTGTGGGCATCGTCGCCGCCGGCCCGATCGTGGAGAACCTGTCCTGGCACTGGTTGTTCTGGTTCCCGTTGGTCCTGGTCGTGATCGCCCTGCTCGGAGTGATCTTCGGCATGTCGGAATCCCCGGTGCGCACCCCCGGCCGCCTCGACACGGTCGGCGCGGGAATCCTCACGGTGGCACTGGTCTCGCTGCTCCTGGCGATCAGCAAGGGCCAGGCCTGGGGCTGGGGCGACCTGAAGACCCTGGGTCTGCTCGCCCTCGGCGCGGTGGCGCTGGTCGTCTTCGTCTCCTTCGAGCGCCGGGTGAGCGAGCCGCTCATCGACATGCGCCTGATGACCATCCGCGGCGTCTGGACCACCGACCTCGTCGCGATGATCCTGGGCTTCGCGATGTTCGGGACCTTCCTGCTGGTGCCCAGGCTGCTGCAGCTGCCGACCGCCACCGGTTTCGGGTTCGGTGAATCCGTCTCCGATGCCGGACTCTTCCTGCTGCCCACCGTTGTGATGATGGTGGTGTTCGGTCCGCTGTCCGGACTGCTGAACCGGCGGTACGGCCCGAAGGTGCCGATGATCGCCGGCACCGTACTGGTGACCATCGGCTTTGTGGTGCCGGCTGTGTCGCACCACGCGCTCTGGCAGATCGTCGCCTCCGGGGTACTGGTCGGAGCCGGTATCGGTCTGGCTTTCGCCGCGATGTCGAACGCGATCATCGAGAGTGTGCCGGCGGCGCAGACCGGCGAAGCCACCGGTGTCAACACCATCGCCAGGACCATCGGCAGCAGTATCGGCACCGCGGTGATCGCCGCGGTGCTGACCTCCGGTGCCTCACCGACGGGCCTGCCGTCCGATCAGTCCTTCACCACGAGTTTCTGGATCTGCGCTGCGGTGGCCGCCCTGGCCGTGCTGACCTCGCTGGCCCTGCCCGCGGTGCGTCGGGCCGCGGCCGGTACGGACCCGGTCGTCGTCACCGCCGACCGCTGACCGGCGGTGGATCGACACGGTGAACCTTCCCGTGACGGGCGTTCCGGTGGCTCTCGCGCCCGCCGGAACGCCCTGCTGCTGGGTCTGCTCGTCCTGGTCGGGGTGGCGGCGCTGGTGTACTGGCAGTGGGATCACCTGGGAACCCTGCCTGCCGTGCTGCGGGAGGCCAACTGGGCGTGGGTCGGGGCCGCCGTGGTCTGCCAGGCCGCGTCGGTCAGTGCGCTGGCCCGACTCCAACGCAGGCTGCTCGCGGTGGACGGCGGTCGGCCCGACTACCCGGCGGTGCTGGCCACCACTTATGCCGGCAACGCCATCTCGGCCTCCCTGCCGATCGTCGGGACTGCGGCCTCAGCGGTGTTCTCCTACCAGCGGTTCCAGCGCATCGGAGCCGAGAAGGCCGTCGCGGCTTGGTCTCTGGCCGTTGCCGGACTGTTTTCCACCGTCGCCCTCTTCAGCCTCTCCGCCGTCGGGGCACTGATGTCGGGGTCGGTGGGGGTGGCTGCGGCGGGCCTGGTGACCATGCTCGGCGGGGTGTTGCCGATCCTGCTGGCGATCTTCGGTCTCGGACACCCCGCGATCCGCCGCACGGTGACCGGTCTGCTCGCAGCGCTCCTGCGTACCGGACGCCGCCTCACCCGCCGACCCGTCGAGGGGGTGGCGCTGGCAGCCGGACTCGCGGTCGAGCGGATCGCCCATTTCCGGTTGAGCAGGAACGATCTCAGTCGGGCGAGCCGGTTCGCGCTGTCCAACCGCCTGGCCGACATCGGGTGCCTGTTGTGCGCCCTGTACGCGGTCGGGGCGCCGATACCGTGGCACGGGTTCCTGCTGGCCTGGGCCGCCGGTGCCGGCACCTCGACCCTGGGGTTGACCCCCGGTGGCCTCGGGGTGGTGGAGGCCGCGCTCAGTATGGCCCTGGTGGCCGCCGGGGTGCCGACGGCGTTGGCGGTGAGCGCCGTGCTGATCTACCGGTTCGTCAAACTGTGGCTGGTGCTGGGGGCAGGGGCGATCACACTGATCGTCATCCGCTCGCGGGCACGGGGTGATCTCAGGCCTGCTTGACCTTCTTGTCGGCCTTCTTCACCTTGACCAGCTTGCGCTTCTTGACGGTGTACCCCTGAGGGAGCGTGCCCTCGGCCAACATGCGCAAGGGACAGCGGGTGCACCGCGGCTTCGAAACGCAGCACTTCTTTTTGGGTTTCTTCGCCACACCTGAAACGGTAGCACCGCTCGTGGTGGACCTGACCTGCGCGACGGCAGCCGGTCAGGTCCACCACCAGGGGCGGATCACTCCCCGGGGAAGGTGACCCCCACCTGGCGGCGCATCTCGTCCATCGTCTCCATGATGGTCAGTGTCTCGGCGAGCGGCATCAACTCGGATTCCGTCGCCCCCGCGGCGATGGAGCGGGCGGCGGCAGCGGCCTGGAAGACCAACCCTTCGTGGCCGAAGATCTCGTTGTTGGACCAGTTCACCCGGTCCCCGTCAGGGGAGTACAGGGAGACCGAGCTCGGGGCGTAGAAATCACCGGCGATCTCCAACCGGGCGAGAGAACCGGAGATCGATGCGGTGGTAGGCGTTTTCGAGAACAGTGTCGTGTTGACGACAGCCTGTGCCCCATCGGCAGCCGCCAGAACCGCGGTGATCTGACCGTCGACGCCGGTGAACGCCTGGTGGCCGACGGCGGTGACCGAAGCGGGTGCACCGAGCGCGAAGGAGGCAAAGGACACCGGGTAGATCCCGAGGTCCAACAGCGCCCCACCGGCCAGGTTCGGGTCGAACAGCCGGGAGGCCGCGTCCGGGGTGAAGTACTGACCGTGATCGGCGATGACGGTGGAGATCTCGCCGAGGGTGCCGTCGGCGATGAGCTGACGGACCACGTCGATGTGCGGCAGGAAGCGGGTCCACATGGCCTCCTGGAGGAACACCCCGGCCGCGGCGGCCGCGGCCACCACCTCCCGGGCCTCACCGGCGTTGCGGGTGAAGGCTTTCTCCAGCAGCACGTGTTTGCCGGCGGCGATGGCCAGCAGCGCCTGCTCGCGGTGTTCGGAGTGCGGGCTCGCGATGTAGACGATGTCGACCTCGGGGTCGGCGACGAGCTCGGCGTAACCGCCATAGGCGCGGGGGATGTCGAAGGTGGCGGCAAAGGCCGCTGCACGTTCGGCGGAACGGGAGGCGACGGCGACGAACCTCTGTCCCGAGTGCGTCTTCACCGCTTCCACGAACCGGCCGGCGATCCAGCCGGGAGCGAGGACACCCCAGCGCAGTGCCGGAGCATCCGTCGGGTGCGGGGTCCGGGGCGTCGGCAGGGACGTGGGGAAACTGCTCATCGGGAAAACTCGCTCTCTTTCGGTACCTGGCCGGGGATGTCCGTCGCTGAGGACCGGCCTCTGTCACGGTAGTTCACCTACCTGTGCGTGCCGCCTGCGCCGGGTGGGTGCGCACGCAGGAGTGCCCCGCCCCGGCGTTGCCGGAGCGGGGCACTGATGGACGTGAAAGGGTGCTCGCCGGAATTCAGCGAGCGGTCATCGGACGGCGGTTCAGCCGGCGGTCAGGGTGGCGGCCCGGTGCAGCTGGGCGGCCACGGCCTGGCGTTCGATCGACGCGCCGGGACGGAAGGTGCCGTTGGACCAGCCCTGGGCGATCTTCTTGTCGGCGGCCCATTCGATGACACCGCAGAACTCACCGGTACGGCTCACATCGGTGAAGGTCCCCTTGCCGGGGGCGCAGGTCGGGTCGGCGACACCCGGGTTCAGCGCCCGGAAGAGGAAGGCGATCATCGCCTGGCGCTGGACCGGAGCGCCCGGACGGAAGGTGCCGTCCTCGTTGCCGGTGGTGATCCCGGAAGAGCTCAGCCACTCGATGGCACCGCAGAACTGGTTCCCTGCAGGGACATCGGAGAACTTGCGCGTGGTTCCGGTGCAGGTCGGGTCGGCCTTGCCCGGGTTCTTCAGGCGGAACAGGAAGGCCGCCATCGCCTGGCGCTCGACGACCTGGGTCGGCCGGAAGGTGCCGTCGGCGTATCCGGTGGTGATACCGGATCCGATCAGCCAGGAGACGTCCTCGAAGAAGCCGTTGCCCGGGGTCACGTCACCGAAGTGCACCGTGACGGTGGAGGCTGCCGAGTCCGAGGGCAGGGTGGTGGCGGTGCCGGCGAACTTCGCGACGAAGGAACGGCTGCCGACAACGGCCAGCGGGACCTCGACGGTGGCGGTGCCGTCGGCGACAACGGCGCTGGCCACGGTGGTCTCGCCGGAGACGATGTCCACAGCAGCCCCGTCGACCGCTCCGGCGGAGCTGACGCCGACGGTGGCGGTCACGGTGCTGCCGGCCGCACCGGAGGTGGCCGACAGCTCAAGGGTGGTGGTGCTGGTGGCCCGGGCCGGCTCAGGGGTGGGCTTGGCATCCGGATCGGTGTCCAGATCCACGACACGCTTGGCGGTGTCCCAACCGGTGCCAGGCTTCTCGATCCGGTAGCCGTCGAAGAACTCGCCGTCCGCGGTACGGGACTGGTAGACCAGTTTGTCCGCCTCGACGTCGATCAGCTGGTAGTGCTGGGTGTTCTCGCTGCGCGAGCGCAGTTTCGCCCCGTTGTCGGTCCAGTTCTGGCCCTGGTTCAGGGCGTACATCTTGCCGCCGGCCACGGCGATCGAGTAGACGGGGCCGTGGCTGACCGTCGGGTCCACCGGATCGTTGTCGACGACCTGGTTGCCGCGGTTGTACACGTGATCGTGTCCCTGCAGGACGAGATCGACACCGTACTTGGACAGCAGCGGGTTCCAGTTGTCGCGGACGACCTGGTTGTTGCGGGTAGAGGTGCCCGAGTAGACCGGGTGGTGGAAGGTGACAACGGTCCACTTCGGCCGGTTGGGATCGGACAGCAGGGCCTCGAACCAGGCGGTCTGCGCGTTCAGCACATCGGTCTGCACCGGACCGTTCTGCAGCGGGGAGGAGTCCAGGGAGATGTAGCGTACGCCCTGGTAATCGGTGTAGTACGCGGACTGTTTGACCGCTTCCATCACCGAACCGTCGGCGTTCTTCGGGCCGTTCTCCGGGAACGGGAACTGCGGCTTCCAGAACCGGGAGATCGCGGTCGAGGAGTTGTACTCGTGGTTGCCCGGGGTGGCCAGGGTGGAGCGGGTCTGGAACAGACCTTCACCGGCTTCGAACCACTGTGCCCACTCCTTCTCCTGCACGGCGATGTTGGCATCGGAGGTGCCGGTCTGGTTCATCAGGTCGCCGGCGTGCAGCACCAGTCGGGCATCGGGGCGGTCGGCGATGGCCTCGCTGAAGACACGCGGAACTGCGGTGTCCAGGTAGTTCTGCGCGTCACCGAAGTAGATGAAGGAGTACGGCTGCAGGTCGACCGCCGCGGTGGTGAAATCCCGCCAGGGCGTCCAGTTGTTCAGCGCCGCACCGCTTCCGCCGCTCTGCGGGTTCGTGCCGTCACCGACCCGGTAGGAGTACCGGGTGTTCGGCTTGAGGTCGGTGAACTCCACCGCGTGGTAGGTGTTCGTGTAACCGGTCTTGGGGTCCATCTCCGAGGTGCGGAAGGCCGGGACCGTGGTGATCTTGTACAGCTCCGGGTTGGAGTTCATGACGTCGCCGAAAGCCTTGGGAGCCTCGATGATCTGGGCGCGCGGGTTGGTGGCGGACGCCCGCCAGGTGACGCGCTGCGTGGTGGTGGGGTCCTGGGTCGGGATGAGCAGGACCCGGTCGGGGATGGGGGTCTGGGCATACCGCTGGGCCGCCGAGTAGACGGTGTCGTCGGCCGAGGCCGGGGTGGCGCCGATCATCATCAGTGAAGCACCGAGGACGGCAACCATCCCGGTGACTCCGGTTCTACGCCGACGGGGAGCCCGTCGACCATTGGCATGGGCTGTATCAATATTTTTGATCACCACCTGAGGTAAACAGTTCCCACGCAAGGGATTCCGGACTCCAGATGAACGGGGTGCGAACTCGACACAACGGACAAACGTGATAGCTTCCCGAGCAACCGTTTTCGTTCGCTGTAGGTTCTTGGCGGCCGAAAAGCGCGGTGCAATAATGCATCTCGCGGGGTGTAGGGGTCGTGCCTGGTGCCGAGTGGGCTCCCGCCCCGCACCCCTTCCCGCCGAGTGGACTCTCACCCCCCTGTTTGTGGGGTGTGGCGGTCCGTTCGCGGGTGGGTTGGTGCTGCCTCTTTCCGCGAGTGGGTTGCTGCACCCCTGTTTGTGAGGTGTGGCGGTCCGTTCGCGGTTGCGTTGGTGCTGCCCCCTCCCGCGAGTGGACTGCTGCACCCCTGTTTCTGGGGTGTGACGGTCCGTTCGCGGTGGTGGGTGGGGCTGTCCTGTCGGGTGGACGCTGGCCTCGTCGCCTTTCCGCGAGTGGACTCTCACCCCGCCCTCCGCCCCGCGAGTGGACTCTCACCCCCCTGTTTGTGGGGTGTGACGGTCCGTTCGCGGGGGTGGCTGGGGCTGTCCTGTCGGGTGGATGCTGGCCCCGTTCCCTTTCCCGCGAGTGGACCCTCACCCCCTGTTTGTGGGGTGTGAGCGTCCGCTCGCGGGTGGGCCCGTGCTTGCTCCCTCCCGCGAGTGGACTGCGGCACCTCAGCTTCTGGGGTGTGAGAGTCCGCTCGCAGGGATGAGGCGTGGGAGTCCGCTCGCGGGGAGGGGACACCCGTCAGTGACGGGCTCCGACCGGGTCGATCAGGAAGGTCCCGTCGACGTGGTAGACCACGCACATCGCGCTACGGTCGGCCTCCTCGGTCCACGACCGTTCGGTGGGCAGGACCGGGTAGTAGCGGTACGGGCTCGCGGCGGACGTCCCCCAGATGCCCTCGAACGGCTCCCGGCAGCCTTCGGTGGCCTCGGCCGTGATCCTCGCCGGATCCCAGCTGCCGTCGGTCAGGGTGTGGAACACGTAGACCTGGTTCTGGGCGCCGATGCACTCCACCGAGGTCAGACCCTCCTCGCCGGAAGCCTTGCTGTCAGCCGGATCCAGGAAACAGTCACCGTTCTCGAAGCCCAGGACCCCGGGGTGGTCGACATTCAGGAACTGTGCGTCCTTGACCACCGGGACGGTCGTCGCCGCCGTGTCGTCACCGCCGCCGCTGCCGACCCAGACCCACAGCAGTGCTGCGGCCGCCGCCGTGGCCACAGCGGCCAGCAGGATCGGACGTGACCGCCCTGCGTCGGCCCTGTTCGTTCCGGTGTCTGAGGGGTGCGGTGTCGATGAGGCGGATGTGGTGGGCTGCGAGAGGCGCGACATGCTCGTCAACTCTGCCCAGGGACGGTGTCGGCACCGGGACGGAGAAGCGACGCCACGGTGAACAGCCGGGGCGACGGCGGGATCCCGGTCAATCCTGTCGGAGAAAACCCGCCCAGAGTGGTTCGGGCGACGACACTATGACCTCCCAGATCCTCGACCGTGACTCAAAGAGCTTTCAGTAAAGCGCATTTCACGATGGTCGCCAGGCGGGGGCCAATAGGTGTCAGTCGGTCGCGGGTTGCTGGTCGATGGACGATGCGATCTCGCGGATCGGTCGGCAGGGGTTCCCCACTGCGATGGTGCCGGCGGGGATGTCGCGGGTGACAACGGATCCGGCGCCGATGATGGAGTCCTTGCCGATCGTGACCCCGGGGGTGATGGTGACCGAACCGCCGAGCCAGACGTTGTCGCCCAGGGTCACACCGCTGGTTCGTTCCCAGCCGGCGAGGCGGCGTTCGCGGTCCTCGGCGTGGTTGGGGGTGTAGATGCTGCAGCGCGGGCCGATGAGGCAGTCCGCGCCGATGGTGACGTATCCACCACCGACGATGAGGAAGTCCTTGTTGATGAAGGTGCGGTCGCCGATGGTCAGTCCGAGGACGTAGTCGATCGCGAAGGGCGGGCGGAAGTCGATGTCCTTCCCGGCTCCGGGGATGAGTTCGTGGAACAGCCTGCGCGCCTCGTCGGGCTCCTCGTAGAAGATGCGGCTGATCCGTGCGCAGGTCGACTGGGCCTCCCAGGTGAGGTCCAGGAGGGAGGGTGAGGCGCGGTAGCGGAACCACTCCCCGGCGAACAGAGCGCGGACGTCGTCGTCCTGTTCGATGAGGCTCTCCAGGCGTTCCTGGGCCGACGGTGCGTCCTTGCTCTGCATGTGGTGACTCCCTGGGCTCGCTACTTCGTTTATTGGCGCAACTATCTCATACCGGGCCGGGGTGGGGTCGTTATGGCTGCTCGACCCTCAAGGATGCGGTCACCGGACCCGTGTTTCCCTTCTGGTCCCCGTCGTTGGCCGGCACCCGGGAAATGAACACGCCGACATGCCATATCTAGGGGCTTTCCGAAACGGGGCCACAAGATGTACTGTTCGACGTGCTGATGGTTCCACCGGGAAACCGGTGGGGACACCAGGGAATCCGGTGTGAATCCGGAACTGCCCCGCAGCGGTAATTGGGTACGAACGTCGTCCGCCGGCATCCGCCGGTGTCAAGCACTGGGTAGGCGACTGCCCGGGAAGCGTCGACCAGTAGGAACCCCGGCCTCACGGTCGGTCCTGCCCATGAGTCCGAAGACCTGCCATGAGTGCGCACACCGACCGGTGGGCGCCGTCGACATGCCCCGTGGGAGGGCGATCGCGAAAATCGGACGTCCGCGCCTGCCCCGGCGACCCCGGACGCGTTGTCCGCTTTCGCTCTCCTGACAGACATACCGACATCGATTCGGTTCTTATGGAGAACAGCATGACAACCAGCACGAGCCTGGACCGAGCGACCACGGAGCACGCCGGGCCGCCCTCCGCCCCTTCTACCGCCACCTCCGAGATGACGGTCATCCGCCGTAACGGGACCACGGCCCCGTTCGACCTCTCCCGGATCTCCCTCGCCCTGACCAAGGCCTTCATCGCGGTCGAAGGCGACTCCGCCGGTACGTCGAGCCGTCTGCGCTCGCTGATCGTGGAACTCTCCGATGCGGTGTCGAGCACCCTGTGGCAGCGTCACGGCGCCCAACGACACGTCAACCTGGAGGATGTCCAGGACCAGGTCGAGCTTGCGCTGATGCGCGGTGGACACGCCGCCGTGGCCCGCGCGTACATCCTGTACCGCGAGGAGCACCGCCGCTCGCGGGCAGAGCGTGAAGCCGCACCCGCGGTCGACGCGGTCTCCCCGGTGATCTCGGTGGTCGCCGCCGACGGGACCCGGGCACCGCTGGACACCGCGCGTCTGCGCACGATCATCGACGAGGCCTGCGCCGACCTGGAGGATGTCGACGCCGCTGCCGTGTACGCCGGCACCTCCACCAACCTCTACGACGGCATCAGCGCCACCGAACTGGGTCTCGCCCCGATTATGGCCGCCCGCGCCCTGGTGGAGACCGAGCCGAACTACACCTACGTGGCCGCCCGGCTGCTGGGCGACACCCTGCGGACCGAGGCCCTGTCCCACCTGGCCGGTGCCCCGCGCCAGGCCAGTGCCGCCGAGATGGCCGAGCTGTACCCGGACTACCTGCGCCGTTACATCGCTCATGGCATCGACCTCGGCCACCTCGACCCCACTCTCGCCCAGTTCGACCTGGAGCGGATGGGGCAGGCCATCGAGTCCGAGCGTGACGGTCTGTTCACCTTCCTGGGCCTGCAGACCCTGTACGACCGGTACTTCCTGCACGACCGGCAGGTGAGATACGAACTCCCGCAGGTGTTCCTGATGCGAGTGGCGATGGGTCTGGCGGTCCGCGAGGTCGATCGCGAGGCGCGGGCGATCGAGTTCTACCGTCTCCTGTCGAGTTTCGACTTCATGTGCTCGACCCCGACCCTGTTCAACGCCGGGACCACCCGTCCCCAGCTGTCCAGTTGTTTCCTGACCACCGTCGACGACGATCTGGACGACATCTTCCAGTCGATCAAGAACAACGCCCTGCTGGCGAAGTTCTCCGGCGGCCTCGGCAACGACTGGACCCCGGTCCGCGGCATCGGCGCACACATCAAGGGCACCAACGGTTTGTCCTCCGGGGTTGTGCCCTTCCTCAAGATCGCCAACGACACCGCGGTGGCGGTCAACCAGGGTGGCAAGCGCAAGGGCGCGGTCTGCGCCTACCTGGAGACCTGGCACATCGACGTCGAGGAGTTCCTCGACCTGCGCAAGAACACCGGTGACGAGCGTCGCCGGACCCACGACATGAACACCGCCAACTGGGTTCCGGACGAGTTCATGCGCCGGGTCGCCGAGGGCGGGGACTGGACCCTGTTCTCCCCGGACGAGGTGCCGGACCTGCACGACCTGTACGGCAAGGCCTTCGCGACCCGCTACGCCGAGTACGAGGCCGCGGCCGACCGCGGCGAGATCCGCGTCTTCCGCCGGGTCAAGGCCCTCGACCTGTGGCGTCGGATGTTGACGATGCTCTTCGAGACGGGCCACCCGTGGATCACCTTCAAGGACCCGTGCAACCTGCGTTCCCCGCAGCAGCACGCCGGTGTCGTCCACTCCTCCAACCTGTGCACCGAGATCACCCTGAACACCAAGGCGACCGGTGCCGACGGCGGTGCGGAGACCGCGGTCTGCAACCTGGGTTCGATCAACCTGGCGGCGCACATCGTCGACGGCGCACTGGATGTGGATCGTCTGCGTGTCACCGTCACGACCGCGGTGCGGATGCTCGACAACGTCATCGACATCAACCTGTACACGATCCCCGGTGCGCGCCGGTCGAACCTGCGCCACCGCCCGGTCGGCCTGGGCCTGATGGGCTTCGCCGACTCCCTGTTCGAACTGGGTCTGCCGTACGCCAGTGATGCCGCCGTCGAGTTCGCCGATGTCTCGATGGAGCAGATCTCCTACTTCGCGATCGAGGCCAGCTCCGACCTCGCTGCCGAGCGCGGCCGGTATGCCTCCTTCGACGGATCTTTGTGGTCCAAGGGCATCCTGCCCATCGACTCGGTGGAGATCCTGCGGGAGCACCGCGGCGGCAACCTCGATCAGGACACCATCTCCCGGCTGGACTGGGACCGCTTGCGGGCCAAGGTCGTCAGCCAGGGGATGCGCAACTCCAACGTGATGGCGATCGCCCCCACGGCGACCATCTCCAACATCGTCGGAGTGGCCCAGTCCATCGAGCCGACCTACCGGAACCTGTTTGTGAAGTCGAACATGAGCGGCGACTTCACCGTGGTGAACGCCCATCTGGTGAAGGTGCTCAAGGAGCGGGGGCTCTGGGACCAGGTCATGGTCGCAGACCTGAAGTACTTCGACGGCTCCCTCGGGCCGATCGACCGCATCCCGGCCGATGTCAAAGCCCTGTTCGCCACCGCCTTCGAGGTCGACGGCTCCTGGCTGATCAAGGCCGCGTCGAAGCGTCAGAAGTGGATCGACCAGGCGCAGTCCTTGAACCTCTACGTCGCAGAGCCCAACGGGCGCAAGCTCAACGACCTGTACATGCTCGCCTGGCAGACCGGTTGCAAGACCACCTACTACCTGCGGTCCACCTCGGCGACCCACGTGGAGAAGTCCACCCTGCGTGGGACGGACGGCAAGCTCAACGCCGTGGCCGCTACCAGTGCCGCTCCGGTTGCCACGGCTCCGGTTCCGGTTCCCGCCGCTGTTGCACCGGTTGCCGTGGCTGCAGTGCCGGCGGCTGCAGTTCCGGTTGCTGCGGTGCCGGTGGTGGCTGCACCTGTTGTGCAGGTTGCCCTCGAGGAACCCGATTTCATCGGCCCGGATGTCCTGGCCTGCTCCGTTGACAACCCCGAATGTGAGGCATGCCAGTAATGACAACCCTGGATTTCGACCTTGATCCCACGGCGTCAACGTCGGCCGTCGATGCTGCGAACAGCTCCGAGAGTGCTTCCAGCGGCTCCGGTCTCGGTGCCATCGACACCACCGGCGGGCGGGTGTCGGTCAGCGAGAAGCGGATGATCAACGCTCGTGCGGACGTGAACCAGCTTCTGCCGCTGAAGTACCACTGGGCCTGGGAGAAGTACCTGGCCGGCTGCAACAACCACTGGATGCCGACCGAGGTGTCCATGCAGGCAGACATCGCGCTGTGGAAGTCCGCCGACGGGCTGACCGAGTCCGAGCGCACGATGCTCAAGCGTAACCTCGGCTTCTTCGCCACGGCGGAGTCCTTGGTGGCCAACAACATCGTGCTCGCGGTGTACCGGCAGCTGACCAACCCGGAGTGCCGGCAGTACCTGCTGCGGCAGGCCTTCGAGGAGGCCGTGCACACCCACACCTTCCAGTACATCTGCGAATCCCTCGGCCTGGACGAGGGGGAGCTGTTCAACATGTACCGCGAGGTGCCGTCGATCACCGAGAAGGACGCCTGGGCGCTCCAGTACACCCAGAGCCTGGAGGATCCGGAGTTCCGCACGGGGACCGTCGAGGCCGACCGTGCGTTCCTGCGGGACCTGGTGGCGTTCTACGTCATCTTCGAAGGCATGTGGTTCTACACCGGTTTCGCGCAGATCCTCTCGCTCGGACGGCGCAACAAGATGGTGGGTATCGCCGAGCAGTACCAGTACATCCTCCGGGACGAGTCCATCCACCTGAACTTCGGCATCGACGTGATCAACCAGATCAAGATCGAGAACCCTGAGCTGTGGAGCGCCGAGTTCGCCGCCGAGATCTCGGGCATGCTGGCCAAGGCCTGTGAGCTGGAGATCGCCTACGGGCGCGAGACCCTGGCCGGCGGCATGCTGGGCCTGTCGGCGGCGCAGTGCGAGCAGTACATGCACTTCATCACCAACCGGCGCTGCGCCCAGATCGGGCTCGCGCCGCTGTTCCCCGAGACCGAGAACCCGTTCCCGTGGATGAGCGAGATGATGGATCTGAAGAAGGAGAAGAACTTCTTCGAGACCCGCGTCATCGAGTACCAGACCGGCGGCGGCCTGGAGTGGTAGCGGCCTGACTCGTTCCCGCGAGATCCTCCCCGCGAGTGGACGGTGGCACCCCCTGATGTGGGGTGTGGGAGTCCGCTCGCGGGGAGGCCGTGGCCGCCGTTTGGTGTCCGCGCTCCTTGTTGATGTTCGCGCAGTGTGCAGCGAGCGCGAACGTCGGGACGGTGCGCGGTGGGAGTGGTGAGGAGTGTTCGCCGAGCCCATCTCTCCCTGCGAGTGGACGGGCACACTTGACGTGCTCCTGCGAGTGGACGGTGGCACCTCAGAAACTGGGGTGTGGGAGTCCACTCGCGGGATGGGGTGGGTGCGTTTGCCGGGCACACCTGACGTGCTGCTGCGAGTGGACGGTGGCACCTCAGAAACGGGGGTGTGGGAGTCCGCTCGCGGGATGGGGCGTGAAGGTCCCCGGGCACACCTGACGTGCTTCCGCGAGTGGACGGTGGCACCTCGGAAACTGGGGTGTGGGAGTCCGCTCGCGGGGAGGGCGGGATTGGGCCCACCCAGGTCTGCCGGGGATACTCGCAGGATGCAGCCCTCGACCCCCGCCGCTCAGGACACCGCCGCTCAGGACACCGCCGCTCAGGACGCCGCCGCTCAGGACACCTCCGCCCTGGACACCGCCGCTCAGGACGCCTCCGCACCGGCCCCGACCCTGCCGACCACGATCGTGACCTACCCGGCCGGTGAGGTCTCCGGTACCGCCACGGTTCTCGCGGTCGCCGACGCCGGAGACGGCCGCTCGGCCGTCATCGTGGACCGCACCCCGTTCCACCCGGTGGATCACCGTTGGCCGGACCAGGGTCCGGATCGTGGGGCGATCGCCGCGGGAGACAGGCGGCTGGAGGTGGTCGACGTGGTGCTCGGTGCCGTCGCCAACACCAACACCGTCGACAACACCGGCACCGGGAACGCCGCAGCCATCCACCTCGGCGAGCAGATCCCGGTCCGCCGCGGCGAGGACGGCTGGTCCTTCCTGGTCGCTCACATCGTCGCCGATCAGCCGCCGGCGTTGGGGGAGACGGTGCTTCTGCAGGTCGACCCTGACCATCGCCGCGCGCTGTCCGCCGGGCACACCGGCTGTCACGTCGCTGCCCTGGCCCTCAACGCGGTACTGGCCGACCGTTGGCTCAAGGACATCCCGGTCGACGGCGTCGGCAGCCCGGATTTCGACGGCCAGGCCAACACGACCTCGCGCATCACCCCCGGTGGCTCGGTCGACACCTATCGCCTGGGCAAGTCCCTGCGGAAGAGAGGTTTCAACGCCGAGGGCATCGAGGAAGCGCTGCCCGGACTCGCCGAGCGGGCCAATGCCCTGCTGGCCGAGTGGGTCGCGGTCGACGCGCCGGTCAGCTGGGAGATCGCCGGCCCCGCGCTGACGGATCTGCGGACCTGGATCTGCACCCTGCCGGAGGGCGAGCAGCGGATGGCCTGCGGCGGCACCCACCTGCACCACCTGGGCGAACTCGCCCGGTTGCAGGTCTCGTTCTCCGTCACTGACGCCGAGCTCACCATGGTCACCACGGCGATCCTCGCCGACAGCTGACACCCCCCCGAGCCCGCGAGTGGACGCTGACACCCCCGTCTTCAGGGTGTGGGCGTCCACTCGCGGGCGGAGGGGCGGAGGGGGGAGGGGTGGGTCAGGTCGCCGGGACCGGGGTCTTGACGTCCAGCCGCCCGGTGCGCTTGGCCCAGGTCTCGAACCAGACGGTGAAGAACGGCGGGATGGACGCGCCCAGGGCCAACAGGGTGGTCCAGACGATCGGCCACCGCTGGGAGCGCGCGACCAGCAGGGTCGCCACCACGTAGGCGACGAAGATCGCGCCGTGCACGGGTCCGAAGATCTTGACGCCGACGTCGGAGGTCTCGGCGATCCACTTGAAGTACATGCCGATCAGCAGACCGGCCCAGGAAAATGCCTCCAGAATCGCCGTGATACGGAAGAAGGTCACGAGTCTGCTATTCATGGGTCCGATCATCCCAGGTCCGCCGAACCGATCGGACCGGCGGCCGGAACTATCGATGTGATGTTTTACATGTTGTAGAAACAGCGAGCGGGAGATCCAGATGACCATCAGCGTGCGTGACAACTTCGGCCTCACCCGGATGACGGCCCGTGGGGCCGATCGTGGCCACCGGGTGTCGAGCCCGCTCGAACTGCTCTTCGACCTCTGTTTCGTCGTCGCGGTCTCGATCGCCAGTGTGCAGTTGCACCACGCCATCGTCGAGGGCCATATCGGTGAAGGCCTCCAGTCCTTCGTCAGTGTCTTCTTCGCGATCTGGTGGGCCTGGATGAACTTCACCTGGTTCGCCTCGCAGTTCGACACGGACGACTGGCTCTACCGGGTGTTCACCCTGATCCAGATGGCCGGCGTCCTGGTGCTGGCCGCGGGTGTGCAGAGCGCCTTCGTCGACTTCGACTACCGCCTCGTCACCATCGGCTACTTCGTGATGCGGGTCCCGTTGATCGCCCAGTGGGTCCGTGCCGGGATCTCCGATCCCGAGAACCGCACCCCCGCCCTCACCTATGCCGCCGGACTGACGATGATCCAGGGCCTGTGGTTCCTCCGCCTGCTGCTGCCGGAGTCCCTGGGGTTCCCGAGTTTCCTGGTGCTCGTCCTGATCGAGATCTCCCTGCCCGCCATCGCCGAACGCGGGCGCACCATTCCCTGGCACCCGCACCACATCGCCGAGCGCTACGGCCTTTTCACGCTGATCGTCCTGGGTGAGTCCATCCTCGCCGCCACCAACGCATTCATCGAGGGGTTCAACGAAACTGCGCACCCCTTCGGTCTCGTGGTGCTCGCCTTCGCTGCGCTGGTCATCGTGTTCGGCATGTGGTGGGTGTACTTCGACCAGTCACCGGCCGACCAGCTCACGAGCCTGACACCCTCGTTGATCTGGGGCTACGGCCATTACTTCGTGTTCGCCGGGGCGGCGGCCGTGTCCGCCGGCCTCGAGGCGGCCGTCGACTACGACCTTTTCCGGCTGGGGGAGGAAGGCAAACTCGCACCCGAGGCCCAGGAGGCCTTCGCCGAGCAGGCCGCCCACGGTGAGCAGCACGTCAGCGGGTTGAGCGCCGCGCTGGCGACCAACGTCTCGGTGGCCGTGTTCGTCTTCGGGGTCTGGTTGCTGATGGCCCGGCACCGCCAGGACCCGGCCCTGAACGCCTCCTATCTCGTCGGGGTCGTTGCCCTGGTCGGGGTGGCGTTCACCGGGGCCCCGATCCACCTCGCCGCCCTGGTCATGGTGTGTCTGGTGGTGGCCACGGTGATGCGTCGGTCAGACCCGGACGGGGCGCAGGCGGGTGCCTCCACCGTCGGGGGTTGATCACGGTCGTTGAGCACTACGGAAGTTCCGCGCCGTATCGGCTACACTTTCCGTCAGGTCATGAGTGCCAGCGACAAGCCCCGGCTCGCTGGACGGCAACCCTCCACACGCGGTGGGGTGCCCCGGGTGATGACCAGGTGTCTCGTCGAACCCCGATGAGCCACAAGCGCGGGCACACCGACCGGTGGGCCCAGTCGACGCCATGAAGGAGCGCCGCTGTGTGTTGTCGAATGTGTTGTCGCAGCTGAATTCTCGCTGATCTGTCAGCGAATACGCGACCCCAAGAACAATCAGGTGGCCCCACCGCTGCCGCTTGCTGCCCCCGCGCAGCACCCCCTGCCTGACGGCGTCAGACTGCGTATCCCCGCACGTCCCCGCCCGGCACACACCCACTTTCCTGGAGACAGCCATCATGAGTGCCAATTGGTCTTTCGAAACCCGCCAGATCCACGCAGGTCAGACGCCTGATCCCACCACCAAGGCGCGGGCACTGCCGATCTACCAGACGACCTCCTTCGCCTTCGATTCCGCCGAACACGGCCGCAAGCTCTTCGCCCTCGAAGAACTCGGCAACATCTACACCCGCATCCACAACCCCACCAATGACGTCGTCGAACAGCGCATCGCGGCCCTGGAAGGCGGTGTCGGAGCCCTGCTCGTGGCCTCCGGCCAGGCTGCCGAGACGATCGCGATCCTGACCCTGGCCCAGGCCGGCGACCACATCGTCTCCTCGCCGCGGCTGTACGGCGGCACCTACAACCTGTTCCACCACACCTTGCCGAAGTACGGGATCTCGGTCGACTTCGTCGAGGACCCCGACGATCTCGAGTCCTGGCAGGCCGCCGTCAAGCCGAACACCAAGGCCTTCTTCGCCGAATCCATCTCCAACCCGAAGCTCGATGTCCTGGACTTCGCCGGGGTTTCCGGTGTCGCCCATGCCAACGGTGTTCCGCTGATCGTCGACAACACCGTGGCCACCCCGTATCTCATCCGCCCGTTCGAGCACGGTGTGGACATCGTGGTGCACTCGGCCACCAAGTACCTCGGTGGCCACGGCACCGCGATCGCCGGTGTCATCGTCGACTCGGGCAACTTCGACTGGCGCAAGGACCCGGAGAAGTTCCCCGGTTTCAACACCCCGGACCCGAGCTACAACGGTGTCACCTGGGCCACCGACCTCGGTCCCGACGGACTCTTCGGGACCAACGTCTCCTTCATCTTCAAGGCCCGACTGCAGCTGCTGCGCGACCTCGGCCCCTCCCTCTCCCCGTTCAACGCCTTCCTCATCGCCCAGGGTCTGGAAACCCTGAGCCTGCGGATCGAGCGCCACATCGCCAACGCGACCAAGGTCGCCGAGTGGCTGTCCGGGCGTGACGAGGTCGAGTCGGTCTCCTACCCGGCCCTGGAGTCCAGCCCCTGGCACGCCAACCAGCAGAAGTACGCCCCGCTCGGCGGCGGCCCGATCGTGACCTTCGAGATCAAGGGTGGTGTCGAGGCAGGTCAGAAGTTCTCCGACGCCCTGGAGATCTTCACCAACCTGGCCAACATCGGTGACGTGCGCTCCCTGGTGATCCACCCGGCCTCGACCACCCATGGGCAGCTCAGCCCGGCCGAGCAGCTCAGCTCCGGTGTCACCCCGGGACTGGTCCGCCTGGCTGTCGGACTCGAGGGCATCGAGGACCTGCTGGCCGATCTCGAGGCGGGCCTGCGCGCCGCGAAGGACGCGTAGTACCGCTGTGCGTTCGGCCCATTCACAGCTCCGGCCATCCCCAGAACAGGTCGTGCCATGCTGACCCGTATGCCTTCGACGCGCCGTCCGGGTGCCGGTGTCACGCGTTCGCGTGGCGCGGCTCCCGGCGGGCGCGCGGCAGGTGCCCCGCCCGTCGACCCGAACGGCGCCGCCCCTGCGGAATCGAGCCCGCACCCGGTGCGTCCGCGGCCCTGGCACGAGGACACCTCGGCCATCTGGCTGCCGGGAGATCCGGTGGCGTGGCGCAAGTTCGCCGAAATCGGCGACATCACGGTCGAGTCCGGTGCGGTGCTGCCGGATGTCACCGTCGCCTACGAGAGCTGGGGTGAGCTCAACCCGGCCAAGGACAACGCGGTGCTGGTCCTGCACGCCCTGACCGGCGACGCCCACGTCGTCGGTGGCACCGCACCCGGCCAGCCCACCCCCGGGTGGTGGGACGGTCTGATCGGACCGGGGGCGGTGCTGGACACCGACAGGTTCTTCGTCATCGCCCCGAACGTGCTCGGCGGCTGCCAGGGCACCACCGGGCCGTCCTCGACCGCGAACGACGGCCGACCCTACGGCGGACGCTTCCCCCGGATCACCATCCGGGACCAGGTGGCCGTCGAGGCCGCCCTGGCCGACAGCCTGGGCATCGACCGTTTCGCCGTCATCCTCGGGGGTTCCATGGGCGGCATGCGGGTGCTGGAATGGGCGGTGAGTTATCCGGAACGGGTGGCGACCGCCATCACCATCGCCAGTTGTGCCTACAGCAGTGCGGACCAGATCGCTTGGTCCACACCGCAACTCGCTGCCATCACCAGTGATGAGAACTACCGCGGCGGTGACTACTACGAGGACGTCTGGCCCATCGGCGGTATGGCCGTTGCCCGCCAGATCGCCCACATCACCTACCGTTCCGAGCTGGAACTGAACAGCCGGTTCGGTCGTGACGTGCAGCCGGAGGAGGACGTGGCCACCGGCGGCCGTTTCGCGGTCCAGTCCTACATCGAGTACCACGGCGCGAAACTCGGCCGCAGGTTCGACCCGAATTCCTACCTCCGGCTGACCGAGGCGATGAACTCCCACGACATCGGCCGTGGCCGTGGTGGTCTCAACCAGGCGCTGGCGCGGATTCGGGCCGACCTTGTCGTCGCCGTGGTGGATTCGGACCGGTTGTTCCCGCCCCATCTGGGGGCGGAGATCGCGACCGCACCGACAGCGCGGCCGTTGATCACCATGCAGTCCGACTTCGGCCACGACGGTTTCCTGATCGAATCCGATCAGGTGGCCGCCGTCATCGCCGGGGCGCTTCCGCCGGCCGGGACCGCCCAGGACTGAATCAGTGGTATTCCTCGAGCCCCCTCCTCGGCCGGACAGCGGCCGGGGAGGGGGCTCGAGCGTTCCGTGGGCGGCCGTGGCACAGTGGAACCTGTCCGCGCATGCGCTCGCGGGTGAGGAAACGGAAGCGGGAGAACGATGGCACTGCGTCTGGGCTACAAGGCATCCGCCGAGCAATTCGGTCCCACGGACCTGCTCAGGTTCTCGATCCAGGCCGAGCAGGAGGGGTTCGACTCGGTCTTCACCTCCGATCACCTGCAGCCGTGGCGTCATGACGGGGGCCACGCACCTGCCGCGTTGCCCTGGCTCGGGGCGCTGGGGGCGAGCACCGAGAAGATCATCATCGGTACCTCCGTGCTGACCCCGACCTTCCGTTACCACCCGGGTGTGATCGCCCAGGCGTTCGCCACCCTGGGGTGTCTGTTCCCGGGACGGGTCATCCTCGGAGTGGGGTCGGGGGAGTCCCTGAACGAGGTGCCGTTGGGGCTGGACTGGCCGGACGGCAAGGAGAGGTTCGCCCGCCTGAAGGAGGCCCTCACCCTGATCCGGCAGCTGTGGACCGAGGAGCGCGTCACCTTCGAGGGCACCTACTACCGGACCGACAAGGCGACGATCTACGACCGTCCCCAGACCCCTGTACCGCTCTACGTGGGTGCCTCCGGTCCGGCGGCGACCAGGTTGGCCGGACGGGTGGCCGACGGGTTCATCACCACCTCCGGCAAGGCCGACGCCCTGTATCGGGACACGTTGATCCCGGCCCTGGAGGAAGGGGCGGAGAAGGTGGGTCGTACGGTCGCCGACCTCGACCTGCTGATCGAGATGAAGGTCTCCTTCGACCATGACGCCGAGCGCGCCCTGAACGACACCAAGCACTGGGCGGCCCTGGCCCTGACCCCGGAGGAGAAGACCGGGGTCGAGGACCCGATCGAGATGCAGCGGTTGTCCGACGCCCTGCCTGTCGAGCGTGCGGCCTCCCGCTGGATCGTTTCCACCGACCCCGATGAGCATGTCGAGAAGATCCGTCACTACCTCGATCTCGGTTTCCGGCACCTGGTCTTCCATGCTCCGGGCCCGGATCAGGCCCGCTTCCTCCAGGTCTACGGCGCCGAGGTGCTGCCGCGGCTGCGGGCCCTGGGGTACTGACATGCTGCAGATGCGGCCGAATTGCGAGTGCTGCGATCGGGACCTGTCGCCGTCCGACGAGCAGATCTACATCTGCTCCTTCGAATGCACCTGGTGCGCGGCCTGTGTCGCCGGTTTTCCGGCGGGGCGCTGCCCGAACTGTGCCGGGTTGCTGACCCCTCGCCCCACCCGTTCACCGGAGAAACTGGTGAACAACCCGGCCTCGGTCGAGCGGGTGTTCAACCCGGACTGCCTGACGGCTCGCTGAGGGTCTGCCTGCGGTCGGCCGTGTCCGGCGAACGGCCGTGTCTTCTGGTCCTGGGCCGCCCGGAGGGGCCTGGGTCAGCTGCCGTCGGTGGGCGAGGGGTCGGCGGGCCGTTCGGCGGCGGGCCCGAACAACTCCACCACCAGGTCGGTGACACTCACGTCGAGCACCTGGGCCAGGGAGATCAGGGTCGACAGCCGTGGGTTCGCGGCCGTGCTCTTGGTGCGGTCGGACAGACCGGCCTCGAGCAGCTGGTAGTGGTTGCGGCTCATACCAGCCGCGTGGGCGACATTTTCTTGGGACAGGCCGCGGGCCCGACGCCGGGCTTGCAGCTGTTCACCCAATCGTTGAGCTATCTGTCGCTCGAACGGCGTTTCTGCGGGCACCCGCTCTACGTTGGGGCCTCCAATCGGCAGAGTCAGCCACCTATACCTGGCCTCTGGTTCGATACACCCACTCGAGTGGCAAGTTCTTGTGAGGTTGCCTCAGTCGTCACCGATGGTGGTGCATACCTCACCCGAAGGCGAGGGGGATCTTGGGCAACTGTTTTTGGTCACACCCGCCCCGCCGGTTCGGTGTCGAGGTGGGCGGTGCGAGGTGGTCGGACGGGTCCGCAGCGGTTCGCCCCATCGGCATGCGTCCGGGCCCGCCGGACCTGAGGGTGGGGCACGGTCGTGAACTGAGTAGCGTGAGACGGGAGATCCGTCGGGAGTCGTCCGGCGAGATCGGATGAGTCACCGGTGAATTGAGGATCCTTATGACCGAGCAGTCTTCCCGCTCGACCCCCGCGGCAGGCTCGAACGATCCGGCCCCGGAACCGATCCCGACCGCCACACCCTCGTCCCTGCGTCGTGCCCTGCGCCGGGCGGCGGACGGTGTCGCCCTCGACCGCATCGAGGCCGGGATCCTGCTGCAGGCCCGCGGGGAGTCGCTCACGGCCCTGTGCACGGCGGCCGCCCGGGTGCGTGATGCGGGCCTGGTCGCGGCCGGCCGGCCGGGTGTCATCACCTACTCGAAGAAGGTCTTCATCCCGATCACCCGGCTCTGCCGGGACCGGTGCCACTACTGCACCTTCGTGACCACCCCGAACCGGCTGCCGGCCGCCTATCTCTCACCCGACGAGATCCTGGCCATCGCCGAGGAAGGGCGGCAGATGGGCTGCAAGGAGGCACTCTTCACCCTCGGGGACCGACCGGAGGACCGCTGGGAGGCGGCGCGGACCTGGCTCGACGAGGCCGGCTACGACTCCACCCTCGACTACGTCCGGGCAATGTCGATCCGGGTCCTGGAAACCACCGGTCTGCTGCCCCACCTCAACCCCGGGGTGATGTCCTGGGAGGAGATGGCCAGGCTGAAGCCGGTGGCCCCCTCGATGGGCATGATGCTCGAGACCACCTCGCGGGAGATCTTCGAGAACAGGTCGGGGGCCCATTTCGGGTCGCCGGACAAGGATCCGGCCGTGCGGCTGCGGGTCCTGGACGATGCGGGCCGGTCCTCGATCCCGTTCACCACCGGCATCCTGATCGGCATCGGCGAGACCCTGGGCGACCGGGTGGACTCCATGATGGCCATCCGCCAGGTCAGCCGGGACTACCGGGGCATCCAGGAGGTGATCGTGCAGAACTTCCGTGCCAAGCCCGACACCGCCATGGCCCGCAGCGCCGACGCGGAGATGGACGAGCTGCTGGCCACCATCGCGGTCACCCGGCTGATCCTGGGCCCGAAGGCGCGGATCCAGGCCCCGCCGAACCTCATCGACGCCGACGACGAAACCTTCACCGCCGTCATCGGGGCGGGGATCGACGACTGGGGCGGGGTCTCGCCGCTGACGCCCGACCACGTGAACCCCGAGCGGCCCTGGCCGCAGATCGACGCCCTCACCGGGCGCACCGCGCTGGCCGGGTTCGAACTGGCCGAGCGGCTGACGATCTACCCGGAATTCGTCAAGGCCGGGGAGCCCTGGCTGGACCCCCGCCTGCGCGCCCATGTGGACTTCCTGGCCGATCCGGCCACCGGGCTGGCCAAACCGGACGTCATCCCCGTCGGGCGGCCCTGGCAGGAGCCCGAGGACGTCCAGACGGCCGGTCGATCGGACCTGGCCACCGCCATCGACACCGAGGGCCGTACCGGGGACCGCCGGTCGGACTTCGAGGACGTCTACGGTGACTGGACCGCGATCAAGGAGCGGATCCGCAGCGCGCCGGCCCGCTTCGCCTCCGACGTCGGGGCCGCTTTGCGGGTGGCCGAAACGGATCCGGCGAAGCTGACGTCGGCCCAGGGCCTGGCTTTGATGACGGCCACCGGCCAGGAGCTCGACGCCGTGTGCGCCCTCGCCGACGCGGTGCGCCAGGAGGTCAACGGGGACGAGGTCACCTACGTCGTCAACCGGAACATCAACTTCACCAACGTCTGTTACACCGGATGCCGGTTCTGTGCGTTCGCCCAGCGGCGCACCGACGCCGATGCCTACACCCTGTCGGTCGCGGAGGTTGCCGAGCGGGCCACCGTGGCCTGGGAGCTGGGTGCCACCGAGGTCTGCATGCAGGGCGGCATCCATCCGGATCTGCCGGGCACGATCTACTTCGACATCCTGCGGGCGGTCAAGGCCGCCACCCCGGACATGCACATCCACGCCTTCTCCCCGATGGAGGTGGTCAACGGGGCCACCCGGGCGAACATGTCGGTCCGGGAATGGCTGACCGAGGCCAAGGCCGCCGGGCTGGACTCGATCCCGGGCACCGCGGCGGAGATCCTGGACGACGACGTTCGCTGGGTGCTGACCAAGGGCAAACTGCCCACCGACGCCTGGATCAAGGTGATCACCACGGCCCACAGCCTCGGGATCCCGTCCTCCTCGACGATGATGTACGGCCACGTCGACACCGCCGAGCACTGGGTGGCCCACCTCCAGCTGCTCCGCCGGTTGCAGGGGGAGTCGGGCGGGTTCACCGAGTTCGTCCCGCTGCCCTTCATCCACACCAATGCCCCGATCTACCTGGCCGGCCTGGCCCGGGCGGGGGCCACGTGGGAGGAGAACCGGGCGGTGCACGCCGTCGCCCGGTTGATGCTGCGGGGTTCGATCGACAACATCCAGACCTCCTGGGTGAAGCTGGGGGCCGAGGGCACCCAGGTGATGCTGCGCGGCGGGGTCAACGACCTCGGCGGCACCCTGATGGAGGAGACGATCTCCCGGATGGCGGGCAGCGAGTACGGCTCCTACCAGACCGTGCAGCAGCTCGAGGAGATCACCGCACCGATCGGCCGCAGGGCGGTCCAGCGCACCACCACCTACGGACGGGCATCCGTCGAACGGCATGCGGCGGCCCGGAAATTCCAGGGTCTGGCGGCGCTGCCCGGCAAGCCGGCGGCGGCGGGCGCGCCGGCCGCGCACGGACACGGTGTCACCGCCGGTCCGGTGCCCTTGACCCTGGGCCGGAGCAGCTGAGACGGCCGGTCGATTACTGTAACGATTCAGGCCCTCCGGACGGCCCGTTGTCCACCCAGGCGACCCGAACGCGGGTCGCAACTGGGCCATCCCGGATTGGTTGACTACTCTGACAAACGTTCAAGAGGATCCATCTCCACCCAGAAGGGATGCGCCGTGGCGGCCATCGAACTTATCGGAGCACGTGAAATTCTCGACTCCCGTGGTAACCCCACGGTCGAGGTCGAGGTAGCACTGGAAGACGGCTCGCTCGCGCGCGCCGCTGTTCCCTCCGGAGCATCCACCGGCGAGCACGAAGCCGTCGAACTGCGTGACGGCGACAAGAGCCGTTACCTCGGCAAGGGCGTCGAGAAGGCCGTCGAGGCCGTACTGAACGAGATCGGCCCGGAGCTCATCGGGATCGACGCCGTCGAGCAGCGGGTCATCGACCAGAAGCTGATCGACCTGGACGGCACCACCGACAAGTCCCGCCTGGGCGCCAACGCCATCCTCGGTGTCTCCCTGGCCGTGGCCAAGGCCGCCGCCGAGTCCTCCGAGCTGGAGCTGTTCCGCTACCTCGGTGGCCCGAACGCGCACATCCTGCCCGTCCCGATGATGAACATCGTCAACGGTGGCGCCCACGCCGACACCGCCGTCGACATCCAGGAGTTCATGATCGCGCCGATCGGTGCCGAGTCCTTCCGTGAGGCCCTGCGTTGGGGTGCCGAGGTCTACCACTCCCTCAAGTCCGTGCTGAAGAAGAAGGGCCTGTCCACGGGCCTGGGCGACGAGGGCGGGTTCGCACCGAGCCTGACCTCCAACCGTGCCGCACTCGACCTGATCGTCGAGGCCATCGAGGCCGCCGGTTACACCCCGGGCTCGCAGATCGCGCTGGCCCTGGACGTCGCGGCCACCGAGTTCCACTCCGACGGGCTGTACGCCTTCGAGGGTGGCAAGAAGACCGCCGCCGAGATGACGGCCTACTACGCCGGTCTCGTCGCCGACTTCCCGATCGTCTCCATCGAGGACCCGCTGTCCGAGGACGACTGGCAGGGTTGGATCGACCTGACCACCGAACTGGGCGACAAGGTCCAGGTCGTCGGCGACGATCTGTTCGTCACCAACCCGGACCGTCTGGAAGAGGGCATCGCCCGCGGTGCCGCCAACGCCCTGCTGGTCAAGGTCAACCAGATCGGCACCCTGTCCGAGACCCTCGACGCCGTGGCCCTGGCCCAGTCGAACGGGTACCGCTGCATGATGAGCCACCGCTCCGGCGAGACCGAGGACACCACGATCGCCGATCTGGCCGTCGCGACCTCCTCCGGCCAGATCAAGACCGGTGCCCCGGCCCGCTCCGAGCGTGTCGCGAAGTACAACCAGCTGCTGCGTATCGAGGAGAACCTCGGCGACGCCGCACGTTACCTGGGCGACCTCGCGTTCCCGCGGTTCACGGCCGGCTCCTGATCCATGAGTGAGACACCCCGGAGCCGCCCGCGCGGACGGAGCACCCGACCTGACCGGTCGGGAGCTTCGGCGCGGGCGGCCCGGGGTGCCACCACCCGGTCCCGGCGGTCCACGAGCCGCCCGGCCGCCCGGCGTGGCGCTGCCGTCCCGGCGACGGGTGGCAGCCGGTGGTGGCGCGGCGGGCAGACCGCAGCGGCGACCACCGCCCGTGAGGGTGGCCCCGGTCGGCCTCGGCTCGTCCGGCAGATCCTGGTCCTGGGCCTTGCCCTGATCCTCGCCGGGGTGACCCTGGCCCTGCCGTGGCGCAACAACGTCGACGCCGGCCGCACCGAAGCGGCAGCGATTGCCCAGCAGCACCAGCTGGAGCTGCAAAAACGCGCACTTGAATTGAAGAAGGCCGCATTGTCGGACCCGGACTTCATCCGGGCCGAGGCCAAACGCCGGTTGCAGATGGTGGAACCCGGCGTCACCGTCTACGTGTTCCGTGGACCCGAACTGCCGCCGGAGAAAACCGACGGATCCACCGAAGCCCAGCCCGAACAGCCTTGGTATTCCACATTGTGGGACAGCCTTTCCGTACCGGAGAATGACAATCCCTGATGAGCGTTGACCCTGCATTCGGCAGCCCCCGCAATCTCGAACCGGTGACGGATGAGGACATCGCCAAGCTCACTGCGGAACTGGGCCGACCGCCCCGCGGACTCGTGGGTGTGGCCTACCGCTGCGATCACGAAGTGCCCGCCGTGGTGCAGACCCGTCCCCGTCTGGAGGACGGCACACCGTTCCCGACGATGTTCTACCTGTGCTGCTCGGCCCTGAACTCGGCCGTCGGCCGGATGGAACAACAGGGGGTCATGCGGGAGATGACCGAAAGGCTCGGCCAGGACGAGGATCTGGCCGCCGCCTACCGTCGGGCGCACGAGTCCTACCTCGCCCAGCGGAACACCCTGGGGGATCTGGGGATCGAGGTCACCGCCGGTGGAATGCCCGACCGGGTCAAGTGTCTGCATGTGCTGGTGGCCCATTCCCTCGCCGTCGGACCGGGGGTCAACCCGCTGGGTGACGAGGCCGTCGACCTGCTGCCGGAGTACTTCCGCGGCGACCGCGCCTGCGCGAGGCTGACCGACTAGACCCTCCCTGTTCCCGCGCGCGTTCTTGCTCCTCGCGCGCGAAACATCGCGCGCGAGAACGAACATCGTGCGCGGGAACGAAGGGCGGTCCGTCCCGCCGGTGTGACTTCCGAACGCGCAGCCACCTCCGTACGTCTAGAGGGGTGGAGGTGGGGAACAGTGGCATTCACGCAGAGCGCAGTGATCCGCAACGTTGCGGATGGGGCGGCGGAGGGGGACCCGACGGATGTGACGGCACCTGACGACGGGCAGATAGGTTCCTTGATCGGAGCCGCGCGAAGACTCGCGCTCGCCCTGACCGGGTCGGTCCACGAGGCCGAGGACCTGGCGCAGTCGACCATCGCCGCGGTATTGGCAAAACAGGACCACATCACCGGACCGGTGGAGAACTATCTGCGCCGGGCGATGGTGAACCAG
Organism: Nakamurella silvestris; assembly: GCA_003576535.1. Classification (GTDB taxonomy): domain Bacteria; phylum Actinomycetota; class Actinomycetes; order Mycobacteriales; family Nakamurellaceae; genus Nakamurella; species Nakamurella silvestris. The sequence goes on along the minus strand of QXCQ01000126.1, from coordinate 28,388 downwards.
TTCCGCGACCACCAACGAAAGACGATTCGTCGGCGATCACCGTTCCCGAGGCTCGGGCCGAGCACCGTGTTTCCGGACATCGCGCATCGGGCTGCCGACCGACTTGATCTGGAGAACGCCCTCGCCGCCCTCGGCGACACCGCCCGCGCGGTGGTCGTGCTGCGGTTTTTGGAGGACCTCGGAGTTGACGAGGTTGCGACTCTGCTGGGGAAGCCGGCCGGGTCGATCCGTCGAATCACCCATGAAGCTCTGGCGGTGCTGCGCACCCAGGGTCTGCTTCGGAACGACACCACAGGAGGCGAATGATGACCGACCGCGACGGCGAGGATCTTCGAAATTCGTTTCGCCGGGCCTATGGCGATCCTGCGGAGTACACGAACGAGGCAAAGCAGCGGACCAGGTACCGACCGTGGCTTGCGGCGGGAACGGCGGCGGCTGCCGTGGCGGTGCTCGTCATCGGGATCATGCTGACCGGGACCCGGGACCACGACCGCTCGGCCGTACCGCCGGTGGCGGTGAGCACCGGACCGACATCCCTGGCGCCGAGTTCCTCGGAACCTCCGATGTCCGAGGCCCGTCGGACATCGACGGCAACCACGACACCGGCGCCGCCACCGGCGGAGGCTGACGTGTGCGAGCCCTCTGAGCTGTACGACCGCGGCACCGGGTCCTTCCGGGTGGACCCGTCGTGGGGTGTGAGGGGTGCGGTGGTCTGCGCGTACGACGGATATGTGCATGTCGCCGATCAGGGGATCTGGCGCACGACGGCCGAATGGGACATCCAGAAGGACGACCTCCCTGCATTGATCGAACTGCTGAACCAACGCGATATCGAACCGGGCATCGACGACGGATTCTGCGGGGCTTCCAGCTTGCAGATCCTGGGGATCAGCCTGCTGCTGGAAGACGGATCGAGAAAGGTGTTCCCCCAGCCTCAACTCGGGTGCACCTCCGGACCGGAGAACAAGGCGATTGTCGCCTTGGCCGGAGCCGGGACCCTGCGAATTGTTGCCCGGTCCCAGGAACGGACCGAACTCGAGCTGGCATTGGGCTGTTCCCGCGAATGGGAGGGCGGGTTGGATCCTCTCCCGACCAAGGGTGGCCGCGCCATCACCCCGCCGGCGGGTGATGTGGCCCTGTGCGTGTACCAGGAGAACAGACGCAGCTCTCCTCTGATTGCGGTCGGTCGGACGGCCGAGGCCGACATCGCCGATCTGTGGGCGAGTGTGGTGGAGGGACCGAGCAAGGCCTGTGCCACTCCCGGTAAGAAATGGATCACCATCGGATCACCACGGACAGAACCTGTCCCCACCGGCTGGTTGTCGAACGGCAACGCTTTGGGGCTCCAACCCTGGGCGGCGATCGTCGAGATCGGCGGCTGCAACCGTGTTTTCGACCAGCGCGCCCGCTACCTGGGTACGGCCGACCGTGCCGTGATCGCTCATGTTGCCGGGCTTGCCGACACTCCCTCGGATCCGCCGGGCACGGGGCCGGCCGAAGCGGTGCCCGATCTCAGCGACATCATGGTTCAACCGTCCTCGCCGGGCTGGCGGGGTTCACCGTCCACCACCGGCGGGTGAGGTGTCGCGCTCCTGGTACGACCGAGGACTGATGTGAGGCTGACCGACCAGCCCCTCCCTGTTCCCGCGCGCGTTCTTGCTCCTCGCGCGCGAAACATCGCGCGCGAGAACGAACATCGTGCGCGGGAACGAAGGGTTGTCGGGCGAGGCAACAGAACGGCACCGGGGCCGCGTTGTGGTGGGTATCGGCAACAATGCCGGTCTGCCCGACGGAGCGCCGACGATGCCCACACGTGCCACGTTCTCCCGCAGCGCGGGGGCGCTGTTGCTCCTGCTGGTCATCACCGTCACCACCACTCCGTCGGTGTCGGCATCCGCCTCGCCGCAACGACATGCGGCAACGAAGGCCGAACCTGCACCGGAACTGGCGGCCCGCAAGGCTCTCGGGTATCCACGCCAGCCCATCCTGAAGGTGTTCGGCAACAACCCGCTCGACTCCTCGATCGAACGTGGCGCGACCCCGTACGCACAGATCGCCCCACGGCTGACCGGTCTGATGGCCAAGAGCGACCTGGTGTCGGTCGAGGTGATCGGATCCTCCGTCAAATCCCGGGACCTGTACCTGGTCACCGTCACGGCCCCGGAGACCCCCGAGCAGACCGCCCAGCAGACGGCCTGGCGTGAGTTGATCAACCACGACCCGGCGGCCGCCGCGGCGGACCCGGAGCTGCAAGCCGGGTACAAGGTGCCGATCTGGTTCAACTCCAACATCCACGGTGACGAATGGGAGGGTACGGACGCCTCCCTGGACTACATCTACGATCTGATCACCGCACCGGAGGACCAGACCGCCGCGCTGATGGCAGGAACCCGTTTGTACTTCACGGTTTCCGCCAACCCGGACGGCCGTGTCCTGGGCGAGCGGGCCAACGTCCAGGGTCTGGATCTCAACCGTGATTTCGTCACCTACCAGAGCCCGGAGGCGCGCGCGATCAGGGACGTGGTCGACGACATCCAACCCGTGTTCTTCTCCGACATCCACGGCTACCGCGGGGTTCTGCAGATCGAGCCCTGTGGTCCGCCGCACGGGGAGAACTACGACTACGACCTGTTCCTGCCGCACAACTACGCGGCGGCCCTGCGGATCGAGGCCGACGTCACCGCCGCGCACGTCCCCGGCAACACCTACAAGGACGCCAACGGCAAGACCACTAAGACACCGACGAACAAGTTGGTGATCCCGTACCGGGACATCCCGGCGGGTTGGGACGACTGGCCGCCGGTGTTCACCGTCCAGTACCTGGCCTACTTCGGGGCGATCACCCAGACCCTCGAACTGCCCTTGAGCACCGACGACGATCCTGTGGTGAACAAGGCCAACTTCGCCGTGGACGTGGCCGTTGCCCAGACGGCCATCGATTCCACCGTCGATTACGTGACGGAGAACCGGGATGCCCTGCTGGACAACCAGATCGAGATCTTCCGGCGGGGTGCAGCCGGCGAGCCCCTCGTTGCTCTGCCGGTACCCGCCGACCCGGCAACGGTGCCGGGGCCGGACCAGTGGGCACCGCTGTGGGGCCCGGAGGACCAGTTCACCACCACGTTCCCGCGGGTGTACGTCATTCCGGTCGGCGCAGGACAACGTTCCCGCGGGGATGCGGCGAACCTGGTGAATGCCTTGATCGCCGATCATGTCCAAGTGCGACAGGCCACCGGCAGCTTCATTCTGGCCGGTACGGACTATCCGGCCGGGTCGTATCTGGTGGACATGCATCAGCCCATGCGCGGGCTGGCGAACACACTCCTGGCGGTGGGCTCGGACATCTCGGATCGCACCGACCAGATGTACGACATCGCTGCCTGGTCCCTGGGCTCCCTGTGGGGGGCCTCGGTCATCCCGGTCGGGTCCACCGGCGACGAGTTGGAGGTGGAGGCCCCGACGGTGACCGCTGCCACGTTGACCGACCAGATGCCGCCTGCCGGCTCGTATCTGAGCTTCCCGGTGACGGGGGAGCGGGATGTCCAGGCGGTCAATCGGCTCCTGTACGCCGGTGTGCCGGTGGCCTACCGCACGAACGGATCGGTGGTGGTGGCTCCGAACCGGACCGCCTCGGTCGCCGCTGCGGCCGCGGCCTTCGGGGTCGACGTCGGAGCCGTACCGGCCGCCGTGCTGCAGGAGACCGGTCTGCGGTACCTGAAGCCGTTGCGCATCGGGTACGTCGGCGGGCCCGATGATCTGCTGTCGTTGAAGGAGATGGGGTTCGCCAACCCGACCTTGATCAGCCCGGAGATCCTCACCGCCGGAAAGGTGAAACTGACCGATGTCGACGTGCTCTGGATCGCCGGGCAGCTGATCTTCGGTCCGTCGCAGTCGGCCGGCGCCGCCCAGCTGACGGCCTACGTCAAGGCAGGCAAGGGTCTTGTCGGCGCAGGTCTCGCCGCCAAGACGGTCGCCGCGGACCGTGGTTTGGTGTCGGCGTCGATCCGTTCTGGCAACATCTACGCCAACGGGATCGTGACGGTGAAGAGCAGCACCGGATCCATCCTGGCCCCGGCCGGTGCCGCCGACCCTCCGATGGGCACCGCCTACGTGAATGCCCCCATCTGTTTCTACAGCCTGACCGGCACCACGGTCGCCCTGCAGACCTACGGTCCGGTGAACCCGCTGAAGGCCGGGCACTGGCGGAGCACCAACGCCTCCGACGGTCCGACCCAGGCGGCGAACAAGGCCTCGGTGATCTTCGGCAGCTCGGTGCAGACCGGGGCGAAGGCGGTCATCTTCGGCACCGACCCGTTGTTCCGGACCCACCCGAAGGGGATGTTCACCGATGTGGCCCGGGCGCTGTTCGAGGTCGGACCGCAGGGTATTCCGGTGCCGGGGCCGTGACCCAGAGCCGAGGTGCATCGACGTCTGCGCCTTTATGTGCAGACTCGGATTAATCGAATTTGCAGAGGTTCGGCCGCGATTGTCGAGAATGTATTTTGCCTTGTTTTTGACAGAAAACACCTCCACTTGACGCCCAATAACTCCAGGTGTGTACTGATCAGGCCATTTCAGGCGGGGTGTCCGCCAGTTTCATCACCGGCGGCTCGGCCCATCGTTGTGCCCTGAAATGCGACCGATGAATCGATCACAAGGGAGTAATCGATGGCGCTGACGACCTTTCCGCGACGGACGAAACGGCTGGGTCGTGCTTCGCGGCGCAGCCTGACCCTCTCCTTGGTGGCCGCTCTGGCGCTGACCGGTCTGACGGTGATCGCCGCGCCGGTCGCCAGTGCCGCCGACCCGGCCGATGTGGCCCCGGACGGTCTGGCCTCCGCCTCGGCCTCCCAGAACGACGGGGACGGCAACTACCCGGCGGCCAATCTGATCGACGGCGACTCGACCACACGCTGGGCCAGCGGCAACGGCCCGAACGCGGACGTCCCGTTCACCGCCTGGGCGCAGGTCGACCTCGGAGCGCCGACCGCCGTGAACACCGTGGTCCTGGAGTGGGAGGCGGCCTACGCCACCGCCTATACCGTGCAGGTGGCGAGTGCGAACCCGGACACCCCGGCCAGCTGGACCACGGTCGGCACCGAGACCGCGGGCAACGGCGGGACCGACCTGGTCGCCGCCGGTGACGTCAGCGCCAGATACGTGCGCGTCAACATGCTCGAACGTCGCTCCACCTGGGACTGGGGGACGAACAGGTACGGCTACTCGTTGTTCTCCCTGGGTGTTCTGGGCACTTCCTCGGTCACCCTGGCGGGCTTCAGCTCGCTGAGCCAGGCGGTCCCGGCCGGTGACGACGCGACCGTGCAGGTCCGGCTCGGTCGTGCTTCGGCCACCCCGGTATCGGTTCACCTCACCAGTTCCGGTGGCACCGCCGCCCCCGGTACCGACTACACGGCCGTGGACCAGGTGGTGACAGTACCCGCGGGCCAGCGCACCGCGGATGTTGCCGTGCACACCGTCGACCACGGCCCCCTCGCCCCGGTCCGCACCATCGAACTCACCCTCGCCGACCCGACGAACGCCGCGATCGGGATGCGCGGCACCTCGGTGATCACACTCAACCCGCACGGTCAGCTCGGTGGTGTCGGCAACACCCGGAGTCTCTTGGACTTCCAGGGTTCGACCGTCGCCCCCGTGTCCGCCTGGGGTTCGGCCGCAGCCTCCACCCCGGTGCTGTCCCTGGTCGACGGGGCGGACGTGCCCGGTGCCACCGCCACCAACAAGGTGCTGCAGGCCGTGGTGGCCGGTATGCCCGCCGGCGGCTGGGGCGGTTTCACCGATGACATCGACCCGGCCGAGGACTGGTCGGGCTTCGACGGTTTCACCTTCTCCTTCCTCGGTACCGGTGGTGGCAAGACTCTGCGCTACGAACTCAAGAGCGGTGGCACCTCGGCCGGTAACGCCGATCTCTTCGAGGTCGGCGTGCTCGACGACACGGCAGGCTGGCGCACCGTCTCGGTGGCCTTCGCTGACCTGCGGCTGAAGGGAAACACCTCTTCCACCAAACGTTTCGACCCGGCGACCGCCCACGGCTTCGCCGTCACCCTCTCCGACGTGGGTGCCGGTACCTGGAAGTTCGACAACTTCGCGGTCTACCAGCAGTCCTTGAAGATCCAGGACTTCGAGGGTGAGGTGCCCTTGGCGGCACCCGGTTCCACCGTCGGATTCTTCAGCTGGTTCTCCGACGGATCGGTGATCCCGGTCGGGGTCACGCCAGTGCCCAAGGAGGGCAACGAGACCAACAAGGCCCTGTCCGGCTCCTACCTCATCCCCTCCGGCGGCTTCGGCGGCTTCAGCCACAATCTCGCCGCTCCGCAGGACTGGTCGGGCTTCCGGGGCATCCGGTTCCTCTGGTACGCCTCCCAGCCCAACCGACCCGCCTCGCCGACCGCCGGTGACGACATCAAGTTCGAGGTCAAGGACGGCGGACCCAACGGCGAAGCCTCCGAGCTGTGGACCTACACCTTCAAGGACAACTGGGATGCCGGTGGCAGCCGCTGGAAGCTCGTCGAGATCCCGTTCACCGATTTCACCCTGCGCACCGACTTCCAGGCCGGCAGCGGCGCGACCCTGGACGGGAAACTCTCCCTCAGCTCGGCCTGGGGGTATGCCTTCACCTTCCCGGCCGGCAAGTCCGAGGCGGTCAACTGGGCCATCGACGATGTCGAGCTGTTCGGCACACCGAAGGCCGCCGCGACCGTCACCGTCAGTGCCGCGCAGGAGGTCACCCTGGTCAAGGGCGGGGACCCGGCCACGGTCGCCGTCGCGCTGAAGACCACAGACGGAGCCCCGCTCGCCGACCCGGTGACCGTGAACTGGACGACCACGGACAAGACCGCACTGGCCGGAACCGATTACACCGCGGCCAACGGCACCCTCACCTTCCCGGCCGGAACGGTGTCGGGGGCGACGCAGCCGATCACCGTCACCACCACGGCCCGCACCGGGGCGGTCAAGGCCCGTACCTTCGGCATCGCCCTGACCTCCACCGCCGCCACCGTCGGGCCCCTGGCACCGCGGGTTGCCCTCAACGCGCAGAACATGCCCTACCTCGACCCGACACTGCCAGTGGCCCAACGGGTGGCGGACCTGATGGGACGGATGACCCTGGCCGAGAAGGCCGGTCAGATGACCCAGGCCGAGCGGCTCGGCATCGGTGCCACCAACACCGACATCTCCCGGTTGTACCTGGGCTCCCTGCTCTCCGGCGGCGGCAGTGTGCCCGCCGACAACACCCCGGCGGGCTGGGCGAACATGGTCGACACCTACCAGCGGGAGGCGTTGACGACGGAGCTGCAGATCCCGCTGATCTACGGTGTCGACGCCGTCCACGGCCACAACAACGTTGTCGGCGCGACCCTGCTTCCGCACAACATCGGCCTCGGGTCCACCCGCGACCCGGCCGTGGTGGAGGCCGGCCAACAGGTGACGGCCCAGGAGGTTCGGGCGACCGGCATCCCCTGGGACTTCGCGCCCTGCCTGTGCGTCACCCGCGACGAACGCTGGGGTCGCAGCTACGAGTCCTTCGGCGAGGACCCGGCGCTGGTCTCGGCCTTCTCTGCCGCTTCGGTCTACGGCCTGCAGGGCCATGATCCGACGGACATGTCCGGTCCGGACAAGATTCTCGCCACCATCAAGCACTGGGCCGGAGACGGCGGGACCCGCTACGAGCCCTCCCTCGCCGGCAGTGGGTACCCGATCGACCAGGGCGTCACCTACGCCGACAGCCTTGCTGCCTTCGAGGCCCTGCACGTCAGTCCGTACCTGCCTGCCATCGCCGCCGGGGCGGGATCGTTGATGCCCTCCTATTCAGCGGTCGACCTCGGTGCCGGCCCGGTCCGGATGCATGAGAACGCCGCCCTGAACAACGATCTGCTCAAAGGGACCCTCGGATTCAAGGGCTTCCTGATCAGTGACTGGGAGGGGATCGACAAGCTCCCCGGTGGCACCTACGCCCAGAAGGCGGTGCGGTCGGTGAACGCCGGTCTGGACATGGCGATGGCCCCGTACAACTACGAGGCCTTCATCAACGCGGTGATGGCGGCGAACGGTGCCAACACCATCACCACGGCCCGGATCGATGACGCGGTCAAGCGCATCCTGACCCAGAAGTTCGATCTCGGCCTGTTCGAGAAGCCTTTCGCGGACCGGACGAATGTCGACAAGGTCGGCTCGGCCGCCCACCGCGCGGTGGCCCGTAAGGCCGCGGCCGAGTCGCAGGTGCTGCTGAAGAACAGCGACGCCGTTCTCCCGTTGGCACCGAACGCCAAGATCTACCTGGCCGGTTCCAACGCCGACGATCTCGGGCACCAGATGGGCGGCTGGTCCATCTCCTGGCAGGGCGGGTCGGGGAACACCACCACCGGCACCACCATCCGGGCCGGGATCGCCGAGGTGGCACCGGATGCCACCGTCACGTACTCCAAGGACGCCTCCACCCCGATCGGAAATGCCGACATCGGTGTGGTGGTCGTCGGCGAGCCGCCCTACGCCGAGGGCCAGGGTGATGTCGGGAACAACGGCCGGAGCCTGACGTTGCCGGCCGCCGATCGCACGGCCATCGACAAGGTCTGCGCCGCCGTGCCCTGTGTGGTGCTGGTGGTCTCCGGGCGTCCGCAGCTGGTCACCGATCAGCTGGGCGCGATCGACGGGCTCGTCGCGTCCTGGTTGCCCGGCACCGAGGGTGGCGGTGTCGCCGACACCCTCTTCGGGGTCAAGCCTTTCACCGGCCGTCTACCGGTGAGCTGGCCGACGAGTGCGGCCCAGGTGCCGATCAACGTCGGGGACGCGACCTACAGCCCGCTGTTCCCGTTCGGCTGGGGGCTACGAACCGACAGTGCCTTCGCCCGGCTCACCGATGTGCGGGCGAAACTGTCGGCCGCCGGTGCCGGGCCGGCGGTGCTCGGCCCGATCGACACCGCGCTGGCGGCAGCCAACTTCGATGCCACGGGTGCGGTGGTCAACGCCGCGGCGGTGATCAAGGCCCTGCAGCTCGCCGGCAATGCCGTCAGCGCGGCGGGCAATCTGCCGTACACGGCCGCCGACCGGCTGACCTCGGTGGTCCGTGATCTCGTCGAGAACCAGATCACCCGGGCCGGCACTACCGGTGGGGCACCGAACTTCCCGACCTTCACTGCCGCCATGGATGCGACCTCGGCGAAAACTGCTGCGGCCGACCAGGCGCAGGCCGCCGGCGACAGCGGTCAGGCGATCACCCTGCTGACCCAGGCCTGGGTGGCTCTGGGCAACAGCCTGGGGCAGAGCGACATCGTCACCACCACGACGCTGAGCACCAACGCCGGAGCCACCACCGTCACCACTGCCAAGATCACCCTGACCGCCACGGTGACCGCCGGTGCCGACAAGGTACCGACCGGCACGGTGACATTCACTGATGGTGGCACGGTTCTCGGCACCGCCGCCGTCAGCGGTGGGGTGGCGAAGCTGACCATCCCGACCGACTCGAAGGGGACCTTGAAGGCCGGTTCCCTGCGACTCAAGGCGGCCTACGTCGCCGGTGGCGGCTACACGGCCTCGACCTCCGCGGCCGTGGTGGTCAAGGTCTACTTCGCCGATCTCAAGGCCGGGTCGACCTTCGCCGAGGACGCAGTGGTGCTGGCCGCCAAGGGTGTCATCAACGGGTTCAGTGACGGCACCTTCCGGCCGAATGCGCTGGTGGACCGGCAGACCGCGGTGACCTTCCTCTACCGGGTGGCACCGACCGGGCACAACGGTTCGGTCTGCGGGCAGACCGGTCACTTCCTGGATGTGAAGCCCACCGACACCTTCTGCGCCGAGATCGAATGGGCTGCGGCCCAGGGCATCACCACCGGATACCCGGACCACACCTTCCGTCGTGGTCTGCCGGTCAGCCGGGAGGCGACTGCCGCCTTCCTGTACCGGCTCGAGCATCCGGGGGCGGCCAAGCCCACGTGTACCAGCGCCCCGTTCGTCGACGTCAAGGTCGGCAGCGCCTTCTGCGGGGAGATCGCCTGGCTCAAGGACGAGGGCATCAGCACCGGGTGGGTGGCGAAGAACGGCACCGCCACCTTCGACCCGGGAGCCCCGGTGAGCCGGCTGGCCTTCGCGGCCTTCCTCAACCGGTACACCCAGGACTAGAACGCCTCCGCGAGTGGACCCCCACGCCCCAGAAAATGGGGTGCCAGGGTCCACTCGCGGGTTTTAGGAGGCCAGTGTGTTCACCCCGGCCCGGAACAGCGGTGGGCAGACACCGAGGGCCGGCACCAACAGGTTCCGCAGTGACGGTGTGCGGGCCACCCGTACCATCGCCTCGGTGAGTCGGCGGTAGCGCCGGGTGGCGAGCCGCCACTGCTTCTCGTAGTCGCCCGGCCGGTCGGCGGCGACACACTCCACCAGCGCCTCGCCGGAGGCCAGCGCGATGGCGATGCCCTCGCCGGTGAGGGCATCGACGTAGCCGGCGGCGTCCCCGACCAGCAGCACCCGGCCGGCGACCCGGGAGGCAGAACGCTGGCGCAGCGGACCGGCCCCACGAACCTTGGTGGCACCGACGGGCAGGCGGGCCGCCAACTCCGGGAAGGCCGACAGGTGGTGTTCGAAACCGCCGGTGACGCTGCTCAGCACCGCGACGCTGACCAGGTCCGGTGCGATCGGGGTGACGTACACCTCTGCCTCGCGGCCCCAGTGGACCTCCACCAGATCCGTCCACGGTGGCACGGCGAAGTGTTGGCGCAGACCGTGTCGGGCCACCCCGGAGACCGGCCGGTCCAGACCCAGACGGCGGCGGACGGGCGAGTGGAGCCCGTCGGCCGCAGCCAGGTACCGGGCCGTCAGACCGCCGGCGGTGACGGTGTTCTCGGTCTGCTCGATCTCCTCGACGGTCCGGGGGAGCACCTCCACCCCGAGGGATGCGGCCCGCGCGAACAGGGCGGCGGACAGGTCCAACCGTCGGCACCCCAGCCCGGCGCCGTGGCGGAACCGGGTCTGCAGGATGCGTTCTCCCTGCTGGTAGTGGATCCCGGCGAACGGCATACCCGTCAACCGGACCCCCATGTCCTCCAGTCGGCGAACAGCGTGGGGCATCAGACCTTCGGCGCAGGCCTTCTCGATCGGACCGGTCCGCGGGTCGAGCACCACGGTTCTCAGACCGGCCCTGGCCGCCTGGATCGCGGTGCCGAGCCCGGCCGGACCGGCACCGACGACGAGCAGGTCGATCATGTCGCGGGTGCGGCCGACAGGGCCACGTTCTCGGCCCGGATCCGGACCGTCAGCAGCCACGCGTTCAGCAGGGTGAAAACCAGTGCAGTGCACCAGTTCGAGTGCACCAGGGGCAGGGCGATGCCTTCGACGACGACGGCCACGTAGTTCGGATGGTGCAACCACCGGTACGGTCCGGCGGTGACCAGCGGCAGTCCCGGCACCGTCACGATCCTGGTGTTCCAGCGGCGGCCGAGGGTGCTGATGCACCACCATCGCAGCGACTGCCCTGCGAGCACCATCGCGAACATGGTCCAGCCCAGGGCCGGGACGAACGGGCGGTCGGCGACCAGCGGCTCGACCACACACCCGAGGAGCAGGGCAAGGTGCAGGACCACCATCGCCGGATAGTGGCCAGGGGCGCGTTCCACCCCACCGCGGTCGAAACTCCACCGCAGGTTCCGCTGCGAGACAACGAGTTCGGCCAGCCGTTCCAGGCCGACCGCCCCGACCAGGACGAGGTACCACCCGAGGGGGGTCACGTCAGGTTCACCATCTCAGCAGGACGAGTTCGGAGCAGAAACCCGGGCCCATCGCGAGCAGCAGCCCGGGTGTCCCGCGGGTCGGTGGCCGTTCGGCCAGGGTGTCGTGCAGGACGTGCAGCACCGAGGAGGAGGACAGGTTCCCGACCTCCGCGAGCGAACGCCAGGTCATCTCCAGGGCGGCCGGTGGCAGGGCCAACTCGTCCTCGATCGCTTCGATGACCTTGGGTCCGCCGGGATGTGAGACCCAGGCGCCCACATCCTCGACGGTGAGCTCGTGGGCCGCCAGGAAGGTGCGCACATCCACTCCGAGGTACTGCTGCACCAGTTCGGGGACGTGGGCGTCGAGCACGATGTTCAGGCCGGAACTTCCGACGTCCCAGCCCATGGTGCGTTCGGTGTCGGGATAGAGGTGGCTCACGCTGTCCAGCACCACCGGTCCGGTTCCCGCGAGCCGATGTCGGCTGCCGACCGCGACCACCGCGGCGGCGCCGTCGCCGAACAGCCCGCTGGCCACCAGATTGGCGACGGAGCGGTCGTTCCGCTGCACGGTGAGGGAGCACAGTTCCACACTCACCAGGACGGCGACCTGATCCGGATGGCCGACCAGATAATCGGACAACCGACCGATACCGGCCGCTCCGGCTACGCACCCCAGTCCGAAGAGCGGCATCCGTTTGACGTCCGGACGTAACCCCACCCGGGAGGCGAATCGGGCGTCGATCGAAGGGGCGGCGACCCCGGTCACCGTGGTGAAGATGACGACGTCGACGTCGCTGCCGGTGAGTCCGCAGGACTCGAGGGCCCCGAGCAGGGCCTGCGCGCCGAGGTCGACGGCGATCTCGATGTAGGCGTTGTTCGCCTCGGTGAAATCGGCGAGCTCGCGGTAGCGTTCGAGGGGGAGCGCCAGATGCCGGGCCTTGACCCGGGTGTTGCCATGGATACGCCGCAGCACCTCGGTATTGGCACCCGGCCCGAGGCACACCTCGGCGAAGGCATCGGTGATCGCATCCTGCGGGTACCGGAACGGCGGAACCACACCGTGCACTGCGGCGAGTGTGGTCATGTGTGCGAGGGTACTGATCAGCGGCCCACTCGGCGCGTCCACCCGGTTTCGGTCCGGTTTCGTGGCCACGGGTTCTGCGTTCCGGCAGCTGTGCCACCCTGGGTGTGCACCGTGTGTTTTCCACCAGCGGGAAGGGGGCCGGTGATCGCCGGACATCAGAGGCTCGTCCGTGGGTTGGCGCTGTCCTGCCACCCGCTGCCCACCGTTGCCGTCACGGTCCTGGCCACCGGACTGACGGTGATCGCCCAGGCCTCGGCCGCCCAGGTGGTGCTCGTGGCGCTCACGGTGCTGACCGGACAACTGTCCATCGGCTGGTCGAACGACTGGATCGACGCCGCGCGGGACCGGGTGTCGAACCGGACCGACAAACCGGCCGCCACCGGCGAGGTGCCGGTACCGGTGGTGCGGGCCGCTGCGCTGGTCGCGGTGGTGGCGACCGTCGCCTTGTCGTTCCTCCTCGGATGGCCACCGGGAGCTTTTGCGGCGGTGGTGGTCGCAGGTGGCTGGGCGTACAACGCGGGGCTGAAGGGAACGGTGTGGTCGGCTGCGGCCTATGCAGTGGCGTTCGGGGCGTTGCCGGCCCTGGCCACCACGGTGCTGCCAGGACACCCGTTACCGGCCTGGTGGGCGGTGCTTGCGGGGGCATTGCTCGGCGTGGGGGCGCATTTCGCCAATGTGCTGCCCGATCTCGATCAGGACGGTGACACCGGGGTGCGCGGGCTGCCCCATCGGATGGGTGCCCGTGCCAGTGCGATCGCCGCCCCGTTGATCTTCAACCTCGCTGCTCTGGTGGTCCTCGACGGTCCGGCCGGGGACAAGAGGCCGTGGCAGTGGATCTGTCTGGCGCTGATCACCGTGGTGTGTGTCGGCGGCGCTGTGGCCGGGGCGCGAGATCCCCGGGCGCGCTGGATGTTCCGGGCGCTGGTGGCAGGGGCGCTGGTGGTGGTCCTGCTGTTCGCCGTGTCCGGGGCTGCCCTCGTCTGATCCCTCCTGTTCCCCTCCCCGGTCCGGCCCCATCTTGTTCCCGCGCACGGTGTTGGTCCTCGCGCACGTAGTTGCGTGCGCGAGGAACAACACCGTGCGCGGGAACGAGGGCCGTTCGGGACGCTCCGATCAGGTCCAGGTGGTGCACAGCAGGTCGTAGCGGTGCAGCACCGCCGCGAACGCCTCACGCGAGATCGGTGTTCCGGGGCGGAAGGTCCCGTCGTCGTAGCCGTTGGCCACCCCGGTGGTACCCACCCAGGAGACCGCCGCGGCGAAACTCGTCGAGGCTCCCACGTCCGGGAACTGCACGGTTCCGGTGGTCGGGCTGCCGGCGAACCGCCACAGGAAGACGGCGACCGCCTGGCGCTGGATCGAGTCGTTCGGCCGGAAATAGGGTTTCGCCGACCCGGGGACCACGGTGCCCAACGCGTACTGCTGGTGGGCCATCCACTCGATCTCCTTGTAGAACGGGTTGCTCGCCGTCACATCCGCGAAGGTCTGCGTGCCCGCTGCCGGAACCCAGGTCGAGTGCGCGTAGCGGTAGAGGAAGGCCGCGACCGCCTGACGAGAAACTCCCAGACCCGGCTGGTACAGGAGGTTTCCGTTCTGGGCGGTACCGGTGGAGATTCCGTTGTCGTACATCCACTGGATGTCGGCGGCGAACCGGTTGGCCGGGGTCACGTCCTCGAAGGTCATCGACCCCGCGGGTGGGGCGGTGATCGTCACCGTGGCCGAGTGCGCCGATCCGGTGTTGCCTGCCAGGTCTTTCGCCCTGCTCTGGACGGTGTGGGTGGAGTTCCCGGAGATGACGAACGCCGACCGGTAAGTCCGCCACGGACCGCCGTCGAGGGAGTACTCGATCTGGGCGACACCGGACACGGCGTCGGTGGCCGTCACGGTGCTGAGCACCGGGTTGTGGCCGTCGCCGGTCTGGAAAGCCACCGCGCTGACAGGCGCGGTGTTGTCGTACCGGATCAGGATCGAACCGGCGGTGGAGGTGTTGCCGGCGTTGTCGGTGGCCCGCCACGCCAGGGTGTGTGCCCCCTCGGTGACGGTGACCGGCGCGGTGTAGTCCACCCAGGTCCCGGCGTCGATCCGGTACTGCACCACGTTGATGCCGCTGTCGCCCTCGTCGGTCACGGCGAGTGTGACCTTCGGCGCGGTCCCGCGGTAGAACCCGTTGGTGCCGTTCGGTTCTGCCGGGTCCACCGTGGCCGATACCACCGGCGCGGTGGTGTCGGCCGGCTTGATCCGCACCTCGGCGGTGCGGGCCGCTTCGACGTTCCCGGCCAGATCGGTGGCCCGGTAGGAGACCTGGTGGGTGCCGCCGCCGCTGACGGAGAAGGTGCCCTGGTATCCGGTCCAGGGCCCGCCGTCGATCCGGTAGCTGATCGATCCGACCCCCGAGGTGGCGTCGGTGGCGGTGAGGCCGACCGGTACCGGACCGAAGGTGGTGCCGTTGACGTCGTCGAACGCGATCGTCGACACAGGCGCGACGGAGTCCTTCGAGACGGTGAGGGTTCCGGTGCTGACATTGCCCGCGGTGTCGGTCGCCCGGTAGTTCACGGTGGTGACACCTTCGGGCGCGGAGACCGGTGTGCTGTAGGTGGTCCAGGTGGATCCGTCGGTGCGGTACTCGATGCCTGCCACACCCGAGTCGTCGGTCGCGCTCAGGGTGACCGTGGTGGCACCGGTGAACCAGCCGTTCGCCCCCGAGGGCTCGGCCGGGGAGGTGACGGCGGTGACGACCGGACCGGTGGTGTCGGGTGCCTGGTACCCGTCGAGGCAGATCCCGGTCAGCCGGCTGTTGGCACCGGCGGCCGGGCCGGCCACCGTCGAGAAGACGTGGCAGCCCGGAGTCACGGTCTCGACCCGCAGGTACCCGCCGTCGTAGGTGGCGGGGACGGAGATGCCGTCCTGGTAGATCGATGTCATCCCGGCGGTGGCTCCGGGCACGTACACCCGGGCCACCGAGTTGGCCGGCACCGTGACTCCGACGTCGACCCGGTCGCCGACGGTGTCGTAGGCGACTCCGATCCGGCCCTTCAGCGTCGGGACCGTGACATGGGCCCAGTTCACCTTGGCAGGTTGGGGTTTGATGTCGAAGGTGTCGTAACCGGCGGTCGTGGGCCGGATCCCGAACATCCCCTGGGGGAGGTTGAAGGCCACCGAGGCGGCCCACGGGTGGGAGTAGGTGGTGTTGGACTTCAGGGACAGCGACCAGGCCTCCATGGTGGCCCCGGCCCCGGCGTTGATCATGTTCA
Source organism: Nakamurella silvestris (assembly GCA_003576535.1). Taxonomy (GTDB): domain Bacteria; phylum Actinomycetota; class Actinomycetes; order Mycobacteriales; family Nakamurellaceae; genus Nakamurella; species Nakamurella silvestris. Next base: position 12,339 of record QXCQ01000126.1, on the reverse strand, counting down.
TGTAGCTGCGGGTGCCGGTGGAGGTCAACAGGTCGTAGGCCAGGTCGGCCCGGCCGCCGTTGTACAGGGCCTGGAACAGGAAGGCCGCGCAGTACACGCTGCAGACCATGCCCCGGCTGCCGATGTAGGAGGCCACCGAGGCCGCCTGCTCATCGCTGGCCAGCCCGAAGGCGGTGGCGAAGACACTGGACTGGACGGCCCAGTGGGCGGTCGGTGTCCGGTCCGTGGCCAGACCGTCCCGGTAGGCCCCCTTCGCCGGATCCCACATCAGGGAGTTGACGGCGGCCTTGATGGCCGCGGCCTTGGCCGTGTAGGTCGCCGCATCGGCGGTTTTGCCCAGGGCGGTGGCGATCTCGGCCATGTCGACGTAGCTGCGGTAGCCGATGGCGTTGATGACGGTGTTGTACTGGGTGAAGACGAACCCGTCACGTTCGGTGGTGGGCCAGTCGACGATGTCGCAGTCGGTGCAGCTGCCGGCCCCGGAGGAGCCCGAGGTCTTGCGGATGAGACCGGTGGAGGACTCGTACCAGGCATCGGGGAGCTTGGCCTGCAGCGCCGTGTACTGGGTGTTCAGGGCGGCGATGTCGCCGGTCTGGGCATAACTGTCGTGCATCGCCAGGATGATGTACATCGGCCATTCGGTCGGCCAGGTGCGCTGTTTGAACAGGTAGGCGATCGAGTAGTTGCCCAGGGTCGGGTCCGCCGAGGTGTAGAAGTTGGACATCATCTGCAGGTACGAATCCGCCTCGTAGGCACCACGTTCGCGCTCCCAGGAGTCGACGTACAGGTTGCCGTTGAGGGACTCGATGCTGTTCTTGTTCAGGGCGTACACCTGGTTGAGGGTGCTGTCGGAGGAGTCGAACACCCCGGCGGTCGGATCGTAGGGGTAGACGTAGGCCTCGGCCGGGAAATCGGCGGTGGTCAGGCCGGTCGGGGCACCGAGGACCTGGACGTAGCGGAAGACCCGCATCCCCCAGGTCTCCAGGTGCTGCTTCCCGGCCTTGAGGGTCCACAGGTCCTGGTAGTTGTTGCCGCCGGAGGTCGCGTACTTGACCGTGTTCGCGGCAGAAGTGACCTCGCCGTAACGGATGTCGAGGACCTGACCGGCCGTTCCGGTGAGGTCCAGGGACAGCCCGCCCACCCAGGTACGCCCGTAGTCGATGAAGTAGTTGCCGGGGGAGTACTCGACCACCGAGGACGGCGCCCGGAGCTGGCGTTCCACCTTGGCGGTGGGGGTGGCGGCGAGACCGGTGAAGGCGGTCTTGACCACGGCCGGTTTCCAGGTGCTGTCGTTGAAACCGCTTGCCGCGAAACCGAACGGGTAGTTGGAGCCGCTGAAGTTCTCCTTGGGTGCTGCGTAGTAGCTGGTGCCGATGCTGCCGGCGTCCGGCAGGATCGCACTTCCGTTGAGCGCCTTCCAGCCGGCCCCGGTGCCGAAGGTCTGGGTGCTGCCGTCGGTGTAGGTGACGACGAGCTTGGCCAGGAACCGCTGGTCGCTGGTCGAGTAGGCGAGGGCGCCGATGGTGTTGGCCCCGCCGTTGGTGAGCAGGGAGGTGACGTCGTACCCGTCGTACCGGGTCTCGTTGCCGATCGGCCGGGTCGGGCCGACACCGACATAGGTGTCGTTGACCCACATCTTGTAGACGTACTGGCGGCCGGGGTTGGTGGAGGCACCGGTGGCGAACAGATGGGCCCAGGCCACGGTCTTCCCGGCAGGCAATGACACGTCACCGCGGAGGAAGGCCCAGTTGGTGCTGGGGGCCGCGAGCAGGCAGTTGGCGTTCAGCGGCACCACCAGGGTGCCGCCGGTGATGGTGCCGCAGGGGAAGTCGGTGTTGCCGGCCGGGAAGTTGTTGGCGTAGAAGGGGCTTCCGTCGGGCTGGGTGATGCTCAGGTTGCTCGCGACGAAGGACTCGGTGCCACCGCTGCGGAACCCGACCCGGCCGGTGGTGTAGGTCGCATCGGTGGTGGTGTCGACGAGAACACCGTCGAGATAGGTCTTGTAGGTGGTGCCCAGGGCCACCACCTTGAGCACGTAGTTGGTCCCGGCGACGACGGGTTTGCCCAGGGTGACGGTCTTGAGGGCGGTGTAGGTGCCTGCGACGTTCTTGTTGATCACGATGGTTCCGGCGGTCGCACCGACCTTGAGCTGCCAGAGGTAGAAGCTGGTGGTGCTGGTTCCCTTGAGGGTCACCGCGGCGGTGTTCGAGGTGATGTTCAGGGTCACCTGGGTGGTGTAGTTCTGCCAGTCGATCCCGTAGGCGCAGTTCTTGCTCGCCCCGATGCTCAGCCGACCGCCGGTGACGGTGCCACAGGTGAAGTCGGTGGTGGTGCTGTCGCTGAAGTCGTTGGAGTACAGGACGGTTCCGGTGGGGTCGGTGACCTTGAGGTTGTCGTAGTACGCCGCCTCCGTGCTGCCGGTACGGAACCCGATGCCGCCGGAGGTGAAGCTGGAGTCGTCGGTGGTGTTGACGAACACCCAGGTGGAGTCCGTGGAGAGCTTCAGATACGAGGAGATCGAGGTGCCGGCGACGACGATCTTGAAGTCGTAGTTGGTCGCGACATCAAGGGGGAACGGCAGGGCGACCACGCTGAGTACGGCGTAGCTGCCGGCGGCATTCGCGTGGATCTTCAAGGTGTTCGGGTCTGTGGAGGCGGTGCCCGCCCGGAACTGCCACATGTAGAAGTTGTTGGTGTCCTTGGCCCGGAAGTTCACACTCGCCGCGACCGTGGTGATGTTGAAGGTCCCCTCGAAGGTGTAGTCGGTCCAACCCGAGGCGACACCGGGGGTCCAGATCGGGGAGGCCCCGTCCCAGGTCGATCCGGGACCGGTGCCGAAATGGGAGATCTCGGACCAGGCGGAGGCGGTGTCGCCACCGTCCCAGGTGCGCACCCGCCAGTAGTAGCCGCTGGACGGGCTCAGGGCCGGGCCGGCGTAGCTGATGTTCGCGTTGGCACTACCGGTGATCTTGCCGGAGTCCCAGATGTCGGGGGCGGCCAGGCTGGTCTCGGAGGTCGCGACCTGCACCTCGTAGGCACTCTGTTTCCCGGCCCCGAGCTGCCAGCCCAGCAGCAGGGCGGTGAGCTCCTCGACATCGACGGGGGCCGGGAGGCTCTGCACGGTCAACGAGGTCGGGGCCTTGCCGGGCGCGGCGGCGACGGTGGCTGCAGCAGGTGCCGGCAGTGGTGTCGCGCTGGCGATTCCCGGGGTGAAGGTGGTGATCAAGGCCGCAACCAGGCCGCCGACCAGGACACGCCGGAGCGGTCGTTGAAGAGATCGCATCATTGCGAGTCGTCCTTCGAAGATGGTAGTCACGCATCAGATCGGGCGAACTGAAGCCGTTTCTTCGAGTGCGACCCGGAATCGTCGAATTCCTCCGGGTCGACCCGTCTGCAGGTGAACGTACCGGTAAAACAATCACCTCACAAGGCACCGGGCGGATCGTGATGCAACCTCGTCGCAGGTGGTCTCATCTGGTCAAACAGCTGGTTCACAGGTGAAATTACCTCGGTTGCACATGAAAGCGTCGGTGCATTGTTCAGTTGTTCGCCGCTTTGTATTGAAACCGCGACGGTTACGGAATTCTTATTGCTTTGCCGATCAGGAGTTCTCGATGATGACGACGTCCAGGGTCCGTGGTCCGTGGACCCCTTCCACCCGGTTCAACTCGATGTCGCTGGTGGCGCTCGGGCCGGAGATCATCGTCAACGGTCGGGTGGCCTCCAGCAGATGCAGCGCCTCCGGCAGGGTCTCCACGATCTGATCGGCGCGGACCAGGCACAGGTGCCGGTCGGGGACCAACGAGATGGCGCGGCGGCCCTGGTCCGCGGCCCCGTCGAGCACGATGGTCCCGGTGAGGGCGACCGTCACCCGGCTGGCCGTGACCACGACCTGCACCTCGTCCAGTTCGGCCGCGGACAGGATCGCCGGATCCCCGTCGACGAACACGGTCCGCCCCACACGCCGGCAGGCCTCGAGCACCTCGGCGGGCAGCCCGGCCGGCACCACGATCCGGTCGAACCCCTGCAACCTGGAGCTGACGGTGTCGGCCAGGTCCGCTGGACCGACCCTCACCACCAGCGCCTTGTAGTCCTCGAGCCGATCGACCAGGGTCTCGATGACGTGTTCGCTGCCCGGGGCGTGCTGCCCGTGGGTGTCGTACTCCCGGGGAATCGGCCCGGGCATCTTCTGCCCGTCGAGTGCCGTGCGGATCTTGTTCAGGACCGCCTCGCGACTGCCGACACTCATGGTCCTTCTGTCCCTTCGGGTTTCTGGTTGTGCTCGGGTGCACGGTCGCCGTCGGACCCATCGGCCCGGTTGGCGGCCCACCACTGGCGGAAGGTCTCCTTCGGCGGCGCGGGCGTGTCCCGGGTGGAGGACCAGCCGTTGACCGGCCAGGGGAGCTTGGTGATCTTCTTGTCCGGACCGGCGATCAGCCGCCCGGCGGCCAGCCCCTTCTCGGCGGCGCGGAAACGCTTGTCGTCAGCCATGATCCAGGACATCGCCTTCATCGCCGAGGACCAACCACCGGGGACCTTACGGCCGCGGTCGGAGTCGACGGACTGGGCTCGCAGCTCGACCAGCATGGTGGGGATGTCGATCTTCACCGGGCAGGCGTCGAAACAGGCACCGCACAGGGAGGAGGCGTAGGGGAGGGTGGAGTTCGGGTCGTTGTGCCCGTGCATCCCGGTGAGCTGCGGGGTGAGGATGGCCCCGATCGGCCCGGGGTAGACCGAGCCGTAGGCGTGGCCGCCGGCGCGTTCGTAGACCGGGCAGACGTTCAGGCAGGCCGAACAGCGGATGCAGTGCAGGGCAGCGCGTCCCATCTCGTCGGCCAGGGCGTTGGTCCGGCCGTTGTCGAGGAGGATCAGGTGGAACTCCTGCGGTCCGTCACCGGGGGTGACGCCGGTCCACAGCGAGGTGTAGGGGTTCATCCGCTCACCGGTGGAGGAGCGGGGGAGGAGCTGGAAGAAGACCTCCAGGTCCTGCCAGGTGGGAATCAACTTCTCGATACCCATGACGGTGATCAGGGTCTCGGGCAGGGTGAGGCACATTCGGCCGTTCCCCTCGGACTCCACGACCGCCAGGGTGCCGGTGTCGGCGACGGCGAAGTTGGCCCCGGACACCGCGACCTTGGCGGTGAGGAACTTGCGGCGCAGATGCTCCCGGGCGGCCATCGCCAGTTGACGGGGGTCGTCGGTGAGATCGGCCGGCACCTCGGGCATCTCGCGGAGGAAGATCTCCCGGATCTCGGCCCGGTTGCGGTGGATCGCCGGGACGAGGATGTGGGAGGGCTTGTCGTGGCCGAGCTGGACGATGAGTTCGGCCAGATCGGTTTCCAGGGCGGCGATCCCGACCTCTTCGAGGTATTCGTTGAGTCCGATCTCCTGGGTGGCCATGGATTTCACCTTGACCAACTCGTCGACACCCTTGGACTTCGCGATCCGGGCGACGATCTCGTTGGCCTCGGCCGCATCGGCCGCCCAGTGGACCGTTCCGCCACGGGCGATCACATTGCGTTCGAGTTCCTCCAGCAGCTCCGGGAGCCGGGACATCACGTCGGCCTTGATCGCCGAACCGGCGTCACGCAGTTGCTCCCAGTCGGCGCATTCGGCGACGACGGCGGCGCGTTTGCCGCGGATGGTGGCGGTGGCGCGGCTCAGGTTGCCGCGCAGCTGCTCGTTGTTGACCTCCCGCCTGGCGGCGTGCGGGAACGATTCCCCTTCGCGCAACGGGGAACTCGGATCGGCGTGGCGGCGGATCGGAATACCGAGGAAGGTCGTCATCGTGTGGGTTCCGCTCGGGTGGAGGCGAGGATCTCGGCGAGGTGGACGGTGCGGACGCCGGACTTGAGCCGGGACAGGCCGCCGCCGATGTGCATGAGGCAGGAGGAGTCGCCGGCACTGCAGACGTCGGCCTTGGTGGCCAGCACGTTGGTCATCTTGTCCTCCAGCATCGCGCCGGAGACCGGGGCGTTCTTCAGGGAGAAGGTGCCACCGAAACCGCAGCAGACATCGGCCTGGGGCAGTTCCACCAGGTCGATCTCCTCGACGGCCTGCAGGAGTTTCAGCGGTTTCTCACCGACCCGCAGCATCCGCAGGGAGTGGCAGGTGGGGTGGTAGGTGACGCGGTGCGGGTAGTAGGCGCCGACATCGGTCACCTTGAGCACGTCGACCAGCAGTTCGGAGAGTTCGTAGGTGCGGCCGGCGATCTCCTCGGCGCGTTCGGCGAGGTTCTCGTCACCGACGCGGCGGGCGACCATCGCGTGCTGGTGGCGGACGGAGCCGACACAGGAGCCGGAGGGGGCGACCACGTAGTCCCAACTGGACTCCTCGAAGACCTCCACGTGGTGGCGGACCAGGGGGACGGCCTCGGGCAGGTACCCGGTGTTGACGTGCATCTGCCCGCAGCAGGTCTGACGTCCGGGGAAGACCACCTGGTGGCCGAGGCGTTCGAGCAGTCGAACGGTCGAAACGGCGACCTGCGGGAACATGGCGTCGGCCATACAGGTGGCGAACAGGGCGATACGCATCGAGAGAACACTCCGCGGCGGTGGAGGATTTGTGTGGTCTGACCACAGTAAGCTAGCGGTAGCTCGTAGCACAACACCCACGCCCGGATCCGGGCCCACCGAACGGATGCAGATGGCCGCGACCCGCACGTACCAGCTGGTGCTGGCCCGGATCGAGGAGGATCTGCTCGCCGGGAAACTGGGGGTCGGCGGCCGCCTGCCCGGGGAACGGATCCTCGCCGAGCGGTACGGGGTGTCCCGGGCGAGTGTGCGGGAGGCCATCAAGGTGCTCGAGGCGATGGGCATGATCCGCACCGCCGTCGGCTCCGGGCCGGAGGCCGGGGCGGTGATCATCGCCGAACCGGCCGCCCCGATCGCGATGGCCCTGCGCTGGCACCTGGCCAGTCGGCATCTTCCGGTGGGTGACATCGTCGGCGCGCGTGTGCTGATCGAATCCTGGTCGGTGGCCGGGGCTGCGGATCGGGTGGCCGGTGCCGAGGAGATCGACCTGCGGCCGGCGACCGCGCTGCTGGACGCCATGGACGCACCTGAGCTCAGCCGCTCGGACTTCTTGGCGCTGGATGCGGATTTCCACGTCATCCTTGCCGAGCTCGCCGGGAACATCGTGGTCTCGGCGGTGATGACGGCGATGCGTCAAGGAATCCACGCCTACGTGACCGCCGCTGTCGACCGGGTGGCCGACTGGGAGGAGATGGCCGCTCGGCTGCGCGGGGAGCACCGGGGGATCCTGGCCGCCGTGGCCGCGGGGCGCGGTGGTGACGCCTCGCTCGCCGTCACGGCCCACATCAACGGGTTCTACACGGACACCGGTGTCGGCTGACCCTCTCCCAGCTGGTCCGTTTGGGGCCCGTCTGTCCGCGCTGGTCGGCGAGGGTGTGGGGAACTCGTCAGGGGCCGGGCGGCCGCTCGGCTGTGCCCCGAGGGTGGGGCAGGGCAGGATTGAGGGGGCGCGGTCCATCTGCGCCGAACCCGGCGCGTGAAGCGAGTGCCGAACCGACAGCTGTGACCGGCCTGGCCGGCCCCGAGGAAAGTGACACCGGACGTGACCGAACCGACTGCGGGCAAAGTGCCGGTGGCTGCCCCGCCGATCACCGATTCCCTGCGTGAACACGCCCGGCAGAACCCCGGCCAATGGACGTACGCCGTGGACCCTGCCCTGGAGGCGGACGGATCGGTGCCGACCGAGGGCATCATCGGGGCCTGGAAGGTCGACGAGAACGGGGAGATCGACGAGACCTTCCGGCCGAACGAGAAGTACCGGCCGACCCCGGTGGCGCTGAAGTGGCCGGAACCCACGGACCTGCTCGACGCGGTGACCCAGTGGGCCGCAACGGGTTGGGCCTCACCGGCGCAGGTGGCTGAGGTGCTGACGGAGGCGACGCTGTACGCGTACGCCGGAGCAGATGACGCCTTTGTGATGGTGCTCGGGCCGGACGGTAGGCCCCAGATCCACCTGTTCTCCGACCCGGCCCACGCGCCGGAGGGGGAGGATCTGCGGCAGACCACGTTGGAGGAGATCCGGGAGTTCGCCGAGCCGACGACCTTTGTGATCATCAACGAGGGCTCGCCGGGGCAGTACCCGTTGTCGGCGGACTACCTGCTGTCGGATGGTGCCGATTCCGGTAGCACCGCCGGCTCGGGTTCTGACTCGGGTTCTGCTGACGGTGGGGCGACGGTATGACACGGATCTGTTTCACCACCCGGATCGATCCGGCGCGGGCGGATGAGTACAAGGCGGCGCATGCAGCGGTGTGGCCGGAAATGCTGGCGGCGCTGAAAAGCACCGGTTGGAACGACTATTCGTTGTTCCTGCGGCCGGACGGACTGCTGGTCGGGTATCTGATCTGCGAGGACTTCCCGGCGGCGCAGCGGGCGATGGAACTGCAGGAGGTGAACGCTCGGTGGCAGGCCGCGATGGGGGACTTCTTCCTCGCGGGGGACGATGTCCGGCCGGACGAGACCTTTGTGGTGTTGGAGGAGGTCTTCCACCTGGAGGACCAGATCGCGGCAACGGAAACGGCGGGCTGAGATGTCGAGGGTGGCGGCGATCGACTGCGGTACGAACTCGATCCGGCTGTTGGTGGCCGATCTGGAGGAGACGGACAGCGGGCTGGTGCTGACGGATGTGCACCGCGAGATGCGGGTCGTCCGGCTGGGTGAAGGGGTGGACGCGACGGGGAGCCTGCAGCCGGCCGCGATCGACCGGACGTGGGCAGCACTGGCCGACTACAACGCGATCCTCCGGGCATCGGGGGCGATCCGGGTACGGATGGCGGCGACGTCGGCGACCCGAGATGCAGCCAACCGGCAGGACTTCGTCTCGATGGTGCGGTCCACCCTGGGGCAGGACCCGGAGGTGATCACCGGGGTCGAGGAGGCGGAGCTGTCCTTCCGTGGGGCGGTCGCCGATCTGGATCCGGCCGAGGGCCCGTTCATGGTGGTCGACATCGGCGGCGGGTCAACCGAAATGGTGGTCGGCAGCATCGTCGACGGTGAGGTCCAGCTGGCCGGGTCGGTCAGTATGGACATCGGTTGTGTGCGGATCACCGAGCGGCTGCTGCACGGGGACCCGCCCACCGCCCACGAGATAATCCAGGCCCGCGCCTGGGCCCACGACATCTTGCTCGAGGGGTTGAAACAGCTTCCGGTGGAACAGGTCCGGACCCTGGTGCCGGTCTCCGGCACCGCGACCACGGTGGCGGCGGCAGCCTTGGGGCTGAGCGCCTACGACCCCAATCTGATCCACCTGTCCCGGATTCCGGTCGGGAAGGTGAAGGCGGCGGCGCACTTCTTCCTCGGTGCCACCCGGGCACACCGGGCGGCCTTGGGGTACATGCACTCCGGCCGGGTGGACGTCATCGGGGGAGGGGCGCTGGTCCTGGAAACTCTGGTCGATCTGGTGCGTGAGCGCACCGCCGTCGACGACATCATCGTGTCCGAGCACGACATCCTCGATGGTCTGGCCATGTCGCTGGCCTGGCCCAGGACGAACTAGGATTGCAGGCAGCTCGGTTGGCCCCCGTATCCCAATCGGCAGAGGAAGGCGACTTAAAATCGTTTCAGTGTCGGTTCGAGTCCGACCGGGGGCACCATGTCCCACCTGGGAAGATAGACCAGAACGATCAGTCACAATTCCTGGTTGGTGTTCCCATTGGTGTACCCACCTGTTGGTGCCCAGAATGACAGTTGGCCGAATTCGCTGGACGCTCCACCATCACTTCGGACCTCCTATCACCCCGGATGTCCGTCGCATTCGGCGCACGCGGCCTGCTCGCGTCCGCTGTGACTCCACAGCGGCCGGCCGGCGCAGCCTTACGCACGAAACGGCTGCGCCAACGGGGCTGATGTGATCCATAGGGAACTGCCTGATCCTCAGCCCGGTCCTTGGTAGGTGAAAGCGAAAGTGCGGTCCTTCGTCTGGGTTGCAGCCGGGCTCTGGGTCATCTCTGCGGTGGTCAGATAGGTGGTCTCGATGTGGAAGACGAGTTCCTTTCCGGTCAGGTTCGCCTCCACCGGCCCTGACAGCTGGCCGAAGCTTTGAATTGCCAGGAAGGCATAACTCCCTGCGTCACCCGAAGGATGCCCCTCCATGCCTTGGGGGAACAGCATCGCCTGGAAATGAACGACGTTCCCGCCGGAGATGCGGTAGGGGGCGGCCCGGTAGGTGATGTATTCGGGGCCGATGTCGACCCTGAAATCGCTGGCGGTGAAGGTGGCGTGACAGCCGGCCTGGGTGGTGTCATGCGGACCGCCACCGTCGTGAAGATCGACGGAAGTCAGCAACCAGCGCCCGACGAGATCGGCGCTGGTGATGTCAGATGGGTTTGCGGAGGTCTCGGTGGTGCCCGCCATGGATGAGACAGGTGGGACCTGCGACGAGATGCGTGTGGCGGTGCGTTCGGATACGGTTGCCGGCCGCGGTTGGTCCGGAGTGGAAGTGATCGGCGCGGGCGAGGCAGTGCTGCTGTCCGGGTCGGAGAACAGGACTGCAGCTCCGACTGCGAGGAAAGCGATCACGAGTGCCGAAACCACGGCCAGTAGTCGTGGTGACAACCTACCGAGCCGCCGAGGCCGTCGCGTCGTAGCGGCCGAGCCTGCGTCGTCGGCGTCGATCAAGCTGCGTCGTTGTGCTGCGGCGTGCACGACTTGAATATTCCGCTCGTTCCCGGCGGCAATCGACAGGTGCGCGCGAGTTCGGCACGAATGTCCTTCTCGGTCGGTCATCTCGCGTCATCTTCACTCTTGATACCGGTAAGGGTTGAGTCGTTCGCCGTGACCCCACGCCGCTGTCCGGCGCACAGTACCCTCCGGGAATATCACCAGCCTTGATGCGTCCTCGAAGGTGAGGTCTTCCAGATAGCCGCGGATCAGAATACCTCTGCTCAGCAATGGCAACGCCCGCAAAGCGGTGGCAATGTCCAATCGGTCTTCGGCTTTGTGGAACCTGGCAGGCACGGGCGGAAGCGCGGAGTTCGCGGTTGGGACTTCTAAGACCATGTTTCAGCGGCGCCACTCGTCATTGTTCAGGTTCACCAGGATCCCCTAGGTATCCGCGTCGGGAGGTTCGACGTACCTCCGGTGACCCTACCCAGATCCGGAACCGTTCGCGTCCGCTACACGTCCGGCAGGGGTCTAGTGCTCTCCTCCGGTGCGTACTTCGTCCATCCAGGGCACAAATTCATCTCGGTTGTCCGCTCCTGGTGACAGGCGTGTCGCCACGCGTTAGGTTGTCGCCTGGAACAGTTGGGCGCATATCAGCTGTTCAGGCCGGGAGGGCATGGGATGGGGAACAGGATCGGCTCACGTCGACCGGAGGCGGAGTTCAGGCCGTCCTGGCCGGACGGCGCATGGATGCGCCTGTTCCAGTGGGGCGGGCCTGCCCTCTTCGTGTTCGGCATCCTGTTGTTGGGCCGGCAGAGCGGAGACAGCGCATTCGAACGGCTATGGCCAGGAATCCTCGTCATCACCATCTCATTGGTGATGGGGGTCGTTCTGATGGCCTTCTACCTGTGGCGGCGTGAGAGCCGGTATCAAACCCAGGCGATCCTCAACGGCATGGCCGATCTTGCCGAGTCGGAAGGCCAGGGTGCGGCCGCGTTGGATCGTTATCTGGAGTCCGATCTTGATGACTACCGGTAGGCGGTCCTCGGCCGCTCGAGGACGCTTTCCCCTTGGCCCGTAGCCTCTTGCCGCGCGTCCTGTTGACCGGTTCACCCGTCCGCCGGAGTGTGTGACCGTGATCATTGAACAGCCCGTCAGGTCGGGGTAACGCAGCGCGACTGTCGGTGGTGCGGTCTAGCGTTTGTGTTATGGAACAAGGGTTCTCGACGCCGACCGAGGAGATCCGGGCCGATCTCGCGGTACTGGACGCTGCCCTGGAACGGCTCCTGTCCGCCCCATGGACCCGCACCACCGACACCGACCTGACCACCCTGGTCCAACACGCCGAAACCTCCGCTCGCCGCCTGTTCGCCCTCCAGGTCCTGCAGGCCGGGCAGATCGACCGGCGTGGCCTGGCCGGGCCACGCGGGTGTTCCTCCACCGCCGTGATGCTCCGCCAGATGTGCCGAATCTCCGACGGCGAGGCCCGCACCCGCGTCCTCACCGCCCGCGACACCCTGCCCATCACCCACCCCACCGGTACCGTGACCACCCCGACCCGCCCCGTCCTGGCCGCCGCCCTCACCGCCGGCCAGATCGGGGCCGAATCGGCCGGGATCACGATCCGTTTCCTGAACAACCTGCCCGCCGAGCTGAGCCCGGCACTGGTCGCCCTCGCCGAGAACACCATGGTCGAACAGGCCAC
>QXCQ01000222.1:1136-1876 GCA_003576535.1 Nakamurella silvestris | reverse complement strand
CCGTCAAGGTTGGTTGTTGCCAGCAGGCGGAACGATGAATACTTTGGGTGATATTGCACCACATCGTTTGGTTACCCATGCTGTACATAAGCATGGCGCAAAAATTCTTATGCAAATATTGCACTCTGGTCGTTATGGATACCAGCCTTTTGTGGTTTCAGCAAGCCCGATCAAATCTCCAATTTCAATGTTTAAACCACGTCAGATGAGTGACAGACTGATCCTTGAAACGATTCAAGATTATGCAGAAACTGCAAGCTTGGCAAAAAAGGCGGGTTATGATGGTGTGGAAATTATGGGTTCAGAAGGATATTTGCTGAATCAATTTTTAAGTCGCCATGTCAATCAACGTACAGATCGTTGGGGCGGTCCGATTGAAAACCGGATGCGTTTTGCTGTAGAAATTGTCAAAGCGATTCGTTCCAAAGTGGGTGAAAAGTTTATTATTTGCTTCCGTTTGTCGATGTTGGATTTAGTCCATGATGGCAATAAGATGGATGAAGTCATCACTGTCGCACAAGCATTGGAAAAAGCAGGCATTACTTTATTGAATACTGGGATTGGCTGGCATGAAGCACGTATCCCAACTATTGTGACCTCCGTTCCTCGAGCAGCCTTTGTTGATTATACAGCTGAAGTAAAAAAACATGTTTCAGTTCCAGTTATTGCATCAAACCGAATCAATATGCCAGATACTGCTGAAGAAATTTTAGCAGCAGGTAAAGCGGACATGGTACAAA
>QXCQ01000222.1:852-1009 GCA_003576535.1 Nakamurella silvestris | reverse complement strand
TGTTTGGTTAACCCACGTGCTGCGCATGAGACAGAATTGGTTTATCTCAAAACCAAGAAACCAAAGAAAGTTGCTGTTGTTGGTGGTGGTGTTGCAGGTATGTCTGCTGCGACAATTGCTGCAAGTCGTGGGCATCAAGTGACTTTATTTGAAGCTT
>QXCQ01000222.1:0-771 GCA_003576535.1 Nakamurella silvestris | reverse complement strand
CTTACGTTTAAATACCAAAGTCAATCGTGAGCAATTAGAACGTGAAGGTTTTGATGATGTTGTGATTGCTACAGGTGTTATTCCTCGTGGGTTAAAGATTGATGGTAGTGATGCACCACAAGTTTTGTCCTATGCAGAGGTTTTGCGAGGCGCACCAGTGGGGTATCGGGTGGCGGTGATTGGAGCGGGTGGTATTGGTTTCGATGTCTCAGAATTTTTATTGAAACCTGAACATCAGCCACAACCACAGCCTTTGGCAGAGTGGCAACGTGAATGGGGCATCGACCCAAATCCCAACTATATGACTGAAGGGGGCTTTGTTCCTGCTGAAGTCGAACCACCGATTCGTCAAATTTATTTGATGCAACGGAAAACAACACCTTTAGGGATTGGTCTAGGTAAAACTTCGGGTTGGGTTCATCGTGCACAATTGAAAAAACATGCGGTAAAAATGTTGCGTGGCGTGCAATATAAAGCTGTGACCAATGAAGGATTGTGGATTGAAAGCAATGGTCATGATCAATTGTTGCGTGTAGATACCATCGTGGTATGTGCTGGACAAGAGTCTGTTAAGGATTTGATGCCAAAAGAGGGTGAATCTACTTTAGCCAATTATCATATTATTGGTGGTGCTAAATTGGCGGGTGAACTTGATGCTAAGCGCGCAATTCGTGAAGGTGCTGAAATAGCAGCTAAACTTTGATCAAAATCAGTGATTTTGATGAAACAATATGCATTTGAATGCTTTAAGCCTATTTTTTTCTTGTCATC
>QXCQ01000079.1:1002-1800 GCA_003576535.1 Nakamurella silvestris | reverse complement strand
TGGCAGGGCAAGCAGCAGTGAAAGAGCATGCACAAAAAGTACTTGAAAAAGGTTGGACCATTGGTTTGATTTCGGTGGGAACTTTGGCAGATAACGAGTTTTTGACTCAACTCAAACTTACGGCTGAGCAGCATCATGCACATCTGCATTTACTAGCAGGCGCAATTGCAGGAATTGATGGAATTTCAGCAGCCAAAGAAGGCGGGCTGGAAAAGGTCACCTATAAGGGCTGTAAGAGTCCAAACAGTTGGCGTGGTAGCTATGCAGAACAGTTGGTTGACCTTGAACATGTAAATCAAGCAACTGTGTTTTTCAAAGGCACAGCCAGAGAGGCGGCGTTGAAGTTTCCAGCCAATGCCAATGTTGCAGCTACGATTGCGCTTGCAGGCTTAGGAATGGATCAAACTATGGTTGAGTTAAGTGTTGATCCGCATATCAACAAGAACAAACACACCATTGTAGCGGAAGGCATGTTTGGTGAAATGACCATTGAATTGATGGGTGTGCCGTTGGCAAGTAATCCAAAAACTTCAACATTGGCTGCATTGAGTGTGATTCGTGCATGTCGTAACAGCGTTGAAGCAATTCAGATATAAAAGGATTTGATCATGGTAAAGCAAATTTATATCGCAGGTGAATGGCGATTAGGCAAAGGCAATATTATCCAAAGTGTGTTTCCAGCTGATCAATCTGTAAATGCAGAAATTTCGACTGCAAGTTTGGATGATGTTGATGAAGCAATCAAAAAAGCAGATTTAGCATGGCGACAACCAAGTTGGCGCAACAGTATGCCGCATG
>QXCQ01000079.1:0-950 GCA_003576535.1 Nakamurella silvestris | reverse complement strand
ATTAACAACACAACGTGCAGCAGATTTCATGACCATGAGTGTGCATGAACCTGTGGGTGTTGTTGCAGCGATCACACCGTGGAATTCGCCGATCGCCAGTGAGGTGCAAAAACTTGCCCCTGCAATAGCGGCTGGAAATGCAGTCATTCTTAAACCCGCAGAGGCAACCTCTTTAATCGCTTTGGAACTTGCCAAAATCTTTGAACAAGCTGGCTTACCCAAAGGCTTATTAAGCGTTTTGGTGGGGCGTGGTTCTGTGATTGGTGATGCAATCGTAAAACATCCATTGGTACGTAAAATTTCATTTACTGGGGGGACAACAANCACCGACCATTGTATTGCCAGATGCAGATATTGAATTGGCTGCTAAGGGGGTGGCTTACGGTATTTTTAGTTCGGCAGGACAGGCGTGTATTGCAGGTTCACGGTTATTTGTTCATCGCAGTATCTATGATCAGTTTCTCAATCGCTTGATTGAAATTACCAAAGCTTTACGTGTAGGGCATCCTGAGACTGCAGATGTGCATCTCGGTTCTTTAATTAATCAAAAGCATTTGGCATCTGTGGATGCATATGTCCAATTGGCCAAGCAAGAAGGTGGTCAAGTCGTAGTAGGTGGTCAAGCGTTGACGGATGGTGAGTTGGCAAAAGGCAGTTATTACTTACCGACCATTATTACGGGTTTGGATAATGCTGCACAAACCTGTCAGGAAGAGATTTTTGGTCCCGTGTTAGTCGTCATCAAGTACGACGATGAGGCTGATTTGATTACCCAAGCCAATGCAAGTTGTTTTGGATTGGCCGCAGGTATTTGGACTGAAAATTATCGTAAAGCGTGGCAAATTGCTCGTGCTTTAGAGGTGGGGACAGTTTGGATCAATACTTATAAAAAATTCTCGATTTCGGCACCGTTTGGCGGATTTAAAGACAGTGGTATAGGTCGTGAAAAA
>QXCQ01000045.1 GCA_003576535.1 Nakamurella silvestris | reverse complement strand
GAAATTTTTGCCGCACAAGACCGTAAAGCCGCTGGGATTACAGCCCCTCCTGACGGTCTATATTTCATTCATGCAGATTATCCAGAACAGTTTGAATTACCGCGACCACCTCTAGGACCACATTGGCTAAATATGCCCGAATAACTCTTTTCCAAATGAGATAAAAAATCCTTCACAATTGAAGGATTTTTTATCTAGAAAGCAGTTTAAAATTTCTCAATAATTAAAACGTTGCACTTAACGCTGTTTACGTTTTCTATATTCAACAGGTGTTTCATTGGTCCAACGTTTAAAGGCACGATAGAACGTACTTGGCTCAGAAAAACCTGTGAGATATACAATACGCTCAACACTTTCATTTGTATTCGCCAATAATTTTTTGGCTAAACGGCAACGGTAATCTGAAAGGATTTGCTGAAAACTGGTATTGGCTTCTGACAATTGGGTGCGTAACCGACGAGGGGTGATGCTCAGTTGAGCCGCCACTGTTTCCAAGGTTGTTTCACCGCTCTCCAAAGTTGAACCAATTGCTCGGCGAACTTCGCCAACCAAATCGTAACGCGCCAATTCTTGAAGTTTTTCAATTGCCAACTGCTCATGGAGTTGCAACAGCTCTGGTTCAGCTTGCCACAATGGATAGTCTAAAATTGAAGGATCAAAATACAACCGTGTTTCTTTTTGCCCCAAACTTACAGGACAGCCATACACACGATAATACTCACCATCTGAAGCACCTTGAGAAAAGTTAAAATCGATGTAGATCGGTTCAAAGCGTCCTTCAGTAATGAATTTAAAGAAGCGTAAAATCCCCGAAATGGCACATTCAGAAAAATGACGGTTGACAATATTTTCGCCCCAGGGTTGTTCACCATTGGTTAAATAACAACGTCCATTGTCATCAACCACCAACTTCGCATGGAAAGCGTCACTGATCAGACGTTGATACGCAAGTGCTCGTTTGAGTCCTTCACCAAAGTTTTCACTTGAGATGAATAAATGCTCAATCACCTGCCCACGATAAAGAGGCAAATGTTCTCCGAGATGTAAACCAATATCTGGATCGTTACTGACTTCCTCGGCAGCCACCCAAAAAGCAAATTGTGCATTTAATGGCGTTCGTGCATTTTGATCAACCTGACCCAATGCCACACCTGCTTTTGATAATATTTCTTCTGTCGGCAATCCTGCACGACGGATCGCTTGATAGCCTAATCGTAAAACAACCGAAGCATCAGTTAGCTGGCTCACGCAGTGCCCTTCCTTGTAT
>QXCQ01000125.1:321-1223 GCA_003576535.1 Nakamurella silvestris | reverse complement strand
GAAGGCTATATTGTTGCGCGTTGTACAGTGGCTCGATTGATGCAAAAGCTAGGTATACAAGGTGTTTGGCGTGGTAAGAATAAACAAACCAGCCGTAGCCGAGATGATCAAAAAAGAGCAGATGATTTAGTGAAACGTAATTTTAGTGCTGATCATCCAGATCAGCTGTGGGTCAGTGACTTTACCTATATTCAAACCAAGTCAGGTTGGGTCTATACCGCCTTTATTATTGATGTGTTTTCACGAGCAATTGTTGAATGGAAAGTATCTACACGGATGAATACAGATATGGTGCTCGATGCACTTGCGCAAGCATTGCGCGATCGAGGCATGCCAAAGAATGTGATTCATCATTCCGACAGAGGTGTGCAATATCTTTCCATTCGCTATACCAATCGTTTAGAAGCAGCAAATTTACGAGCATCAGTCGGTACGACTGGTGATTCATACGATAATGCTCTGGCTGAAACGGTGAATGGCTTATACAAAACAGAGGTGATTGAATATTTAAAAGCAGATTGGCAAGGTTTAGCAGATGTACAACTTGCGACACTAAACTGGGTAGATTGGTTCAATAAAAAGCGTGTACACAGTGCACTGGGTTATGTATCGCCTTTTGAGTTTGAAGCAATGTACTATGATAAGATTAACCCGTTAGGTCAGGTGGCCTAACTTAAATAAAAAAGTCTCCGACAAACCCGGTACGGTTCACATTTCAAGACTGTGTTGTGTTTGAAGATGCAGAAGCTGGAGTTTTAGCTGCACAACGTGCAAATGCGCAAATCGTGATTGTAGGATCATTAGAAAAAGGATTTGTAGCAGTTAAAAACTATACAGGATTAGAGTGCATTGGAGGTTAATAAATTTGCAACGCTCTCTAGCTAGATTTATATTGGAAATGC
>QXCQ01000125.1:0-219 GCA_003576535.1 Nakamurella silvestris | reverse complement strand
TGTCCTCTTATAACCAAGTTTTGATCAATCGAGGAAATCTTTCGATCTGGACGATGTAGACAAGTGATTGCTGATCGGCACGCAAATGCGGTCATTCCACCCAGAAAAAATGCCAAGCCTTGGAAAGATTCTAAGATCAGTTCAATAGAATGAAATGAGTTACTTTAAACCGTTAAGCGCCTAGGAAGAGCCCTTTGGAAAAAGTGGTCTGGTTATCAT
>QXCQ01000077.1 GCA_003576535.1 Nakamurella silvestris | reverse complement strand
AAACCAATTAAAAATATGGATAAAGTTTGCTGCATTTCATTCAGATTGACACTGAGACTTTTGGCAATTTCAGGAAATGCAGGTAAATAAATATCGATCGCTAACGCATCGAGTGCAGTCAACATCGCAAGCAGCACAATAAGAGCAAAACCAATTTTTTGATGGCGTATATTTAGATTCATAATGATTGATCTGTGAGATTACCTAACGTTAGGTAGGTTAATTAATTTGTTTTAACTTTACAAGCTGAAGTTTGCTATTTATTCATTGAAATAATGCCATTTTAGTTGTGTGGAAACAGGGGATAGTGGTGAAATTTTCTATTATCATAATGATATTGCTGATTTTTTGAATGACTGAATTATCAATATTATCAATGTCTATTCCATTATTTGCGTCATTGTCTGTGGAGTAGAATGACACTTATTGTTTTTATACCATCGTTTGAATGTGATTACTCTTAAGTTGATGAAGATCCTAATTTATTCAGGATCTTATCAGTTGAAAATGCGGATTCTGATTTAAGAACGAGCAGACAAACTTATCTCATTAAGTCAGTAAAATACTGAATAGGACCAAAGTTAACAAGACAATATAACCGCGTTCATGGGCTGTATTGGATAATTTACTTGACAAACCAAGGGTGAGTTTCATCCCTATAAAGCCTCCAAGGATTAAACATATTAATGCTGGATAATAGAAATATCCCCAAAAATGTATCCCTAAGTGAGGTGGTTGTACCCATTGAGTTATGATTAAGGTTAAGCAACCCGCAAGTGCAACAGGCATACTGAGAGGATTAGCCAGAGCGACAGCGCTAGACATATCTAAGCCACAACGGCGAAATAAAGGAACGGTCATCACACTTCCGCCAACACCGAGTGCAGCTGCAATACCACCTATGAATATGCCACCCAGACGCTGTTCTTTGGCGTTTAAGACACGTGTAGAAATTTGCTGAAATTGCTGTGATTTGAGTTGTCGTGAGAGACAGTCCAGAATTGTCATTGATAAATAGGCTACAAATGCCCATTTTAAATAAATAGGGGCTATATAAATTGATAAAAAAGTCCCGATTACTGCACCTATTCCTATCCAGTAGGCAATCGGGAAAAGATATTTTCGCTGTATATTGCCTCGTTTGAACTGTTGATATGAGGCAAGCCCAGAGTTGATGATCATCAATAATAAGGAAGTTGCAACAGCACTCTTGAACGCCATCGTATACGCCAATGAATCAGATACTTCATG
>QXCQ01000084.1 GCA_003576535.1 Nakamurella silvestris | reverse complement strand
TATGGAACGTGATGGCTTAAGTTGGAAAGTGAAAAAGTTTGTTATTCCAATGGATGAGGCCGAACCACAACAGGCAGCACAACAACCCATCCAACCTGCTGTAGAAATACCAACAGAAGCGGAGGTTCCAACTTTAACTGGAGCTCCAACGATGACTGCGCCTACAACAGCATTTGATTTTTCAGGTGTACAGAAAGGCTCGCAGTTGGAATCTTGTTATCATGACCCGTGTTCAGTTGCACGTGTAATGGAATTTAAGAAGTTAAGCCAAACTCCAACTGAGACAAGTATAGAACTAACGGTTGTTGGTGGTAGTCGAGAGATTGAGTCTGAACATATCGACTGGAACCATGAAGCTCATAAACTTCAAATCCAGTGCTCTTTGACTAAGCCAACCGTGCAGATTGGGGAGCAAATAACAGTTATTCCATTAAACGCTTCTGGCGTATCAGGCGTGTTATGGTCAGATGCAGAAACTTATTTACAAGCTTGCCATAATTACACTGGGGAGATGGGGGCTGGTATTCAAAAGTTTGGTTATAACGTTCAAGAAAGTTAAATCATCAAATACAAATTATGGGTGAGAAGATTAACTCATCGCCCTTTTATTAACTATTTTCTGAAATCGGTTAAAAATTAATGTTTAGTAATCAAAATGTGCAAAGTGATGGAAATAAGACAATTAAATTAGTCTTAGCAATTGGTTTAGTTTTAGCTGCATTATTAGCAAGTGTTGGGGTGTTCTATTACTATGTGATATTTGTCCCAAATCTTGAACAGCAGAAGTTAGATTTAGAAAAACAAAAGCTTAAAGAAAAGCAAGAAGCAGAAGCAAAGGCCTTGAAGAAAAAAGAACAAGAATCAGAGCAAAGGTCTCAAGCTTATCAAAACTGTGTGAGTAATACGGAGATAACGTATACAAACAATTGGAGCAGCGCCTGTCAAAAGCTATCTGAACGTAACCAAGTAGGCTTAGATAATTGCTTAAATAATCCTAGTATTATGAATAATCAATTCATGGGTAAATCCTATTGTGAAAAAGTATTTGGTGCAACAGAGTTTGATCCAGAATGCACACTACCAGGAAATATTGCTGATGGTATTGAAAAA
>QXCQ01000146.1:311-11159 GCA_003576535.1 Nakamurella silvestris | reverse complement strand
CGGTTGTGGTGGAGGTGTCGAAGGTGACCGGGTTGCCGGAAAGCCCACCGGTGGCCGCCACCTGGTAGCTGCCGCCCACCACCGGGGTGGTCGGGGCGGTGCTGGTGAAGGTGAGGACCTGGTCGGCCTTGACCACGGTGGTGCTCTGGGTCTGGGCGGGGGCGGCGGTGTAGAAGCCGTCGGCCGCCTGGTCGGCCCGTACCGTGCAGGCACCGGGGTGGTTGAAACTCACCGTGTTGCCCGAGACGGTGCAGACACCGGTGGTGGTGGAGACGAAGGTGACCGGGTTGCCGGAACCGCCGCCGGTGGCTGCGATCTGGTACGTCGATCCCACGGCCGGTGAGGAGGGGATGGTCGAGGTGAAGGCGATGGCCTGGGTGATGACGTAGTGCGCGTACACCGGGATCGTGGTCGGTCCGGGGCCGGTGAACGTCGTCAGGTTGTTGATCTGCGGCCCTGAGGTCGGGTCGAGATACCAGCCGGCGAAGGTGTAACCCGGCGCGGCTGTCGGTGTCGGCAGGGTGAGGCCGGCGTCGGTGAAGGTGGTGGTGTAGGCCGACAGGTCCCCCGGGGTGGTTCCGGGACCGGCGTTGAGGTTGAACCGTAGCCGGTAGTTGTGGTTGGTGACGAGGAGGCCGCCGTTGCCCTGGCCGGCCCCGGCCACCACACCGGTGGCAGCGGTGCCGATGATCCGGCCGGTGTTGTTCAGGGTCCCTGCGCCGTCCAAGGTGCCGAGGAGGTTGATGGTGCCGCCGTTGGTGGCCGTGACACCCGCGGGGATGGTCAGCTTCTGACCGGCGGGGATGTTCAGGGTTCCGTTGTTGGTCAACGATCCCATGGCGGGGTTGTTGAAGGTACCGATCGCGTTGCCGCCGCTGGCGGTCACGGTAGCACCGGAGGCGATCGAGACGGCGTTGCCCGCACTGCCCTCTCCGGCACCGATGCCGGCCGCGGCACCCGAACCCGTCGCTGTCACCGTTCCGCCGAAGATCCCTACCGGCCCGGGCATGCCCTGAAGCCCGCCGCCGATACCGGCCCCGTAGTTCCCCCCGGTCGCTGTGACCGTGCCGGCGTGGATCTCGATCGACCCACCCGTAGACGTGGACTCCGCGAACCGGCGTCCACTGCCGATACCGGCACCGGCGGTACCGCCGGTCGCGGTGACCGTACCGCCGGTGATGCTGATCGGGCCGTTACGGGTGACCTGGCCACCGCCGATACCCGCCGCGCTGTCGCCGCCGGTGGCGACAACGGTGCCACCGGAGATCACGATGACCCCTGCGGGAATATCGGGTGCGCCCGCGGGGAACACGCCGCCGCCGATACCGGCAGCAGCACCTGTGCTGGCCATCGCAGTCACCGACCCACCCGAGATCTCGATCCGGCCGTTCCGGCCGCCGCCGCCGCCGCCGATACCGGCACCCCCGAACGTGCCAAACGCTCGTACGGTGCCCCCGGTGATGCTGATGTCACCGCTGTCGCTATTTGCGTCGCTGCCGATGGCCGCCCCCGTGGCCGCAGAAGAAGTCAGCACCCCTGTGCCGATGGAATCGCTGATCGTGAAGTGCGTACCTGTGGGCACGTGGACGGCGGCCTGAGTGGAGACCTCGTTGATGACCGTCAGCGAGTGGCCGTTCAGATCCAGGGTGACCGCCGAACCACCGACCGTGAGCCTGCCGCTCGGCCGGGTGATATCGGCACCGAGCACAACCGTGCCGCCGGCGGCGAACGCCGACACCAGATCCGGCCAGTTCGTCACCGGGGCGGCAGCGGAGGCACCCGAGGAACCGACCACCAACACCCCGCCGGCCAACAGCAAAGCCGCGGCTGCGGCCGTCAGACGTCGCGATCTCGATGCCACCGAGCCGGACAAGCTGGACAACACATGACGACCTGAACGAACACGCACGGACGGCTCCCTGGATACGGCGCAGACGTCCTCGTCGACGGTGCGATGGAGGTCCTGGCCGGACGGATACTTCACATGGTCTGTACAGACCCCCGCGAGAATACCGTTGATGATCAATTAAGGGAATCGTTGCTGATCGGGGCGACAGGTCCGCTTTACCCTCATACGGGTGATTTTGTAGGCAGTGGGGGGTGTGTGGGCCGGGCAATTCGTGTCGGAATTCGAGAGATCACCGGCGTTCCGGCCGAAGATGACGTGCTGTGTTTGCTCGTGTAGTCGAATACGTCAGGTCAGGGGCTGTAGAAGGGCGATGTGATCAGCCAGACCTGATGGCAGGAAACGTTTTCACCGGCTACCCGGGCGGTGAAGGGGGCATTGTTCGTGAATGGAATCAAAATTCCTGCTCCCGATGATCCTGGTGGCAACTGGACAGGTACTCCCGGGGATTCGGATTCTCACTGATGGGATGTACGTGTTTCGCTCCAGTCCAGAACCAGGCTGCGGCTGCTGAAAAACCAGGCACTGTCGATCTTGACGAAGGTGTCCAGGTAGCGCAGGGCGGCGATCATGATCTTGCGCTCACCGTCCTCGGAGAACAGGTGATGGGCGAGGGTGTAGCTCTCTCCGGTGGCACGCTCGCCGTCGAGGACGACGGTGCTCTGTCCGTTGAAGTGGGTGGTCCTGGCGTACCGGGTGAGACCCTCGAAGACCGGGGTCAGCGACTCCCGTCCGGTGAGGACGTAGCTGGGCGGGGTGTCGGGGCCGTCCATGTACACCTCGAACCGGGTGTCCTCGGTGAACAGTGCCTTCTGCCCCTCGGCGTCGCGCCGGTCGGCGCAGCGGGCGTAGGCGTCGAACAGCTCCCGAATGGCCAGCCGGTCGGCGGCCTGGGAGGAGGTGAGGTCGTGGTGGATCGCCATGGAGTGGTCTCCTTCGTCGGAGTGATGGGTGGATGCCGGCTGCTCGGTAGGATGCACAGCGAAACCGGGGAACTCCCCGGTAGATCCCAGCCTAAACGCGGAACTCCCCGTTTAGCAAGAGAGGTGCCTGTATGCCTGACCACACGCCCCGGCGGCGGGCCGACGCGGCCGAGAACCGGCGGCTGATCCTGGCGGCGGCGCTGGATGCGTTGAACGAGTCCAGCGAGGCATCCCTCAACTCGATCGCGGCGCGGGCAGGTGTTGCCAACGCGACGCTGTACCGCCATTTCCCGACCAGGGAGAGCCTGGTGCTCGAGGTCTACCGTTTCGAGGTCGAGCAACTGGTGGTGGGAGCCGACGAGTTCCTCGGATCGTTGGATCCCGCGGAGGCATTGCGCGCCTGGGTGCAACGCCTGGCGCAGTACGCCATGACCAAACACGGTCTGGCACCGGTCCTTCGCACCGCGACCGGTCCGGGAACTGCTCTGTTCACCCAGACCTACGACCAGATCGTGGGGGCCCTGGCACGACTTCTCGACGCGGCAGCCGACAGCGGTGCGGTCCGAGACGGCCTCAACCCGGACACCGTTGTGCTTGCGTTGGCAGGACTGTGGGAGATCGACCCGAACTCCGATTGGAGATCAACTGCCGCCGAGCTCTACGAACTGGTCCTTCTGGGCCTGCGACGCTGAATTCGAGGATGCTTGGAATCCGTCGACCATTTGCCGCCGGATCGACACCCTTGGTACAACTAGCTGATGCCTCAGGTCACTGGGGCCGTGCACGGGGTGGGGCGAATGATGGACAGCACGTGGGTGGTCGCCGGACGTGGGGACCTGGCCGGTGGGTGAAACACCTGTCCTGCAGTCGGATTCGCCGATCGGTAGTGGATCTCGCACTCTGGCCGTACGGGTGGGGATGGTGATCGCCCTGGCCGTGACCGTTGCCGCCGCCGTGGGGGTCGGAGCCCACGTTGCCGCCCGGGCCGACGACCTCCAGGTTGCGGTGGCCGTACCCGAGGCCCTGCGCGCCGCCGACGGTTCCTATCGCGGCACCGCGAGCGAGGACGCATTGGAGCGGGTCGTCGACGGCCTGGTGGAACTCACCGTCCCGTACGAGAACTACGGCGGTATCAGCTACCAGCGGGCGACGATGAGCCTGCAGCTCTGGGTGCGTTCCTCGGAATGGCCCGCCGCCACCGCGCAGGCGATCCACGACATCACCCGGTATGCGAAAGCAATCGGGATGGACGTGGTTTTCCACGAGATCGTCCACTCCGAGGCGGAACTCGTCCCGCTGGCCGAGAAGATCGTCCAGGCCGCACATGCCCGGGGGTGGGTCGTCGAATTCGAACAGCGTGGCCAGAACGAGTTCGCCATCAGCTGGCCCGAGATGAACGACGAGCCGGAGATCGAGGACGCCATGTTCGAGATCGCGAGGGAGTTCCTCGGCGACCAGGTGGCCATTGCGCTGAATCCCGACGGCTGAGTGACGGCAGGTCTCACCGCGCAGCCGCGACAGCCGCATGCACCCCTGCGAGGTAGTCCTCGGGGCGCTCCCAGGCCGCGAAGTGACCGCCCGTGGGCAGTTCTTGGAAGCTGCGGACATCGAACAGGCGTCTGACGAAGGACTGCGGGGCATTGGCCAGGTCCTTCGGGAAGATCGTCATGGCCACCGGTACCTCCACGTACTCGTTCGGCATCACCGTTGCCAGTGCATAGGGCCCGAACGAGGTGCCGATACACCGGCCGAACCAGTAGACCGACACCCAGGTCAACACCTCGTCGGGAGCGAAAACCGTTGAGATGTCGTTGTTGTGATCGGTCCAGCTCCAGAGTTTCTCGCCGATCCAGGCCAGCAGCCCGACCGGGGAGTCGCCCAGGGCGATCGACAGTGTCGACGGTTTGGTGGATTGTTCGTGGCTGTAGCCGCCCTCTGTCGCCTGCCAGGCGTGCCCTCGTCGGACGTAGGCCTGTTCCTCGGCGGTCAGGTCCTCCGGCAGACCCTGGAAGTAGTGCCGTTGGGACACGTCGGTGAGGTGGGCCGCCGCGACCCCGGTACCGTGGTGTCTGATGATCGACTCGGCCACATCGGAGCCGACATCACCGGCACTGACGATGAACCGCCCATAACCCAACGCCGACATCGCTTGTGAAACAACGGATGCCATGTCCGCCGCCGACATGCCGTGTGGAGGTGTCCTGGCGCTGAAGGGAAGCCGGGAAGGGCCGGGATGACGACGTTGTACTCCGGCAGCAGGGGGAGCAGCTTCTCGAACCTCAGGATCGAGTCCGGCCAGCCGTGCAGCAGCAGGATCGTCGGGGCCTGGGCACTCACCCGCTGATGCACGATCCGCAGGGGTGTCGGACCGTCCACCAGCTCCCAGGGCAGGGCGAGGATTCTGTCCTCGTGCTCCCGCCAGTCGTATCCCGTCCGCCAACGGTGGACGATGGATTCGAGCCAGGCGCGGTCGACACCGGCGCTCTCCAGCCCGTCTGTGACCGTGACCGACCGGTAACGCCGCAGACGGTCACCCAGGTCGGCGATGTCCTCGTCCGAAACCCTGGGCGGTGCAGCATGTTCTGTCGACGTCATCGCTCCAGTGTAGGAAGACGTTGTCGATCCCGCTCGTTCACACCGCTCGTCCGGAGGCCGCCAGGAGCGCCTGATAGGTCTCGTCGGAGAGGCCGATCTCGGCGATCGGGGTCTTCCTCCGGCCGAAGTCGGCGCCGTACCCGGAGGCGAGCCGGGCCAGATGTCCCTCGGCGCGCTCCGGGTAGGAGACGTCGAATGCGGTCGGGTCGATCGCCGCGACGAAGAGGCCCAGGCCCGGGGACCTGCTTCCGGAGTCGAATGGTGCTGCGTCCAGGGAGAATGATCCGCCGGCCAGGGCTGCCAACATCTCGACCATCATCGCGATGTTGGCGCCTTTCACACCACCGAACGGCAGGAGTGCCCCGGTCAGAGCGGTCCGGGCGTCGGTGGTCGGGTTGCCGTCCGGATCGAGCGCCCAGCCCTCGGGAATGCTCTCCCCTCGCGCGGCCGCGTCACGAACCCGCACCCAGGCGGTCGCGCTGGTCGCCTGATCGAACATCCGCGGGCCACGGGGATGGGGCAGCGCGAAGGAGATGGGGTTGGTGCCGGTGATCGCCTCGTGAGCGCCGTACACGGCCATCAGAGCGGGAGAGTTGGCGCAGGCCATGGAGATCAGACCTGTTTCGGCGACGCGTGAGGTGTAGTGACCGAGCTCGCCGGCGGTGAAGGAGTTGTGGACGGAGAGAACGGCCACGCCGTTGGTACGGGCGCTGTCGACCAGGGTGTCGAAGGCGCGGTCGAAGGCCAGTTGTGCCGCACCGCGGTCGGCATCGACGGTGACGACACAGGCGCGCCGGGAGAGGACCCGGGGGTGGGCCGTGCCGTTCAGGCGTCCGTTGCGGAGCGCGTCGAGGTGGTCGAGGAGGTGCCCAGCGCCCACTTCAGGTCTGCCTCGCTGCTCGGCGGCCACGGTCGCGGACGCCAGAGCTGCTGCCGTGTCGGAGGATCCGCCCGCGCGCAGGACTGCGGACTCGCACAGTGCAGCCAAGGCGTGCGGTGACAGGTGACGGGAGCCGTGGGTCGAGGTCATGGCTGCTGACCCTATCGAAGGCCCGCAGTGAGCTGGGTTTTGTTCTCAGTTCCCGGAAGGCGAGGCATCCCGCTGGAGGTCTGCACCGGATCCGCCTGGCCGCGGCGTCGAAGGGACTCGACCCCGCGGCCGACCAGGGGCCCTCAGCCCGCGTAGGGGGCCTGCACGTCGAGGACCCAGGTGATGCCGAACTTGTCGGTCAGCATGCCGAAGCCGGGGGACCAGGCAGAGGCGGCGAGGGGCTCGATGATCGCGGCGCCGTCGGAAAGGGCGTTCCAGTAGCCCTCGACCTCCTCCAGGGCCTCGCCGCGGACGGACTGGAAGAAGGTGCGATCGGTGATGGTGGCACCGTTCTCGCGGTGCGTCGAGCCGGCGATGGCCGCGGGGTCGGTGTCGTCATGGCCGGGGACGTCGTAGGCCATGATGCGGAAGCCGTCCTCGTTCTCGAGCTGGCTGAAAACGATCTTGTCCGCGCCCGGTGCCTCCTTCGGCATACCGAAATCGGAGTACGCGGCGCTGATGATCCGGCCCCCGAAGACGGTCTGGTAGAAATCCAGCGCCTGTCGGGCGGTGCCACGGAAGTTGAGGTGGGTGGTGGTCTTGACGGTCATGGGGTGTCCTTCGGTCACGGTGTGAACGGCGCGATCGCCGTCAGGAGGAACGATTCCAGGGGTAGCGGACAGCGGTGGTCCTCTATTCGGGGCAGACTCGACATCATGGTCGGATCGTCCTCACGCATGTTGTCGCTGCTGTCCCTGCTGCAGACCCGGCGTGACTGGCCGGGCAAGGTGTTGGCCGACCGCCTGGAGGTGACGCCGCGGACGGTGCGCCGGGACGTGGACCGGCTACGCGAGTTGGGGTATCAGATCAGTTCCGTCAAGGGACCGGACGGTGGGTACCGGCTCGTCCCCGGTTCGGAGCTGCCGCCGCTGCTCTTCGACGACGAGCAGGCCGTGGCGATTGCCGTGGCGCTGCAGAGTGTCTCCACCGGTGGGGTGGACATCGACGAGGCGGCGGCCCGGGCGCTGGCCACCGTGCGGCGGGTGATGCCCTCACGACTCCGGCACCGCATCGACGGGATCCGGTTCACCGGGGCGGAAGCGGCGACGCGGGTGGATCCGGCTGTGCTGGAGGCTGTCAGCGTCGCGGTCCGCGAGCAACTCGTCATGCGGTTCGACTACCACGGACGGACCGATGTACCCCGGCGGATCGAGCCGCAGGCGATCGTGGCACGCCAAGGACGGTGGTATCTCATCGGCTGGGACCTGGACAAGGCCGACTGGCGGTTCTTCCGCCTGGACCGGCTCACCCCGCGCACACCGACCGGCCCTCGATTCACCCCGCGCGCACTGCCCGCGCCGGATGCGCGGTCGTTCCTGGCGGCGAGATCGAAAGGGTCCGAAACGGAGGATCGCTGGCCGTGTCTCGGGCAGGTGATCATCGACCTCCCGGCCGCAGAGGTCGCGCCGTGGATCGGCGACGGGGAACTCGAGGAGGTGACAGACACCTCGACGCGTCTGACGGTCGGGTCCTGGTCCTGGACCGGATTGCTCGCCTTCGTCACGCGTTTCGATGCACCCTTCACCGTGGTGGGCCCGGAACCCCTGCGCGAGGCGGCTGGGGCCTGGGGGCGCCGATTCCATGCTGCGCAGGGTCTCCCGGGGGATGGGGGTGTCGACGGGACCGGTTCGTGACCGCACGCGCCGGGCGGTCGGGGGACGGTGCCGGGTGCGGCGGCAGCAGGAACGCGGTAGGTGGTTGACAACCCTTGCCATGAGGTCTGGGATGGGGCGACGGGATGAAAGCACTACTGCTGATCCGGTGCGGCGTGCTGGGACTGCCGTGTTGGTCCCGGTAGGGGAGGGCGGGGGACATGTCTGAAGGCCGGAAGCGGGGCGGATCGACCGCCCCGCTGCTGATCGCCGCAGCTGTGGCAGCGGTGGTCGGCATGGGAGGCGCGGTACTGCTGTCCGGAGACGACTCCGAGCGCTCCTCGGTCTCTCCGCCGGTGGTGACCACACAGATCCATGAGGAGCTCGGGAGCCCGGGGTCGATGGGCGGGGCACCGGTTCAGACCGAGGCCTCCGGCCTCCCCGCTGCGAACGAGGCCGCTGCGAAGGAGGCCGCTGAAAAGTCACAGGCGATCGCAGAGATGAAGGCCGCGGGTATGGACCCGTCCGACGCATCAGCTGCTGCCGAGCTGCCGGGGATGTCCGATGTCCGCGACCAGGCACCTTTCAGTGCCTACGCCGGCGAGATCGCGGCCCTGAGCGACAAGGGACATGCCGGCTTCGCCGACTACCGCCTCGATGTCGAGCACCACGCGATCGTCGTGCTGTGGAAGGGAGACCCACCCACGACAGCCGAGCCGATCGTTGCCGCTGCGGCTGCCGACGGGATCACCATCTCCTTCGAGCGCTCGCCGTACAGCGACGCGGACCTGCAGGCCGCACTGGGCGATCTGGCCGAAGCGCTCCCGGCGAAGTACGGCGACACGCGAGAACCCGATCACCTCAGCAAGATCGGCATCTCCCAGGGGTGGGACGGCCTGGACGTCGCGGGTGTCACGGCCTCGACCGACCCCCGGATCCAAGCCGAGCTCCGGAAGATCGCCGCTGCCGCCATCGGTGACATCCCGCTGTTCTTCGTCCCCTACGACCCGCACATCCATCGCGGCTGACCGGGCCCACCTGATGCCGAACGGGGAGCGGGCGCAGCAGACAAGGCCCGGTTGTTCGGCCGGGTGAGGAACTAAATGGGCGGTGTCGTCCTCCTATTGGCTGTCCGGCGAACTCGCGGAGGTGACGGCACCTCCGGTCAGCGGGCTCGCGCTGCTTTGTGAAAGGGCATACCGATGAGAGTCTCCCGCTTCATCCCAGCTGCGCTGCTGGGCGTGGTCGCCGCAGTGCTGGTCGTCCCGTCGCAGGCGGCCTCGGCGTCGCCCCCTGCAGTCGCGGCCGCTGCGGCCGCCGCGCCGGCCTCCACCATCACCTCCTGCGGGATCGGCTCGGCCGATGCCGTGTCCTCCGTCAGCGGCACCATCCGTGGTGCGTCGAGCGGTTGTTACGCCGATCGTTCGATCAAGTTCTTCTGGCACCAGGGTGGGATCAGTGCTGTCCAGAAGTCCCCGTACCGCGGGGACGTACTGGCCACCGCCTACGACGGTGACAGTTACACCTACGTGGTGTACGTGGATGTGAGCAAGAAGCTGCGGCTCGGGCGGATGAGTGATTCCGGCAAGGCGACGCAATCGGTCGTTCTGTCTGCGGCGAACTCCTATTTTACCGCCGATCTTGTTGCAGCCCATGGCAAGTACTGGGTGGTGTGGAGTGAGCAGGTGGGGAGCACCGGCCAGCAGGAGCTGTTTGCGCGCCGCACCTTGAACGGCGCCAAAGGAAAGACCCGCATCACCACCACCAGCTCGAACGTGCAGGACTACGAGCCTTCCGTCGCGTATTCGGCCGGCCGGTTGACCCTGGTGTGGACGCGCGGCACAACGACCGGCTCCGACCTGCGGGTGGCCAGAAGCACGGGCGGCAGCTGGGCCGCGAGCACCTTCGCCTCGACCGGAAAGTTCAATTCCAACGCCGATGTCGCCATCGCCGCAGGCAAGACCTATGTCGTCTGGACCAGGGACGGAAAGATCGTGCTGCGGGACAATTCCGGCGGCGCCTACCGGTCGAAGCAGTTCGGCACCCCGAGTTGGAATGCCCCTTCGGTGGCGGTGTCGGCCGGAAAGGTCTACGTGTCCTGGACTCTCGACTCGCCGGAGCAGGTCTATCTGGCTCGGAAGGTCTCGGGGACCTGGCAGGGGAAGGTCGTGAACGCCGGCCCGGCGGCGGCGATCTCTGCGGTGGCCGCCGGTGGTTCCGGTCAGGTCGTCTACAAGACCCCACGCGTCATCGCCGTCGTCGGGTTCTGATCCGACCTTCCGCGGGCCGACGCCGGATTCGACGTCGCAAACGCCCTGCGCCCCTCACCTTTCGGTGAGGGGCGCAGGGCGTGCGGAGCCGGTCGGCTCCGGACGAATGTGATCAGTGAGGAATGTGATCAGTGTTGCCGGCTCGTGCGGGTTCGGCCCCACAGGAGCAGGCCCGTACCGCACATCAAGGCGAGGATCGCCGTGATGGCCATGGGGCCGGTGGTGGAGCTGACTCCGGTACTCGGCAGATATCCGCTGCCCGGGGGTGTGTTGCCCGCGTCGGTGGGAAGCGCACCGGCCGACGAGGGAACGGTCGAGGTGTTCGACGCCTCCGCCGGCGTGGGGGACAGCGGGGTCGCACTGGTGGAAGGACCGGTCGAGTTCGTCGGGTCGACCTCGATGACGTACACCGTCTGTGCCCTGTCGTTGATGTCCTCGTGGGTGGCGACCTGGTCTTCGCCCAGGGTGAGGA
>QXCQ01000146.1:0-215 GCA_003576535.1 Nakamurella silvestris | reverse complement strand
GTCCGACACGAGGTTTTCGTAGGTGATGGTGTCGGTCACCGCGCCACCGGTGGCGGCGATGTTCTTGTCCCCGTCCAACGCGTCCACCAGGGTGGTGGAGATCCGCGGTGCCGCACCCACATGGACGGTTTGGGCGGTGTCGTTGATGTCCTCGTGGGTGGCGATGACGTCGCTGCCGTGGGTGAGGGTTTCGAAGGCGACGAGGGTGTGGCCGG
>QXCQ01000255.1 GCA_003576535.1 Nakamurella silvestris | reverse complement strand
AAATAGATCATAGCATTTCTCAAAATATGAGGCTGTGAAAATACCTAACAATAAAAATTTTCAATAATGATATTGATGAATTAAACTTATTTTTGACCTTTGGTATAAGTTAAATTTTAAATATTTAAATCAATTATTTATTAAAATTTTTAAAATAATCTTGCAGATATTCAATCAAAACTTTGACTTTGTTTGGCATGAGTTTTCGATCAGGGATTACAGCATATATCGCCGTTGGTTCAACCGTAAATTCAGGAAGAACATGGATTAATCTCTCAGTCATTAAATCATCGTGAACATGCCAAAAAGAGTGATTTGAAATGCCTAGACCTGCCAATGCGGCTTGACGCACACCTTCACCGGCGTTGGTAATAAAGTGTCCTTTGACATGAATATTTAATAATTTATCTCCTTTTAAAGGATCAATAAAGTTCCATGTATCAGTCATGCCTTTTTGATGGCGTTGAATGATACAGCGATGTCGCGCTAAATCTTCAATATGCTGAGGTGTGCCGTACTGCTCAAGGTATTCTGGAGAGGCGCAGAGTAAGCGCTGATTGATACATAACGGTTTAGCAATTAACGATGAATCTTGAAGTTTTCCAATCCGAATTGCAATATCCATTCCTTGAGCAATCAAATCTACGTTCTGATCATTAAGATCTAAGTTTATCGACAATGCTGGATGTTGCTTTAAAAATTCAGCAATCACTTTAACCAGTATTTGTACACCGAAACTCGCAGGCGCTGTGAGATTAATATTTCCAATAAGCTGTTGATCGCGATGTTTAAGATTTTCAGTCAATATCTGAAAACTTTCTAGTAGCGGTTGCCCATGTGCAATCAACGTCTTAGCTTCTTCAGTCAAACGCAATTTACGGGTAGTGCGATAAAATAGCCTAAGCGATAAGTGATGTTCTAATCGTTGAATACGCTGACTTGCCACTGAAACAGCGATATTGGCATGCTTTGCTGCTTGACTGATCGAACCAAGTTCAGCAAC
>QXCQ01000139.1 GCA_003576535.1 Nakamurella silvestris | reverse complement strand
TGTGCGCTGGCTGTAGGAACTTGTGAAGCGGTCAAAGAATACAGTATCAAATATGCCAATGAACGCACTGCATTTGGTGAACCTATTTCACATCGTCAAAGTGTAGCTTTTATGATTGCCGATATGGCAATAGAAATTGATGCAATGCGTATGCTGATCCTCAACGCTGCAAGTTTGGCAGAATCAGGGCAACCTTTCCATCGTGAAGCATATTTGGCACGCTTACTTTGTGCTGAAAAGTCGATGAAAATCGCCACAGATGGCGTACAAATTTTAGGTGGGCATGGTTTTACCAAAGAACATCCTGCTGAACGTTGGTACCGTGATCTGCGTGCTACAGCTGTTTTACATTCTGGTTTACATGCTTAAAACGAATAAAAAAGGATATTACTCATGAATTTACAAAATCCCAAAAAATTCAAAATGCTTTTAGACCAAGCACATGAAACAGCTGTTAATGTATTACGTCCAATTTCACGTAAATACGATAAAGCAGAACATGCCTACCCAAAAGAGTTGGATATGCTTGCCTCTTTACTCGATGGTATGAATGATGGTGGTGATGGCTTAAATGCTGGTGCTGCAATCAACAAACGTGGTGACCATGATAAAAGCAATAAAAATGGGACCAATATGTCAACCGCCTTAGGCATTATCGAAATGTGCTATGGCGATACTGGTTTACTCCTGTCTATGCCACGTCAAGGTTTAGGAAACTCTGCGATTGCTGCGGTTGCCAATGATGAACAGCTAGAACGATTTAAAGGTACATGGGCAGCAATGGCGATTACTGAACCGGGATGTGGTTCTGACTCCGCCGCTATTCGTACCACGGCAACACAAGACGGTGACGAATATATTCTCAATGGCGAGAAAATCTTTGTAACTTCAGGTGAGCGTGCAGATTCTGTGGTGGTCTGGGCAACATTAGATAAAAAATTGGGTCGAGCTGCGATCAAATCTTTTGTTGTGCCTAAAGGTACACCGGGCATGAAAGTTGAACGCTTAGAACATAAACTCGGAATTAAAGCATCAGATACGGCTGCAATCAGCTTTATAGATTGTCGAGTACCTGCCGCGAATTTACTTGGCAATGCTGAAATTGATGTTGCAAAAGGCTTTGCAGGGGTAATGGAAACCTTTGATAATACTCGCCCTCTGGTTGCAGCAATGGCTGTAGGTTGTGCCAAAGCATCTTTAGAGCGAATCAAGGAAATTTTTAAAGATGAACTTGATGCTGACTATGCCACTCCATATTTACAGAGCTCCAATTTAGCAGCGCAAATTTATCGGATGGAAGCGGAATGGGAAGCTGCT
>QXCQ01000082.1:587-62573 GCA_003576535.1 Nakamurella silvestris | reverse complement strand
CCAAGCCACCCTCCAGGCCGACCTCGTCACCGCCGCCCAGAACAACGGCAGCTGACACCAACGCACCAGGAATGACGGGGTCGGCCCACAACGGTCCGGCCCCGTCATTCGTTGAATCCCGGACGACTCCCCCAGTGTCGCTCCGACGTACCGCACCACCGCCGTCGAACCACGCCGATCAAAGGCCACGCTCCATGACCGTCATCACCACCTCGCCCATCCCGCAACAGGGCACGAGGTCCGCAGCATCCCTGGTCGCCGACATCGGCGGGACCAACGCCCGATTCGCCCTGAGCAATCCGTTGACCGGCGAATTCACCCACTTCCGCAATCTCGATTGCGCCGGCAAGACCGACCTGACCGAGTTGGTCCAGGAGTACCTCCTGTTGACGGGCCTTCCCGCGCCGACCCAGATGTGTGTGGCCCTGGCCGGTCCGATCACCGGCGACAGCTGCGGGCTGACGAACACCGACCTTCGTTTCTCGATCAGCGATGTCCGACGCCGCCTCGGACTGGACCGGTTCGAGGTGATCAACGATTTCGCCGCGATCGCCACGGCGATCCCTGCGCTGAGTTCGGAGGTGCTTTCCCCGCTCGGGTCGGCCCGGCCCCGGGACGATCTGCCGAAGGCCGTCGTCGGGCCCGGCACCGGTTTGGGTATGGCGGGTCTCCTGCCGGATCGCGGCGGCTGGCGGGTGGTCACCAGCGAGGGTGGGCACACCGCTGCCGCACCTCAGTCCGACTTCGAGGAGCAGGTCCTGCACACCCTCCGCGAGCGGCACGGATACGTGAGCGCAGAGACCATCTGCTCCGGACCGGGACTGGTCCGTACCCACGCGGCGATCAGTCAGGTCTTCGGGGTCCGCGAGGAGGTGTTGACCGCGGCGCAGATCAGCGAGCGGGGCATGGCCGGGACGGACCGGGTCTGCACCGAGACCCTTGTCCTGTTCTGCGACCAGCTCGCCGGTGTTGCCGTCACCGCGGCGTTGACCTTCAATGCCCGCGGCGGGGTGTACATCGGCGGCGGCATCCCCACCCATATCGCCGATTTCCTGCACCGCAGCAACTTCCGCGAACGTTTTCAGAAGCACCCGCAGATGGGCGACTACCTGGCCGGTATCGCCACCGTCCGGATCACCGAGACGAACCCCGGGCTGATCGGGGCCGGCAAGTGGTTGGGCTCCTCCGTCCGCCTCTGACGGACCTTGTTCCCGCGCACCGTTCAGGGATCGGCGCACCCTGCAGACTGCGCCGATCCGGGTACGGTGCGCGAGAACCGGGTCGTTGGCGGCGGGGACGCCGTTAGGATCGGGGTCAGCCGTCACCGACCCGAGGAGTTGTGCGTGAGCGCACCCGTGATCACCGTCCTGGGCAGTATCAACATGGACCTGGTGGTGACCAGCCCGGAACTACCCGAGCCCGGGCAGACCCTGCTCGGCACCGGATTCGACACCGTTCCGGGCGGCAAGGGAGCGAACCAGGCCATCGCCGCAGCGCGCGCCGGCGGCACGGTCGGTTTCATCGGGGCGGTCGGTGACGATGCCTTCGGTGACACCCTGCGGGCCACCCTGGCCTCGGCCGGTGTCGACGAGACCACCCTGCGGCGGGTCCCCGGCCCCAGCGGCATCGCCGCCATCACCGTGAACGCGGCGGCGGAGAACACCATCGTGGTGGTCGCCGGGGCGAACGGATCGGTCGACGATCTGACACCCGCCGAACAGGCCGCCGTCAGCGGCTCCGCCATCCTCGTCTGCCAGTTGGAGATCCCGCTGGACACCGTCACGACCGGGGCCAGGACGGCAGCGGCAGCCGGTGTTCCCGTTCTGCTCAACCCGTCTCCGGTGCAGACCCTGCCGGCCGAGCTGCTCACCGCAGTGACCATCCTGATCGTCAACGAGGGTGAGGCGGCCGCCCTCGGCTCCCTGGCCATCGCCGGGGTGCCGCACGTGATCACCACCCTCGGCGCGGCGGGTGCGAGGTACCGCGGACCGGACGGGCAGACCTTCGACGTCCCCGCCCCTGTGGTGACCGCTGTCGACACCACCGGCGCGGGCGACACCTTCGCCGGGGCGCTGGCTGTCGCCTGGACGGAGGGCCGCACACCGGTGGAGGCGATCCGATTCGCCTGTTGCGCAGGGGCATTGGCGACAACTGTTGCCGGGGCGAGTGTCTCGGCTCCTGCCCGGGATCGGATCGAGGCGCTGGTGGCCGGCACCTACGGCGGTGGCAGCGGGCCGACGCATCCAGCACCGTCCACGAATCCGCCCCGACCGGTCGCTGCGCCATCGAGAGCACCCCGGCGCCAACCGTTCCCGACCTTCGCCGAGTTCTCCCGACGCAAGGACTTCGAACAACTGCGGGATCTGCTGGGCCGGTACCTCACCGAGGTGCTCGGCGGGGTACCGACCGCACAGACCGACCGATGGGTCGTCAACACCCTGTCGGAGAAGGGGCGGACCCCCCAGAACCGCCCCTTGGTCACGGTCCTCTGCGGCCCGGCGGAGAGCCTGGTCGTCACCGAGGTCGGTCCCGAGTACAAGGGGCAGGTCGTCGGCTTCGTGAACATCGCCGAGCCCAAACATTTCGGGGCCTACAACAAGGCGGTGCGGGCGTTGGGTGCCCGGGCGATCCGCTTCTCCGACAACAGGTTCGGCGATCTGGCCCAGGTCAACTTCGAGTCCCTGGATGTTCTCGCGGCGCTGCTCGCCGATGAGCAGACCCTCGCGCTGGCCCGGTCCCTGGCCGTCACCCTCCTGAACGAGTGAACCGCCACACCCCATGTCGCGGGGTGCGGCGGTTCATTCGCGTCGACAAGGACGTTCAGCTCTCGAGCTGCTCCGCGACGGCCATCCACTCGTGCTCGACGGGTTCCTTCTCCGCCCGCACCGCGAGGATCTGCTCGCCGAGCTCGGCGGCCCGGGCGAAGTCGGTGCCGACCTGCTCGAGCTGGGAGTTCAGGTCCCGTTCCTTACGGTCGAGGGACTCGATCTTCTTCTCGATCCGCTGCATCTCCTTGCGCAGCAAGCGCTTCGCAGCCGGATCGAGGGAAGGCCCGCTGGGAGCCGCCTCGACGGCATCCGGAGCCGGTGTGGTCTGCCCCATCGCACGGACGTCGACATCCCCGGCAGCGGCCCGCCGACGGAGGTACTCCTCGACCCCGCCGACCAGCTCGCTGATCTTGCCGTCACCGAACAGGGCGACGACCCGGTCACAGACCCGCTCCACCAGGTACCGGTCGTGGGAGACCACGATCATGGTGCCGGGCCAGGAATCCAGCAGATCCTCCAGGGCCTGGAGGGTGTCGGTGTCCAGATCGTTGGTCGGTTCGTCGAGGACCAGGACGTTCGGCTCATCCATCAGGATGCGCAGCATCTGCAGCCGGCGGCGCTCCCCGCCGGAGAGCTCGCCCACCCGGGTCCACTGCTGTTCGTTGGTGAACCCGAACCGCTCGCAGAGCTGACCGGCCGTCTGGTCCTTGCCACCCAGGTTGACCACCCGGGCGACCTCGGTGACCGCCTCGAGCAGCCGGATGTCTCCCGGCAGCTCGGTGATCTCCTGGGACAGGTACCCGATCCGCACCGTCTGACCGGTCTTCACCGTGCCGGAGGTGATCGGGTACTGGCCGAGCAGCACCTTCAGCAGGGTCGACTTGCCCGAACCGTTGACACCGACGATGCCGTACCGGTCCCCCGGGCCGATCCGCCAGGTGACGTCGTCCAGCAGGGTGCGCACCGCACCGGTCGCGGTGGTCACCGAGGCGGTGACGTTCTCCGCGTCCAGCACGTCCTTGCCGAGCCGGCGACGGGCGAAGGCCGTCAGCTCCACGGTGTTGCGCACCTCGGGCACATCGGCGATCAGCACCTCGGCCGCCTCGATGCGGTACCGCGGTTTGGAGGTACGGGCGGGCGGACCACGCCGCAGCCAGGCCAGTTCCTTGCGGGCCAGGTTCTTCCGGCGTTCCTCCGCCGCATCCGACAGCCGCAGCCGCTCGGCGCGGGCGAAGACCCAGTCCGAGTAACCACCCTCACGGATGTGGACGTCGCCGTCGACGACCTCCCAGGTGAGGGTGGCCACCGCGTCGAGGAACCAGCGATCGTGGGTCACGACCACCAGTCCGCCGCGCCGGGCGACGAGATGGTCGGCCAGCCAGGCCACACCCTCGATGTCCAGGTGGTTGGTCGGCTCGTCCAGGATCAGCACATCCGAGTCGGTGACCAGGGCGGCCGCCAGGACCACCCGGCGGCGTTCCCCACCGGAGAGGGAGTCCACCACGGTGTCCAGGCCGATGCCACCCAGGCCGAGGCCGTCGAGCACATCCCGCACCGCGGAGTCCGAGGCCCAGATGTGTTCACCGGCGTCGTCGTCGAAGGAGGCAAGGGCGATATCGCGCACCGTGCTCCCCGGGGCGACGTCCGACCGTTGGGTGACCACGGCGATACTGGCGTTCCGTGAGGTGGCGACCCGACCGGAGTCGGCCGGGCGCAGGCCGGAGAGCACCTGCAGCAGGGTGGTCTTCCCGGAGCCGTTGAGGCCGAGCACACCGATCCGGTCGCCGGCCTGGACGCCGAGGGAGATGCCGTCGAGCAGCGTGCGATGTCCTTGCCGGACCGTCACAGCTTCGAGGTTGATGAGATTCGATACGCGAGCCATAGGAGTCCGAGCCTATCGGGCGCGGGCCCAAGTCCTTGCATCCGCGCCCCGTCCGGCACCGGGCGAGGTCAGGTCCGGTCGACCACCTTGGCACCGGGGACCGGTCCGGAGGCCACCCGGACGGACCGGCAGACATCCCGGCCGGCGAGGTTCGCGGCGACATCGGCGGCCGATTCCGCGTCGGCGCACAGGATCGCGATGGTCGGTCCGGAACCGGAGACGATGCCGGCCAGGCCGCCTTCCTGCATGGCAGCGTTCAGTGTGCGTCGCAGGGCGGGGTTGAGCGAGATCGCCGCCGCCTGGAGATCGTTGCCCAGGGTCGCGGCCAGGGCCTCCGGGGTGCCGGTGGCCAGCGCGGTCAGCACCTCGTCGACACCACCGACCCTCGGCACCGGCCCGGCCGCCCGCAGCCGGTCGAGCTCGGCGAAGACCTTCGGGGTGGACAGACCACCATCGGCCAGGGCCAGCACCCAGTGGAACTGGTGCCGGGCCAGCAGGACCGGGGCCACCTTCTCCCCCCGCCCGGTCCCGACGGCGGTGCCGCCGGCCAGGGCGAACGGGACATCGCTGCCGAGCTGCTCGGCGATCTCGGCGAGCCGGCTGCGGCTCAGGTCCAGGCCCCACAGGGTGTTGCAGGCGAGCAGGGTGGCGGCGGCGTCGGCGCTGCCACCGGCCATCCCGCCGGCGACCGGGATCTGCTTGTCGATCTCGATGGCCACCGGGCAGCCCTCACCGCTCTCGGTGAGCTTGAGCAGTTGCAACGCGGCCTTCCAGGCCAGGTTCTTGGTGGTGGTCGGCACCTCGGGGTAACCGGGGGTACGCACCGAGATCTCTGCCGCAGGGGTGACGGTGACCTCGTCGTACAGGTCGAGGGCCTGGTAGACCGTCACCAGGTCGTGGTAGCCGTCGGGTCGCAGGTCACCGACCGACAGGTGCAGGTTGATCTTGGCCGGGACGCGGACCGTGACCGAGCGGGTCACCGCCCGTCCTCCGAAGCGGGATCGACGGCGGGATCGACGGGCCCGGGATCGACGGGCCCGGGATCGGCGGATCCGTCGGCGTACCGCGCCTGGGCGATCGCGGTGAAGGCGGCGACGTCCAGTGTCTCCCCGCGGGCGCTGGGGTCGATCCCGGCGCGGCGCAGGATCGCCTCGGCCTCCACCGGGGAGCCGGCCCAGCCGGCCAGGGCCGCACGCAGGGTCTTGCGGCGCTGGGCGAAGGCGTGATCGACCACGCTGAAGATGGCGGCCTTGTCCCCGACCGACGGCACCTCGTGCCGGTCGACGGCGACCAGGGCCGAGTCGACGTTCGGGGCCGGCCAGAAGACGTTGCGGCCGATCGCCCCTGCCCGTTTGGTCCGTCCGTACCAGGCGGCCTTCACGCTCGGGCTGCCGTAGGTGCGCGACCCCGGACCGGCGGCCAGACGGTCGGCCACCTCGGCCTGAACCATCACCAGCACCCGCCGGATGGACGGAAGTTCGGCCAGCAGGTGCAGCAGCACCGGCACCGAGACGTTGTAGGGCAGGTTCGCCACCAGCGCCGTCGGTTCCCCCGGCAGGTCGGCGGCGCGGACGGCGAGGGCGTCGGCGTTCACCACCGTGAGTCGATCGGCCAGGTCCGGGGCGTGGGCGGCGACGGTCGAGGGCAGCAGGGCCGCCAGCCGGGGGTCGATCTCCACGACGGTGACCCGCGGGACGGCCTCCAGCAGCCCGAGGGTCAGCGAACCCAGGCCGGGCCCGACCTCGAGCACATGATCATCGGCGCGCAGCTCGGCCGCCGCGACGATCCGCCGGACGGTGTTGCCGTCGTGGACGAAGTTCTGGCCGAGGGTCTTGGTGGGTTTGAGATCGAGCTCCGCGGCCAGCCGACGTACATCCCCGGCACCGAGCAGTCGGGCAACTCCTGGCTGGCTCACGCAACCAATCCTGACACGAAGGGCGCTGTCGGGAGGAATCGGCGCATCCGGTCAGCGGGCCGCATGGGCGCACAGCCAGGGCTCGAGCCCCCGGGACTGGTACAGCAGCTTGGCCCGCATCAGCTGTTCGGTCGCCGGGGCATCCGCCGGATTGCCCGAACCGCCGACCGAGGCCCAGGTGGGGAAGTCGAACTGGAACATGCCGTACCAGGAACCCGTCGGGTCGACGGCCTTCGGGTTGTTCGTCGACTCGCAGAAGGCCAGACCGTCCCAGTTGACGCCGAACTCGTGGTCGTTGAACAGCACCCGGCTGCCCACCATCGTGATCTGTTCCTTGGTGCCCTCATGGACGACCGTGGCACGCGGCTTGGTCAGCACCGTCGTGGCGACCTTCTCCTTCGCGGTGGCCTTGCCGTTGACCAGGGTGACCCGGTAGGTGGTCTTCTCCTTGCCCGGCCGGCCCGTGACCATCACCTTCTCGACACCCAGGTCCAGGGTCTCGTCCTTCACCCGTTTCCCGGCGGGTTGGGGCAGCTCGCGGGTGGAGCTGGTGGTCCGGTGGGTGACGCGGTCGACCGTGACGGCCAGGTCGGGGGTCACAGCGGTGCCCGGCCGAGGGTTCACCCGGTCGTCGGGACCGAGTTCGATCCCGGCCTCGTCGAGCAGTTCGCCGACCGTGTCGACGGTGGTGATCTTCTCCACGGCCTGACCGCCGGCGTCGACGATCGAGACCGGGACCAGCGTCTCGGCGGTCACCGACAGACCGTCGAGCGGGATGGACCTGGACCGGTCGGCCGAGAGCTGGAACTGTGCAGGGTCCCGGCCGATCTCGTTCATCGCCGCCTCCAGGGTCGTGGCGGTGGTCCAGATCTGCTGCTCGCTGCCGTCCACCTCGAGGGTGACGAGCCGACCGCGTTGCAGTGAGATCACACTTCCGTCGGTGATCGACTGCTGCGGGGCGGGGGCCAGGGTGTCGTGGTCGGCGACGGTGAGTCCGGCGTCGGCCAGGGCGCCGGAGACGTCACCGGCGAGGGTGGCCACCTGGGTGACCTCCCCGTCGACCGTGATGGTGACGGTTTTCGACAGGGCGACCAGTGTTCCGGCCCCCACGGTCAGGGTGATGACGGTGCCGACGACGGCGGTGACGAGTAGACGTCGGACGGACCGGCGCATCAATCCCCCTCATTTCCTGCGGTCTTCCCCACCGGCTCGTGCCGGCGGGGGCGAATCTGCGCTGCGCGGCGAAGGGCCCCGGCCTCCGGTGAGGAGAACGGGGCCCTTCGTACCGCTGAAATCAACTACCTGCTGACATCGACTAGCCGGCGTATCCACAGGCCCACGGGGACAGACCACGTGAGGCGTAGATGTTCTCGGCGACGGCGATCTGCTGTTCGCGGGAGGCGAGGTCGGCGCGTGGGGCGTACTGCCCACCGCCGCCGGACAGCCAGGTGCCGATGTCGAACTGCAGGCCACCGTAGTAACCGTTACCGGTGTTGATGGACCAGTTGCCGGTCGACTCGCACTGGGCGATGCCGTCCCAGTTGACCCCGGTGGAGCTGGCCGGCGGTGCCGCGGCCTCCGTGGTCGGGCTCGCCGGGGTGTCGGCGGGGGTGTCGGCAGGAGTGTTGGCCGGCGGGTTGTCGGCCGGGGTGTCCACCGGGGCCTGGACCGGGGCGACGTAGGTGCCGACGTTGGTGATCTGGCCGACGGCCTCGACGACCGTCTTCCGGGAGATCTCCTTGGTGGCCTTCTTGCCGTTGGTCCAGGTGATCTTGTAGGTCACCTTGATCTGACCGGCCTTGGCCTCCTGGGTGACCGCGGAGGTCCCCTTGTCCATGGTGTCGTCGTCCACGGTCTGCGCCGCGGGCGGTGCGACGGCGACCACGCGGGAGGCGTTCTCGACCTTGATGCGGGTGATCGAGATCTTCAGGCCGGAGGTGACGGCGGTCTTCAGGGCCGGGCTGACCTTGTCGAGTTTCCCGAGCTTGATGCCCTTGGCCTTCAGCAGGCCCGCGACGGTGGTCGCCTCGGTGGCGAAGGAGGACTTCTTGGTCGCATCCTTCAGGGACACGGTCGGCAGGGTGTAGACGGTGATGTCGGTGCCGTCGGTCAGGGTGGTTCCCACGGCCGGCTTGACCCGGTCGTTCTTGCCCAGCACGATGCCCTGCTCGGACAGCAGTGCACCGACGGTGGTCGCGGTGGTGGCCAGCTTCTTGGTGGCTCCCTTGTCCGCGATGGCCACCGAACGCAGGGTGGCGGCGCTGACGGCCAGGCCCTCGAGCGGGATGCTGCGGGACCGGTTGGCGGAGAGCTGGTAGTCGCTGGGGTTGCGGCCCAGTTCGGCCATGGCCTCGTCGACGGTGCGGGCGGTGGTCCAGATCTGGATCTGCTTGCCGTCGACGGTCAGGGTCAGCTGACGGCCGCGGTTCAGGGAGATCTGGGAGCCGTCGGAGATGCTCTCGTCGGCGAGGGGGGCGAGGCTGTCGTGCGCGGAGACCGAGAGTCCGGCGGCTTCGAGAGCGCCGTTGACGGTTCCGGCCATCGTGGAGATCGACACCGGTTCGCCGTCGACCGTGATCGTCACGGTCTTGGACATGGCGACCAGGGTGCCGGCTCCGGCGGTGAGAAGAAGGATCGCGGCGGCGGCGGCGATGAAGATCGGGCGGCGGAAGCCGCGGCGCTTGGTCCGGACCTCGGCCAAGGGCAGTACTGCGGTGACCTCACTGGACTCGACACCGGCATCGCTGTTGGCGGAGTCTGTCGCGTCGTCAGTGACGGCGCTGTCGATGGCGGAGGTGTCCGCATCGTCGTGCACCTGTGCCTCGTCGAAGTTCACCGGATCCAGCTCGTTCTCGGGCTGAGGGGTGTTCGAGGCGTTCTCGTTGGAAACCAAATCACATCCGAACCTTGGTGTATCCGGGCAGGAGGCGCGGGTGCGTCGTGAGTACGGCTGAAGGCCATGCACACAGAACAGGGCAGGACTCACCAACAGTGATTCACCTCGGCCCCTGCCCATGGCACGGCCCGACGTGAAGCGCTACTGACTGTCCTACCCCGATTGCACCCGGGACTTCCCCATCCCGGCTGTTGTCACAAGACGATAACGGCGATCGGGCCTGTCGGCAACAGCGGATTCCTGACAACCCTCCAGCGAGTGATGA
The DNA here is from genome assembly GCA_003576535.1 of Nakamurella silvestris. GTDB lineage: Bacteria > Actinomycetota > Actinomycetes > Mycobacteriales > Nakamurellaceae > Nakamurella > Nakamurella silvestris. The sequence continues at coordinate 52,847 of QXCQ01000082.1, read as the reverse complement.
GACATATCACGTTCAGGCAACCTTTCACGCCTGGACGTGGGGTAAGGCATAGGTCCGGATTGTGTTGGCCATCACAGTGTTGCAGAAGGATTCAAGGTCGGTCTTCCGCAGTTCGGCGATCGCCCGGACGGTGTACGGCAGGGCGTAGGACTCGTTCCGTTTCCCCCGCTGGGGGTGCGGTGTGAGGAAGGGGGCGTCGGTCTCCACCAGGATCCGGTCGGCCGGCACCACCTGGGCCGCCTCGTGCAGATCCCGGGAGTTCTTGAAGGACACCGGTCCGGCGAAGGACAGCAGGTACCCCCGGTCGGCACAGACCTTGGCCATCGCCGCATCCCCCGAGTAGCAGTGGAAGACAACCGTTTCCGGGGCGCCCTCGGCGAGCAGGATGTCCAGCACGTCCTCGTGGGCGTTGCGGTCGTGGATCATCAACGGTTTGCCCACCCGTTTGGCCAGGTCGACATGCCAGGCGAAGGCCTCCTTCTGGACCTCGTGCGGGGCCGCCGCCCAGTAGTAGTCCAGACCGGTCTCGCCGATGGCCACCACCCGTTCCTGGCCGGCCAACTCCGACAGGACGGCCCGCGCCGCATCGTCGAGGGTGTCCGCCCTCGTGGGATGCAGGGCGACCGCGGCGTAGACGGCTTCGTGCCAGGTCGCCGCCCGGGCAACCCATCTCGCCGATTCCAGGTCGTCGGCCACGGTGATCACCCCGGTCACACCGACGGCGAGCGCGCGGTCCATCACCTGCCGGACGTCATCGGGGTCCGCACACCCCACCGCGTCCAGGTGCGTGTGGTTGTCGATCACCGCTGCCGGCAGGGCTTCCGGCGGATCGGCCTTGGGCCTTTCCTTCTCGGCCGGGGCCTCGTCCTCGACCGGCAGCGGCACACCGGGTCCGGTCACAGGATCGGAGCCCATTCCGGGCCGGTCTCACCCAGTTTCGGATCGAGTTTCGGGAACAGCGGGACCGGCTTGTTCAGGGCGCGGCCGACCGGGATCTCGGTGCGGGCCCACGTCGCCTCCTGGTTGACGTAGTCGCCGGTGAGGACCGGGTAGTCCCGGATCGGTGGCACACCCACACCTTCCACGTCGTCCTCGAGTTCGGTGACCTCGGTGATCCGGGGTTGGGCGGCCCAGACACCACTGCCGCCGAGGGCCTCGAAGACCCCCTGGGAGGAGTGCGGCAGGAACGGGGTGAGCAGGGTTTTCGCGTCGTCGACCACCTGCAGGGCGGTGTGCAGCACGGTGGCCTGCCGCTCGGGGTCGCCGCCGAGCTTCCACGGCTCCGTCTCCGAGATGTACCGGTTCGCCAGGGTGACCACCCGCATGGCCTCGGTGGAGGCCTGCTTGAACCTGCTGCGGCCCAGGAACTCTCCGACGGTGTCGAAGGCCGCTGCCGAGGCGCGCAGGAGTTCGGCGTCCACCTCGTGCCGGGTGCCCGGGGTGGGGATGACCCCGAAGTTCTTGTGCGCCATGGACACCGAGCGGTTGACCAGGTTGCCCCACTCGTTGGCCAGTTCGGAATTGGTACGACGGACGAACTCGTCCCAGGTGAAGTCGGTGTCCTGGTTCTCCGGGCCGGCCACGGAGATGAAGTAGCGCAACGCATCCGGGCCGTACTCGCGAAGGAAGTCGCCGACGTAGATGACATTGCGCCGGGAGGTGGAGAACTTGGAGCCGCTCATGGTGAGGAACTCGCTCGACACCACCTCGGTGGGCAGGTTCAGCTCACCGAAGGCACCGGGCGCGCCGCCGGCCGCCCCCTGGCCGTTGTAACCGAGCAGTTCGGCCGGCCAGATCTGGGAGTGGAAGGTGATGTTGTCCTTCCCCATGAAGTAGTACTGGTGCGCTTCCTTGTTGTTCCACCACAACTTCCACTCGTCGGGGGTGGTGCCGTAGCGCCGGGCCCACTCGATGGAGGCGGACAGGTAGCCGATGACGGCGTCGAACCAGACGTAGAGCTTCTTGTCCGGTCGGTCGCGCCAGCCGTCGAGCGGGATCGGGATGCCCCAGTCGATGTCGCGGCTCATCGCCCGCGGTCGCAGGTCGGCCAACAGGTTGGTGGAGAAGCGCAGCACGTTCGGGCGCCAGTCGGTGCGGGTGCCGAGCCACTCGCCCAGGGCCTCGGCCAGGGCCGGCAGGTCGAGGAAGAAGTGCTCGGACTCGACGAACTTCGGGGTCTCCCCGTTGATCTTGGAGCGCGGGTTGATCAGGTCGATCGGATCGAGCTGATTGCCGCAGTTGTCGCACTGGTCCCCGCGGGCGCCGTCGTACCCGCAGATCGGGCAGGTGCCCTCGATGTAGCGGTCCGGCAGGGTGCGTCCGGTGGACGGGGAGATGGCCGACATCGTCGTCTTGGGCACGAAGTAGCCGTTGCGGTGCACCGTCCGGAACATCTCCTGCACCACGGCGAAGTGGTTGCGGGTGCTCGTCCGGGTGAACAGGTCGTAGCTCAGGCCCAGACCCTGCAGGTCCTCGACGATGACCCGGTTGTAGCGATCGGCCAGGTCACGGGGGCTGACCCCCTCGGAATCGGCCTGGACCAGGATCGGGGTGCCGTGTTCGTCCGTCCCGGAGACCATCAGGACCTTGTTGCCGATCATCCGCTGGTAGCGGGAGAAGACATCGGAGGGGACGCCGAAACCGGAGACATGGCCAATGTGACGGGGGCCGTTGGCGTAAGGCCAGGCCACTGCCGTCAGGACGTGGGTGCTCATGGATGCAAGGTTATCGGCCCGGGGCGCGGGCATTTCCCACCGGCCGCAGGACAAGAGCCGACTTCCCGCGCACGATGTTGTTCCTCGCGCACCGAACAAGGTGCGCGAGGAGCAACAGCGTGCGCGGGAACAGGGGAAATATCAGGCGTCGACCTCGGTACGGTCACCGGACCACAGGGTGTGGAAGGTGCCTTCCTTGTCGATGCGCTTGTAGGTGTGCGCGCCGAAGAAGTCCCGCTGGCCCTGGATGACGGCGGCCGGCAGACGCTCGGAGCGCAGTCCGTCGTAGTAGGCGAGCGAGGAGGCGAACCCGGGGACCGGGATCCCCGACTTCGCCGCACCGGCGACGACCGAACGCCAGGAGTCCTGCGCCCGGGAGACGACCTCGGTGAAGTACGGGGCGAACAACAGGGAGCCCAGGTCCGGGGTCTCCTCGAAAGCCTCGGTGATCCGGTTCAGGAACACCGCGCGGATGATGCAGCCACCACGCCAGATGCGGGCGAGGGCGCCGTTGTCGATGTCCCAGCCGTACTCCTTGGCACCGGCGGCGATGACGTCGAAGCCCTGGGCGTAGGCGACGATCTTCGAGGCGTACAGCGCCAGGCGCACCGACTCGATGAAGGCGTCCTTGTCCTGGACCTCCCACGGGCTGGACGGCCCGGGCAGGTTCACCTTCTGGGCGGCGGCGCGCTGGGCGGCGGCGGAGGACAGACCGCGGGCGAACACGGCCTCGGCGATCCCGGAGACCGGGACACCCAGGTTCAGGGCCGTCTGCACGGTCCAGGTGCCGGTGCCCTTCTGCCCGGCGGCGTCGAGGATGACGTCCACCAGCGGCTTGCCGGTCTCGGCGTCGACCTGCTTGAGCACCTCGGCGGTGATCTCCACCAGGAAGGACTCGAGTTCGCCCTTGTTCCACTCGGAGAAGACCTCGGCGATCTCGGCCGGGTTCAGTCCCGCGCCGCTGCGCAGCAGGTCGTAGGCCTCGGCGATGAGCTGCATGTCGGCGTACTCGATGCCGTTGTGGATCATCTTGACGAAGTGACCGGCGCCGTCGGTGCCGATGTGGGTGCAGCACGGCACCCCGTCGACGTGGGCCGAGATCTTCTCCAGGATCGGTCCGAGGGAGGCGTAGGACTCGGCCGACCCGCCGGGCATGATGGACGGCCCGAGCAGCGCGCCCTCCTCACCACCGGAGATGCCGCTGCCGACGAAGTGGATGCCCTTCTCCCGCAGCGCCTCCTCGCGGCGACGGGTGTCCTCGAACTGGGCGTTGCCGCCGTCGACGAGGATGTCGCCCGGCTCGAGCAGCTCGCTCAGCTCGTTGATGACCGCATCGGTCGGTCCGCCGGCCTTGACCATGATGATGACCTTGCGCGGCACCGCCAGGGAGGCCACGAAATCGGCGGCCGATTCGCTGGCGATGAAGTCGCCGTCGCCGCCGTGGTCCTTGATCAGGGCCTCGGTCTTGGCGTACGAGCGGTTGTGGATCGCGGTCACGAAGCCCTTGGAGGCGAAGTTGCGAGCCAGGTTGGAGCCCATGACGGCGAGGCCGGTGACACCGATCTCGGCGCGGGCGGTACTTGAGTCAGACACGTGGGAATCTCCCTAGAAGACGAACCGTGGTCCTACAGCTTCCCGTACCGGGCCGTGACGGCCGCACCCGGGTTCACCCACCGGACCTTGAGCACACCACCGGCGGTGGCGGCGATGCTCAGGCCAGGGTGGCCTTGACCAGGGCGGCGACCTTGCCGCCGTCGGCCCGGCCGGCGGCCTTGGCCTGCACGGCCTTGACCACCAGACCCATCTGCTTGATCGTGGGCACCGTGCCGGTGGTGGCGGCGACCTCGTCGACCGCCGCCGAGACCAGCCCGGCGAGTTCGTCGTCGGTGAGGGGTGCGGGCAGGTAGGCGGCGATGACCGCAGACTCCGCGCGTTCCCGGTCGGCGAGCTCGGTGCGACCGGCTCCGTCGAAGGCCTCGGCGGAGTCCTTGCGCTTGCGGACCTCCTTGGTGAGGACCGCCATGACCTCGGTGTCGGTGAGCTGCTTGGCGACCGGTCCGGCGACCTCGGCCTCACCGACGGCGGCCAGGGCCATCCGCAGGGTGCTCTTGGTCAGCTCGTCCCTGGCCTTCATCGCCGCGGTCAGATCCGCGCGGAGCTGATCCTTCAGCACGGGGGTTGCGGTGTCGGAGTTCGCACTGCTCTGGGTCATGTCACTGTCCTCTTTCGTCTGCGGGCGGCCGTCTGCGGTGATGCGGCAGCCCCTTGAAGACCGTAGTCGTGCGCGGCGATCCCGCTGTCGATTATTCCCTCCCTCGGTGGGATATGCGCAGGTTCAGGGCCCGAATCCTGCGCATATCCCACCGCAGGATGCTCTTTCCGGGGCGGCCGGACCACCAGCACCAGGCCCGCCATCACCAGGAGTCCGGTCAGCCCCTCGGCCAGGGTCAGCGGTTCACCGAGGAAGATCCAGGCCGAGGTGATCCCGAAGATCGGCACCAGCAGGCTGAACGGGACCACCTTGGAGACCCCGTACTGACCGATGAGCCAGTTCCACAGGCCGAAACAGGCCAGGGTGGAGATGAAGGCGAGGAAGGCCACCACCGCCCAGGCGGTCGCCGAGATGTGGGTCAGCGCATCCCAGACGGAGGCCGGACTGTCGACCAGGGCGGCGATGCCGAGCAGCGGCAACGGCGGCACCAGGGCCGACCAGGCGAGCATCGAGATGGGCCGGGTCTCCTTGCTGGCCTTGATGATCACGTTCGCCACCGCCCAGGACGCGGCGGCGAAGATCATCAGGGAGAACCCGACGAGGGGCACCGCCGCCCCGCGCACACTGCTCACCGCCAGCAGGGTGATCCCCAGGGAGGCGATGACGATCCCGGTGACCTGACGACGGGAGGGCCGCTCCTTCAGCACGGCGGCGGCCAGCAGCACCGACAGCAGGGCCTGGGCCTGCAGCACGAGCGAGGCCAGGCCAGCCGGCATCCCCGAGTCGATGGCGACGAACACCGCGCCGAACTTGGCCACCCCCAGGGCCAGACCGTAGGCGATGACGTACCGCCAGGCGGCCGACGGACGGGGCAGGAACAGCGCGGGCAGAGCGGCGGCGGCGAACCGCAGGGCCGTCAGGACCAGGGGCGGGAGCTCACCGAGGCCCCATTCGATCACCACGAAGTTGAAACCCCAGGTCGCCGCGACCGCCAGGGCGATCAGCTGATGTGTCTTTTTCACAGGACTGATCCTGGGACCGATCTTTCTTTAGGTCCAGTTCATTGATCTTCATTTTGGTTGTAGTGTTTCTTCATCATCAGTCGGCACCCGGTGGTCGGCCGTCACACCCGAGGAGGCGCGATGGATCTGGACGCCCGACGGTTGAAGGTGCTGCACGAGGTGTCCTTGCGCGGGAGCGTCACCGCCGCGGCGGCCGTCCTCTACATCTCCCCCAGTGCCGTCTCCCAGCAGCTCGCCCTGCTGGCCAAGGAGGCCGGCTGCGAGCTGGTCGCGCGCAACGGTCGCGGCGTCGTGCTCACCCCCGCCGGCGAGGTGCTCGCCCGGCACGCCGCGGCGATCCTGGCCTCCCTCGATCGAGCGGCCGCGGCCGTCGCGGCGGCCTCCCAGCAGGTCAACGGGCTGGTCCGGGTCGGCTCCTTCCCGTCGGCCGCCGGGGCCGTGGTCGCCCCGGCCGCCGCTGCCGCCATGGCCGCCGAACCCTCCCTGGACATCCGCATCACCGAGTCCGAGGACGAGCCGAGCCTGCTCGACCTACGGTCCGGCCTGCTCGACGTGGTGCTGCTGCAGGTCTACGACCATGTCCCGAAACCGCTGCCGGCCGACCTGGACGAGCACCCGCTCTTCACCGATCCGATGTTCCTGCTGACCCCGACGAGCTGGGGTTGCACCGGGAGCAGCCTGGCCGACCTCGCCGACGCGGTATGGGTGGCGAGCTACCTGTCGACACCGTGCGGCCAGTCGACCCTGCAGGCCTGCCGGGATGTCGGCTTCGAGCCCGACATCCGGCACCGTGCCATCGATTTCGGCCTGACCATCGAGATGGTGGCGGCCGGCCTCGGAGCCGCCCTGATCCCCTCGATGGCCCTGCCCGTGGTGCCGGAGGCGGTGCGGTTCTGCCGGCTCACCGATCCGGAGACGAGCCGACGGATCTTCGCCGTCACCCGCGCCCAGGGGGCCGGGCCGTTGCGGCCGGCGATCTCGGCCCTGTTGGACGAGATGCGTCGGGTACGGGTGCCTGCGCCACCGGTTCGCGAACCGGCCGGCTCCTGACCGCGCGCCTTCCCGACATTCGCGCTCGCTACATACTGCGCGGGAGTCGGCAAGGAGCGCGGTCAGGAGGTGCCGGGGTCGCGGGTGGGCGGGTGGGCGGGTGGGCGACGGTCAGTGCGCGCGGGTGGCGGCGGCGTAGACCGTCTTCCGGTTGAGCCCGTGCCGGGCGGCGACCTCGTCGACGGCGTCCCGGCGGGAACGGCCCAGGGCGACGATCTGGTCCACCTCCGCCGCCAGGCCGGCATCGTCGGGGACCGGTGCACCACTGCCGTCATGCCCCTGCACGACGAGGGTGATCTCCCCGCGCAACCCGTCGGCGGCCCAGGCCGCCAGCTCGGCGAGCGTTCCCCGGCGGACCTCCTCGTAGGTCTTGGTCAGCTCGCGGCACAGCGCCGCCCGCCGGTCGGCGCCGAAGGCGGTGACCATCGCCGCCAGGGAGTCGCCGATCCGGTGGACCGACTCGAAGAACACCATCGTGCGGGTCTCGGTGGACAGGGCGGCCAAGGCGGTGGCCCGCTCGCCGGCCTTGCGCGGCGGGAAGCCCTCGAAGGTGAACCGGTCGCTCGGCAGACCGGACAGGGCCAGCGCCGTGATCGCCGCACTCGGGCCGGGAACGCTGGTCACCAGCACGTCCGCCGCGGCCGCGGCGGCCACCAGGCGGTAACCCGGGTCCGACACGGACGGCATCCCGGCATCCGTCACCAGCACCACCGTCTGCCCGGCGCGCATGGTCTCCACGAGCGCCGGGGTACGGCTGCCCTCGACCCCCTCGTAGAACGACACCACCCGGGCGGTCAGCGATATCTGCAGGTCCGAGGCCAGTCGCAGCAGTCTGCGGGTGTCCTCGGCGGCGATCACATCCGCATCGAGGAGGGCCTGGCGCAGTCCCTCGGAGGCATCACTGACCCGACCGAGGGGGGTTCCGGCGAGGATGAGTCTTCCGACCTGGCTGCCTGTTGTCACGTAGCCACCCTACGATCAACGACATGACGCTCGCCCCACCCGCCGTCGAACCCGACGGCGACCAGGCCCACGACGCCGACCCCGGCGACCCGATCGGTCCCGGCCCCGCCGCCGATTCCGATCCCGGTTACCGCCCCGACCCCGCTGACTCGGTGGTCGCGATCGGCGCGGTGCCTGCGATCGAGGCGCCGCGTCCGGCGTACAAGAAACTCGTCACACCGATGCCCACGGACCGGTCCCGCGGCTGGTTGGTGACGATCGTCGTCACCGCCATCGGGGCCCTGGTCCGGTTCTGGAACCTCGGCGGCGCCACCGACGGCGGCACCCCGCTGTTCGACGAGAAGTACTACGCCCTGCACGCGTGGCAGGTGCTGATCAACGGCGGATACGAGGAGAACTACGCCTACGGCGTCGTGGTCCACCCTCCCCTGGGCAAGCAGATCATGGCCCTGGGCGAGTGGATGTTCGGCTACACCCCGGTGGGCTGGCGTTTCTCCGCCGCGGTCGTCGGCACCCTGTGCATCTTCCTGATGGTCCGGGTGGTCCGGCGGATGACCCGGTCCACCCTGATCGGCGGCATCGCCGGCATCCTGCTCATCTGTGACGGCATGAGCCACGTCCAGTCCCGGACCGGTCTGCTGGACATCTTCGTCGCCGTCTTCGTCCTGGCCGCCTTCGCCTGCGTGGTCGCCGACCGGGACCAGGTCCGGGCACGCCTGGCCGAGTTCGTCGCGGCCGGCACCATCGCCACCCATCCGGCCGGCCCGGCCCTGGGTGCCCGCTGGTGGCGTTTCGCCGCGGGTGTCCTGCTCGGCTGCGCCGCGGCGGTCAAGTGGTCCGGTCTGTACTGGATCGCCGCCTTCGCCGTCCTCACCGTCATCTGGGACATCACCGCACGCCGGGACGCGGGGATCCGCCGTTCCACCGGTGCGGTGATCCGCCGGGACCTGCTGCCCAGCTTCTGGGCTCTGGCGATCGTCCCCTTCCTGACCTATGTCGCCTCCTGGTGGGCCTGGTTCAGCTCGGAGAACGCCTGGGCCCGTCACCTGACCGGCACCACCCACAGCGACCAGAACGGCATCCTGGGGAAGATCAGCTACTCGGTCGCCAAGCTCTTCGGCTCCACCCCTGCCTCCTGGATGGAGTGGCAGTGGCAGATGTACGACTTCCACAAGAACCTGCTCACCCCGCTCGACCCGGCGAAGCGGCACCCGTGGGAGTCCAAGCCCTGGTCCTGGCCGATCGGCACCCGCCCGGTGCTCTACTACGCCCCCGGCGGTGACGACGCCACCGGCTGCGCCGCGGGAGTCACCGACTGTGTCAAACGCATCTTCCTGATCGGCACGCCGGCCCTGTGGTGGATCTCCCTCCCCGTCCTGGCGTGGGCCCTGTGGAAGATCATCGGCCGGCAGGACTGGCGGTACGCCGCGGTCGTCGTGGGGTACGCCGCCGGGTACCTGCCGTGGTTCCTCAACATCAACCGGCAGATGTACTTCTTCTACATGACCCCGGTGGTCCCCTTCCTCGTCATTGCGATCTCGCTGGTGCTGGCCGATGTGCTGGGCAGACCCAAGGACGGGGTGGAACGGAAGATCACCTCACTGGTGGTGGTCTGTCTGTACGTGGGTCTGGTGGTGGTCAATTTCATCTGGTTGTGGCCGATCCTCAACGGCGTGCCGATCAGCCGCAGTGGGCTGGACATGCGGATCTGGCTGCCCACCTGGGGTTAGAACCTCGGTTGCGGGGTACCCGGGGTGGTGGGCCGACGCCTCGCCGGAGGAGCCGTGTTGATCTCCTCGTGAGCGCTCAAAGGCTCAGGAGTAGGCTCATTTCGGTAACGATTCGTTCATATTTCACACCACTTGGGAGACCCTCATGGGCCAGTACACACTTCCCGAGCTGCCTTATGACTACGCAGCTCTCGAGCCGTTCATCTCCGGTCAGATCATGGAGCTGCACCACTCCAAGCACCACGCGGCCTACGTCGCCGGTGCCAACACCGCCCTGGAGCAGATGGCCGAGGGGCGTGAGAAGGAGTCCTACGGCAACATCTTCCTGCTGGAGAAGAACCTCGCCTTCCACCTGGGTGGGCACATCAACCACTCCATCTTCTGGCCGAACCTCTCCCCGGACGGCGGCGACAAGCCGGACGGCGAGCTCGGTGCGGCGATCGACGAGTTCTTCGGCTCCTTCGACGGGTTCCGCGGTCAGTTCACCGCTGCGGCCAACGGCCTGCAGGGCTCCGGCTGGGCCATCCTGGCCTGGGACACCCTCGGCCAGCGGCTGAACATCTTCCAGCTCTTCGACCAGCAGGGCAACATCCCGGCCGCCCAGGTGCCGATCGTCCTCCTGGACATGTGGGAGCACGCCTTCTACCTGCAGTACAAGAACGTCAAGGCCGACTACGTCAAGGCCTGGTGGAACGTCATCAACTGGGCCGACGCCACGGACCGGTTCAACCGGGCCCGTACTCAGACCTCCGGGCTCATCATTCCTTCGGCCTGATCCGACACCGCCTCGCGCCTGGGGCGAGAGCTGTTGTAGAACAAAACACTTCCTGCGTTCGCGGTTCGCCCGATCACCGGGCGGACCGCGAACGCGTTTTCGGGTCAGACATAACTCCGCAGCCGCTCGAGCAGTTCGTGCGGATCCGTGTGCTGGGTGGTCGCCAGCATCCGGATCTGCGCCCCGGTCAACGTGATGGTCGGATCGATGCTCTCGTCCCCCTCCGCCACCCGGCTCATCGCGTACGCGGCCAGGGGCCCCGATTCGTCGTCGACGAGCCGACGAGCACGCACGGTGATCTCGCAATCGGTGTCGAAAGGCTCCTCCGCGCCGAAGAACTCGGCGATCGGCACCCCGTACAGATGCGCGAGCTGCAGCAGCCGCGCCACGGTGATGTCCCGATTTCCCCGCTCCCAGGCCCCCACGGTGTGGCCGGCGAACTGTCCGCCGGACCATCCGTGCAGTTGAGCCAGGGTCACCCCGCGACTGAGTCGCGCCTGGCGGAGCGTCACCCGCAGGTGCTCCATGTGCGTGCTGAACTGCGCGAGCGACAGGGGCCGGACGACCTCGTCACAGATCCCGGGCCCGCTCACGTCCTCCGGCTCGGGTACCGGCACGAGGTGTCGGTCGCCCGCCGACCGACGCTCGAGCGACGGCAGGTCAGCCACCGGATGAAGGGCGCTGCGCTTCGGCAGGCCGCCCGCCGCCGCACCACGGGAGCGCGTCAGGTCTCCCGCCGAACGGAACGGGACCGGTCGATCTGCATCGCTCCGGTCCGGCGACGTGGCCGACAAACGGTTGGTGGAACGGTAACTCACGGGTGACCCCCTGCTCAGGATTGGTGGCGAACATCCTTGATGAGAGACATCATCAGTTCTGGGATCACCCAGGATTCGACCTATTCACCCATTGGAGCAATCGATTCACACCAGGCACCACCGAATGTAGGAACTTGCGCCGGGGCAGTGTGGTCTTCCGCGCCATCGTGATCATTTTTGCCACCTCCCCGCCGGTCGTATCAACGGGAAGCGACTCAGCGTCGCGGGCGACGATGACACCGGCGTATTTCTTCAGAGCCGCTACGGCCCAGCAGGTTCGCCGCCTGGAATCCACCTTGACGAAGGAAGTTCCCGGTCGTGATACTCATCGGGCGGATACCGATCCGACCGGCGGAGCCTGAGCCGCACACCCGGGTTGAGATCACGCCACCGGGTGGCGACAGGGTAATCCCTCGGGGTGAGTGAACAAGATCGGATGGTGGCAGTGCCTGAGCCTCGTTTTGATTGGGCTGTAGGGGGACGCGTCGAGCCCGATCGGATATCGGTGACGGCAACGGGCGGGTTCGAGTCCCACTACTTCCAGTCCAAGCTGCAGCAGTTCACCATCCTGCACATCGTGTCCCCGAGGTTTGTCGCCGACGCCGGGGCGGCGACGAAGTCGGACGAGCACACGATGTTCTTCATACTTCGTGGTTCGGTCACCATCCGGCGGACCGACGACGACGGGACCGTCACCGAGACGCAATACCTGCCGTCCCAGGCCGTCCTCTTCCGTCACACCGGTGAGAGCAGCGCCCGGTCGGAGGAGGGGCTCGAGATGATCATGTTGACCCTGCCGGGTGACCTGCTGGCCAAACGCGGCCTGAATCTGGACGACCTCCGGCTGACCCCCGGCCCGGCCGTCGACCTCATCGTGGACGTACTGAAGAAGTTCGTGCTCATCGGTCCGCCGGCGAACAACCTCGCCGAGATCGCCTTCGCCCGCGCCCTGGAGGAGGCCCTGTTCGCCCTGCTCGTCTCCCAACCGCAGGATCCGGTGCCGTCGAAGGCGCCGTTCGATCAGATGCGGTACGACCGGACGATTCAGGTGATCCAGCAACGCAGCGACGATCCGCAGTTGACCCCCCAGCGCCTTGCCGACGAGGTGGGCACCCCGCTGCGGAGCCTGCAGCGCCTGTTCGCGGCGGCCGGCACCACCGTCGCCGATCAGATCCAGCTCGCCCGGGTGCGGAATGCCGAAGCCATCCTCACCAGTGCGAACGGCCGCGGCCTCCGGGTGGGCGAGGTCGCCGCGAAAGCGGGGTTCAGTTCCGAGGCGCGCCTGCGGACGGCCATGTCCGATGTGAGCGGGATCGGTCCCCGCGCCTTCCGGACCGGCCGGCACGGCTGAGCCGCGCGGGGCCGGACCCGAACTACAGCGGCAGGCCCTGCTCGAGGTACTCCAACGCCGCCGTGACCTGGTCGGCGATGTTCGACGTCATGTCCACCGACCCCTGCACGGCACCGATCACCGCTCCGGCGAACACCCGCACCTCGAAGGAATCCGCGGCCCGACCCGTCCGCACCGCCATGGCATCGGCGATGAGTTCCAGGTTCCGCCGGAAGTCGTCCAACATCGCACTGCGCAGGTCCGGCTCCGACGCGACCAGTGCCTGCCGCTCCCGCTCCAGCAGCAAGGCCCTCTCGTCCAGACCTGCCAGGGCGTCGACGAAGGCCATCCGGACCGCCGTCAGCGCCGACACCCCGGTGGGGGCGTTCGCCAGTGCCCGGACGACGAGAGGGTCCAGGTCGTCGGTCAGGACCAGCGCCTCCTTCGTCGGGTAGTAGCGGAAGAATGTGCTCGGCGAGACCTCCGCGGCCTCGGCGATCTGCTCGACCGTGGTGCTGCTGTAACCGTTCTCGCGGAACAGACGCATGGCCTCGACCCGGATCGTGGCCCGCGTCCGGATCTTCTTGCGTTCGCGCAGGCCCGGCGCGGCGGATTCAGCGTGCTGGCTCATGCCCCGATTGTGCCGTGCCGCGGCTCCGCCCGACGACAACGTCGCCCTCCTGGGCGGTGCCCTCGTTCGTGCGCACTGGTGCCGGACCGGTCCCGTCGGACCGCACCATCGGTCGATAGGTCAACGCGACCAGTACCCCGAGCAGGGCGAGCGCGGCGCAGATGACCAGCACCACATCCATACCGCTGACGAAGGCGTCCTTGACCTCGGCGGTGAGCGAATCCGATCCGAGGGCCTGGGCCATGCCGCCGGACACCCCGCTGCGGATCGCCTCCGCGGCCTCGGCCGAGACGCCGTCCAGGCTCAGCCCGGCCCGGTACACCGAAGCCAGCACCGTGCCGAGCACGGCGACGCCGATGGTCCCGGCCACCTGACGCAGCGCCTGGAGCAGGGCCGATCCGGATCCGGCCCGTTCGGAGGTCAGCGCATCGGTGGCCATCGCCATCGCCGCCGGCAGGGTGAACCCCATGCCGATTCCGGTACCGGTGATCCAGATGGCATTCAGCCCGAAGGCGGTCTCCGGGCCGGTGAAAGCGCCGCCGGCCAGCGAAACCGCGAGGATGACGAACCCGATGCTCAGTGCCACCCGCCGCCCGAGCCGAGCACTGAGACGGTCGGAGACCCTGGTGCCCAGGACCAGCCCGCCGATCAGCGGAAGCAGGCGCAGTCCCGTGCCCAGGGCGTCGGTGCCGTGAACGGCGGCGAAATACTGCGGGAGCGTGAACAGCAGGCCGAAGAATCCGAAGGTGGCGATGACCGCCAACAGGGTCCCGGTCCGGAAGTCCCGATCGGCGAACAGGCGCAGCTCGATCAACGGGTGCCTCGCCTGTCGCTGCCGGAGCAGGAACAGACCGAGGCCCAGCACACCGCCGGCCAGGCACAGCAGCACCCGTCCGTCACCCCAGCCGCGTTCACCGGCCAGGATGCAGCCGTAGGTCACGGCGAGCAGGGAGACGGCGGAGATCAGCACACCAGGGACGTCGAGCGCGGCCGAGTGCTCCCCGCCGGTGTGCGGCACCAGCAACGCCACCGCGACGATCGCCCCCAGCACCAGGGGCAGGTTGATCAGGAACACCGATCCCCACCAGAAGTTGTCGAGCAGCCAACCGCCGAGGATCGGACCGAGCGGCAGACCGAGGGCGGTGGCCGTCACCCAGATCGAGATCGCCCGTCCGCGGTCTTTCGCGTCCGGGAACAGGCTGGGCAGGACGGCCATCGAGAGCGGCATCATGAAGGCCGCCCCGAGGCCGAGGACAGCTCTCGCGGCGATCAACTGTCCCGGCGAGGAGGCGTAGGCGCAGGCCGCGGAGGCCAGGCCGAAGACGACCAGTGCCCCCACCAGCAATTTCTTCCGCCCGAACCGATCCCCGAGACTGCCGGCCGGCAACAGCACGGCCGCCAGCACCAGGGTGTAGCTGGTGGAGAACCACTGGAGTTGGCTGACCGAGGCTCCCAGGGAGTCGGCCAGGGTGGGCAGCGCCACCGTCAGCACGGTGGTGTCGAGTCCGATGGTCAGCATGGCCAGCGCGAGCGCGGCGAGCGCCCACCAGCGGCGGGACGAGGTGGTGAACATGTTTCTCCTGTCAGATGACTGAATGCGTCAACTGACAGTAACTACCAATTTGGAGCCACTGTCAAGAAATTGTGACAGTGGCTACCACTTTGCGACCACCCGTGTTGATGGCGTCACTCGCTCGCAGAACGCTCCAAGGCGGCCTCGACCCGCTCCACCTTCGCCGTGAGCTGGCCGGTGTATCCGGGTCGGATATCGGCCTTCAACACCAGGGACACCCGGTTGCCGTAGGCGGCGACCGCGTCACAGGCGCGTTTGACCACGTCCATGCACTCGTCCCACTCCCCCTCGATGGTGGTGAACATGGCGTCGGTGCGGTTGGGCAGACCGGAGTCCCGGACGACACGGACCGCGGCGGCGACGGCGTCGGCCACCGATTCGCCGGTGCTGGACGGGGCTACGGAAAAGGCGATGAGCATGGGTCCCAGCGTATCGGGCCGCCTACCCCGCACACGCCGCGCTCCTTCTCGACAATCGCGCTGGTTGCAACCAGCGCGGAAGTCGGGACGGAGCGCGGCCAATGCACTTCCGGGTCAGGAGGGCCGCCACAGCGGGAGCACCGGAACGTCGACGGGTGCGAACCCCATGATCTGCCCGTAGAAGGACAGCTCGGCCTCCTTGGAGCTGATCAGGGTTTCCCGCCGCCGGAACCCGTGGGACTCCCCCTCGTAGGCGAGATAGGCATGTGGGATCCCCTTGGCCACCATCGCATCCCGAAAACGTTCGGCCTGGGCCGGTGGGACCACCGGGTCGTCCAGCCCCTGCAGCAGCAGCACCGGGCACTCCAACGCATCGACATGGGACAACGGCGCCCGCGCGGTGTACAGGTCGGCCGCCTCGGGCCACGGACCGACCAGCCCGTCGATGTACCGCGATTCGAAATCGTGGGTCTCCTTGACGAACTCCACCAGCTCGGCCACACCGAAATAGCTTGCACCGCAGGCGAACACCGAGGTCGAGGTGCCGCCGGCACCGGTCAGCGCCGCCAACACCGTCCACCCCCCGGCCGAACCACCTTGGATGGCAATCCTTGTCGGGTCCGCCCACCCCGCAGCGGCCAGGCCGGTGACAGCGGCGATCGTGTCCTCGACATCCACCACACCCCAGTTGCCCCGCAACCGGTTCCGGTATTCGCGGCCGTAACCCGTTGACCCGCCGTAGTTCACGTCGATCACCCCGATGCCGCGGCTGGTGAAATAGGCGGTGGCCACACTGAGCTGGGCCGACACGTGGGCGGTCGGCCCACCGTGCACCAACGTCACGTACGGCGGCAGCTCCCCCTCGTGGGCCACGAACCCGGGGTTGCGCGGCGGGTAGACGAAGGCATGGACCTGACGGCCGTGCGGCGCGGGGAAGGTCATCGACTCCACCACCGGGAGCAGCCCGGCGGCGGGCAGGTGGTCGACCCCCAGACGCACCACCGACAGGGAGAGATCGGTCAGGTCGAGCACGCGCAGGCCGGCGGCGTCATGGGTGCCCGCCGAGAGCAGCAGCACCCGATCACCGCTGGTCCGGCCGAGGCGGGCCACCGTCAGATCCCCCTCCAGTCCGGTTGGCCGGAGATCGGTCAAGCTGCCGTCCGCCGGGTCCAGGATGCCGAGTGTGTCCGTGCCGTGGGTCCGGGAGGTCAGCAGCCGCCCGTCCGGCAGCACCGAGAACCAACCGGCCCCGAGTTGCCAGAGGGGTCCGCCGAAATCGGCCCCGGCCGGGTGCAGGGCCTCGGCGGAGGAGCCGGCGTCGATCGACTGACGGTAGAGGTTCCACCACCCGGTCCGGTCGCTGGAGAAGTAGAGGGTGCTCGCGTCCCGCCAGAGGGGTTGCAGGACAGATTCCTCCGTCGAGCCGGCCAACACCCGCCAGGAGGTGACGGTCCCGTCCTCGCCGAGCTCACCGACCCGCAGTTCCGTTCCGTCCCAAGGCATCTGCGGATGCTCCCAGGCGATCCAGGCCAGATGACGGCCGTCCGGGGAGACGGCGGGTGCGGCCAGGAAATGGGAGCCGGCGACGAGCGAGGGCACCGCGGCGGCGTCCTGTGCGGCGCTCCCGTCCAAGGGGACACGAACGATGTCGCGGGTCACGGTCACGGTGCCCGGCTCACCGCCGTGGGTCTCCCGCACCGCCATGATCTCCGCGCCCACGATCGACAGGTTGCCGTACCGCACCCCGGCCGCCGTCACCGGTGCGGGGGTCAGCGGGACCGGGGCCGAGGCACCCGGATCCAGCCGGTAGAGCCGCTGGTCGGTGAACTCGGCGAACACCAGCACCCCGGCGTCCGTGACGGTCCAGGCACCGCCGCCGTACTCGTGGACCCGGGTGCGGGCGTTCCACGGCGCGGGCAGGACGTCGACCGCCTGGCCCGACCCGTCATGGCGTCGGATCGCGATCCGTCCACCCTCGGTCGGGCGTTGTTCGGCCCACCAGATGTCTCCCCCGACGAAGGCGCCGCCCTCGACCGGGTGTCCCCCCTCGGCCACATCGGCGGCGCTGATCGGGGAGATCCACTCCCCGTAACGGGCGACAACGGGCGGCAGGTCGGAGAAGGTCGTCATGACGCCTCAGCCTAGGGTTCGCCCGGCTACCGCGCTCCTTCCCGACGTCCGCGCGCGTTGCATCAAGCGCGGATGTCGGCACGGAGCGCGGTCGGCCCGGCCGGTCAGCGGCGGTCGGACCGGCCGGTCAGTGGCGATCGGCCCGGCCGGTCAGTGGCCGGCGACCGGCGGCACCGCACCCTTGGGCAGCGGCACGTGATCGGACACGTAGACGTCCGGCTCGATGTAGATCGCCCGGGAGATCGGGACGGCCGCCCGGATCCGCTCCTCCACCTCGTTGATCGCGGTGGCGACGTCGACCGCGGAGTCGGTGGTGTGCACCGCGACCTTCATGGCCACCAGCAGTTCCTCCGGCCCCAGGTACAGGGTCTTCATGTGGATGACCTTCTGGATCGAGTCCCCGGCCTCGGCGGCCTCGATGATC
Source organism: Nakamurella silvestris (assembly GCA_003576535.1). Taxonomy (GTDB): domain Bacteria; phylum Actinomycetota; class Actinomycetes; order Mycobacteriales; family Nakamurellaceae; genus Nakamurella; species Nakamurella silvestris. The sequence goes on along the minus strand of QXCQ01000082.1, from coordinate 35,056 downwards.
AAGGTGACGTCCTCGGGATTCGCCCCCTCGCCGATCAACAGGGATTTCGTCTCGATCGCCAGCACCACGGCCACCAGGACCAGCAGGATGCCGATGGCGAGAGTGCCGACGCCGTCCCAGATGCCGTCGCCGGTCGCCGCCGCGACCGAGACGCCGATCAGCGCGAGCGCCAGACCGATCAGGGCGGCGAAGTCCTCCAGCAGGATCACCGGGAGCTCCGGCGCCTTCGCCCGCCGGACGAACTGGACCCAGGACACCTTGCCGCGGACGTGGTTGGACTCGCGGATCGCCGTCCGGAAGGACAGGCCCTCCAGCACGATCGCGATCAGCAGCACGGCGATCGGCACCCAGGCCTTCTCGATCGGCTCGGGGTGCTGCAACTTGTGGATCGCCTCGTAGATCGAGAAGAGCCCACCGACGCTGAACAGCACGATCGCCACGATGAACGCATAGATGTAGCGCTCGCGACCGAAACCGAACGGGTGCTCGGCATTCGGTGCGCGCTTGGCCTTCTTTCCGCCGAGCAGCAACAACCCCTGGTTGCCGGAATCGGCGAGCGAGTGGATGGACTCGGCCAACATGGACGACGAACCCGACACCAGGAACGCGATGAACTTGGTGATCGCGATGCCCAGGTTCGCAGCCAGCGCGGCCAGGATCGCTTTGGTACCGCCGGAAGTGCTCATGTCCTGCAGATTCCTCACTGGTTGGCGACGGGTTCCGGTCGTCGGCGCTGTGACGTGCTGGTGAGGATTGTGCACGGGTAGCCGTCGGGGAGCCAGCGGCGGGGCGCACGCCGCGCCCAGGAACGGGTTGCGCCCTCCTGCAGGACAGCAGCCCGTAACACCCGCACAATGAACGGTTATGAGCGCGCAACACGTCGAACCTAACGTTCCCGCTATGGCCGACCTGTTCGAGAACTACCCGTCCGGACGTGCATGGGATGAGATGTTCGATGCCGACGGGAAAACCAGGCCGTCCTACGAGACGGTCTTCGCCGCCATCCGCACCCTGGAGGCCGACGATCTCAAGGGGCGTGCGGAGATCCTGGGCCGCACCTTCCTCAACCAGGGCATCACCTTCGCCCTCGGCGGGGTCGAACGACCCTTCCCGCTCGACCTGATCCCGCGGATCATCACCGCGGCGGAGTGGCGGGTGGTCGAGCTGGGCGTGGCCCAACGGGTCCGCGCCCTGGAGAAGTTCCTCGCCGACGCCTACGGGCCCGGGCAGATCTTCCGGGACGGCGTGGTGCCGCGCCGGCTGCTCACCACCAGCGAACACTTCAAACGTCAGGTCTTCGGGATGAGCGCCCAGGACGGGGCCCGGATCGTCATCTCCGGGGTCGACCTGATCCGCGACGAGGAGGGCACCTTCCGTGTGCTCGAGGACAACGTCCGGATCCCGTCCGGGGTCTCGTACGTGCTGGAGAACCGCCAGGCCGTCAGCCAGATCCTGCCCGAGGCCATCGGTGACCAGGTGGTACGTCCCGTGGAGGACTACCCCGCCCGGATGCTCGCCGCCCTGCGCGCCGTCGCCCCGTGGGGTGTCGCCGACCCGACCGTGGTGGTGCTGACCCCGGGTGTGTACAACTCGGCCTACTTCGAACACACCCTGCTGGCCAGGGAGATGGGGGTCGAGCTCGTCGAGGGACGCGACCTGATCTGCCGCAACAACCAGGTGTTCGTCCGCACCACCGCCCGGGAGATGCCGGTGCACGTCATCTACCGACGGGTGGACGACGACTTCCTCGACCCGGTCCAGTTCCGTGGGGATTCGCTGCTCGGCTCCCCCGGGCTGGTCAACGCGGCACGGGCCGGCAACGTGACCCTGGCCAACGCGGTCGGCAACGGCATCGCCGACGACAAGCTGATCTACACCTACGTGCCGGACATCATCCGCTACTACCTGGCCGAGGAACCGATCATCCCGAACGTGGACACCTACCGGCTGGAGGAGACCGACGCGCGGGAGTACGCCCTGGCCCACCTGGCCGAACTGGTGGTCAAACCGGTGGACGGGTCCGGCGGCAAGGGCATCGTCATCGGCTCCCAGGCGGATGCGAAGACCCTGGCCACCGCCCGGGACGCCATCCTGGAGAACCCGCGAGGCTGGATCGCCCAGCGCGAGGTCGCGCTGTCGACCGTGCCCACCCTCATCGGCGACAAACTCCGCCCCCGACACGTGGACCTGCGCCCCTTCGCCGTCAACGACGGCAACAAGGTCTGGGTGCTGCCCGGCGGGTTGACCCGGGTGGCCCTGCCGGAGGGGGAACTCGTCGTCAACTCCTCCCAGGGCGGCGGCTCCAAGGACACCTGGGTGCTGGACGCCGGCAGTGCCCCGCTCGAGCCGGTCGTGATCCAGCCGAGCACCAAGTTCCAGCCCGACCTGCCGTTGTCCGGCCCGGACAGCGGTGGCAGTTTCCGGGCGCAGCAGGGGCAACAACAACAGGGCACCCTGGCCGCCGGCCCGGACCTCGACCCGACGCCGACCACGGAGGCACCGACATGCTGAGCCGCATCGCCGAGTCCCTGTACTGGATGGGGCGTCATGTCGAACGGGCCGATTGCACGGCCCGGATCCTGGACACCTACCTGCACCTGCTGCCTACCTCGGCGGTCCACGCCGACAACCATGTGATCCGCGGGCTGGTCGACGCGATGGGCATCACCACCGACGCCCCCAAGGACACCGAGCAGTTGATCCGGACCCTGGTCTTCGACGGTGAGCAGAGTTTCTCCGTCGCCGGCGCGCTGATCGCCGCCCGGGACAACGCCCGCGGGGTACGTGACGTCGTGCCGTTGGACGTCTGGGAATGTCTCAACGTCACCTGGCACGGTCTGCGCACCCGGTCGACCACCAGCGCCGGCCCGCACGCCTTCCTGCGCTGGGTCGGCGAGCGGTGCGCCATCGCCTCCGGGCTGATCGACCATGTCATGAGCCATGACGAGGGCTGGCATTTCCTCGCCGTCGGGCGGGCGCTGGAACGCACGGACATGACGATCCGGTTGCTCGCCGCCCTGGACACCGGCCCGGGATCCATCCCGCCGTGGCGGGCCCTGGTGTCGGCGACCGGCGGCTGGGAACCGTACGTCCGGGCCCACGGGAGGTCCATCGGCCAGCCCAGTGCCACCGAGTTCGTGCTGCTCGACCGACATTTCCCGCGCTCCATCCTGCGGTCCATGACGGCGGCGGAGAACTCCCTGGCCGAACTCGAGTCGGTGGGGGCCGCGAGCATGCAGGACCCGCGCCGCGACCCGTCGTCGGCGCGGCGGATCGTCGGCCGGGCCCGCACCGGGCTCGACTACCGCACCGGCAGCGAGAACGACGAGGAGCTGGGTGCGCTGCTGACCACCCTGCAGCGGGCGGTCGCCAGCACCCATGTCGCGATCACCAAGTCCTTCTTCCGCCAGGGCGACGCCGTCACCTGGGCGCATCAATCAACCGTCGGGGGTGTGGCATGACCGCAGGTGTCAATGGTGTGGACCTGGAGGCCACCGGGTTCTGGCGGTTGGCGATCACCCACAAGACCGTGCTGACCTACCCCGACACGGTGACGACCTCCTACAACGAGGTGCGGATCCAACCGGTGGACGAACCGGGCCAGACCGTCTTGTCCTCCCGGCTGGATCTCGACCCCTACGAGGGCATCCAGGTCTACACCGACTACTTCGGTACCAGGGTCTCGGCCTTCGACCTGCACCGGCCGCATCGGCAGCTGACCTTCACCGCCAACACGACGGTGGAGACCTTCGCCAGGGCGTTGACGGCCGCGCCGATGTCCTGGGCCGACCTGTCGGGGTCCGAATGCGAGGACCGGTTCGAGGAGTACCTGACCGAGACCGAGCTGACCACCGTCAACGAGGAGCTGACCACCATCGCCGCGGAACTACGGGAGGGCTCGGACGGGCCGTCCGCCGCGGGCAAGGCGATCTGCGACTGGGTCAACCGCACGCTGACCTACGAGACCGGTTCGACCGGCATCCACACCTCGGCGATCGAGGCGTACGACGATCGGCGCGGGGTCTGCCAGGACTTCTCCCACCTGGCGATCGGCATGCTGCGGTCGATCGGCGTCCCGGCCCGGTACGTGTCCGGTTACCTGCACCCGGAGGCGGCCGCCGAGATCGGCCGGACCGTCACCGGCGAGTCCCACGCGTGGGTCGAGTGGTTCGACGGCGAGTGGCGACGGTACGACCCGACCCATGCCGCCCCGATCACCCTCGGCCATGTGGTCGCCGGCCGGGGGCGTGACTACCGGGACACCCCACCGGTGCGCGGGGTCTACGCCGGCCCGGAGGCCATCGGCAACGACGTGGTGGTCCAGGTGACCCGGCTCCGCTGAAACTACCTTCGTTCCCGCGCACGTTGTTCGTCCTCGCGCGCGATGTTCGGTGCGCGAGGAGCAACATCGTGCGCGGGAACAGGTCTCAGGTCGGGACGACGCCGTGGATCAGCGCCGCCAGTTCCGCCCGGGAGGAGATCCCCCAGCGCTCGTAGACCTGCGTCAGGTGTTTCTCGACCGTCTTCACGCTGATCGACAGCTCCCCACCGATCCGGCCGTTGGACCAGCCCAGGGCGGTCAGGGAGGCGACCTGCGCCTGCCGTCCGGCCAACGGTGGTCGGGCCGGTGACGGCGGATCCTGGTCGGCCGCCACGGGTCCGGCCGGTGTTTTCCCCTGGGTTGACGAAAGGCCCGTGGCTGACGGTGATCCCATGGCTGACGCTGTCCCCATGGCTGACGCCACGGCCCACCGGCTGTGCACCCCGAAGGCCCGCAGCACCCGCGTCACGTGGGCCTGGACCGTCCGCACCGACAGGTGCAACAACCCCGCGATCTGTTGGTTCGACAGGCCCGCCGCCAGGTGCGCCGCGATCTCGCCCTCCCGCGCGGAGAGGACGGCGAAACCACCACCCGGCCGAGGTGGGACCCGCCTGCCGAACTCCCGCAGGCCGCGGGCAGCCTGACCGAGCACCGGGGAGGCACCGATCTCCCCCGCCATGTCCGCGGCACGCTCCAGGTCGGCGATCGCTTCCGACCTGTTCCCGCTGGTCGCCTGGGCGGCCCCGGCAACGAGCAGCGCCCGCGCCACCTCCAGCCGACCGCCGGCCGACGAGGCCGCCCGGACGGCGTTCTGCGCCAGCTCCAGGCTGCGGTCGCTGGATCCGAGCGCGCCGGCCAGGACCGCCGCCGCCCGATCGAGGGCACATCTGGCCATCCCGGCCGGATCCCCCGGCCATCCGGCTGCCAGCGCCGCGCCCCGTTGAACCCAACCGGCTGCGGCCGGCACATCGCCGGAAGCCAGGGCGGCCACGGTGAGCATCTCGAAACCGAAAGCCCGGTCGACGATCTGGATGTGCGGCAACGACGGACCGCCGCTCCCCGCCAGGAGCACCGCCGCGGCCCGAACCGGCTCACCCGCCGCGGACAGGGCGAAGGCGCAAAGGGTGCTCACCCCGGTGCGGAAGTAGCTCAGGTCAGCCGTCAGCGATCCGGTGGCCAGCGCGCGGTCCACCCGGTCGAGGGCCTGCCCGACCTCACCGGCGCTCGCGGCCACCAACGCCTGACAGGCGTGGGCCAGGCCCAGGAGCAGCCGCCGGGTGGTGGGGCCGGACCTGATCCCCTCGGCCGATCCGATCAGTTGCGCGGCCACATCTTCGGCCTCGAGGAGTTGTCCTTGGAACAGCAGGGACCGGGCCAGGGTGAGACGCAGGTAGAACGCATACGGCGATCCGTCGGTCACCTGATCCAGCGCGGCCCGGGAGAGGGCCTCGGCCCGCACGAGATCCCCGTCGGACATGGCGGTCTCGGCATCGAGGAAGGCGATCACGGTGCCCAGCGGCCCGGCAACCCCGGAATCGTGTCGAGGGGTCCGGCCGTCGGCCGATCGCGCCTGCGCTGCAGCGGCTCTCACCCCCGGAGAGGAGGACGACACGGCCACCACCCGGGTATCGCTGCCGGCGACGGCTGCCGCCCAGCGACGGACGCCGTCGGCCAGAGCGCCCACCGCCCCTGGGGTCTCGTTGCCGGCATGCGAAGGCGACACCGGCTGTGCTGCGCCGCGTTCGAAATCGCAGCACAACAGACGGCCGAGCGCCCGGACGGGTTCCAGCATGTCCAGATCGGCTCCGGCACAGCGCGTACCCGTCTCCAGCCTGTCCAGCAGCGACAACACCCGCCCCGGTGAGCTGTGGAAGAGCCGTTCCACCACGGAGGCGAGGACGTCCTCGGTGGCCGTTTCCCGGACGGGGGTGGGTACGGTGAGGATCCGGTCGCCGGTCCCCCGCAGCTGTTCCACGCGCCCATCGTGGCATGTGAACGACCATCCTGCCCGAGTGGCCCGGGGAAGATTGCGCACAATCCCTACTGCCGGAAGGACCCGGCCGGCGAGGAAGATCAAGCCATGAATGCGCAGATCACCGCCCACCTGTCCCGGATCCGCCTGCTGGTCGCCGTGGGCGGTGCGGGCCTGCTGCTGATCACGGCCTGCTCGTCCGAGACCAAGGCCGACCCGACCAGCACCTCGACACCTCCCGGCAGCACCGCGCCCGCCGACACCCCGGCGGTGAGCAGCATCGTCGTCGACCCCGGTTCGGTGACCGGCGCGGTCGCCGACCCCAGGACCGTGAGCGAAGGGGTGGGCCTGGAGACGACGCCGGAGGATGAGGGTTCGCCGGACCCGGCCTCCGGTGACGGCGGTTCCGGTGACCCGGTCTCCGGTGACGGGGGCAGCACCGAGGGGGTCTGCGCCCTGGCCACACCCTCGGACGTCAACGGCGTGCTGCAGGCGTCCTTCACCACGTCGAGCTTCCAGGACGTGAGCACCGTGCCGGAATGCGTGTACAGCTCGGCCACCAGCCTCGCCGGCGTGTCCGTCGGGGTGCTCACCGGTGGTGCGGCGGAGTTCGAGGATCAGGTCAAGATCACCGAGATGACGGCCCAGGAACCGAAGACGACCACCGAGAAGGTCAACGGGGCGGATGCGACCCTGTTCTCGTTCATCGACATGATCGGGTACCCGGAGGCCACGATCCTGATGGTCCAGGGTGAGGACCTGCTCACCGCCTCCGTCACCGGCGAGAAGGGACAGGATCCGGCGAAGGTCGCCAAGGATGCCGTCATCCTGCTCGGGTACCTCACCAGCCGCACCGGCTGATCGGGCTCACCCCATCCGCGAGTGGACTGCCACACCCCAATTCCTGGGGTGTGGCAGTCCACTCGCGGCGTAGGAGGAGGTCAGAGGGCGGAGCCCTTCCGGTACTCGTTCCACTTGAGCTGCCAGTCACCGAACCCGTCCCAGACCCGCAGCGGCGGACCAACGGTGTTGCTGATGTCGACGATGTCCCCGGGGCCGAAGTTGTCGTAGAACCAGATCGCATTCTCCTCGGACACGTTGATGCAGCCGTGGGACACGTTCTCCGACCCCTGGGCCCAGACCGACCACGGTGCCGAGTGCACGAACTCGCCGGTCGAGGAGATCCGGGAGGCCCAGCCGACCTCGGTCCGGTAGGCGCCGGTGCCGGTCAGCCCCCAGGTCGAGGAATCCATGATCTTCTTCCGGTACTTCTCGGCCACCACGTGCACGCCGTTGTAGGTCGGGTACTTGTCCGACCCCATGGACACCGGGATCTGTTTGACCGTCTTGCCGTTGAACTTGACCACCATCGTCTTGGTGTTGTCGTCCACGTAGGCGATCTTGGACTTGCCGATCCGGAAGGAGAAGGTCTTGTCCTGCTGGCCGTAGAGCCCGCCGCCCAGGTCATGACCGTAGATCTTGACCTCCACCTTCACCCTGGTGCCCGGGGTCCAGTAGTTCTTCGGCCGCCAGCGGACCTGCTGGTCGTCGATCCAGTGGAAGGACCCGGCCACCTTCGGGGAAGGCGTGACGGTGATCAGCTTCTCGGCCGCCGCCTTGTCGGTGATGGGTTCGTCGAAGTAGATCGCGACCGGCTGCCCGACCCCGACAGTGTTGCCGTCCAGCGGGAACGCCGTCGGGTAGGTCAGGTTGCCCGGTGTGAGCGTGGTGAAGGTGAATCTCTTCTGGGTCTTCTTCTTGGCGCCGTCCACGGCGACCGCGACCAGGTGATAGGTCCGGCCGTATCCCAGGATCGGCTCGGCCGCCCAGGCCGTGTTCCCGCGGATCCGGCTGCCCTTGATCGGCTGCCCGGCATCGTTGGTCATCTTGACGCTCGCCAATGTGCCGTTCGTGATCCGGAACCCGATCCGGTCGGCGGGCGCGACATCGGTGGCGGCCGAGGTGAAGCTCGTGTGCCAGGTCACCGCAGGTACGGCCGGGGCCGCCGGTGTGGTCGGCGCATCAGTCGTCGGCGCATCAGTCGTCGGCGCATCAATGATCGGCACATCGGTTCCGGGGACATCGGTGGCGGGACCATCAGTGACGGGCACATCGGTGACGGGAGCCGTCGTCGAAGCCGCCCCGGGTCCGGCCGGCACCGTGACCACCACGGAGGGCACAGTTGCCGACGGTGCGGCGGTCGTCGTCACCACGGACGTCACCACCGAGGTCGCCGGGCCTGCTGCCGGGGCGCTCGTGCACGAGGTGAGCAGCACCAGCCCGAGAGCCGCGGTGATCAACCGGCCCGGACGCGGCACCGTCCTCGACGTCCTCGTCCGCACCCAGTTCCGCTTCGTCCCGACCATGTCGCCATTCCCCTTACCGTGCCTTGAGTTCCCAGTGTCCCTGGAGGAGGACGTCGGACCTGGGACTCCCGGGCACTTGCACCACGTTTTGTGACTACTTCGTTACGTGGAGCCGATGTTCGTGGTCCGAACGCCACATCCGACAGCCCTTCTTCGGCCAGCATGCCCGGCACCACCGACATGCCTCACTCGACCGGCCCAGTCCTCGATCAGTAGAGTTGTCATCGGAGTGAGGCCGTTGCCCCCTCGGACCACGGTCCCGAGAGGGCCGCCCGACGGCGGCCCGCACCCGCCCGACCCAGACCGCCTGCGGTCGCTCGTCAAGGAGGACGTGTATGCCCGCGATTCCCGGTTCCACCACAACCGCGACCGCGAAGGGAACGTCCAGCATCGCTCCGCGTCAGGAGTCGTTCGGGCAGATGTTCCTCGACCGCGTCGCCGCGACCCCCGACCGCGAGGCCTTCCGTTTCCCGGTGGGCACCTCCTGGGAGTCCCTCACGTGGAAGCAGGCCCGCGACCGCGTCTTCGCGATCTCGGCCGGGCTGATCTCGATCGGCATCAGCCCGGAGGAGCGGGTCGCCATCGCGGCGAACACCCGGGTGGAATGGGTGCTGGCAGATCTGGGGATCCTCTGCGCCGGTGCCGCCTGCACCACGGTCTACCCGTCCACCTCCCAGGAGGATGTCGCCTACATCCTGTCCGATTCCCAGTCCCGGGTGGTCATCGCCGAGAACGCCGAGCAGGTCGCGAAGATCCTGGGCAGTCGGTCCGAGCTGCCGGATCTGATCAAGATCGTGGTGCTGGACCCGGCCGGGGTGCCCACCGACGACCTGGTGATGACCTTCGCCGCCTTGGAGGAACAAGGAAAGGCCTATCTGAAGGAGCACCCGGAAGCGGTGTCGTCTGCCATCGCCGCGGTGGGTCCGGAGAGCCTGGCCACCCTGATCTACACCTCGGGCACCACCGGCAAACCCAAAGGCGTGCGTCTGGTCCACGACAACTGGACCTACGAGGGCTGGGCCGTCGAGCTCATGGACATCCTCACCGTTGACGACGTCCAGTACCTGTGGCTGCCCCTGTCCCACGTGTTCGGCAAGGTCCTGACGGCCGTGCAGCTGCGGATCGGCTTCGCCACCGCGATCGACGGCAACCTCGATCGCATCGTCGAGAACCTCGCCGTGGTCAAACCGACCTTCATGGCCGGGGCGCCCCGGATCTTCGAGAAGGTCCGGGCCAAGGTCAAGATGACCGGTGAGGGCGGCGGCGGCCTGAAACCCAAGATCTTCCGCTGGGCCTTCGCCGTCGCCGACCAGGTGACCCCGCTGAAGCTGGCCGGCAAGAAGCCGACGGGACTGCTGGCCGTCAAACACTCGATCGCCGACAAACTGGTGTTCAGCACCATCCGTGGACGCCTCGGCGGACGGATCCGCTTCTTCGTCTCCGGGTCGGCGGCCCTGTCCCGCGAGGTCGCCGAGTGGTTCTATGCCACGGGTATGACGGTGGTCGAGGGCTACGGGCTGTCCGAGACGAGCGCGGCCACCTTCGTCGGCCTGCCCGACGCCCCGATCTTCGGCACCGTCGGCCCCGTCCTCACCGGCACCGAGGTCAAGATCGCCGAGGACGGCGAGATCCTGGTCAAGGGACCAGGTGTCATGCGCGGGTACCACAACATGCCGGAGGCCACCGCCGAGGTGTTCGTCGACGGCTGGTTCGCCACGGGTGACATCGGGGAGATCGTCCAGGGTCGGTTGAAGGTGACCGACCGCAAGAAGGATCTGATCAAGACCTCCGGCGGGAAGTACGTCGCCCCGCAGAAGATCGAGATCGCCTTCAAGGCCATCTCCCCCTACGCCAGCCAGATCGTGGTCCACGGGGACGGACGCAAGTTCATCTCCGCCCTGATCACCCTGGATCCCGAGCCGCTGGAGGAATGGGCCAAGGCCAACGGCCTCGGCAGCACCTCCTACACCGACCTGACCAGCAATCCGAAGGTCAAGGAGCTGATCAGCGGGCAGATCGAGGAGCTCAACCGGCAGCTGGAACGGTGGGAGACGATCAAGAAGTTCGAGATCCTGCCGCAGGACCTGTCGGTGGAGAACGGTGAGATCACCCCGTCGATGAAGGTCCGGCGCAAGGCGGTCGAGAAGCAGAACATGGATGTGCTGAACAGCTTCTACACCGACTGAGCAGCCCCGTCCGGTAAAACCTTGCCGGCCGATCAGCCCGGGGACCGCCAGCGGTAGGCCACCACCGGTCGCCCGGTGCCCTGGTAGCGGTGGTCCCTGGTAGCCGCGCCGGTGTCCACCAGGTGCTCGAGATAACGTCGTGCCGTCACCCGCGAGGTGCCGAGGCGGTCGGCCAGCTCGGCCGCGGAAAGATCGGTCAGCTCGCGGAGCAGGTTCACCACCGACTCCAAGGTCTGCGGCAACAGTCCGGCCGGCGCCGCCGGCGAGGCCCCGCGCAGGCCGGCCAACAGCTGGTCGACCTCTGCCTGGCCGCTGGCCGCCGTCGGTGCGGTGACGGTCTGCCGGTAGGAGGCGTACCGCTCCAGCCGTTCGCGCAGGGTGGCGAAGGAGAAGGGTTTGAGCAGGTACTGGACGATCCCCTGGGAGACCGCCGTTCGTACGGTCTCCAGCTCACGTGCGGAGGTGACGGCGATGACGTCGGCGGGGTGGCGCGCCGCCTTCATCGTGCGGATGATCTCCAACCCGTGCCGGTCGGGCAGGTTCATGTCCAGCAGCACCAGATCGACCCCACCGCCGGCGAGGAACTTCAGTGCCGCCGCCGCATTCGATGCCGACCCGGCCACCACGAACCCGGGAACCCTGCGCACATAGGCGATGTGGGCCTCGCAGGCGAGCGGGTCGTCGTCCACGACGAGCACCCTGATCGGGTTGCTACCGGACATCGGAGCCCCTGCCGTCGGACCCGAGGATGACGGTGAAAACGGTTCCGATGACCTCGGTCCCGTCGCCGGGGACCGGGCGCGAGGTGTACTCCACGGTCCCGCGGTGTCGCCTCACCACCTGTTGCACCAGGGCCAGCCCCAGGCCGTGGCCGTGCACGGCCCCGTCCGGACGTTTGGTGCTGAAGTTCCTGGTGAACATCTGGGCCGCAACACCTTCCGGCAGGCCGGGACCGGAATCGGCCACCTGCAACCAGATTCCGTCCCGATCGACGGTCAGCCGCCGAACGGTGACCCAGACCTGTCGAGGGGCGGCGACGTTCTCGAGAGCGACTGCCTCGAAGGCGTTGTCGATCAGGTTGCCGAGCACCGTGACCACATCACGTGCCGGCACCTCGGCGTCGTCCAGGGCGGCGGCATCGAGGGCGGAGTCCTCGGTGATGGTGAAACCGATCCCACGTTCGGCGGCGATCTGCGCCTTGCCCAGCAGCACCGCGGCGATGACCGGCTCCTCGACCTCGCCGACGACCCGATCGGTGAGGATCTGGGCGGCCCGCAGCTCCTCGGTGGCGAAGGCGACGGCCTCGGCCGGACGGCCGAGTTCGATCAGCCCGACCACCGCGTGCAGCCGGTTCGCCGATTCGTGGGCCTGGGACCTCAGCGCCTCCGCGAGATCCTTCGCGCCCCCGAGCTCGTTGGTCAACTCCCGCATCTCGGTGTGATCGCGCACGGTGACGACGGTCCCCAGACGCGCACCCGAGGTGTCGGTGGTGGCCCGGGTGCCCACCACGATCACCCGTTCCCCGGCCAGGTGCATCGAGTCGACCACCTCCTCCCCGGAAACGAGCACCCGCACCAACTCGGCGGGAAGACCGAGATCGCCGATGAACGGTTCGCCGCCCGGCACCGGGACGGTCGCCGCGGCCGGCAGCTGCAGCAGCCGGACGGCCTCGTCGTTGGCCAGTTTCACCCGACCCTGCCGGTCGAGGAGCACCAGGCCCTCCCGGACGGATCGCAGGACCGCGTCGTAGTGCTCGTACATCAGCCCGAGCTCGGCCGGTCCGAGGCGGTGGGTCAGCCGATCGACCCGTCGGCCGATCAGGTTGGTGCCGAGCAGGGCGAGGGCCAGGACCCCACCCCCGCCCAGCACCAGAACCCAGATCCTGCTGCTGGTTTCGGTGGCGACCGCGTCGAGGGTCACCCCCACGGCGACCAGAGCGATCACCGGTCCGCCCGCGCCGTCCCGGATCGGCACCACGGCCCGGATCGACTCGCCGAGGGTGCCGGTGTACGTCTCGATCAGGTTCTCCCCGGCCAGCCCAGGCCCGATCGTGCCGAGGAACTGTTTTCCGATCTGCGCCGGGTCGCGGTGGGTGTACCTGATGCCCTGCAGATTCATGATGGTCACGAAATCCACCCCGGTGTCGACCTGGATCCGGTTGGCCATCGGCTGCAGCGCGGCCGTGGGATCCGCGGTGGCCAGGGCATCGATCACGGCCGGGGTGTCCGCAATCGTCGCAGCCACCACCAGACACCGTCGGCCGGCCTGGTCCTGGACCTCGCGGTCGGCGTCGACACCGGCCAGGGCAGTGGCTCCGGCCAGCAGCGCCACCACCAGGACCACCTGCAGGACCACCAGTTGCCGCGCCAGGCTCCAGCGCGAACGGTGGGTTCCCGGGCGCGTGCGAAGGCCGGCGGACCGGCCCGGCACAGCACGCTCTCGCACCGACATCGCTGCCTCTCCCGGATGACCGGCGCACCGGTCGATGAACGAAACGAACACAAGACAGACGGCGGGGCCGCCGGTGACCAGTATCACCTGAACGTGCCTACTCAACGAGGAAGAGGACCCGTGATGAGCCGAAACCCGCGTCACCCCATCGATCCGACCACTGCACTGCCCGTGCCCGGGCCGGCCGCCGGAACCACGCCCCGGCGCAAGAAGGACCGCACCCACTGGCTCTACATCGGGGTGGTCATCGGGGTGCTCGCCGGGATCGGGGTCGGGTTCCTCGACAAGGAACTCGCGGTGTCACTCAAACCGATCGGGACCGCCTTCGTCAACCTGATCAAGATGATGATCGGGCCGGTCATCTTCTGCACCATCGTGCTCGGCATCGGGTCGATCCGGAAGGCCGCCCAGGTCGGCCGGGTGGGTGGGCTGGCCCTGACCTACTTCATCGTGATGTCCACGGTTGCCCTGGGGATCGGGCTGGTGGTCGGCAACATCCTGCACCCCGGCGAGGGCCTCCAGCTCACCGAGCAGCTGCGGGCCAGCGGTGCGGCCGAGGCCGTGAAGGCGACCGAGACCGCCCAGTCCTCAGCGGATTTCGTCCTCGGCATCATTCCGACGTCGTTGTTCTCCTCGCTGACCTCCGGGATCGTCCTGCAGGCCCTGCTGGTCGCCATGCTGACCGGCTTCGCCCTGCAGATGATGGGCAGGTCCGGTGAGCCGATCCTGCGCGGCATCGGCCACCTGCAGAAACTGGTGTTCAAGATCCTCTCGATGATCATGTGGCTGGCCCCGATCGGCGCCTTCGGCGCGATGGCCGCCGTGGTCGGCGCGATGGGCGGCGCGGCCCTGGCCGGGCTGGCCACGATCATGATCGGTTTCTACATCACCTGCATCCTGTTCGTGCTGGTCGTCCTCGGGGGCCTGCTGTACGCCGTCACCCGGATCAACATCCTCAGCCTGCTGAAATACCTGGGACGGGAGTTCCTGCTCATCTTCTCCACCTCCTCCTCCGAAAGCGCCCTCCCCCGGCTGATCGCGAAGATGGAACACCTGGGGGTGTCCCGGCCGGTCGTGGGCATCACCGTGCCGACGGGTTACTCGTTCAACCTCGACGGCACGGCCATCTATCTGACGATGTCCTCGCTGTTCATCGCCAGCGCGATGGGCTCCTCGCAGCCGGTGTCGGAACAGATCTCGCTGCTCCTGTTCATGATGATCGCCTCCAAGGGCGCGGCCGGGGTGACCGGGGCGGGGCTAGCGACCCTGGCCGGCGGCCTGCAGGCCCACCGTCCCGACCTGGTGGACGGTGTCGGTCTGATCGTCGGGATCGACCGTTTCATGTCCGAGGCCCGGGCACTGACGAACTTCGCCGGCAACGCCGTCGCCACGGTGCTGATCGGGACCTGGACCCGGGAGTTCGACAAGGTCAAGGCCACCGAGGTGCTGGCCGGACGGGACCCGTTCGACGAGAGCAGCCTGGACGAGCTCGGCGAGGAGCCCGGCTCGTCGGCCGCACCGGCCTCGGCCGGCCAGGTCGGGCCGCTCACCGAGGGACCGGCCCCGCGCCGTGCGGGGGACCTGGTGAACGAGTCCGGTGCACCGGTCCTGGTGAAGGCCGCCCCCTAGCGCCGAGTGGACTGCCACACCCCAGAAACTGGGGCGCGGCCGTCCACTCGCGGGCAAACGGAGGAATGTACCCGCGCCGGAGGCAGGCGGGAAGTGAGGATAGGTTGGTCTGGTGAACACTGCACACCCGACCGAACTTCCCCTTCCCGCCGCCGTCCTGTGGGACATGGACGGCACCCTGGTCGACTCCGAGCACCACTGGTTCCACGGCATGTCCGCACTGGCCGCCGAGCACCACGTCCCCTGGACCGAAACCGATTCCCTTGCCTGCGTGGGACTTGCCCTGCTGGACACCGCAGATCGTATGCGCGCCAAGGGACTGGACCTTCCAGCGACGGAGATCGTTGATCTCCTCGTCGATTACGTCGCCTCCTGCCTGGCCGAGAAGATCGAATGGCGGGACGGGGCGGTCGAGATCCTGTCCACCCTCGCCGACGCGGGTGTGCCCTGCGCACTCGTGACCATGTCCTACCGCAAGATCGCCCAGCAGGTCGTCGACGCGGCTCCCGCCTCGACCCTGCGGGTACTGGTCACCGGTGACGACGTCACCCACGGCAAGCCCCATCCGGAGCCCTACCTGACGGCAGCGGCCCTGCTCGGGGTGGACCCGCGCGAGTGTGTGGCGGTGGAGGACTCGGTCACCGGGATCACCTCGGCCGAGGCCGCCGGCACCCATGGCGTCGTGGTCCGCGGTCTGACCCCGGTCCCGGCCGGACCCGGCCGCAGTTTCGTCTCCGATCTGACCCTGCTCGACCTGGACGGTCTGCGCGCGGTGATCTCCGGTGAGGTTCTCGACCTCCGCGGCCCGACCTGATCACTCGGCTCCGGGAGGTCGCTCCGCATCGTTGACGGCGTGTTCCCCCGGTGCCGCGTCCGCCGGAGCGGCGTCCGTCGTCACCGGGCCCAGGCCATGGCCGGCACTGAAGTGCCTCACCTGGTCCACCAGTTCCAGCCAGGGACCCTGCACCGCGGGTTCGGGCAGGGTGGCGCTGCGCTCACCCGCCTGGACCTGGTAGACGAACCTGTCGGCCCCGGAGGACTCGGGCTCCGGTTCGTCCCACGGGCAGGCCTCGATCAACAGCAGAAAAGCCTGCGGATCAGGGGTTTCCTCGACCTGGACGACCCAGGTGCGGCGAAGCCCGGCGAATCCCCCGCTCCGGGAGACCTCGACCCTCATCACGACTTCGGGGGAACGGGTGCGTCCATGCCCTCAGTTGTACGCCCGACCAGGGGGAATTGGCCAGTCCTGCGCCTGCCCCCGCGTTTCGTCAGCTGTTGACGTCCGGGTCCACCCAGGCCGCAGCGGTCCTCACATCAGGGGCGCCGCCAGGGGTGACGCCGACCTGGGTCCAGGCACCGGACACCACCTCGGCCGCGGTGGTGTCGAACAGGTCGGTGGCCGCGGCGACGGTCCGGCCGGCGAAGGTGGCGAAATCGGCGGTGGCCGGGAGTTCCCCATCGGTCAACGCCCGGTACCAGATGGCCCCGGCCCGTTCCCAGGCGTTGCCCCCCAAACCGGCAGCGACCAGGTAGAAGGCCTTGTTGGGGATGCCGGAGTTGATGTGCACCCCGCCGTTGTCCGCATCGGTCTGCACGTAGTCGTCCATGTGGGCCGGCTGCGGGTCCTTGCCCAGCACATCGTCGTCGTAGGCGGTGCCGGGGGCCTTCATCGAACGCAGGGCCTCCCCTTGGACCTCCGCGGTGAACAACCCCTGGCCGATCAGCCAGCTGGCCGCCGCGGTGCTCTGCCCTGCCTGGTACTGCTCCACCAGCACCCCGAAGACGTCGGAGACGGATTCGTTCAGGGCACCGGACTGGCCCTGGTAGGCCAGACCCGCGGTGAACTGGGTGACGCCGTGGGTGAGTTCGTGCCCGATGACACTCACCGACCGGGTGAACCGGCCGAACACCTCCCCGTCGCCGTCGCCGAACACCATCTGAGCCCCGTCCCAGAAGGCGTTGTCGTACTCGTGGCCGTAATGGACCGTGGCGTCCAGCCCGAGCCCTGAGCCGTCGATGGAGTTGCGGCCGTAGACCTCGGCGAACAGCCGGTAGGTGGCTCCGAGCCCGTCGTAGGCCTCGTCGGTCGCGGGGTCGCCGGTGGGCGCGTCCCCCTCACGCCGGACGATCTTTCCGGGCAGCACCTCGGCCGAGGCGGCATCACCGATCGTGCGGACGAGGGTGCCCCCGGCCGACGGAAGGGCGGTCTGCCCGGTGGTTGACGGTTCGGTCCACGGGAAAGCCGTCGCGCGGAATCCGGCGTCATGGGCAAGGGTGCCACGCGCGGCATGCGCCGCCGGGGCGAGCCGTCCGGTGTCCAGCAGGGCCAGCCGTTCCAACAGGTACGGCGGCACGATCGCGCACACGGAGGCCGAAGTGCGCTGGTCACGGGTGTGTTGTTCAGCGGGGCGGACCGGGTCCTGGCTCGGATGCTTGCTCATGGTGCCGATCTTGGCACGAGGGCCCGACAACCGCCGTGAGCCCACACCGGGCGCCCTCCCTGGGCGCTCGCGGTGCGGCGTCGGGTCAGCGGGAGCGGTACTGCTGGGTGATCGGGCAGCTGAAGGGGTCGCGCTGGCCCAGGCCGACGGTGTTCAGGTACCGGATGACGATCCGGTAGGAGTTGATCAAGGTGGTCTCGGTGTAGGCGACCTTCTTCTCCGCGCAGTACTGGCGGACGATCGGCTGCACCAGACGCAGATGCGGACGCGGCATGGACGGGAAGAGGTGGTGTTCGATCTGGTAGTTCAGACCACCCATGCCCACCGCGAGCCAGTACCCGCCGCTGATGTTCCGCGACATCAAGGTCTGCCGGCGCAGGAAATCGATCTTCAGTTCCTTCGGCACCAGCGGCATCCCCTTGTGGTTCGGTGCGAAGCAGGCCCCCATGTAGACACCGAAGACCGCGAACTGCAGTCCGAGGAAGGCGAAGGCCATCCCGAGCGGGAGCACCCAGAACACCGCGAAGAACAGCACCGAGAACCGCAGGGTCAACAGGACGATCTCGACGGTCCGCTTGGAGACCGCCGATCGACCGAAAACCGTTCGGGCGGCTTGTACGTGCAGGTTGAGACCCTCGAAGGTCAGCAGCGGGAACAACATCCAACCCTGGCGAGCCGCAAACCACTTGGCGAAGCCGGTTCTCTCGGCGGCATCCTCCGGAGTGAATACGACGATGCCTTTTTCGATGTCCGGATCACGGTCGACCTTGTTCGGGTTCGCGTGGTGTTTGCCGTGCTTGTTCATCCACCAGCCGTTGCTCAAGCCCACCATCAGGTTGGCGATCAACAACGCGGCCCATTCATTTCGCTTGCCGGAGTTGAAGATCTGCCGGTGGGCCGCATCGTGGCCCATGAAAGCGGCCTGGGTGAAGAGCAGGCCGAGAGCGGCCGCGAGGCCCAGCTGCCACCAGCTCTCGCCGATTGCCAGGAAGAGGAAACCTGCCCCGATGTACAGGCCCACCAGCAGGCTGAACTTGCTCCAGTAGTAGCCGTAGCGACGCCGCAGCAGCCCCATGTCCTGGATCTTCTTGGCCAGTTCGGTGAAATCACTGGTCTGCCGTGCTCGGACGGAGCCGGCGGCGGTGGTCATCGACCGGACCGACCATCGGTCGGTCGGATCGGATTTCCACGTCGTCGTTCACAGCACAGCCTGCGCATAGCACCCATCCCGTCAGAGTTGATTCAGAACATTTCCGAGTCAGCTGGTGCCGTGAAACGAGTTGGCAGGCATATCTAGCCGGTGCATGATTACACTCACCGGTCGGAGGTAAAGCCCACGCTACAGGGCATTCGAGCAGCACCGTCGAACCAGGCGGTGGGAGTTACCTGTGAGCTTCGCACCGGGTGCCCGGTGCCGGGGCCTCAGCCGACGGCGACGATCGGTGCCGTGATCCATTCCTGGGGAATACCGAAGGCGTCCACCAGGAGGCCGGCATGCGGCCGCAGCTCGGCGCACAACTGGTCGACACTGTCCCGCACGGCCTTGCTCTGCGCGCCGGACATCCGCCCGTTCTCCAGGAACCAGCTCGCATCCCGTTCGATCTCCGACAATGCGTGCAGGTCGCAGACCTGCACGAGCAGACTCTTGACCGCCGGATCGGTGACACCGTTGATGGTCGCGACGAAGGTCTCGAGGACCACCCGCTCCACATGTGCACGGGCAGCACGGAGCAGGTGGTTCTGGGTGCGGTCGGCGATCTCGCCCGGCGACACACCTTCCTTGGACGCCGCCTGGATCCGGGCGGCCAGGGTGTGCAGCAACCGGTCCGCGCGGTCGGCGAAAAGGGCTACCTGCCAGCGATGGTCCCGGGTTGCGGCCAGCTCCGATTCGCGGTTGCCCAAGGTACGGGTGCGCTGGATCAGCACGCCCGCCGTCCGCTCCCACACCTGGGACAGGATCTGCTCGGCCACGGCGGACACCATGCCGATCGGGTCCAGGTCGCCGATCTGCTGGCGGTAATGGGTCAGCAGCCCCTTGCCCGCCTGCTGCAACAGGACCGTGTTGGCCCCCTCGAAGGTGGTGAACACGTCGAGATCACTCTTGAGTTGCGAGATCTGGTTAGCCGCAAGATATCCCGCACCGCCGCAGGCCTCACGGCAGGCAGCGACCGTGGCGCTGGCATGCCAGGTCCCGACGGCCTTCAACCCGGCGGCGCGGGTTTCCAGCTCCCGCTGGGCCACCTCGTCCACCGCCTCCCCGATGTCACCGGCGTGCAGGATGCGGTCCATGTCCACCAGGAGCTGTTCCTGGGCGAAATGCAGGGCGTAGCTCCGGGCGAGGGCAGGCAGGAGGGTGCGTTGGTAGGCCGGGTAGTCGAGCAGCAACGACTCCTCTGCCGTGCCGGCCGAGGCGAACTGGCGGCGGGTGTCGCCGTAGCGGACCGCGATCGTCAACGCTTTCCGCGTTGCTGCGGCCGCACATCCGGCCACCGAGACCCGGCCCTTGACCAGGGTTCCCAGCATCGTGAAGAACCTCCTGCTGCTGCTGGCGATGGGGCTGCTGTAGGCACCGCTCTGGTCGATGTCCCCGTAGCGGTTCAACAGGGCCACCCGCGGCACCCGCACCTGGTCGAACATCAGCCGACCGTTGTCCACACCGTTCAGTCCGGCCTTGCGGCCACAGTCGGAGATCGTGACACCTGCTGCGGCCTCGCCGTTCTCGTCCCTGATGGGCACCAGCACGGCATGGGGACCATGGGATCGGCCATCCACGACGAGCTGGGCGAACACGACTGCCATCCGACCGTGCTCGGCCGCGTTGCCGATGTAGTCCTTGCGGGCCGACGGATCCGGGCTGTGCACCACGAGTTCGTCGGTCGCCGGATCGAAGGTCGCAGTGGTGCGGATCCGCTGGACGTCGGAGCCGTGGCCGGTCTCCGTCATGGCGAAACAGCCGAGGAGTTCAGCTTTCATCATCGGATCGAGATACCGACCCAGATGGCGGTCTGTCCCCAGTGCGGCGATCGCCCCGCCGAAGAGCCCCCACTGCACACCGGACTTCACCATCAGCGAGAGATCCGCCTGTGCAAGGACTTCCATGATGGCCACCGAAGCACCGTGGTCACCGCCGCCGCCGTAGGCAGGGTCGAAACCGACACGCGGTGCACCGGTGGCGGCGACCTGCTCGAGCAGGCCCAGGGTGACGGCCCGTTGTTGAGCGGTGGACAGGTCCTCGGTCGCCGGGAAGTCCAGGCGACGGACCTGCTCGGTGAATTCCTCACGCAGATCTGCCCACCGGCCGCCGAGCAGGCGGTGGATCGAGCGGGCATCAGGGAGCTGGGCGTCTGGGGTGGTCCGGTTCTCCGTCATGCCCCCTAAGTTACTCCCCAGTAGCTTTTCCTGCATCGGCGGGTCCTCCTCGAGCCGGCGACGATCGCGTCGGTTTCGGCCACATCCACGTGCGGCGAAACCGATGTCCGTGGTGTACCGTCGCTCTCGCAGCACCTTGTTAGGCGAGGCGTCTGCACGAACACAGGCCACTGATCTGACGACGTCGAGAGACGCCCAAGGTTAGGACAGGTTTCCCCGGCTTAAGGGGTCACCCGAAGTGGCTTCCTCCCTGGGGAGGATCACGTCGTGCAGTGCCGAAGCTCTTACGTGAAGGTGCGGTACAACCCTCCTGGTCGGGTGCGCTTCCGCGCGTCCGGAGGACCTGTGCCGCTCGCTGTTCCAAGCGTGCATCACGCACACGATCGCGAGGAGGTGGACCCGTGGAAGACGGACATTCTCGATTGCCCCGTTGCCGACACACGGGACCGTCCGTCCTCGGGCGTCCGCTGATCTGATCCCACCAGATCGGCGTCTGGACGCCGGTCCACGGTCTCCCACTGATGGCGCGGGGCCACCGCGCGACGCCGCCCCCTGGACGGCTCGAGCGACCGACAGCTCCCATCCTGCCGAACCTTTCACCGGTCCGGTGCCTCCCGGCGAGTGTCGGGCCACCCGTCACCCGGCCACCTCCAGCAGGCGGCCGGTAATCGGAGCATGCCCTGGCACGGCCAGTACCTCCTACGGAGTTCCACCATGAACACCATTCGTCAGCCCACTCCTGTCATCAATCCGACGACCCCACCACCTACGGTCGAGAAGAACCCTGCGATCGGCCTGCTCGACGTCGATCAACGCGCAGCACTGTGGGAGGCGGCCACCTCCCCGGTGTCGGGCACGATGGACAGGTTCGACATCACCGGAAGTCACGGTGATCTGACCGGTCTCACCCCGGCGGTCGTGTCGGAGCGTCAACAACGGTACGGACCCAATGTCGTCGGGCACAGCCGGCCGACACCGGCGGTCGTGCAACTGCTCGCCACCTTCGGCAATCCGTTCATCCTGGTGCTGTTGTTCCTCGCGGTCGTGGTGTATCTCACCGATGTCACCTTCGCCGACCCCGCCGACGGGGCGTCCTACAAGGGTGTCATCACCATTGCCACCATGGTGCTGATCAGCGCCCTGCTGCGGTTCTGGCAGGAGTACAGCACGGGTCGCTCCGCCGAAGCCCTGCTGGCGATGGTTCGGACCACCACCGCCGTCACCCGCTACCGGGACGGCCTCGCCGTCACCGCCGAGATCCCGATCGAGCAGGTCGTTCCCGGGGATGTCGTCCAGCTGGCGGCCGGGGACATGCTCCCGGCCGATGTGCTCATCGTCCGGGCCAAGGACCTGCAGGTCAACCAGGCGATGCTCACGGGAGAGTCGCAGCCGACGGAGAAGTCCCACCACACCGCCGAACATCCACAGGACGGTGATCTGCTGTCCGTTGCGAATCTGGGGTACATGGGCACCTCGGTGATCAGCGGATCCGGGACCGCGATCGTGCTGTCGACCGGTTCGAACACCTACTTCGGCTCGATGTCGACCCGGATCACCGGCAAGCGGGCGGAGACCGGTTTCGACATCGGCATCCGCAAGGTGAGTGTCGTCCTCATCCAGTTCATGGTGGTGATGGTGGCGATCGTCTTCATCACCAACGGGCTCACCAAGGACTGGGGTTCGGCGTTCCTGTTCGCGGTCTCCGTGGCCGTCGGTCTGACCCCGGAGATGCTGCCGTTGATCGTCACGGCCAACCTGGCGAAGGGCGCACGGTTCATGGCACGTCGGAAGGTCGTGGTCAAACGCCTGAACTCGATCCAGAACTTCGGTGCGATGGATGTGCTGTGCACCGACAAGACCGGAACCCTGACCGAGGACCGCATCGTGCTGGAGCGGCATCTGGACGTCCTCGGCCGCACCTGCGCGGACACCCTGGACCTCGCCGCGGCGAACGCGCACTTCCAGACGGGTCTGCGGAACCTGCTGGACCGAGCGGTGCTGGAGGCCGCCGGATCTGCCCGGATCACCGCGATCGGTGAGCGGTACCGGATGATCGACGAGATGCCGTTCGACTTCCGGCGCCGGCGTATGTCGGTGGTGGTGCAGGACAGTGGTGTCCCGCTGATCATCACCAAAGGGGCAGCGGAGGAGGTCCTCACCCAGTGCACCACCGAGCAGCTCGACGGTGCCGTCACGCCGCTCACCGACCGTCGCCGACGCGAGCTCGAGGGACTGGTCCATGGCGAGAACCGCTCCGGTCTCCGGGTTCTGGCCGTGGCAGTCCGTCGACTCGCAGATCCGCCAGGACCTTCGGGCGAGTACGGCGCGGCGGACGAGACCGAGATGACCCTGGTGGGCTTCCTCGCCTTCCTCGACCCGCCGAAGGCCTCGGCGGCCGCGGCCATCGCCTCGCTGGAACGGCACGGGACCCGGGTGAAGGTGGTCACCGGGGACAACGAGCTGGTGGCCGCGACCGTCTGCGCCCGGGTCGGTATCGAGGTCGGAGAGGTCGTCCTCGGATCGAGGATCGACGGACTGGACCAGGCCGAACTCATCGCACTCGCCCGGCGCAGCACGGTGTTCGCCAAGGTGGACCCACTGCAGAAGGCCCGGATCGTCGAAGCGATGCGGGCCGGCGGCGAGACGGTCGGGTTCCTCGGCGACGGGATCAACGACGCGGCGGCCCTGCGCGCCGCCGATGTCGGGATCTCGGTGGACACCGCCGTGGACATCGCCAAGGAATCGGCCGACATCATCTTGCTCGAAAAGGATCTGACGGTCCTGGAAGGTGGGGTCACCGAGGGGCGGCGCACCTTCGCCAACACGATGAAGTACATCAAGATGACGGCCTCGTCGAATTTCGGCAACATGTTCTCGGTCCTCGTCGCCAGCGCGATGTTGCCGTTCCTGCCGATGATCCCGATCGTCCTGCTGGTACAGAACCTGACCTACGACCTGTCGATGCTGGCCCTGCCTTGGGACCGGGTCGACAAGGACTACCTGCGCAAGCCGCGCAAGTGGGAGGCGAGGTCCCTCGCCCGCTTCATGGTGGTCGTCGGACCGATCAGCTCGATCTTCGACATCAGCACCTATGCGTTGATGTGGTTCGCCTTCGGGGCCAACTCCCCCGAGCACGCCGCACTCTTCCAATCCGGCTGGTTCGTCGAGTCGATCATCTCGCAGACCCTGATCGTGCACATGCTGCGGACCGAGCGGATCCCGTTCGTGCAGTCCCGCGCAAGCCTTCCGGTACTCCTGGCGACCGGCGCGGTCTGCCTGTTCGGGCTGGTCCTGCCGTTCAGCGGGGTCGGGCAGTCCCTCGGCCTGGTGCCGCTGCCCTGGACGTACTTCCCGTTCCTGATCGGGACGTTGGCGGCGTACTGCGTGCTGATCCAGTACGTCAAGGTCCGGTACATCCGCCGGTTCGGCAGCTGGCTCTGACCGGCGAGCCGCACCACCCTGCGGTGGGACATGCGCACATGTGAAGGTTCACAGCTGCGCATGTCCCACCGCAGGGCATCCCCCTCCCAAGATAAATAATTGATCTTTCTGTACAGGACTTGGCCTGTGCTGCAGTGTCTTTCACAGGAGGCCACATCAGGTGGCCACACGATGGAAGGAATCACCGGTGAAAACGTCCATCAAGCTGTTGATCAGTTCACTTCTGGCAGTACTCGTGGTGCCGATGTTCGCCGCCACCCAGGCCGGCGCATCCACCACCTCGGGTGCCGTTGCCGCCGCGCCCGCCCCGGTGCTGGCCGCGGCCAAGGCCTCCGGGCACGTCTCGATCCCCAAGAACTACGTCTACAACCCCAAGGCCAAGAAGCAGAAGACCCTCCACGACTACTGCACCAAGTCCCCCGATTCGTTCTCCGCACCCGGGAAGAACGCCGACTTCCGTGGTCCGTGCGCACGTCACGACCTGTGCATCCAGCACAAGACGAAGAAGCGGAGTTCCTGTGACGCCGACCTTCTGAGCAACATGAAGAGCGAGTGCAAGTACACCTACGGCACCTTCGACGCCCGCCGTTACCCGTGCCTGAGCACCGCGGCCACCTACTGGGCCGTGGTACGGGTCAAGACCGTCTTCTCCTGACGACCGTCCTCCCCACCGGCGCTGCCCCTGACGATCCGTCGGAAGGCAGCGCCGGTGGTGTTTCTCCGGGCTGCTCCCTGGGCCCTTCCTCAGTTGCCGAGCCATCGGCGACCATGAACTGGTGCACCAGTCCACGGACGCAGATGCCGAAGAGGGTCCATTCCCCCGGCGGCCCCTCGTCATCGGCGTCGATGGTCAGCATCGGATGTTCCAGGCCCTCGATGGCGTGCAGGGCGAAACCCTCACCCAAGGCCGCCATCGCCACCGCGAAATCCCTGATCGTGTAGGGGGTTCGCATCCGGAAGCCGTATGCGGACATCAGCATCCGGTAGAAGGTGACGAATTCCTCCACCGATTCCTCGTGCCGCTCGTTGCTCGCGACCTTCAGATCGTCCCAGGTCTGCGCGGTCGCCCGCAGGGCCAGCGCGATGAGGAACAAGCGGGAGGTACGCGATCCGCCTGCCCCCTCGTCACCGTCGAAACTCTGCACATGACGGACGGCGGCCAACCGGATCACCTCGTCCAGAGGCTTGCCGGATCTCAGGAGCTCCTCGACCGCGAGTACCGAGCTCTCCGCAGGCCGGTCATGCCGCCAACGAGCCATCGCCACCGCGAGATCGCGGTGGAAATCATCCTGGTCGGCCCACAGGCGATAGGCGGCTCCGGTGGTCAGCCCCGCCCGGCGAACAACCTCCTGAAGTCGGATGTGGGCCACCCCCGCCGAAATGCCCCGGTCCAGGAGCATCTCCATCCCGGTGGAGATCAGCAGGGACCGGGTTTCCTCACCGGTGCGACGCGGCACCCGACCTCACCTCTCTCCACCTCGAACACAACACCCGTTCCCTACCCACCCCGCCCCTGGGCCACACCTGCGACGGCGCGCGGCGGGGGTCACCAGCTCGCCGGATCCCGGCCCCACGGCCTCCCCACCTCGGCATAGTCCGGAGGCACCCCCGCGGAGGTGACGGCCGGCAGAGCGTAGTGCAACAGGCCCACATCACTGCGGCGCCGCCCCGTGGTCGGGGTGTAGTCGGCATCGATCCGCGAACCGGTGCCCTGCCCGATGAGGTGGTCCCCGATCGCACGCAGGGAGGTCTCGACCAGCCAGCTTCCACCCTCCTGACGCTGACGACGGACCAGGTTCAGCACCCCGGCCGCCAGCAGGTAACCGGCGGAATGGTCCAGGGCCTGGGCAGGCAACGCCCCCGGCCGGTCGCCGTCCGGGGACTCGATCACCGCGATCCCGCTCGCCGCCTGGACGATGCTGTCGAACCCCCGTCGGCCGTGCAGGTCCCCCTCGTCCCCCCAGGCGCTGAGCCGGGCGACCACCAGCCCCGGGTACCGTTCGGCGAGGAGAGCCGGATCCAGCCCCAGGCGATCGAGCGCACCCGGCCGATAGCCGGTGACCAGCACATCCGCCGCGGCGAGCAGGTCGGCAAGTCGGGCAGCACCCGCCGGATCGGTCAGGTCCAGCCGTGCCGAGCGCTTCCCCTGCCCCGTGTCCAGGTGCTGCCACTCGATCTCGGGCATACGAGGTGGATCGATGCGCAGCACCTGGGCGCCGAAGAGCGCCAAGGTCCTGGTGCAGACCGGGCCGGCGATCACCCTGGTCAGGTCCAGCACCCGCAGGCCCGTCGCCGGCAACGGGTCGGACACCGGGACCGCGCGAGCCGGAGCCTCCCCCGTCTTCCGCACCCGGGCCACCGGCAGGGCCGAGCCCACCGGGTGCCTGCGGGCGAATTCGGCGGCCGGAAGCACCTCGGCACCGACACCACCCACCGCCACCAGCGCTTCCTCGATCGCCGAGGCCGGGATCTCGAGCATCCTTGCCGCAGCGGCGTTCCCGTCTGCGGTGTCCGGCAGCTCCAGTGCCCGCAGCAGACGCGCCCGGTGATGCGGGTAGTTCGCATGCGTGCGGATCCACCCCTGTGCCGTCGGCCAGAACCCGGACAGTTCGGCGAAGGCCCGGGGCGGCTCACCGTCGATCGTGAAATGGCGTTCACTGCGGAACGAGGTGGCCACCCGCACCGGATCGACGACCAACCCGGCACCCAGGGCCCCACCCGACCGGAGTCGGCGCAGTTCGGCTGCCGCCACCGTCACGGCGGCCACCACGGACGAAGCAAGCTCACCCACCGGAAGCCGGGAAGGAAGGGGAGCCGGCGGGACGTCGACCAGGCCTGACAACAAGGCCGGCGGTTCGCCGAGTTCCCGCCACACCCGGTACAGGGTGGGATGTTCCGCCGGTGTCGGTGGGTTCGGGTGCGTCACAGGCGCATCGTACGATGTCGCACCACCTGCCGGGCCCGGGAACAATTCGTTTCCTCCGTCCGCCACCTCGGGCGCACACTGACCCGATGGAGCAGCAACCCGACCCGTCGTTCAGCTGGACCTCGTACACGACCGGCCCGCCGCCGGAGGAGGTGCGCCCCTGGGAGACGCCCACGGCCACCGACGCCGACGACCACGACCTGGCCGAGATCCGTCGCCGGGTCGTCGAGCCGATCATCTCCGCTGCGTTGACCCCCGACCAGTACAGCTCGATCCTCGTCTACCGCTACGCAGGCGACCACGACGAAATCGGTGTGCTGGTCGAGACCGTCGACGGACCGTTCCTCCATCCGCTGACCGGAAGCGACTGGTGTCCGGGGTCGGCGGAGCTGACGGAGATGGCCCACCATCTGGCCAGTGCCATGGAGGACTGGCTCCCCGAGTCGAGCTTCGGCTGGGGTGTGGAGTGCATCGTTCAACCGGTGGTGCTGGACTGAGTGGCCGCCGGTTCAGCCACGTCCGATGGAACCTGTTCCGGCCCAGGTGGTTCCGGGCTCGATCGCACCGCCGTTCCGATCCGGGCCCGGACCGCGATCCCGGCGCACAGGATCACCGCGAGCGCGCCGAGGCCGGTGGACCAGCTCAACGACTCCCCGAGCAGCATCGCCGACCAGATGATCGTGAGAACCGGTTGCAGCAGTTGGATCTGACTGACCTTGGCGATCGGCCCGATGGCCAGACCGCGGTACCAGGCGAAGAACCCCAGGAACATGCTGATCAGGCTCAGGTACGCCAGGGAGGCCCACTGCTGGCCGCCGCCGACGGGCGGGGCCGCCGTCACGTTGACCACGGTGATCACCCCGCTGACCGGCAGGGCGATGACGAGTGCCCAGCAGATCACCTGCCAGGAGCCGAGTTCCCGCGAGAGCAGACCGCCCTCGGCATACCCGACGGCGGCGAGAACCACCGCTCCGAGCAGCAGCAGGTCGGAGGTGTGCAGTCCGCCGACACCACCGTTGGAGAGGGAGGCGAAGACACAGACGGCGACCGCCCCTGCGGCTCCGGCGACCCAGAACGTCAGGGACGGCCGTTCCCGGCCGCGGATCACCGCGGCGATGGCGGTTGCCGCCGGCAGGAGTCCGATCACCACGGCGCCGTGGGCGGCCGGGGCGGTCTGCAGTGCGATGCTGGTCAGCAGCGGGAACCCGGCCACCACGCCGCAGCCGATCACCAACAGTCGCAGGAACTGTGACCTGGTGGGTCGCCGTTGCCGGGTGACCGCCAACAGGATCAGCGCGCAGATCCCGGCCACACAGGCCCGTCCGGCACTCACCAGCACCGGGTCGAAGGTCTCGACGGCCACCCGGGTGAGCGGGACGGTGAAGGAGAAGGCCAACACCCCGAGCAGCCCCCAGCCCAGACCCCCACGGCTGAGGCGAGACGATACCGGTGCCGGTCGGTTGTCGATAGCGCTATCGCGTGTATTCACGTACTACGATAGCAATAACTGACACACCGTACTCATGCCCATCGGAGGCTTCCATGCCCGCACTCGACGAACGCCTCCGCACCCTGGTGGACACCGCGCCGCCCGGAACCCGGCTGCCCTCGACCCGGGCCCTGGTCGCCGAACACTCGGTCAGTCCGTTGACCGTCCAATCCGTCATCCGCCGGCTCGCCGCCCAAGGTCTGGTCGAGACCCGGCCGGGTTCGGGGAACTTCACGATCGGGCGGGTGCGTCACCATCGGGCCGATTTCACCTGGCAGACCACCAGTCTCGGGCAGATGCGGACCGCAGGCGGCACCGCCGCCTCCGCACTGATGGCCATCCCGCCCGGCACCATCGCCTTGCACAACGGTTATCCCGCACCGGATCTCCTGCCGGAGCGGCTGGTACGGTCGGCCCTTGGCCGGGTGACGAGGACCTCGGCCGCCACCACCCGCGCCGGCATCTACGGTGACGCGGACCTGCGGGACTGGTTCGCCGCCGAGGTCGCCTCGGCCACCTTGCCGACGGCGAATGCGCCCACCCGGGAGGAGGTGGTCATCACCCCGGGCGGGCAGAGCGCCCTCACCTCGATCTTCAGGGCGTTGGCAGACCCCGGGGATGCGATCGTGATGGAGTCCCCCACCTACTGGGGGGCGATCGCGGCGGCCCATCAGACGGGGCTGCGGATCGTGCCGGTGGCCCGTCAGGCGACCGCGCCGGATCCGGCCGAACTGGATGCGGCCCTGCAGAGCTCAGGGGCGAAACTGATCTACGCCCAACCACATTTCGCCAATCCCACCGGTGCCCTGTGGTCCCCGGACCAGTCCGAGGAACTGATGCGGGTGGTCCGCGACCGCCGGGCCTTCCTGATCGAGGACGACTGGGCCCACGATTTCGCCCTGGACGCCCCGATCCACACCTTGGTCTCCGACGACCTCAACGGTCACGTGATCTATGTCAGATCGTTGACCAAGAGCGTCTCCCCGGCCTTCCGGGTCGCCGGGGTCATCGCCCGCGGTCCGGCGCTGGCACGCATCCGCTCCGCACGCAGCGTGGACGATCTCTTCGTCAGCGGTCTGTTGCAGGCTGCGGCGCTGGACGTGGTCAGCGATCCGGCCTGGCGCACCCACGTCCGCCGGATGCAGCAGCAGTTGCGCGTTCGACGGGACCAGCTCGCCTCGGCCGTGATCGAGCATCTGGGCCCCGAGAGTCTGACCCAGCTGCCGCAGGGCGGCCTGAACCTGTGGGTCCGACTGCCGGACGGCACCGACGTGCTCCGGTTGAGTGCCGAGTCCCGTTCCGCCGGAGTGGCTTTCGCCCCCGGACCGGACTGGTTTCCGACCGAGCCGAACGGCGCGTACATCCGCCTGACCTATTCCGGTCCCGAGCCCCAGCGCTACCCGGAGGCCCTGGCGACCATCGCCCGGCTGCTCTGAGCGACCGGCCCCGTCAGATCTCCTCACCGTCCTTCAGATCCTCGGCGCCGCCGCCCTCGACCTGCGGACCGATCGCCTCCTCGATGACGACCTCCGGGTTCTCCGGTCCGGTCTTCTCACTCATGTAGACGGTCCTCCACTCGGTCGCGCTCGGACTCTCCCCGGGCTGCCCCTGCTCGGCGGTCACGATGTCGTCAACGCTGAACTTGGTGCCCGGGAGGATCAACCATTCGGTCTCACCGGGATGCAGGGACAAGGCGACGATGTCTCGCGCGGTCTTGACCTCGATGACACACAGCACACTGATCGTCTCGTTGTCGGCCTTCCGTGCGGTACCGGCGGCACCGTCGGCGTAGCTCTGGGCGATGTGACGTTCCTGACCGGTGCTGGTGAACGCGTTGAACGTCACTTCTCCACCGCCGAACTGTTTGTCGAAGTTCTCCTGCGAGAATCGGGCCCCGCGGTAGACCGTGCCGGCCAGGGGCGGGAACTTCTTCAGCCCGCGGAGCGCGAAGGCGGCATGCAGGCTGCCCTCCTCATTCGCCTTCTGCCGCACCTTGCGTTTGGGCCCCTCGACGTCCTCGTCCCACTTCGATTGATCTTCGGGCACATCGGTCTGGATCAACACCGGTCCCGCCTGCCCCTGAGTTTTCCGCTGCCACCCCTCGTCGTTGGAGACGGCCGCATTCATGTACCCGTAGTCGCCGACGCTGTAGGTCTTGATGGCGATGATCTCGGCCGTGGTGAGGCCGTACTCCTTCACCAGGGCGAGCGCCTGCTCGCCGGCTCCGTGTCCGTCGGCGGTCCTGCCGGAGGCCAGCGCCGTCGCCGGCCCCACGGTGCTGGGAGCCTCGGTCTGCAGGTTCAACTGGGTCTTCTCGTCCTCCTGCAAGGCGGCCTCGGCCTCGCGCTCGGCCTTCACCTCGGCCTTCTGCGTGGCCTTGAGGGTCTTCTTCGCCTTCTTCGCAGCCTTCTTCGTCTCCGGTGCCTTCACCGTGGCCTGATCCACCGCCTGTACCTCGCCGGAAGCCACCGCCTCCGCAGCCTTTTCCTCCTGCCGTCTCTTCTCGAGCACCAACCTTCTCTTCTCGATCCGTCGGCCCTTCGTGCCCGCATCCTTGACGTACTGGGCCTCGGCCTGGGCCTTGCTGAATTCGACACGGGCATGCAGGAAGACCTCTTCGACGAACGCGACCTTGGCCGCATCGTCCGGGTTGATCTTCTTGTCGATGTGCGCGTGCTTGTTCAGATAGGTCTGGCACACCCCGACGACCGTGCCGAGCAACTGGTGTTCCTCTTCGGGGGACCGGGCGATGTGATACAGGGACAGCACCCGGCCCAGCAGATCCAGCGTGTCCTTGGTACGTGCCCCCTTCTTCAGACCCCTGTCACTGCGCAGCGCCTGGACGTCGGTCTCCTTCGCCGTCAACAGTCGGTGCACGGTACTGCGCTGCACCCCGCCGGCCCCCTGCTGCACGGTGTGCGCCAGCTCGTGGGCAAGCACCTGTTCCCCTTCGCGGGTGTCGGGTGCGTACTGCCCCGCGCCGAAGAACAGATCATTGCCGGTGGCGAACGCGCGCGCGGAGACCGACCGGTTCAGGTCTGCCGCCTCGCCGCCGGTGTGCACGCGGACCTGGGAGAAGTCGGCGTCGAAGGCGGCCTCCATCCGGCGACGGACCGGATCGGCCAGAGCCACACCGCCGCTGCGTGCCCGCTCGATACGCGAGGTGGTCTCGGCCCCGAGTGTGCCACCGCCGCTATCGATCTCGACTCCGGCGGCCGGGCCGGCGACACTGCGCTGCACGTGTTCGCAATCGCCGTTGTGCCGGTGTGCCTGCGGTCCGGCCTCGGGCCGGGACCTGTGCGCCGCCCCTTCGTCCAGCCGACGCAGCGCCGCACCTGCCCGGCGATCCGCGTCCGCCTCGGCCGGATCATGGGCCGCGCCGACGGTCAGACCGGCCGCCTGAGGCATGGGGGTCTGCGGCACCTCCGCCGGTTCACCCACCTCCGCGAGCCTGGTGAGGTGCCGGTCCAGCGGGCGGGTGGAGAGCGTCTTTGCAGTCATGACTGACTTCTTCCTGAGGTGGCGCGGACCGGCGGCTGCTGCGACGGCGAAAGGTGTTGCCCTACAGGCTTTCCGTACCAGCCCAACGACGGAACCCGCCGTCCGAGCTTGCCGAATTCCCGGGTCAGAGCGGCGGCGAGGTGCCTCATGCCGAGGTGCTCCCCTTGGGCCACGGCGTCATAGGTGGCCGAGAGAACGACATTGCGGATGTCGCCGCCTGCCAGCTCGACCCCGACACCGAGGGCGTCCGTGTCGATCGGGTCCTGCGGATCCAACGCCGCGACCACCGCCAGGTGTCCCGCCCACAGCCGGGCCCGCGTCTGGGCATCCGGGTCGGGAAAGGTGATGATGAAGTGCAGGCGGCGGGCAAAGGCGGGGTCGAGATTTCCGCGCAGGTTGGTCGCGAGAATGGTGAGCCCGTCGAAACTCTCCATCCGCTGCAACAGGTAGGCCGTCTCCTGGTTGGCGTACTTGTCGTGGGCGTCCTTCACGGTGGATCGGGATCCGAAGAGTGAGTCCGCCTCGTCGAAGAACAACACGGCGTTGAGGGTCTCGGCCTCGGTGAAGACCTTCTCCAGGTTCTTCTCGCTCTCACCGATGTACTTCGACACCACCGACGACAGGTCGACCTGCATCAGGTCCATTCCCAGGCTGTCGGCGACGACATGGGCGGCAAGGGTTTTCCCCGTGCCGGGACCCCCGGCGAACAGCGCGCAGATGCCCGTGCCCTTGCCGCCTTTGCCCTGGACCGGTCCCTGTGCCAGCACCTCGTCCCGGTACCGGGCCCATCCCAACAGCCGGGCAACCTCCGATCGCGGGTACGCCGGCAGCACCAGGTCCTCCAGGCCGACCCCCGGCCCGCCGGAATGCCTGCCCCGTCCGAAACGTCGGGCGGCGGACTGCAGATGGGCGGTCGACGGCGTCGGGACGTTGTCGAGGTGGGCCGATCGAGTGGCATCCCTGCCCACCTCGACCATCTGGTCGGGATCCAGACGCAACGCCGCCACCTCCCTGGACACCTGCAGACCGGGCAGGAGCCTGTCCCACAGCGCATCACGTTCGTCCACGGACAGCCGGGAGGCCTCGGACAGATAGGGCAGTCTGCTGGACAGCACCGGATCCCACCGACGATGGGAGACGAGAACGACCGGCACGGCGCACGTTCGCTGAAGGTCCGACAGTGCCGGCAGGGCGATCTCACCGTTGACCAGCACCAGCGGCGCACCGGCCAGATTGGCTTCCAGCACCAGCTGCCGGACGACAGCCGTCACCCGCTGCGGATCCGGACGAGCGATGTCGACCTCGGTGTCCTGGCCCTGGACCGGGATCCGTCGGAGGTCGGCCGCGATCGGCGGCGAGCCGATCATGCGGCAGGCGGCGGCGACCATCGAACCGGCCGCCGACCCCACCGGCGCATGGACCCAGACGAACTTCTCCCCCGAGGCCATCGCCGAGGCCAGCCGGTCGGTGCCGACGGTCCGGACCGGAACGGACTCCGTCAGGAGCGAGGTGATGTCCGGTGCCGGCAGATCGGATCCGCGGAGCTGGTCGGCCACCCGGTCCGGCAGGCGGAGACGTCGGGTGCCCAACGCTTCGTTGCCGTCGATCGACAGCAGGCCGTAACGCACCAGCGGCGACCAGGAGGTGACCTGCAGTTGTCGGTCCGGGTCGGCCGGATCGCAGCCGGCCAGTTCCAGGGCAAGGGCCACGGTCGGGAGCGCGGGCACCTTGTCCCCGGCCAACAACGACAGCAACAGGTGCGCAGGCGGCGAGAGCTGCGCGGCGGCGGCGATCTCGAGCAGGCGCAGATCGATCACGTCCAAGCCGAAGCGGAGTGCCCACTCCTGGTCGACGTCCACCCGCACACCGGATGCCTGAAGTGAGGTCAGGATCCCCTGGGCGCGAGTCGCTTCCGCCCACGCGAGTTCGGCCCGACGGCCGGTTGCCGAGGTGAGTTCGTCCAGCAGGGACCAGGTCACGAGAATTCCCAGGAACAGCTGCGGGCCGACGTTCGGGCGATCCGGTTCTCGATCTGCAACGCACCTGTCCTGTTCGCCTGGGTGACCGGACACGGCGTTCGCCCGCACGCGTTCTGTGCACCTCACCGCCCGATGCAGGCAATACCGACTCGTCGCGGTCGGCCCCCGCCTTGCCGGTCGTGGGCCCGTTGTGCGCCGTGTTCTCCCCGGCAAGCTTGGCCGCTTCAGGTCTCGCCGCGCAAGATCCTGTTCCGGCCATGGCCGTGAGCGGACACGCGGGGCACCTCCGCGAGCGGACTGCCACACCCCAAAAAATGGGGGGCAAGCGTCCACTCGCGGCACACACGTGGGGCACCCTCCCGCGAGCGGACTGCCACACCCCAAAAAATGGGGCGCAA
>QXCQ01000082.1:236-390 GCA_003576535.1 Nakamurella silvestris | reverse complement strand
CAAGCAGTCGGCGACGAGGTCGGCGCGCATGTGGTCGGCGATCTTCCATCCCAGGATCCGCTTGGTGTGCTCGTCCTTGACCGCGCATAAGTACAGGTCCCCCTGCCCGCAGGTCAAGTATGTGATATCCGAGGACCACACCGCGTCCGGGCGT
>QXCQ01000082.1:0-95 GCA_003576535.1 Nakamurella silvestris | reverse complement strand
TCCTTATGGACGGTGACGATCTTGGCCTGCAGATCCAACCGTGCCTGCTCGGCGTCGGTGATAGTCGTTGCAGCCCTGCGTTTCTTCCAGGCATA
>QXCQ01000018.1:174626-251187 GCA_003576535.1 Nakamurella silvestris | reverse complement strand
GACGAGGACTCGGTGGCGACATCACTGCTGGGGGCGGAGGTGTCCGGGGACGAGGAGTCGCCTGCCGTCGTCTCGGCGGGGGATGACGATTCCGACGTGGTCGGGGTGGGCGTCGACGACGGCGTCGACGCCTCGTTCTTGTCGCTGCCACACGCAGCCAACAACAAACTCACGGCCGCAAGGCCGGCCACAACTGGGGTACGACGCATTTGACGCTTCCTCCAAAGACAGTGGGAGTGGGAGAACGGTTCGGTCGCGCGTGGAGGGTCGCGGGTGACTGTGCAGTCCAGTACACGGCAGCGCTCCGTTGAGGCCGAGTAGTCCAGGACGAGCCCCGGTCCTGCGATGTCATGTTCTGACCGCATCGACCGGACTCCAAGTGAACCGATCAGATCTCAACACAGTAGATCACCGCTGGCAAGTCTCGATTCGGCATCTTTCCGTCAGTCGAACCCACCCCCTCCACCCATGAAACCTCTGTGAAGCACACGTTTCACCTCACAGGGGCCCCTGCCGGGTCCCCCGACCGGATGATTGACAGTGTTCGACTCCGGTGCAAAACTACACGCGCAAACGTTCGAATCATTTGAATATTGCTCGCCTGGCCGGTTGACCCTGTTGAGTTGTGATCGTTCTTCGTGCCAAACCCCCACCCTGTTCGTTGGATTCGGGTCGGTCGACGGTGCGATCGGGGCCACCCGTCCGAGCAGCGTGTTCGAAAGGTTCGCGAAATCAAGGAGGATTTCGGATGGAAAGTGGCCTGAGGGCCCGGACGCACGATCGTCCCGGTCGAAGTGCCAGAAGACGCCGCACGGCAGGGGCAGCCCTGGCCACCGCGCTCGTCGCATCACTGCTGGCGGTGACCCAGCCCGCGCTGGCCGCCACCCCGGCCGCAGCTCGACCGGCCCTGTCCCCGACCCCGGCCCCGGCCTCGGCCTCGCTGGTCAACCACACGGTGGCCTGGGACGGGTCTTCCATGATCGTCGACGGCAAACGGACCATCATCTGGTCCGGTGAAATGCACCCCTTCCGGGTGCCCTCCCCCAGCTTGTGGCGGGATGTCCTGCAGAAGATGAAGTCCGGCGGGTACAACTCCGTGGGCATCTACGTCGACTGGGACTACGAATCCCCCGCACCAGGGGTGTACGACTGGACCGGCGTCCGGGATCTCGACAAGTTCCTCGACATCGCCGAGGAGGTCGGCCTCTACGTCATGGTCCGCCCGGGCCCGTACATCAACGCCGAGGCCTCCGGCGGCGGGTTCCCCGCCTGGATGAAGACCAAGGCCGGCAACGTCCGTACCAACGACGCGACCTACATGTCCTACACCGACGAGTGGCAGACCCAGGTCGACGGAATCATCAAGAACCACCAGTACACCGACGGCGGCGGAACCGTCCTGATGTACCAGATCGAGAACGAGTTCGCGAACAGCCCGACCTCTGCGAACAGCAAGGCCTACATGGCCCACCTGTACCAGAAGGCACGCAACGACGGCATCACGGTGCCGATCTTCCACAACGACAAGGGCCGCAACGGGTATTGGATCCCCGGTTCCTTCACCACCCCGGCAACCGAAACCCCGGCGAACTACCTGTACGGGTTCGACGGCTACCCCGCGGGCACCTGCAGCACCAGCGGAAGCGCCGGCACGCCGGCAGCGCCGCCGGACTGGGGCGACTTCGGCACCGGAGGTGCAACCGGTGGCGCCACGGCCTCACCCACCACCCCCGGTCTGATGGCCGAGTTCGGCGGCGGCTGGTTCGTCCCCTGGGGCGGGCTCCTCTTCGGCGGCCGTGGCTACGAGTGCATGCGTGAACGCCAGAACAGCCACATGGCGCGGCGCTACTACGAGACGAACGTGGCCAACGGCATCACCATCAACAACGTCTACATGGTCTACGGCGGTACCTCCTGGGGCTGGTTGCCCGCGCCGCTGGTCTACACCTCCTACGACTACGGCGCCGCCATCGCCGAGAGCCGTCAGGTGATGGACAAGGCCATCCCGATGAAGGAGATCGGCAACTTCCTGCAGTCGGTCCCCGACATCGTCAACGCCGCACCGCTGGGCGCGAAGACCGCTCCGGCAACGGGAATCGTCGGCTACGCCACCAAGAACGCCGACACGGGCGCGCAGTTCTACTACGTCCGCGCCGACTCCCCCACGGTCAACGCCTCCTTCAAGCTGCCGATCTCCACACCCCTGGGCAGCTACAACATCCCGCAGACCGGCTCCATGTCCTTCACCACCGACGACATGCGGATCCTGACCACCAACTACCACATGGATTCCCAGCTCCTGAACTACTCGACCGACGAGATGTGGACCCACTGGGCCGGCAGCGGCGGCTCGGACGACCTCGCCCTGTTCTACGGTCGCGACGGCAAGTCGAGCGAGACCGTCTTCCGCTACGCCGACGCCACCCAGGCACCGACCGTCACCACCCTGTCCGGGACCGCACCGGATGTCACCTGGGATCCGGTCACCAAGGACCTCCGGCTCAACTACACCCCCAACGGCCTGACCCAGGTCCGGATCAGCGGCTCGGGTGTCACCACGCCGCTGACCCTGCTCCTGGCCGACGAAACCACCGCCGGCACCTTCTGGAAGCTCGACACCACCTCCGGCCCGGTCCTGGTCCGCGGGCCGCAGATGCTGCGGACCGCCACGGACGAGAACTCGACCGTCACCCTCACCGGTGACACGGACAAGGACTCCCCGTTGGAGGTCTGGGCCTCCTTCGCGCAGGCGGTCGGGGTCAACTGGAACGGAAGTGTCGTTCCGACCACCCAGACCCCGTCCGGCTCCTTCCTGGCCACCACCACTCTGGCCGGCCCGCCGGCGGTCACCCTGCCGGCCCTGACCAACTGGAAGGTGAACACCGAGAACCCGGAATCCGACCCGGCTTTCGATGATTCCACTTGGCAGGCGGCCACCAAGACCACCAGCAACTCGATCACCGCGGTGCCCTCCGGCCAGAAGGTGCTCTTCGCCGACGACTACGGATTCCATTACGGGGACACCTGGTACCGCGGAACCTACACCTCCGACGGGTTGGCCACCCAGGTGAAACTCGCCTACCAGACGGGACAGTCGGGCATGTTGGAGGCCTGGCTGGACGGCACCTACATCGGTGTCAACCAGATCGCCACCCCCA
This sequence comes from Nakamurella silvestris, assembly GCA_003576535.1. Taxonomy (GTDB): domain Bacteria; phylum Actinomycetota; class Actinomycetes; order Mycobacteriales; family Nakamurellaceae; genus Nakamurella; species Nakamurella silvestris. Next base: position 248,029 of record QXCQ01000018.1, on the reverse strand, counting down.
CCAGCTCCCAGTCGACGACCCAGAGCTGGGCGGCGACCGCCACGATCAACATCCCGGCCGCACTCCAGACCGCCGGGCCGCACCAGCTGGCCGTGGTCGTCCGCAACATGGGCAACGAGGAGAACGGCGGTGCCACCGCCTCGATGAAGTCCGCACGCGGGCTCACCTCCGCGACCTTCACCGGGTCGACCGCGCCGATCGCCTGGAAGGTCCAGGGCCGCCAGGGCGGCGAGAACATCACCGACATGGTGCGCGGCACCGTGAACAACGGCGGCCTCTACGGGGAGCGTGCCGGCTGGTACCTGCCGGACTACCCGGACACCAACTGGAACCCGGTCACCCTGCCCACCAACGATTCCCGGGCCGGAGTCACCTGGTACCGCACTGGGTTCGACCTGGCCATCCCGACCACCCTTGACGCCTCACTGGCGTTGAACATCACCGATCCGGTCGCCAAGGAGTACCGGGCGCAGATCTTCATCAACGGCTGGAACATGGGCCAGTACATCAACAATGTCGGACCACAGCATGATTTCGTGCTGCCCAACGGCATTCTCAACCCGAACGGCCACAACACCCTGGCCATCGCCGTCATCAACAACAACGCGACCTCCGGTGCCTCCGGCGGTGGCCTCGGCACGGTGACGTTGAAGAACCTCTACACCGTGAACGGCGGAACCCCGCTCGAACTCGTCAGTTCCCCCGGATACGTCGGACCGCAGATCACTGCCAGGTCCGGCCTCAACTCCGTACCCGGAAGTGCGTTCACCGGCACCGTGGCCTCGGTCGAGGTGCCCCGGGATGCCGAGGGCACCCAGATCCGGACCGTCATCGACTGGGGCGATTCCTCCACCCCGACCAGCACCGTGCTGGGTGACACCGCGGCGACCTTCGACATCACCGGCAGCCACACCTATGCCACCGCCGGCAACTACACCGCGACCGTGACGGTGGCCGATGCCTACGGATCGACACTGTCGTCCAAGACCGCGACCATCGCGGTCGGGGTGGCCGCCGACACCACGGCTCCGGTCACCACCGCAACCCTCGCCCCGGTCACACCGAACGGCGAGAACGGCTGGTACAACACCGCTGTGTCCCTGTCCCTGGCGGCCACCGATCCCGGAACGGGTGCCGGCGGAGTCGCCGGCACCGAGTACCGCATCGACGGCGGCAGTTGGACGGCCTACACCGCGGCCGTTCCCGTCACCGCCCAGGGCAGCCACACGGTGGACTACCGGTCCACCGACGCGGCCGGGAACGTCGAGGTGTTCTCCTCGGTCTCCTTCAAGGTCGACACGGCGGCTCCGACCGTCACGGCGACCGCGAGTACAACCGATCCGTCCCTGGTCACCGTCATTGCCACCGACCCGACCTCAGGAGTGGCGGGCACGCAGTACCGGATCGGCGCGGGCAGCTGGCAGGACTACACCGATCCGGTGTCGGTGCCTCGCACCTACTCCGATCAGACGATCGAGTACCGCAGCACGGACAAGGCCGGGAACGTCTCCACCACGGGCAGCGTCCAGGTGACGGCGAAACCGGACACCACCGCACCGACCAGCATCCTCACCCTCGCCCCGGCCACGCCGAACGGCTCGGCCGGCTGGTACACCACGGTGGTGTCGGCCACGCTGACCGCCACCGATGACACCGGCGGCACCGGGGTCTCGCTCATCGAGTACCAGCTCGACGGCGGAGCCTGGACCACCTACACCTCGGCCGTCCCGCTGAACACCGACGGGACCCACACCCTGCAGTACCGGGCGACGGACACCGCCGGCAACACCGAAACGGCGAAGTCCCAGGTCGTCAAGGTGGACACCGGCAGGCCGGTGACCGCCGCCGACATCAGCGGCACCACCACCGTCTCCGTCCTTTTCGACTCGGTGGATGCCACCTCGGGTGTGGCCAGTACGCAGTACCGGATCGGCACGGGCAGCTGGACCACCTACACCGGTGCGTTCACCTTCCCGCGGGCGAATGCGGCGACGGTGATCGAGTTCCGGTCGACCGATGTGGCCGGGAACGTCGAGAACACCCGCACCGTCACGGTTCCGGGCAACAGCACACCCACCCGGACGCCGTCGACCACCACGCTGTCGGTCGTGACCGGCAACCCGACGGTGGGGCACACCACCCAGGTGACGGTCTCGGTCACCTCCGCGGCGGCGGTGGGTGCCGACCTGGTGGCCGTCTACGACGGCACGGAGTTGATCGGTGCCGGCAAGCTCTCCGGCGGATCCGTGACGCTGGCCCTGAACCTCGGGGTCGGCAGCCACCACCTGACCGCGGAGTACGCGGGCAATGCCGTCGCGGCCCCCTCGGTCTCTTCGGCAGTGACCGTCACCGTCTCCTTCGCCGACTACCAGCCGGGCTCGCAGTTCTACACCGAGGTGACCTGGGCGGCCTCGGCGGGCATCATCAACGGCTACCTCGACGGCACCTTCCACCCGGGAGCGGCGATCGAACGGCAGGCGTTGGCGGCGATGTTGTTCCGCCAGGCCAACCCTGGTGCCGCCCTGCCCACCTGCACCGTCAAACCGTTCACCGATGTTCCGGTGGGCAACCAGTTCTGCGGCGCGATCAAGTGGTTGGCGGACAACCACATCGCCAGCGGCAACTCCGACGGCACCTTCAAACCCGGTGCCTCGGTGGACCGCCAATCCACCGCCGCCTTCCTGTTCCGCTCCACCCACCCGGGGGCCGCACTTCCCTCCTGCACCAACGGCAAGCCCTTCACGGACGTGGCGGTGAACAACCAGTTCTGCGGCGCGATCGAGTGGATGGTCGGGGCAGGTGTCACCAACGGTTGGTCCGATCACACCTTCCGTCCGACAGCGTCGGTGGACCGCCAGTCCTTCGCCGCATTCCTCTACCGCTTGTCGCACCAGTAGCCGGGTAGACCTGCCGCAGGGCAGGAACCGGTCGGTACCACAGCACCGGCAGTGAACAGCGGGGCCGTCACCACCAGGTGACGGCCCCGCTGTCATGTCCGAAGGTGGGGTTATCCCCACCCCGGATTCGGGCGTCCGCCCCATCGTGGGTTCCGACCGCGCCGACGAGGCTGGGAGTATGAACAATCAGACCGAGACCGACCACTCCTGGTTCTACGCCGAGCCAGGCACGGAGCCCGAGGACAACGAGGCAACCGCGCATCTGGACGTCGAGGCGGAAAGGACCATCGTGAGCACCGAACAGCGCCCCCGCCCGCGCGCGGGCTGGAGCCAGGTCGGCCGGGAACTGGGCTACCTGATCCCGAACCTGCCGATCACCATCGCCGGCTTCGTGGTGATGATCACCGGCTTCTCGGTCGGGCTCGGACTGGTCCCGCTGTTCCTGGTCGGCCTCCCGATCCTGGTCGCCACCCTCTTCGCCGCCCGGGGCATGGCCACCTTCGAGCGGGGTCGACTCGGGCTCCTCCTGGGTCATCCGGTCGGGCCGGTCCACTACCGTCCGGCCGGCCCGGGTCGATGGGGGCGGATCTTCGGCTTCCTCCGGGACCCGCAGCTGTGGAAGGACTGGGGATTCTTCATCGTCAGCTTCCCGATCCGGTTGGCCACCTGGTCCATCGCGATCAGCTGGGTGGCCGGGTCCTTCGGTGGCCTCACCTATGTGCTGTGGGAGTGGTCCCTGCCCCGCGGCGAGGACAACAAAGGTCTGGCCGAACTGATCGGTTGGCCGGGCCGGGCCGCCGACATCCTCTTCAACACGGCGGTCGGGCTGGTGATGGCACTGCTGCTTCCGCGGGTCCTGCGGGTGCTGACCAGTACCGAGGCCGCCGTCGCCGTGACCATGCTGACGAACGAGAACACCGTGCTGCGGGCGCGTACCGACGAGCTCTCCCGCAGTCGGCAGGCCGTCGTCCGGGCCGAGGCGGACACCCTGCGCCGGGTGGAACGCGATATCCACGACGGTCCCCAGCAGCGACTGGTCCGGTTGACCATGGACCTGGAGGCCGTGCAACGCCGGATCGCCGACGACCCGGCGGCGGCATCGGAGATCGTGGACAGCGCCCTGGTGCAGACCAAGGAAGCGCTGACCGAACTGCGTGCCCTGTCCCGAGGAATCGCCCCGCCGATCCTCACCGATCGCGGGCTGCACGCCGCGTTGGTCGCCGCCGCAGCCCGCTGCCCGATCCCCACGGTGGTGAACTTCGGCGCCGAGGTGGCCACCCGATTGCCGGCCGCCGTGGAGAACGCCGCCTATTTCGTGGTCACCGAGGCCCTGACCAATGTGGCCAAACACAGTGCCGCCCATCAGTGTGTGGTCGCCGTCCAACAGTTCGGCAACGCGGGTACGGCCGGAGCGCAACTGCAGCTGCGGATCTCCGACGACGGCCAGGGCGGGGCCGCCACCGGGAAGGGCCACGGCCTTGCCGGTCTCGTGGATCGGCTCGCCGGGGTCGACGGCCGGCTCACCGTCGACAGCCCCGAGGGGCTCGGCACCGTCATCGCGGCCGACATCCCGCTTCCGACGGACAACTCCGGAAACCGGTGAGGACGACGGCCGGTCGCGTGTGCTGCCCGGGACGGTCGTTGTAGGGTCGGAACCGGGGGTTTCGGGCCGGCCTAGGAGAAGTTGACGAACGTGCGAGTGGTCTTGGCCGAGGACTCACTCCTGTTGCGGGAGGGTCTGGTTCGGTTGCTCGCCGAGGCAGGGGCCGATGTCGTCGCCTCGGTCGGTGACGGCACCGAGCTCATCGCCGCTGCCGTCGAGCACCGGCCGGACATCGCGGTCGTCGACGTCCGGATGCCCCCCGGCTACACCGACGAGGGCCTGCGCGCGGCCATCGAGATCCGTTCCCGCCTGCCCGGAACCGGGGTGTTGGTGCTCTCCCAGTACGTGGAGGAGTCCTACGCCTCCGAGCTGCTCGCCGACGGCGCGGGCGGGGTGGGTTATCTGTTGAAGGACCGGGTGTCCGCCCTGTCCCAGATCACCGATGCGCTGACCAGGATCGCCGCCGGCGGAACGGTTCTCGATCCCGAGGTGGTCGCCCAGCTGTTCGCCCGCCGGCCCCGCAGCCCACTGGCGACCCTGACCCCGCGTGAACGGGAGGTGCTCGGGCTGATGGCCGAGGGCCGGACCAACTCGGCGATCGGCGGTGCGATGTTCGTCTCGGACAAGGCCGTCGAGAAACACATCTCGTCGATCTTCGGAAAACTGCAGCTCCCCCCGTCGGAGGACGACCACCGGCGGGTCCTCGCCGTACTGGCCTGGCTCAGCGAGGTGACATGACCTGCTCCGTCAAGGCGTGACCCCGGTACACCGAAGAAATACCCTGACCCGACGAGCGGCGCTGCCGCTGATCCTGCTGGCCGGTTGCGGCAGCGCTTCCCTGGACGTCCACCCGTCCACGGCGCCGGTGAGGGGCCAGGCCACATCAGCGAAAGCGAGTCCCCTCCCCGTGACGCCCCCCAGCCCGGGGAATGACGGCCGTCATTCCCCTTTCACCATCGCGGTGATACCCGACACGCAGGAATACACCACCTCGCGCACCGGCGCGCAGATCTTCCGGACCCAGACCAGTTGGATAGCAGCCCATGTCGCAGAACTGGGGATCGCCCTGGTGCTGCACGAGGGGGATCTCGTCGACAACGTCAACTCCGAGGAGGAATGGCACATCGCCACGCAGGCGATGGGCCAGTTGAACGGGGTGGTGCCCTACGTCATCGCCGCCGGCAACCACGACCTCATCCGTTACCGGGAGGGCGGCGCCGGCAGCAAGGCCGTTCCCGGCCAGTACATCGGGGGCGACCGGTTCGACGAGTTCTTCCCGATGACCACCTTCCTGGCGCAGAACTCGCCGACCTTCGAGATGGCGGGAAGTTTCGACGGGCAGAGCCACAACACCTATTCACTGTTCAGCGCCGGTGGGGCCGACTACCTCCTGATCAACATCGAGTTCGGTGCACGGGACGAGGTTCTCGCCTGGGCCGACGGGATCGCCAAGGCCCATGCCGGCCGACCGGCCATCCTGTTGACCCACGACTACCTCGGTTCGGATGACGAACTGCGGGGAAGCCGTGACTGCAGCGGCTATCCGGCCGGTGTCGAGTGTGTACCGGAGGACGCCCTTCCCGGCGGTCCCGGCGGCACGCCCATGCCCTCCCCGAACACCGGACTGCAGATGTGGGAAAAGCTGGTGGCCACCAACAGCAACATCGTGATGACGCTGAACGGGCACATCGCCCGGGTCGAGGAGTCCGCGATGGTCGACGGGGTTCGGGTGACGGTTCGTGCCAAGAGTACGGCCGCGGGGGCGACCGGGCGCCGGATCACCACCAGGCCGGACGGCACGGTCGTGGCGCAGATGTTGGCCAACTACCAGATGATGATGCCGACCGGAGGTGACGGCTACCTGAGGTTGATCACCGTCGAGCCGGGGGCGGGCACGCTCTCCGTACGGACGTATTCCCCGTGGTTGGACCGGTATCTCACCGACGACGGGAACGAGTTCACCGTGACCGGTCTGGCGCTGGGAGCCTAGTTCTGCTGTGTTCCGAGCGCACCGTCGCGGGATTCGGAGCCGGCGTTGGCGGACCCGCCGACCACCGGGGTGATCGACGGGTCCACGGGCAAATGGAACGCCTCACCGGCGAAGTCGCCGCCGGCTGCTAACAGGTGTCGTGGAGCCCCCGCCCTACGAACTCCACGACACCTAGCTTGGGGGAATCAGCTGAATTCGACTGATTCGGAATTGTTGTTCAACGTGGTCCCGACGTTCGCCGAGGTGGTCCGGTAGCTCAACGAGGTCCCGGTGTAGCCCACGCCGGTCCACAACCGGATCGAACAACTGTTGTAACCCTGGAAGGAACTGATGCGGTTGGCCCAGGTCCCGAGGGGGGACCAGCCCGCGTCCCGCGTCGTCAACGACGCGGTGCACGCGCCCGCACCCAGGTAGTCGATGAAACCGAGGCCCGTCGCGTAGTTCACGTCGTCGAAGAACCGTCCGAGGACGACTGACGCTGCCGCGCTGACCGAGCGCCCGGACGGTTCTTCCTCCGTCGCCGCATACGCGTATTCGATGTCGGCCGGATCATCCACACAGGCCTGGATCTCGGTGACACCGTTGTAGGCGCAGTAATCACCATCGGGGCTGATCACCGGCACGTCCCGCGGGACGGACGACACTGCACCACTCGGCGACGCCAGCGACAACGATGTCGCGGCAAACACAACTGCAGATACCAACGCGAGGCGCATCGGCCCTCCTTTCAGGGTCTGTCATGTAACCGATGTCCCTCAGGGGGCCAGCGTTGCAGGTGAGTTTTTGTGACGTGGGTCACACTTCAGCGTTAGGCAGTCCCAAACTTCCACAGACGGCATTCCCACCTGGGAAAACAGCCAATTGACCGGAGGGGATGATGCAGGCGGTGAGAGGTGGAACCGGGGCGTTCCCGCCCGGATCCGCGATGATCGTCGGGTCGATGGTGGGCGACTCGAGGGACAGCACCCCGGACTTCCAGTAGATGGCGCAGATCTCCAGACCCTGCGCCGCGGCATCCCCGGTCCCGGAGGCATCACCGACCGCGAATTCGACCCGGTTCGAGGCATCCTCGGACAGATCCGTGGACCCGTAGCAATAGGCGATGGAACGGTCGGCCGGTTTCTCGGAGAAGACGCCGAGAGCTGCTGCCGTACCCACCCCGGCGAGTCCGATACCGGCCACCGCAACGGCGATGACCAGTGAGCGGCGGCGGCGTCCGCGACGGAGCAACGTGCTCTCCCCCGCGACCATGGCCATCAGGACGGCCCGCTGACGCGCGGCCTCCTCGGAGTCCATGGTGTACCGCTGCTGCTGAAGTGCGATGTCGTCGAATGACGTGCTCATTTCAGCTCCCCCTGGTTGGAGGACTGCTCGTCGTTCTGCTCGAGCAGTCCGAAAAATTGTCCGCGGGCCCGGACGAGGGCACGGGACAGCCGCGAACGGACCGTCCCCGCCGACTCGCCGGTCACACGCGCCACCTCGGACGGTGAAAGTCCTTGGGTGACACACAGATGCACCACATCCCGATCGGTCCGGGACAGTGATGCCAGGGTCATCGCCAGCAGCCGCAGATGGTGATCGCGGGCTGCTTCCTCGGTGACTTCCTCGGCGATGTCCGGCACGTCCTCGGGACGCAGTTTGTGCATGGCGAACCGGGCCGTCCTGGCTTTGCGCCAGCCCGCGTTCAACAAATTGTTGGCCGTCGCCAGCAACCAGGGACGCAGACCGGCCGCCTCGGTCAGGATGACCTTGTCGCGCCGGCGCCAGGTTTCGGCGAAGACCTCCGAGGTGATGTCCTCGGATTCGGAGCTGGAAAGGGTCCGCTGCAGACAGTGTGTGTACACCCGGTCCCGATAGCGCTCGAAGAGAGCGCCATAGGCGTCGGCATCCCCGTCCAGCGTGCGTCGCCACAGAATTTCATCGCGGTCCATTTCCCACCTCCCAACAAGTAGGTGTCCCAGACCCCGTGTGCGTTGCAGTCAATTTTCAGATCGTCGGATTCCGGCCTCGGCGGCGCTGCCGGGTCACGTGATCGACGCGGGTGAACTCGACGATGTTCGACACCCGCGGCGGGCGTCGTCAGCGACGCCTCGTGACCAGACATGATCATGCCGTTACCAGGCAGGAACGGTGAAAAGCAGGCCCTCGGCGACCCGCCGGCACACGACCAGGAACCGGTCGGCGGTCGGCCTCCGGCCGCCTTGAGACCGCCGTCGATCGGCGTCACATCCTCGACCACAGGCACCACGAACGTCAACTACAGACGGTGACCACATGTGGACAGTCCGCAAGAGGACAGGCACACTAACGTGCACCAGGCATCAGCAGGGCCCCGGTTCGGGGTCACGGCACCCTATGCCACCATGTGGAAATCGTTACGAGACCTTGGATCCGACTCGTTGGAGTGAAAACACGTGCGTAGTGCCCCGTTCTCACCCGGTTCCCGCCGGATTCCGAGGGTTGCCGGGGCACCACAGGCACCCGCAGGACCTGGGCTGTCGAACACCGCCGCACACGCCGCACGGCACGGCCGTCGGTGAGTGCTGCGTCTTCGCCCTCCGGACAGGTTCCGGTCCTGACGCACGGGTCCTCCCTTCGCCGTCGTATCGCCGGCACGTTCCTGGGGGCACTGCTCCTGGTTCCACTGGCAATCCACTGCTGGCTCCTCCTGCTCGCACCGGAGGACATCGGTGCCCAGCGGTGGCTGCATCACCTGTTGTTCAACGCACCGTTCGTCGCGGCCGCGCTCGCCTGCTACCGCCGGAGCCGCAGGCGAGGCGCGGACCGGCTCGCCTGGCGTGTTCAGAGCATCGCCGTGGTCTGCTTCCTGCTCGGCAACCTCTACGGCGCCACCCTCGGGGATTTCAGCACGTACCCGAGCCCGGCCGATGCGCTCTGGCTCAGCTTCTATCTCCTGTCCTACGTTGCAGTTGTCCTGTACGCCCGAGCCCACCGGCCCGGGCACCATCCGGCGGGCCCGGCCTCGACACGGTCCCGCGCAGCGGTGTTCCTCTCGGCGAGCCGGCTGGACGGAGCGATCGGTGGCATCGGGGCGGCCGCGCTCGTCAGCGGGCTGGCCATGGGCCCGGTCCTGCGCGTCACCGAGGGCAGCTGGACAGCCGTCGCCACCAACCTCGCCTACCCCACCGCCGACCTCCTGCTCATCCTGCTGCTGGTGACGGTCGGCACTTCCCTGGCGGTACCGGATCGGGTGTGGGTGTTGCTGGCATCCGGCTTCGCCTTGTTCCTCGTCGGCGACACGATCTTCCTGCTCCGGATGTCGGCCGGTACCTGGGAAGCGGGATCGGTGCCGGATCTGCTCTGGCCGGCCGGAGTTGCCCTGATCGGTCTGGCCGCCTGTTCCCGACCGTCGCGGTACCCCGCCCCCACGCGGACCCACCGTCACCGGCAGCTGATTCCGGCGGTGTTCTCCGTGGGGGCGCTGATCCTGTTGGTCCACGGTCAGGGCCAGAACCTGCCAACCGTCGCGGTGGTCCTGGCCGTCGGAACCTTGCTCCTGGCCGGGGCACGGATGCTGGTCACCCTGCGGGAGGTCGAATCCCTGGCGCGCAGCAGACATGAGGCCCGACGCGACTACCTGACCGGGCTGCCCAACCGCCGTGCGCTCGCCGAGACCCTGACCTCGTCCATCGCCGTCGACACCACCACGTCGTTGATCGTCCTCGACCTCGACCGGTTCAACGAGATCAACGACTCCCTCGGCCATGCCGCCGGGGACCAGCTGTTGATCGACGTCGGCATCCGGCTGGAGCTGGCCGGCCCGCCCGGAGCGGAACTGGCCAGGCTCGGCGGTGACGAGTTCGCCGTCGTCCTGCCGGAGGTCGGCCTGACCGAGGCCCTGGAGATCGCGAAGGCCTACACCGAGTGTTTCCGGGCCCCTTTCGGTCTGTCGGACCTTCTTGTCCCGGTCAATGCCAGTATCGGAGTTGCCAGCGCACCGGTGCATTCCCGTACCCATTCCGATCTCATCGCGGCCGCGGACATCGCGATGTACCAGGCGAAACGGGATCGTTCCGGGGTGGCCGTGTTCCGGGTCGAGACCAACAACCCCAGCCGGGGCCGGCTGGAACTGCTCGCCGACCTTCGGACGGCCCTGGAGCACGACGAATTCGTCCTGCACTACCAACCCCAGCTGGAGATCAGGACCGGGGCGGTGATCGGCGTCGAGGCCCTGGTGCGTTGGAATCACCCGGAACGTGGGCTGGTCCCGCCCGACGAGTTCATTCCGATGCTGACGACGTCCAGTCTGATCCACGAGTTCACCTCCGGGGTGATCCGGACGGCCGTCGCCGCGCGGGCGACCCTGGGCCAGGCGGGCTTCGAGGTCAGCATGTCCGTCAACATCTCGGCCCTGGATCTGGGGAACCGCGAGCTGCCGTCGGTGGTCGAACAGGCCCTGAGCACCCACCGGGTCCCGGCCGACAGCCTGGTCCTGGAGGTCACCGAGGATTCCGTCATGGCCGATCGGACCGCGAGCAGGCACCGGCTGGGCGAACTCCACGACCTGGGCAGCCGGCTGTCGATGGACGACTACGGGACCGGCCAGGCCTCCCTGGGGTATCTGCGAGACCTCCCGTTGGACGAGCTCAAACTCGACCGGTCCTTCCTCCGCGGGACCCCGTTGGACCACCACAACGCCGCCATCGTGCGGTCGACCATCGAACTGGCCCATGCCCTGGCTTTGCCGATCGTCGCGGAGGGGGTGGAGGACCACACCGTCCTCAACTGGCTCGGTTCCTTGGACTGCGACATCGCCCAGGGCTTCCACATCTCACGGCCGCAACCGTTGGCCGACCTGCTGCCCTGGTTGGAGGGCCGACCGGTCGCGGTTCTCTGAGCCCGCCCGTTCCCAGGGCTTGCCGTTCCCGCGCACGATGTTCGTTCTCGCGCACGATGTTTCGTGCGCGAGGAGCAACAACGTGCGCGGGAACAGGAGGATGTGGTGAGCCTTCGACAGATGCCGTCGACCTCAGGAGCTGCGGGCGAGTACGTACCGGACGCAGACCACCGAGGTCTGCTCGTCCACCTGTTGGCCCGCCCCGGACCAGAATCGGCGATGGGCAACCGCCCAGTCGTCATGGCCGGTGAACCCCTCCCCCTCGGCCCGGGCGAAATCGTCGCTGACCTCACCGAAGGGCACCACCTCGACATTGACGACCCGGATCCTGCCGATCGACCCACCGAGGTCGTCCACCAGGACAAGTACCTCCCCCGGGTGCTCGAGTTCCTCATCCTCTTCGAGGTAGTCGGCCGTGAGGAGGCCCGCCGTGGCACGTTTCGTCCCGGCCAGGGTCAGGGCGTTCAGCTCCTGCCGCAGGGGTCCGGGGAAGCCGAGTTCCATCACGCGCAGTCCATCGATCCGGGGCCAGGCCATGGTGGATGAATCTACCCAACCTCGATCCTGTTCCCGCGCACGGTCTTCGTCCTCGCGCGCGATGTTCCGTGCGCGAGGAGCAACAACCTGCGCGGGAACAGAGGGAGTGGTGAACAGCGGGAAGTGGGCTGCGAAAACACAAAATCCCACCTGCGAGACGAACTCGCTGGTGGGACTGAGTGTGGCCAGGGCCGGGATCGAACCGGCGACCTTCCACTTTTCAGGCGGACGCTCGTACCGACTGAGCTACCTGGCCTCAAACAACAGGCCGGGCTCACCGTAGTGAACCCGGCCCAATGTTTGGCGACCCCGACGGGACTTGAACCCGCGACCTCCGCCGTGACAGGGCGGCGCGCTAACCAACTGCGCTACGGGGCCTCGATACTGCTGACACAAAACTCCGCACTACTTTTCACTTGTACATCTTACTGCGGCACTGCGTACCCCCAACGGGATTCGAACCCGTGTTACCGCCGTGAAAGGGCGACGTCCTAGGCCACTAGACGATGGGGGCCAGGTCTTAACTTAACCTTGCCTCCAACGGGTGTCCGTTGGGAGCTAGATGAGCATAAGGCACAGCGGCCGTAAGACACAAAACGACTGGTGAACCACCCTGTGGGCCGGTAAAACCCCAGTTCGTGACGAGCCGGCGACCCGGGCCCGGCAAAATATTCGTGCACGAATTTTCCGGGCCGGCCGAACTGCCTGGTCGACGCCAGACCCGACCGGCATACCGGCACCCTGGGCCCGCCCTTGACCACTCCGAGGACCACTCCGAGGACCACTCCGAGCCCGCCATCACCCCTGCCCCTTCAACCGGCAGCCGGTGACCCCGGCCGACCACCTGGGGCAAACTTGTCGATCATTGTGACCAACAAGCACCGCGGTGGGCTGGACGAGTCCGCGGACTGCTGCTAGCTTCGATGGCGAAGGTCATGAGTGTCAGCGACAAGCCCCGGCTCGCTGACCGGCAACCCTCCTACCGCGGTGGGGTGCCCCGGGTGACGACCTGGCCGCACGGAAAAATCCGTCGGCAAGCGCGGATCGCCGGTGACTGTCCCTCCCGGCCGTCCCTGGATGTGCCCGGGAGTTTTGATGACCACCTTTGTCGACCTCTGTTCCGATTCTCCGATCGTTGACGCCGAGACCGCCCAGTTCACCCCCCGTCAGGCCGACGTCTTCCCGGTGGGTCCGCACGCCCCTGGCCTGGACATCGTCGGTGCCGGGACCACGGTGCCCCTGGCCACCGGCGGTTCGATCGAATACGCCAACCTCGACCACGGTGCCTCGGCCCCGGCCCTGCGCGCCGTCAAGGAGACGGTTGACGCGGTCCTGGAGCGTTACGCCTCCGTGCACCGCGGTGCCGGTTTCCACTCGCAGCTGTGCACCAGCCTCTACGAAGGTGCCCGCGAGCCCATCCGCCAGTTCGTCGGCGGGCGGGCCGACGACGCGGTGATCTACACCCGCAACACGACCGACTCCTTCAACCTGCTGGCGCACTGCCTGCCGGCCGGCACCACGGTCATCGTCTTCGAGACCGAGCACCACGCCGCGCTGCTGCCGTGGCGCGGCCACCGGGTCATCCGGTTGGCAGCCCCGGACAGCCCGGCGGCGGCGGTGGACGCCGTGGAACGGGCGGTCGCCCTGGCACCCGAGGGCCCGAAACTCGTGGTGGTGACCGGTGCCTCGAACGTCACCGGCGAGATCTGGCCCATCGCAGACCTTGCGGACGCGGCCCACGCCGGCGGTGCCCGGCTGGCACTGGACGCTGCCCAGCTTGCCCCGCACCGCCCGTTCTCGATCAGTGAGTTCGGTGCCGACTACGTCGCACTCTCCGGCCACAAGTTGTACGCCCCTTACGGTTCCGGGGTCCTGGTCGGCCGCGCGGACTGGCTGGCCGAGGCCCCGCCGTACCTGGTCGGTGGCGGTGCCACCGCCACCGTCGGGGATCACAGCACCACGTGGAAGCCGCTGCCCGAGCGTCACGAGGCCGGAACCCCCAACGTGGCCGGTGTTGTCGCCCTCGCCACCGCCTGTCATGTGCTGCGCCAGGCGGATCCGTATGCGCTGGCCGACATCGAGAGCCGACTGTCCGAACGGCTGAGCTCCGAGCTGGCCCGGATCCCCGGTGTCACCGTGCACTCCCTGTGGGGGCCCGCGGCGGACAGCATCGGTGTCGTCACCTTCACCCTGAAGTCCTTGCCGGCCAACCTGGTTGCCTCCGCACTCTCCGCCGAGTGGGGCATCGGCGTCCGTGACGGTGCCTTCTGCGCCCAGCCTTTCGTCCGCAAGCTGCTCGGTGATGCCGGATGCGCCTCCCCGGACGGGTCCGGGCACGCCATTCGCGCCTCGATCGGACTGGGCACCACCGGTGAGCATGTCGAGCGTCTGCTGGCGGCTGTCCGCCGGCTGGCCGAGTTCGGTCCTGCCCTGGAGTACACCGTGGTGGATTCGCGCCCGCAGCCGGTCGCCGATGTACGCGAACAGCCGGTGCTCGCCCCCTGGCTGGGGTGAGCACCGGCTGTTCGGAACCGATGCGGCAGAAGGTCGGCTACCTCTGGTGGATCAGTGGCGGTCCGGCTTCTTGGTGAGGGTCGTCGGTGCGGCGCCTGAGGATTCGGTCGTCGCATCGGCTGCGGCCACCGCTTCCCCGGCGTTACCGACGTTTCCCGCTGCCTCGGCCGCCGCAGCAGCGGCGTCCTCCTCCTGGATCTCCTGCAGCGCGGACTTCTCACGCAGCGGGACCTCCTTGAGACGGAAGGCCAGGATGAGCCCGACGACCATCACGATGGCCGCAAGGATGTAGACCGAGTGGGTCGAGGCGACGAACCCTTCCTTGATCGGCCGGGCGATGATCGGATCCAGCTTGTTCAGGAACGAGGAATCGCTGGTGATCTTCTCGCCGAAACCGGCAAGGTCCGTCGGCGTCATACCGGAGGACTGCATGGCCCCCTGGAACTCCGGGGTCTGCGCGGCCGTCGTCAGTTTGCTGCCGATGTTGTTCGGCAGGGAGTTGAACAGAATCGACAGGAAGATCGCCGTGCCCAGGGTTCCACCGACCTGGCGGAAGAAGGTCGCCGAGGAGGTGGCGACACCGATGTCCCGTGCCTTCACGACGTTCTGGACCGCGAGCATCATCGTCTGCATGTTCAGACCCAGGCCGAGTCCGATCATCAGGAAGTAGACGTCGAGCAGGACGTACGGGGTGTCGACGGTGACGGTCAGCAGCAGCATGAACGCGACGACCAGGATCGTGGCACCGGCGATCGGGAAGATCTTGTACTTGCCGGTCTTGGAGGTGTAGATGCCCGAGCCCATGGCTCCACCCATCAGACCCAACATCATGGGCAGCAACAACAGTCCGGATGCGGTCGGTGAAGCACCCTTGACCAGCTGCAGGTACAACGGCAGGCAGGCGAGGGCGCCGAACATGGCCAGACCGATGAGCACGTTGATGATCAGGCCGAGGCTGAACGGCCCGTTCTTGAACAGTCGCATCGGAATCAGCGCGTCGTCCTTCATCTTGAACTCGACGAAGACGAACGAGGCGAGGCCCACGACGCCGAGGGCGATGAAGCCCAGGGTCCGACCGGATCCCCAGCCCCACTTGTTGCCCTGCTCGGCGACCAGCAGCAACGGCACCATGCCGACGACGAGGGCGACCGCACCCCACCAGTCGATCCGGTGATCACGCCGGGTGTGCGGGATGTGCAGGACCTTGAAAACGACGGCCAGGGCGACGATGCCGATCGGCACGTTGATCAGGAAGACCCAGCGCCAGCCGTCGAGACCGAAGATCGTGCTCGCACCGGCGAAGAACCCGCCGATGACCGGCCCCAGCACCGATGAGGTCCCGAAGACCGCGAGGAACATGCCCTGGTAGCGGGCGCGTTCCCGGGGTGGCACGATGTCGGCGAGGATGGCCAGTGCCAGCGAGAACAGACCACCGGCACCCAGACCCTGGATACCGCGGAAGGCAGCGAGCTCGTTCATCGAGGTGGCGAAACCACTCGCGATGGAGCCGGCGATGAAGATGGTGATCGCGGTGATGAACAGCGGACGCCGACCGTAGAGGTCGGAGAGCTTGCCGTACAGCGGCGTGGTGATGGTGGAGGTGATCAGGTACGCGGTGGTCGCCCACGCCTGTCCGGAGAGATCACCGAGGTCGTCGGCGATGGTCCGGATCGAGGTGGCGACGATCGTCTGGTCCAGGGCGGCGAGCAGCATGCCCGCCATCAGCCCGGCCAGGATGGTCAGGATCTGTTTGTGGGTGAGGCCGACGGGCGAGGCGGACGCTGCCACTTCCCCCTTGTCGGTCATGGATTCAGTGCTCATTGGTTCTCCCGTCGTCCCGGCCGGCCCAGGAAATAGGTGGCCGCGGATTCCCTCATCGGTTCAAGACTGTTCGTCAGCGCCTCGTTGAAACGCTGGGTGAGACGCAGGTACGCCTCCCGGTCCTCGTCGGACCAGTCGGCCACCAGGGGGGCCATGAGTCGCCCCCGGATCAGGCTGTGTTCGGCGAGCCGGTCGCGACCCGCCTGCGTGATGACCAGGATCGAGGCCCGCCCGTCGTCCGGGTCTGCTTGGCGTTCGACCATCCCGGACTTGACCAACGCGGCGACCTGGCGCGAGATCGTGGACGGATCGGACCCGAAGCCGTCGGCCAGATCACTGGCCCGTGGTGAATCCCCCTTGGCAAGTCGGTGGAGCAGTGGCACGGCCCATTGGTCGGCGTCGGGCAGTGACTGCATGCGGGCCTTCAGCGACGCGAACAGCTTCATGGTGGTGATCAGGTGCCCACCGATCTCCGTCGCGTACTGCCGGTCGGCATCGTTGGCCGCGGCGGCCGCCCCGTGGTAGCCGTCGCCGTCCTGGATGCCTGGGTGTGTGGCTTCGCGAGTGGCCGAGCCGTCGGCCGCCGGCGGTGTCTGCACATTGGTCACGTTCCGTCCCCCTCTCGAACATCGAATATCTACTTGCTTGCACCAAGCAACTAGTTGACGGCCGCAATCATGCACCTTTGCACTGTTGTTCGCAACTCATTTCCGGACAGGAAACGGTCGCCTGCGTCACAACCGGTGTGACAAACCAGTACCGCCGACCCGGTAGGCTGATTCAGCGCGATCCGCTGCCGCAGCACAGCTCGCCCTGAGCTGCGGCGGCGGATCACGTATCCGGATTCGGGAAGCCAGGTGTCCATGACGCCCACGCGCCGAGGCCGGGGCCTCTAGCTCAACTGGCAGAGCAGCGGACTTTTAATCCGCGGGTTCGGGGTTCGATCCCCCGGGGGCCCACTTTTCGCAGGTCATACCTGTCTTGACCAACGTCTCCGCACAGCTGGAACACACCACTCGCACACGTCAGCCCAACCGGCAACGCCCCCATCGTGTCCATCACTCGGACGACACAGCTCCAGTTACAGCTCACAGAGAAAATGGATGCACTTACGGTCGCATTCCACTACAGTTACAACTGCAAAGACCAACCACTCGCAATTTTCGAGGACCAGCCATGACCACCGTCGCCCAACGTGAAGCACTGGTGACCACCAGCCGTGAGCGGGTCCAGGCGGCAGATCTGCTTGGTCGGAACGGAGCACTGAACGGACAGCAGCCCGTTGAGTTGAGCGATGGCCGACAGATTCCGTCAGAACTGGCCGCTCTGCTCCGCAAGATCTTGGATGCTGTGGCCGACGGCCGGACGGTCACCATCGGCACTCTTCCTGACGAGCTCACGACGAGCGCTGCCGCTGAGATGCTTGGGATCTCCCGCCCCACTCTGATGAAGTTGGTCCGGTCCGAGGAGATCCCTGGGCACAAGGTCGGAACCCACACCCGCGTGCGGACCGCAGACGTCCTCGCGTTCCAACGCCGCCGTCTGGAACGGCAGCGGCGCGCCTTCGATGATCTGCGATCCTTGGAGGACGAGCTCGGACTGGAGTGATCTGCCCCGCCCGGACTCGACCCAGAGCAGCTCGGCTGACCAGACATCTATGCTTCCCCGGTGACGATGCGAGTGGTGGCGGACGCGAACGTCCTGTACTCGCGCACGCTCCGCGATTGGCTCTTCCTGCTCCTGTTGGACACAGGCGGACACCTGTTCACCGTCCACTACACGGAGGACATCCTCGCCGAAACCATCGCGAGGATACGAGAGAAGAACGTCGACCTGGACGGCGCAGCAATGACTACACTCTGCGACCGAATCAGAGCGAGCATGACCTCCAGGATCGACGACTATCCGGCTCTGCCTGACAGCCCCTTGGCGGATAAGAAGGACCGTCATGTCCACGCAGCTGCCTCCGCTGCGGGGGTGCAGATGCTCATCACCCAGGACAAGGGCTTCCTCACTCTTCCGGATGAGATCACCGACGAGCTGACCTACGAGATCCTCACGCCGGACGCCTTTTTCGTCCAGGTCGATGACTGGGTACCGGACATGGTCCGAGCCATCACCGAGAAGCAGCACCTGTACTGGACCGGTCGGAGTGTCACGAACTTGGCGACAGCGCTGAAAAGCGCCGGGTGCCCTGATTTCGGCGAACGGGTGGCCGAGCACCTCCGCGTCCTGTTCTGCTGAGCGAGCTCGGACCTTCTTGTCGACGCCCTGCCGGATCGGCATTTCAGGGGCCACTCCGCACTCGTCACGACACACCCGGTCAGCGTCAGGTGCCTGCCGTGTACATGAGCTTCGCGTGAGCCCGAAGCCTCGAGAAGTACTCGGCCTCGTGAGCGTCGGCGAGTGCACCCATCACTGCGTCCGAATCATGCAGCAACTGTCGTATTCGGTGCTGGCGCTCGCCGTCGGACACGGTGCCGCACCCCTCCCATCCCAGGACGAAGCTCGCGATGTCGGCGTTCAGCTCCACCACGTCGATTCCCACGACTACCTCGCCGTTGAGGTGCGTTGGAAAGGTTGAGCCCTCGTGCTCGGCCCAGAGGGTCGACACTGCCTGACGTAGTTCCTGCTGACTCTTCAGCCGGACGTGTTCGGTCGTCCGGTCGCAACATCGTGTGAATCCGCTGTGCCGAGGACACTCGACCTCTCCCACGCGGGGGCAGAAGAACTGATCCGGGCACCCGCAGTCCAGAAATGTGACCCCGAAGCCGTACTCCACCGGCAGTTCGTCATCGTCAGGAATGTCGAACTCCGAGTCGTTCGACCTCACCCATCCACGCTGTGCCCGTCGGACAAGCTCCTTTCGGACCCGTAGCAATACGCCTGCGGAGACGGCCAGAACGACGCAACCAACCCCAACTCTGACCGCTCGATTTCTGGGCATCCACCTATAGTGCGGCCACCACGCTCCTGCGCGTGTGGAATTCGTCGTTGACCCGCACGAGCGGCCGGGGCGAGTAGCGGAACTGCGACTACCGGCGCGAGCCTGCAACCACGGACCGACGTGACCGACCGCCAGGGCAGCATCTTCGCCGAGAGTGAAACCCCCTCCCCCTCATGCGTTGGCCGGTCCTAGGGTGAGGCATGGCTGAGATCATCGGAATCCACGCGGCTCGCGATCGGCGCTCCACCGCACGCCCTGAACCGCTCTGGCGCGAGGCCCTCGGACAGGCTCTGCGGGATCGACGGGACGAAAAGGGCCTGACCCTCGCACGGACCGCTGCCCGGGCAGGCATCTCCCCCCAGTACCTCTCCGAGATCGAACGCGGCCGCAAGGAACCGTCGAGCGAGATGATCGCCGCCATCGCCGGCGCCCTCGACACCAGCCTCACCCAGCTGACCCGCGCCGTCACCGACGGCCTCCACACCGTCCAGCAGATCCCGCGCGTCACCAACTCCGTCCTGCTCGCAGCCTGACCCCTGCCTGCCGCTGTTTGCCGTGCGACGGGCGAGCCTCTCGGTTAAGGTCCAACCCATGAACGCCAGGGGGAGAGCGGTCGACGGCGGAGCCCTGCTCGGAGCCATGACCGCCGGTCTGGCCGGGGCTGGTGCCTTCTTCTGGATGGCCACGCCATTCACGGGTTCGGCACGCGCTGTGCTCAACTCCGTCGGCATCTTCACCGTTCTGGTCACCGTGATGATGTCCGTGTCTCTCTTTCGAAGGGCCAGCGAGTTTCCGGGCGAAGCGCCGGCACGTCTGCGCTTGACCCGCCCCTATGTCCTGACCCTGGCGGCCGAGTTCGCCGTCCTCGCCGTCGGAATCACCCTCCTGCACGTCCTCGACGGCCGGTCGTACCTTCCGGTCTGGGTCTCCTTTCTGCTCGGGGTCCATCTGGCGATGTACGCCTGGGTCCAGTGGGCCGGG
Source organism: Nakamurella silvestris (assembly GCA_003576535.1). Taxonomy (GTDB): domain Bacteria; phylum Actinomycetota; class Actinomycetes; order Mycobacteriales; family Nakamurellaceae; genus Nakamurella; species Nakamurella silvestris. The sequence continues at coordinate 227,881 of QXCQ01000018.1, read as the reverse complement.
TTCGTCTGGGTCGGTTGGGCCCTCGTCGCGGGCGCGGCCGTAGGCCTGATCTCCGGCCTGTTCGGTGCGGGTTCGCGGGAGATTCTGGTCGTCACCGGAGTGATCGCCATCCTCGCGCTGCTGCCGGCCGCATTGTTGAGCCTCAACCGGCAGCTGTCCTCCTACCAACGCAGCAGGGTGGCCTCCGGGGTCCCCAAGCCGCCCTGGTACCTGCACTCGAACGATCTCAGGTCTCAGGTGATCGGTGGGCTGTTGGCGCCGCTGGCCCTGGGCGGATCTGCGATCAGTTTCCTCGCGGGCACGCCTGCCGCAGAGATCAGTCTCTGGCAGTGGATCTGGGGGACCCTGTCGGTGCTCTGGCTGTCCATCGGCACGGTCGGTGTGGTCATCCTGGTCCGTCGCCGGCTCGCCGCTCGGGCCGCTGATCAGGTCGGGCACACCTCTCGCTGACGGGGGCGCCTCAACGGCCCCGTTCCCGCGCACGAAGTTGCTCCTCGCGCGCGAAGTTACGTGCGCGAGGAGCAACAACGTGCGCGGGAACAAGGACTTTCGTCGGTTGTCGCGGTGGGCGGCTACTCCCCCAGGATCTTGTCGACCAGCCCGTAGTCGATGGCCGTGCGTGCGGTGAATACCCGATCGCGATCGGTATCGACCCGGAGCGTCTCGACGGACTGACCCGTGTGACGGGACAGGATCGCCTCGATCTCGGCGCGGATCCGGACCACCTCCTCGGCCTGGAGGATGAGATCCGGGATGGCACCCTGCCCCCGCGCGGCCGGTTGGTGCAGCACCACCCTGGTATGGGGCAACACCGACCGACGGCCGGGTGCCCCGGCGGCGAGCAGGACGGCCCCGGCGGCGATCGCCTGCCCCACGCAGGTGGTCGCGATCGGTGCCTTGACGTACTGCATCGTGTCGTAGACGGCGAGCATCGAGGTCATGTCCCCACCCTCGCTGTTGATGTACAGGTTGATCTCCCGGTCGCTGTTCTCGGCCTCGAGGTGCAACAACTGGGCGATCAGCGCGTTGGCGACACCTGGGTCGATGGCGGTGCCGAGGTAGACGATGCGCTCGGCCAGCAGGTGGGAGTACACGTCCATCACCCGTTCCCCGCGGGGGTTCTGGGCGATGACGTTGGGGATCGTGTAGCTGCTCATAGCTCTGCTCCCAGTCCCATCCGATGCTTCCTGGTCGGCATGATCTGATCGAAGGAATCGACGATCCGGTCGATGAAGCCGTACTCGCGTGCGGCCTCGGCGGTGTACCACCTGTCGTGCAACGAGTCCTCGAAGATCCGTTCGATCGGCTGCCCGGTGTCCTGGGAGATGATGCCCAGCACGGTGTCCCGCATGTGGCGCAGGTCGTTGGCCTGGAGTTCGACCTCGACGGCCGAACCACCGATACCGGAGGACCCCTGGTGCATCAGGATCCGAGAATGGCTGAGCGCGAATCGTTTTCCCTTGGTCCCACCGGAAAGCAGGAACTGACCGGCGCTGCAGGCCAGCCCCAGGGCGAGGGTCGACACGTCACAGGGAATCAGGGTGATGACATCCCGGATGGCGAGCATGGCCGGAACCGAACCTCCCGGGGAGTGGATCCAGAGTGCGACGTCGGCCTCCGGGTCCGCCGCGGCGAGCGACAGCAGCTGGGTGGTCAGGAGGGTCCCGTTGTCGTCGTCCAACGGGCCGTCGAGGACCAGGATCCGCTGATGCAGCAATGCATCTCGGGCTTGGTGATTGAACAGCGGGGACTTCTCGTTGTCTGCCATGTCACCACGATGCCCCCTGGCGAAGTGGAAACACCCTCATCGCTGCTGTGAGCGGATCTGCTCACAGCAGCGATGTTTTCCAATCCGCCGGCCGGGTCGGTGGGCGATACCGGCCGGATCAGTAAGGTTCCCCCGCGGACGGTTCGTCTGTTTCCGTCGCCGCGTAGACCGCCAACGGGTATCGGCCCCGGAACTGCGACTCGCTGTAGCCCTGCTAGGAGACAACGCGCGGCTGCTCCCCGGCGCGGTAGCTCTGAACGATCGAACGCGCGAGCCTCGGATGAGCCGACGGACAACGGGCACCGGCTGAATTCTCGCCCGAGCGCTAGCCTGATGTCCTCGGATATCTTCGGCTCTTGCGACCCGGTTCCGGTAACCCGAAGGAGAAGCCTCGATGCAGCGCCCACACCCCGCAGCCGTGGCCCTGGCCCTGGCCCTGGCCTTGTGCCTGTCCGCCTGCGCTGCCGGAGTCAGCGCGCCTGTTCTGTCCCCCGGCTCGGTGACCTCCGCCGCGCCGAGTGCGCCGACTACCGAGGAGACGTCCACCGTGAGTCGGACGGTCGTCGATGTGCGCACCCCCGAGGAGTACACCGCCGGACACCTGGACGGCGCGGTGAACATCTCCCTGGCCGCCACCGACTTCCGGCAACGGATCGACGCACTGCCGAAGGACGGCAACTACATGGTGTATTGCCGGACCGGGGTCCGCTCGGCGGAGGCAACCTCGATCATGAAGAGCGCAGGGTTCACCGATGTGACGGATGGCGGAGCGATGCAGGACGCCGCCACCGTCACCGGGCTGGCGATCGTCACCGGGAGCTGACCAACTGCACCAGTGTGACCGCGCTCCATCCCGACGTCCGCGCACGCTGCAGTCAGCGCGATCGTCAAGAAGGAGCGCGGCCCGGCCGGAATCGCCACGAGCTCGGCCGGCCCGGCAGGTGTCCTCAGCCCTCCAGCGGCGGCGGGGTGAGGTGGGTGCTGACCCCGATCCGGTTCCACAGGTTGATGGTGCCGATGGCCAGCACCAGATCGGACAGCTGCCGCTCGTCGAACTGAGCTGCGGCCTGCGCCCAGACCTCGTCGGACACACCGGACCCCAGGTGGGTGACGGCCTCGGCCAGAGCAAGCGCCGCTCGCTCGGTGTCGGTGAAGAAGGTCGTTTCACGCCAGGCGCTGACGGCGAAGATCTTCCGTGGGGGCATTCCCTGTTTCGCCAGGTCGGTGGCATGCATGTCGACACAGAAGGCGCAGCCGTTGAGCTGCGACGCACGCAGCTTCACCAGGTCCAGCAGGGACACCTCGATGTTCTGGTGCAGGTACTTCTCGAGCGCCATCACGGCTCGGTAGCCCTCGGGGGCGTGGTGGGCGATGTCCAGGCGTTGCATGTGGCTCTCCGATCCGGTCCAGCCGTGACCCGAGGGCCGCGACAGCGGGCCTCTCACCCACCACCGGGTTGACGGGATCGGCCGCACGGATGTGACATCGCGCCGGTCACCGGGTCGAGGCCCGGACGGTGGGACAACCGTCCGGGCCTCTCGCAGACCGGGTGCCGCGGGCCCTCAGCCCTTGACGCAGACCACAGCCTTCAGATGGGCGACGACCTCGACCAGATCGGTCTGGGCCGCGATCACCTCTCCGAGGTCCTTGTACGCACCGGGGATCTCATCGACGATCCCGGCGTCCTTCCGGCACTCGACCCCTTCGGTCTGGGCGACGAGGTCGGCCACCGAGAACTGCCGCTTGGCCGCGCTCCTGCTCATCCGCCTGCCGGCCCCGTGGGAGGCGGACTCGAACGAGGCGGGGTTGCCGAGTCCACGGACCACGTAGGACCCCGTCCCCATGGAGCCGGGGATCAGCCCGAGGTCACCCTTGCCGGCCCGGATCGCCCCCTTACGGGTGACCAGCATCTCGGCACCCTCGATGGTCTCCCGAGCCACGTAGTTGTGGTGGCAGGAGATCTCGTTGTCGAAGGTGACCTCCGCGGCAGCGAAGGCGTTGGTGATCACCCGGCGGACCAGGGCCATCATCACCGCACGGGACCGGAAGGCGTACTCCTGGGCCCAGGTCAGGTCACGAAGGTAGGCGTCCATCTCCGGGGTTCCGGCAAGGAACACCGCCAGGTCCTTGTCCGGCAGCACCGCGTTGTGAGCCATCGTCTTGGCGATCCCGACGTGCCGCTCGGCGAGTTCCTTGCCGATGTTGCGACTGCCGGAGTGCAGCATCGCCCAGACCGCACCCTCCTCATCAAGGCAGATCTCGATGAAGTGGTTGCCGCCGCCCAGGGAGCCCATCTGCGAACGGGCCTTCGACTCACGGTTCTGCACCCCGTCGTGGAGACCGGAGAAACGCTTCCAGAAGGTGTCCCAACCCGCAGTCGGACCCCAGTCGAGCTTGAGCGGCCGCAGATCGAGCGACCGGGCGTGGCCGTTGAATCCCACCGGCACCGCCGACTCGATCCCGCGCCGCAGGGACTTCAGGTCCTGAGGCAGGTCCTCGGCACGCAGGCTCGTACGGACAGCGGTCATCCCGCATCCGATGTCGACGCCGACAGCGTTAGGGGAGATCGCCTCCCGCATGGCGATCACCGATCCGACGGTCGCCCCCATACCGAGGTGCACGTCGGGCATCACCCGGACGCCGTGCACCCAGGGCAGCGCGGCGATGTTGCGAAGCTGGGTCAGGGCGGCCGCATCGATCGCGTGTTCGTGCGCCCACATGAGTGTGGGCGCAGCGGCTCCGGAGAGCGCGACAGGGAATCCGAGCGGATTCGTGGAGATGGGCGTTGACACGGTGCACTTCCTTCGGATGGCCGTCGGATCCTCGGGATCCGGTGGCGCGTTTGAATTTCTGACCGGCGGACCGTAACACCGGCAGGGTTGTTGCCGCGCTTGATTTATCGGAGCAGAGCGTGCACCGACAGACGTCCGGACACGGACAACCGGATCCGGTGGGTGCGCTCAGACCCGCAGCCGTGAGTGAGTTTCGTGTTAGATGGAAGAGGAATCTCACAGGGGGTGGGCGATAGTCGACACCCTCCTGCGCCAACAGGGAGAAGAAATGCCAATGACCAGGAAGTTCGGTGCCGCGCTCGCGGCGGTCGGGATCGCCGTGGCCGGAACACCGTTCCTCGCCACCGCGGCACAGGCCGAGGTGGTGACACCTCAGGCCTACATCATGTTCCCCGACACCTCGACGGTACTGGGTGGGCAGTTCATGCTGATCGAGGGCGAGAACCTCTGGGGTGTCAAGCGAGTCACCTTCGGTGATGTGGAAGCCGAGATCCTGCAGGTTGTCTCCGACAACTACGTGCCGGACGGCGTCGACGTCGCCGTCATCGTGCCGGCCCACGAGGTCGGCACCGTGCCGGTGACCGTGTACCTCGACCCGAACTCCCCGGAACTGCCTGTGGGCGAGACGGTCGTTACCCAACCGGTCCGAACGTCCTCCTCCGCCCCGACTGTCACCAGTACCACCGTCACCTCCACGACCGGCCCGATCGACGAAACCGACGCGACCGCCAGCGAGGAGAGCCCCACCTTCTCCACCTCGACGTCGCCGCCCGTGGCCTTCGCAGCGGACACCAGCGCCTCGGGGACCACGGAGCAGACGGACCCCACGACTGCCTACGAGACAGTCACCTCCACGGTGACGAGCAGCTACGGCCCGGTCGACCTCGTTGACGGCCTGGTGCCGGTCTACGCAGGCGACTTCTCCTACATCGATGTGTGGACCCAGGCGTTGTCCCCGTCGAAGGGCAGCACCCTTGGGGGTACCGAGGTCGTCATCGAGGACCCGTTCCTGGATGACGTCTTCATGGGCACCTGCTTCATCGACGACTTCGACATGAGTGGCGCGAATGTGCAGGCCCTGGCCGATCGCAAGACCCGGTTGGAAGGTTTCGGCCAGGACTTCCCGATGGAGGTCTACTTCGGTGACGAGCCCGGAATTGACGCGAAGCTGGTGCTCAGTGACGACTTCGAGCTGAGCATCACCGTGACGACACCGGAACATGTTGCCGGCGATGTCGACGTGACGGCTGTCTTCCGCAATGCCGAATGCCAATGGGGCCCGGAGGAGGGAGTGGCCCTAGCGGCCGCTCCCCGTCTGAAGGCCGGCGACCTGGCTGTCACCCGCAAGGCCGGATTCACCTATGTCGACGGCGCCGTGGAAACCTCGGCCGTGACCTCGGTCGCCGAGTCCGCCGGCTCCAGCAGCAGCGAGGCCGGAACTCCGGTCGTCACGACCTCGGACTCCCCCGCAGCGCCGAGCACCTCGGCCACGGCTCCCATGCTCTCGTCCACGGGGGTGTCTTCCGCCACCGGGGTGACCGCCGTAGTCGGCCTCGCCTTGTTGGCGTCTGGGCTCGGAGTGCTGGGGATGAGCAGGCGGACCCGACGACAGCACTGACCACTGGTTCGGCGGTCGGATGCCCCATGAGGGGTGCCCGCCTGCGTAGATGACAGAGGTACCTTCAGCGGGGTTCGATCCGAGTGTGGCCTGGTGGCCGCTCGGATCGGACCCCGCTGTCGTGTGCGAAGGGGGTTTGCGCTCCGCACGCCCACGTCTTCCACCCATCGGGTGACGTCAATCCCACAGGACCGGACCACCCGTTCCGCCGGCCAGTGCTCGTACGCATTTCTGCTCACGTGGCCTGGTGTGCGGGGGACGTCGTGAGCTGGACAACTGGCGCCCTATGGCGATCCGTGAGATCCGGATCGAGCTTCACCAGCAGATCCTCGAAGGCAATCCGTCCGTTCGTCTCGGTGAAATCACCTCACTCCGGCTGATCGGGATGAGCCAGACCAGCGCCACAGATCTGTCGCACTCCAGTCAGCGACTCCGATGATCGATGTCCCGACGGACATCCACGACCGGACATGTAAAGCACCCTCGAAGGCATAGAAGCCGTCCAGCCGGCCCAGCAATTGTCCCAAACCACTAGCGTCGGATGGGCCAGTCCAGCCTGATCCGATTGGCCCGCTGCCAATCGCCACGAGCTGTCCGATTGAGTCTTCCATGTCAACATACTTCGACGATCTGGACTACAGTTCCATCCGGGTACGGTCTGCATTGGCCGCCTATTGAGGAACCAGCCCCCGCGGTTGTCCCCGGGGTCGACATTCCGAACAATGGCACCTTTTCCCCGATCCTCCAAGCGGCATCGCGACGTACTGGGAATTTCTCGCTACTCATGCCACCATCCTCGGGTCAAGCGACTTTGATAGTTCCAGGGAGTGTCAGAGCGAAATCTGCCTCACCTTTGGAAGCGCTGCAAGGCATGCAAGCAGTCTGCGCGTTCTCGACGGACAGTTGACGTGGTGGCGACATCTCCTACAAAGAAAGCAGCCGTCGTCTATAGGACGGGTCCACATCGCCGTCCCTGAAGTAGGCGATGAATAGGTCGGTCACCTCCTCCAGATTGAATATCTCATGCGAGTAAACCTTGGTCTCGAACTGGTCCCAAACAATAGTCTGGTCCGGCGGTGCATCGCCCTCAGTACCCGGACAGCCCGTGGCCAGGGCGACTTCCGGCTTTCCAATCACGTATTGGCGAGGGATACCAGTCGCCGTCGTGCGGATCTCCACAGTCATCCTGGGCGGGGTACCTGCAGTTTGCATGTAGTCCGTTGGCCATTTCTTGAGCTTGACTCGATCAAACAGTACGTCGGCAGGAAGTGCCCAGATATTCAGGCTGGAACGGCAGGACCCATCAAGAAGGTTTACGGTTCGACGAATTTCTTGTTCCGGATCCGATCGGACACTAATAGGCCCGCTAGCAACATTGTTCATTGTCATTGCATGCGTTACTGGAATCATTCGACCTTCAATAGATAGACTGAGTTAATAGTAATTGATACACCGTCGAGTCTCGTCGTTGGCTATAGCACCCGCGGATACTTTTTCGTTTACACATTTGTCACCTTGGCAGCTGACACACTATAGGTATGCTCCGCATTTATCGTCTAGATTCTGACTGACATGCATCGGCGTAGGTCAAACGCGAATCTACTAGCGTCAACTTGTCCATGCGCGTAACCCAAGCAGTCTTTACCGCGAGCGATACCTCGGACAGTCCCTCGTAACCGTCCCTGTCACCACACCCACCGGAAGTCCAGAGGACACGGACCCAGGCCTTACCCCCGGGTGGAAGTTCGAGACCCTTGGAGTAAGTCGCGTGATAGGAGTTGAGCAGGGGCGGAGTTGCAATCGCCGCGTCTATGGTTACAGACCCAGGAACCCCCGGCCAAGGCCAGCTCGGATCGGGACCTTCTATGGTCTTTCTCAAAGACGAGTTGTTTATTACCGTGAAAACGATTCCCTGCTTCTCGCCGCTTCTCCTGGGGACGGTGCTGGCATTTCGTCCCTCCACAGGTTGAATGAATTCATCCGACTGATCATTTTCCGACCACCAGAAGCTCTGTGAATTGAGCTCTAAACCCCGTGTCGCGGCTGGTATCACCACTTCCCGTACGAGGAACACGGAAGCAAAGGCCAGAATTAGTACCGCACCGGTTACTAGCCCAACGACGGTTCTCTTTCGCATTAGCAGACCATTCCTCTTCAAATCGCTCGAACTACCTTAGAGATACATTGCAGATTCTTGCAAAATCGCCCACTAGGTCGGATCCTTCAACGTTGAACTTTGCATGGCAATACGCAATCCATGATCTAAGAACGTCCCGTCTCGTACTGGAGATCGCCGCGTCGCACGCCTTCGGCGAGATAGTCTGCCAGAGCTTCCGCACGGGCAAGGTCGGCCACATCAACTGCAATGAGATCGAGAGATGACCATTCGACAAGGGCGCCATATTCTGTCAGCCAGGCAATTATGCCAGCGCGTCTCTCCATCTGACACGTCAATAGCACCCGAAACACGTAGCGGCCGGAAGGTCGGATCACGGTCGCGAACATGTACTGCCGATCGCCCACCCTAGTCGTCTCGATTATGTCACCGAGCGAAAGATCAAAGACAAAAAACGGTATACAACACAACTCGAACCGATTCGGGAGGATCTTCCTGCACCACAGCTGCTCGAGATGATCGGTTTCAGGCAGACCTGCGTGAATAATGAAATCTGCCCGATCCCTCCACACGGGATCGCGATGTACTAGGAATTTCTCGCTACTCATGCCACCATCCTGGGGTCTAGCGACTTTGATAGTTTCAGAGAGTGGCACAGGGAAACCTGCCGCACCTTTGGAAGCGCTGCAATGCGTGAAAGCAGTCTGTGCGTACTCGACGGACCTTTCGCGTAGACGACGTCTCCTACAAAGAAAGCAGACGTCGTCTATAAGACAGGTCCACATCACCGTCCATATAGTAGGCAATGAATAGGTCAGTCACCTCCTCCAGATTGAATACCTCATGCGGGTAGACCTTGGTCTCGAACTGGTCCCAAACAATAGCCTGGTCCGGCGGCACATCGCTCTGAGTACTCGGATAGCTCGAGCCGAGGGCGACTTCCGGCTTTCCAATCACGTACTGGCGAGGGACACCAGTCACCGTCGTGCGGATCTCCACAGTCATCCTGGGCGGGGTCCCCGCTGTCTGTATGTAGTCCGTCGGCCAGTTGTCGAGGTTTACTCGATCGAAAGGAACTCCGACAGGCAGCATCCACAAGTTTAGACTGTACCGGTATGAGCCATCAATCAAGGAAACAATTCGACCAATTTGATCTCTTGGGTCCGGTTGTGCACTGATGAGACTACTGATGCGACCATTCGTAGTCATTACGTGTCTTTGTGAACTCACTTCACCCTCATTAAATAGTTTGAGTTGATGGTGATTGAAACACTATTGATCCTAGCTTCAGCCACAGCCCGGCGGAGATTTTTCGGCCTACCCCCGTGCGTCTATGTCCCGAGTCGCAGACTCGCTCCAGACTTCCACTCCAATTTACGATCCGTCTCCGTTGGCCGAGAGTCCGTCGTAGTAACGCGTGGTGCCACGGGTAATGTCGCGAGAGCCTGTCTGGCGGCCAGTGCTTTCGCTCTATTGGAAACCCAAATTTTCATTCTAGTTCGATCTACATCGCCCTTTCGACCTGAAGGCGCTGCGAGGGCATCATTCAGAATCCATTCTGCGCAACTATTCAACTCTCGTCCGAATTCCGACCAATTCGGGGAAATGCTAGATGGATATCTGAGATCTCACCATACTGCGCAGTTTCCTGAGGCGTACCCTCCTCACGATCCCACTTATAGTTCGAGAAGAGTTTTATCATACCAAACGTCTTCAAGTCCTGGTGCAATAAGAAAGCGCCAACCGGGTGGGAGTGCGAGGTATGGGGCGATAAGAGGAAGGCGGAGGGCCATGTGGGCGTCATGGACGGGACGGAAAAAGCTCGGCTCGTCCGAGAGAACCTCGTCCGCCCAGATATACCATCCCGATGAATGTCCTTCCGGAGGGTGGCGCAATCCATTGAGCGGCCAGCTCTCGCCGCGCGTGTTGTCGGCGATTCCATGGATGGAATGCGCGAGGCTGGGCACGGGTTCCGCGCCGTATCTCGCACATGTGTGGGACTGTTCTCGAGTCAACAAGATGTTACTCGATACCAAGGTCCCGTTTCATACGCTCCGCGAATCCAGACAACTGGCCTCCTTGTATATTGGAACAGGTAGTACACTGAGGTTGTATCGAATCAAGCTTGATTTTTCCACCAGTTGAGAGGGGTTATGCCGTCGTCTCCATAAACGTTAGCGTAGTACCATAAGCTGCCCGGATAATTCATGACAAAGTGTCTCATGAATGCTTCAATTCTAGGAAATCCTACAGACACTGGTATGGAAAACACGGTTAGATCCTTCGACCTAGAGTCCAACCATCCACCTAGTTCGCGCAGCTCGAGAGAGAAACGGTCGACTTCAGAACTTAAGCCGTAGATCTGGATCCCCACGAAACCTCCACGCCCTAGCACTCTGAATTCACCAGTATCGCGTTGAAGTTGAATCTCATCTCCTCGCGCGATCCCCGACGCCAGTCCCGGGGTTGCCAATATTCTGAACCGATTGAGCCCGACCGCTCTCACTAGCACTCGCTCTAATACTTTGGAACCGGCTTGGTTCTTTCCAACAAAAAGACCAATTGTTACGTGTTCGTGGGTGCATTCAATCGCATCGTCCATACGGATCTCCACATCCTCCTCGCCCAACGCCAGACCGTACTTTATTCTGAGATGCCGAATTGGAGTGTGCCCAACCTACACATACGGTTCATTTCGGACGTACCGGTAATCTTCTGACCGCCATCCCGATTCAAGCCTTTCTATCAGGGCGATGAAATTGACAGTCTGGTAAACAGGCAGAGATCTATCGGTTGGCACACCCCTATCTTCCGCATTTGCCACGTTGGCAGCTGATACACGCTAGGTATTCCTCGCACTTATCGTCTAGATCCTGATTGACATGCATCTGTGTAGGTCAAACGCGAATCTACTAGCGTCAACTTATCCATGCGCGTGACCCAACCAGTCTTCACTGCGAGCGACACCTCGGACAGTCCTTCGTAGCCACCCTTGTCACCGCACCCACCGGAAGTCCAGAGGACACGGATCCAGGCTTTGCCCCCGGGTGGCAGTTCGAGACCCTTGGAGTAAGTCGCGTGATAGGAGTTGAGCAGGGGCGGAGTTGCAATCGCCGCGTCTACGGTTACGGACCCAGGAACCCCCGGCCAGCGCCAGCTCGGATCGGGACCTTCTATCGTCTTTCTGAGAGACGAGTTGTTGGTCACGGTGAAAACAATTCCCTGCCTCTCTCCGCTTCTTCTGGGCACAACGCTCGAGTTACGGTCATCAACAACTAGAATCGATTCCGAGGAACGTTCAGCTTCGAACCACCAGAAACTCTGAGAGGCAAGCTGTAGCGGAACCGTATTGCTTGGAACCACGATGTACCGAAAGCCGACCAACGATAGCAATACCACAAGCAGTAAGCTAATTGCTGCACAGATGACAGGTCTACGCGGTCCTAACAAAACGATGCCCCCTGTACCCCCTCCAATGACTCTGAAATACCCCAACAGTAGGTGTCCAGCAAACCCATGGGGCTATCATTCTGTGATTTCGTCAGCACCTTTTCAGGACCCATCGCTCCATGGTAATAGTATGCTTCGTACGACGGAAAATCCTTGACAATTGCTGCTGTAAACTGATCCTTTCCTGCTCGACTCGGATCGATAATGATCGATCCGGATAGACTTGTTCCCGTCAGATGTGCCAGGTCTCCGAGCGCGTCCGGTGCCGAATCGTATGTTTCGTAGTCGAACTCGATGTATTGGCTGTCCTTACCGGCGCGCTTCACGTTGAAAATTGGATCACCTGTGTTGCATCTGCCAGACAGGGTGCACGAAGGATTTTGTCGTATCATCGCCTCCCCCATGTCCATGTCGATCCAAATCGATATTCTGTTGGATGATGGGTCTTCATTGGGATCGAACCCCCGCGTACTACCGTCACCCCTGTTTGTGCCCAGTCCGGGGGATCCAACTCCGTCTGAATTAATGAACGCATCAAATTTAAATAAGCCTGATCCTGACCCCGGATTGAATGATTTGCTGACAACTTTTGCTGCAGTGTCGCTGTACATGTCGCTGAAATGGTTGGGATCGCCAGCAAAGTTCCATCCAGACCTCTCCCGTGGTGTAATTCGGTCGTACTGGATGGCGTTTGCGCGTTGCCCGCACGCAACGGCTGAACCGTCGCAGCTTCCCAAAGGTGATGTGCCGCCAGGGTCTGAGTGGGTGAGTGGGTTGTTCCAGCCGTAGTTGTAGCCGTTGTTTTGGCCGGGGTTGAAGGGTGCCAGGATGGGGTCGACGGTGAGGAATCGGCCGAGGTTGGGGTCGTAGAGTCTGGCTCCCATGTCGACGAGGGAGGGGACGTTCCCGGGTTGGTTGAGGTAGCGGTTGTGGTCGGGCCAGGTCCCGACGCCGGTGCCGAGGGGGTTGCCGTAGGGGTCGAAGTGGCGGCGGGTGAGGTTGGTGAAGCCGTTGGCGGTGATGGTGATGCTGGCCAGCGGGGTGCCGTTGCGGTCGGTGAAGAGCATCTTCCCGTAGAGGCCGACGCGTTCCCAGATGGTGTAACCGGCGTGGGTGTAGAACCTGCTGGCGGTGACTTTCCCTGACTGGTAGCGGTATTGGTCGCTGCCGTTGAACAGGGTTGCCACGCCGGCGGGGTCTTTGCGCAGCAGGATGTTGCCGTCGGCGTCGTAGATGTAGCTGGTGTCACCGGACGGGCTGGTGATGGTGTTGGTGCGGCCGTCGTCGGTGTAGGTGAGGGCGAGGTTCTTACCCGGTTGGGTGCGGGTCTTGAGAGCACCGTTGTCGTCGTAGGTGTAGGTGCTGTTGGTCTGGTTGTTCGCCGGGTCGGTGACGGTGGCACCGGTGAGGGCATGTTGGTGGGTGTTGGAGTTGTACTGGTAGGTGGTGAGGGTGGCACCGGGTTTACCGGCGGTGGGTTGGTTGGTCTGGGTGGTGCGGTTCCCGGCGGGGTCGTATTCCCAGGTGGTCCAGAATGGTTGCGGTCCTTGCACTGTCGCGTAGTTCGACGGGGTGGGTGTGCTGGCGCAGGTGTTGCTGGACGACCAGGCCTGGGTGAGTTGGTCGAGGTTGTTGTACGTGAAACATGTTGTCTGGATTGGTGCTTGGTCGGTGCCGCCTTGGGTGTCGACGGTTCGGGTGATGTTGCCGTAGTCGTCGTAGCCGTAGCTCATCGATTCCACCCGCGCGGTCGCGGCGGCGACGTCCAGGGCGGTGTCGGAGACGCGGCGGGAGTGGTCGAACCGGTTGATGGTCAGCCAGCCGCGGTGGTCGTTCACACCGAGGGCGATCTGGTTGACCTCACCGAAGGGGGTGTAGATCGTGTCGATGGCGTAGGCCAGGTCACCGGAGGTCCCGGTGGGCCGGCCCAGCCGGGTGTAGGCGTGATGCAATGCCTCGTCCGGCAGATCGAATGCCGCTGGTGGTTCTTCGATATCGACAAGACCCGTGCTGGTGTAGGTGGTCTTGCTGGTGTACGTCCCGGCGAGTGCTCCCTCGACGGCGGGGATGGTGACCTTCCGCCCGGTGGGGTTGCCTTGGTCGTCGTACCCGGTGACGCCGAGGGTGTAGTTGTTCCCGCCGATGTGGCGGGTGGAGGAGGTGGGGTACCCCTTCCGCAGGGTGTCGTAGGTCCAGGTCGCCAGGACGGTGGTGCCGTTCTTCTGGGCGGTTTTGCGGCCCAACGCGTCGTAGGTGTAGGTCAGGCTGATCCCGCGGGCATCGGTCGCGGTGGTCGCCTCGCCGGTGTCGTTGTAGTCGGTGGTGGTGTGGCCGGCGTCGGGGTCGTCCTGGGCGGTCCGCCGCCCGGCGAGGTCGTAGCTGTATGACCAGGTGGCCCCCGCGGGGTCGGTCATCGTGGTGAGCTTGCTGAACAGGTCGTACTGGTAGGCGGTGTGTTGGTAGGTGCCGCCGGTGACGGTGTTCCCGGTGATCTGCGGCGGGGTCTGGTACTGGCGGGTCTGGGTGATGTTCCCGCGCACGTCGGTGATCTGGGTGGTGATCACACCACCGGTTTCCGGGACCGTGGTGGCGCGATCCCCGCCGTAGGCGGTACTCGTCGCCGAGATCTCCTGCAGGCCCCGCATCGACCGCGCGGTGGTCTGACGGCCGGTCAGGTCGTAGGAGTACAGGGTGCGGTTGTTGATCGAGGCCGGCGATGTCGTGATCAGACCGGTCGCCGGGGCACCGGAGGTGTACCAGGAGTTGTTGGTGGCCACCACCCACCCGTGGGAGTCGTAGACGTTGTCCGACACGACCCGGTTCTTCCCGGTGCTCTGACTGTCGACGTCCTTCTGATCCTCGGCGTCGGTCTGGGTCTGCAGGACTGCACCGAAGGTGCTGACCAGACTCGTTGTCGCGGTGTAGGAGTGGGAGGTGCCGATATCGACCAGGGTTTTGCTGGTCACCACCGACGGTCCGTTGGTGGTGCGGTTGTCGCGGACGAGGTAGGAGTAGGTCTTCGTGGCCGGGTCGCCGTCCAGGCGGGACTGTCCGGGTTGATAGACCTGGGTCAGTCGGCCGAGTTGGTCGTACACCGCTTCGGTCAGCGATCCGCCGACATCGGTCGAACTCCAGGTTGCCCCGCGGCCGGCGGTGAGTTTGCTGGTCGATTTCTGCCCGGCCGGGTTCGTCGTGACCACCTGGGTGGTCGCCCCCGTGCCGGCCGGTGTGTAGGCCAGTGTGGTGGTCCGGCCGGTCTGGTCATCGGTGCCGGTGTACGCGGTGGTGCTGGTGGTCCGGCCGTAGTCGTCGTAGCCGGTGCTCGTGCGGGCGAAGTGGTAGCTGTTGCCCACAGGTGTGGTCGCCACCTGTGTCTGGGTGGGTTGTCCTTGTCCGGTTACCTGTCCGAGGACGGTGGATCCGTCGAAGTAGGTGCGGGTCAGGCCGACCACCGGGGCGGGGTGATCGACCGGTGTGTCACACGCCTGCGCCGAGACGATCCGTTCGGCAACCAGGTCCCGCACCCACAGGGAAGTGTTCTCGGCCTGGCGGTAGGTCGTGCAGACCGGGTCGACGTCGGTCCCGGTGGACGATTCGGCGATCAACCGGCCCCGGGTGTCGAAGGAATTGGTGGTGACGCCGTGGCGGGTACCACCGGTGATGAGGTCGGTGATCGTTTCCACCCGGGCGGTCCGGATGATCGTCGAGCTCAGATCCGGCAGCCCGGCCCGCGGCCGGGTACCGGTCGTCGCGACGGTGGTGTACCGGGTCAACTCGGTCCCGACGCGGGCGGCCCCGTTGTAGGAGGCCTTCTCGAACACGTTCCCGGCCATCTCTTCGGGGTCGGGGACCTGCTCACCCAACGAGTTGGAGACCGCTGCGCCCATCCCGCGCAGGTAACTCGTCCGCGACAGGGTCAGCCCGTCATGGACACCGTTCGACAGATGCCCGGTGTCACCGGTACGGACCTCTACCTGGGCGTACCCGCGCCACTGCCCGAACGTCCGGTCCGCCGCCGCCATGACCTCGTTGTCATCGGCGTGCCAGGCCGGCGCACCCACGTACCGGTAGGCGGTTACCTGTTTGGTTACCAGGTTCACCGGGTCCTCCGCGGCCACCGAGGTGACCACGTACTTGTGGAAGTAGTCCAACACCGGGGACTGGGTGAACGGCAACGTCCACCGCACCGGGAAACACAACATGCCGTTGGCGGCCTGATCGGCCGGGACCGACCCGACCTTGCACGCGGTAGTCGCGCCGCCGTCGGTCCGGGGCGGTTGTCCGTAGGAGACGGTCGTCCTCGCGCCCGTCTCGGCAACGATCTGAGTCAGTCGCTCGAACGGCATCGCCGGTTCGTTGTTCAACCCCTGGACCCGGTTGGCCAGACCGGTGTAATGGAAGTCCACCGGCGGCAACGTGATCGCCGACCCGTCCGGGGCATACCCGGCGTGCACGATGCTGTCCAACAACATCTGCCCGCCGAGGTTGGCCGCTCCGTCGAAATGTTGGGCCAGCCGGTACTCGTCGACCTTGACGTACGCCTTCGTGGTGGGGTTGTAGTAACCGGTCTTGATGTAGGTCAGGCGTTTGGTGGAGAAGAACGTCGGTGAGTGGACCGCGCACACCCCCGACGTCGGGCACACCAGGTCATGGGGGGTGTCCGGCCATTTCGCCGCGTTCGCCGCAGTGAACTCCGCGCTGGTACACCCCACCTGCTGGGTGGGAGTGCACCGCTCGGCGACGGTGAACAACACCCGCTGCGGCGCGGGAGACCCGTACACCGACCCGCCCGCCAGGTGCAGGCCGTACTCGATCCTGTTCAGGTACCCGCCTCGCACGTACCCCACCGGGGTGGCACCCTTGTTCGCCCCGTAGGAATTCTTCTCCGGGGTGTAGTAGTTCACCACCGCGTTGCCGTGGACGTCCTGGACGTAATCGAGGTTCCACCGCCAGGCCTGCACACACACCGAAGCGGCGAAACCGTCCGGGCTGTAACACTCATCGCCCGGCAACGCCCCGTACACCGGCACCGTGTACACCGAGTTCGTCGCCAAGCCGGCATTCCCACCGGGGGCCACATGTTTACCGAAGAAGTACTGCGTCCCGTCGGTCGTGGTGACCTTCCAGAACTCCCCCGCCCGGGCACCGTTGGGCGCCCCGGTCAGGTGCTCGACCTTCTCACCGTTGTCGCTACGCGGATGCCACACGCCGGTGTCCGAGTCCTGCACCAGCTCCGACGTCGAACCCCCAAGACTCATCGTGACGATCTGCCCGGCCCAACACATGTCCCCGGTCCGCGCTGCCGCCGGGACACCCGCAACATCCACACAGGTGCGGTAGGTCCGCTCGATGAAACCTGGCTGGTAGTCCCAGCCCTGCCCCAACCACGACGACTGGTTGTTCGTCGACGCAACCCGCCCGTCCACCGACTGCGAGTTGTACCCCAGCACCACCGACGGCGTCGTCCCCGTCCCGGCCGGCGGCAACACCACCGGGTAGGACCACGAGAACGCCCCCGTCCCACCCGAAGTCGACCACGAACCCGACGGAGCCAAGGACGACGCCGTGAAATCACCCTTCCCGCCGGCGGTATCGGCCACCGCACCGAACACCACCACCCCACCCACACCCGACGGCCCACCCGACCCCGAACCAGACCCGCCATCCGGCCCGGAGGTCATGGTGGCCAACACCTCCGGCGACAGCACACCCGTCACCACCTGACGGGCCCCGTCGTTCACCGACCCCAGGTCCGCCGCCCGCCCACACCCCGCACCCGCCGGATCGGTCAACACGCACCGCGGAAGAGCCACCAGGTGCAACCGCGACCCGAAATCGGCCCCCACCGCGTCGGCGAACGCCGAGTAATCCACCCCGACCGCCCCCGCAGCCGACCCGTCCACCGTGAAGAACACACCCGAGTACCCCGCCACCACCCGGTCCGGCAGCACCCGCACCACCGCACCGCCCCGGCCGCCGGACCCGCCCAGCACCGAGCCGCCCAACAGCACCGGACCATCACCGGCCCGGAACAATTTGCCCGCTCCCGTCGCGACCCGCTCGGACGAACCCGGCCGAACCCTCACCTCGCCGGCAACCGGCCACCGGGTCGCCCCCGACACCAACGACCCGGCGGCCGCCACCCCACCACGCGCCGGCGGGAACTCCACCACCCGCGACGGCACCACCGGCGTCACCGCCACCGGCGGCCGCTGCCCAACCCCCGAACCCCCGACACCCGGAGCGGAAGCACCCGCCGCACCAGCAGCCACTGTCGGACCCTGCGCCCACACTGACGGCACCGCACCACCGGCCAGCCACACCGTCATCGCGACCGCAGACGTGAACACACGCCGCACACGGCCACGCGCACCAGGCACAGAACGAAACATCACGACACCCCTCAAGCCCGAATAGCCCCGACCACCACACCGTCGTGGTAGCCCGGATGAGTTTGTAGCACCCAACCAGTGGCCATGTATATATGGTTTACTGAGATTCTTCCTCGCCAGGCTGAAAGATTTTCCGCCGACACCCATCCCCTGGAGGTTCCGATGCCGCACGCCCATCGACCGGTCCGCCGCCGGATTTCCGACCTCCGTGCGCTGGTCGTGTGCTGCGTGTTGGCCTGCCTGCTCGCACCTCGGGCGGCCGACGCGGCGGCGGTCCCGTTGGCGAAGGACCTCCAGCAGCAGGTGCCCTCGGGGCGTCACGCGGCCGACGAGGTGACGCCGAGCATCGAGGAGATCCGATCGGCGGAGATCGGCGCATCCACCGAGTCGGTGGACACCGGCAAACCGGTCGAGGTGGACCTGGAGACGACGGGGACCAGCCGGGTCACCGCAGAGCCCGACGGCACCTACCTGCTGGAGACCTCGCGCGAGCCGGTGCGGGTGCAGCGGAACGGCAGCTGGATCCCTGTCGACAGCTCACTCACGGTCGATCCGGAAGGCACCGTTTCCCCGGTGGCGACCGCAGTCGATGTCGCCTTCTCCGGCGGCGGCACCGGCCCGTTGATCACACTGACCGCGCCGGACGGGCGGACCCTCACCTACAGCTGGCCCGGATCGCTTCCCACACCGGTCATTTCCGGGAACGCCGCCACCTACCCTGCGGTCCTCCCGGGTGTCGATCTGGTCGTGACGGCGGAGCCCACCAGTTACTCCGAGGTGCTGGTGGTACGTACCCCGGAGGCCGCGCAGAATCCGGCCCTGACGATCCTCCGGCTGTCCCTCGATGCCTCGGGGTTGACGCTCGTCCCGGGTGGCGACAGCGGTTCAACCTTCAGGGCTGTCGACCCCGACGGACACACCGTCTTCGACAGTGAGCGGGCGATCATGTGGGACTCCACCACCGGCACCAAGGCCGGTCCGGCTCCGTCTGCGGTGGACCCGGGTTCCGGTGATGTCGACGTCGTGGATGTGCAGTTCTCGACCACCGGCGAGGGAACCGGACTGCTGCAGCTCAGCCCGCCGACGGCCGCCCTCACCGGGCCGGATGTGGAGTACCCGGTGTACATCGATCCGGTGGTCTCGGTGGCCAGCGGGCATTTCGCCGATGTCTTCAACAACGGCTGGGACTACTTCGACAACCACAACTACAACCTGCAGGTCGGGTACTGCGGCTGGCCGGGTTGCGACGGGATCGGCACCGGGCGTGCGTATTTCGCCTTCAGCTCGGCGGCCCTGATCAACCGTCCGACCACGGCGAGGATCATCGACGCGAGTGTGTACGTCCGCCAGGTGCACGCGGGAGCGGGGTGCACCGCCGAGCCCGTGAGCCTGATGCGGACCAGCGGTCCGATCAGCGCGGGCACCACCTGGCCGGGGCCCGCCACCTCGCTCATCCAGACGGTCAGCAAAGGGGGCGGCGACAGCTGCCCGCAGACCCCGGCCGGCAACATCGTTTTCGACAATGCCGCGCTCACCGCCTATTTCCAGGGAGTGGCCGACAGCGACCAGGCCGTCACCACCTTCGGCCTCAAGGCACCGGACGAGAACGAGAAGATGCAGTGGAAGAGGTTCGACACCTCCCCCACGCTGGACGTCCACTACAGCTTCCCGACGAGCCAGCCCGTGGCGAACGGCATCAGCGGTGCTGTGAGCTGCGGCGGGAAGAATCTCGTGACCGACAGCTCACCCACTCTGCGCGGCAGCGCGAAGGGGAACAACACCGACGATCCGGGGATCGCACTGGCCTTTGCCGTCTTCCACGCCGGAGCGGCCGACCCGACGTACAGCTCGGGCTGGAAGGCCACCACCTCAGGCACGGTCTACGGATGGTCGGCCCCCGCACTGGCCCAGGGCAACTGGGAGTATCAGGTCCGCGCCAAGAGCAACCCGGGCGACGGGAACGACGTCGAGCAGGCCATTCCGTCCAAGCGCTACCCCTTCACGGTCGACACCGCCCCACCCTCGGGCACACCCACCGTCGTCTCCCGCGACTACCCCGAAGGCACCTGGGGTGCACCGCAGAACCTTCCGGGGATGATCACCATCGGGGCCGGTGGTGCCGACAACGTCGTCGGATTCGCCTACTCCTGGACGGATGCCGGAAGCATCCTCGTACCGAACGCGCAGGACTGCGGCAACTACACGGGCACCCATCCGCTGGGAGGCTTGATCGACGCAGTGGGCGGTGAGGCGAAACTGATCCCGCCGAAGACCCTCGACGCGGGGCCGCGGACCTTGTTCGTCCGGAGCTTCGACAACGCCCACAACCTGTCCGCAGCCGTGGCGGCCTACCCCTTCTACGTCTCTCCGACCGTGCCCGGTGCCACCCCGGTGCGGACGGAGGCCGAGAACGTCAATTGCATCAAGGATTTCGGCCCGCACGGGCTGGGCAGTCTGGTGGTCGATGAGGCCTATGACGATGCCGGCGGCGGCATGCGCACCCGGTTCGTGGCCACCGGCGGCGACCCGGCGGACGGCCCCACCATCCGGCTGCCGTTCACCGCCGGGGTGAGCGCCGACTACGCACTCGGCATCGCCCTGTACCGCGGGAACCACTTCGGCAAGGTTCAGTTCTCCGTGGACGACGGCGCCGATGCCGTCCCGCTGATCAATTCCGACACCGGCGACCCGATCACCTTCGACGGATACAGCCCGACCCAGACCAGGGTCTATCAACCACTGGGCGGGTTGCACCTCACCGCCGGGAACCACACCCTGGCCATCACGGTTGTCGGAAAGAACGCCCAGTCCGTCAACGCGAACTACAACGGGGTCAACGACCACGGGTACTCGACGTTGATCGACCTTTTCATGGTGATCCCGATCGACAACGTCTCGGCGTCGAGTTTCCAGGCGGCCCTGAACAACAACGGCATCTCCCGGGACGGGGTCAACACGGCGGACATCGGCCCCTCGTCCGGGAACTCATCCCTGTCGATGGACACCCTGGAGGCCAAGGGCTTCGGGGTCGGCCAGACCAAGGTGTTCGACGGGGCCTCGTTCACCATGCCCGCGGCCAATTCCAACGGCAACGACAACGTGATCGCCACCGGGCAGACGATTCCGCTCACACCGGTGCCGAATGCCAACAACGTCGATCTGCTCGTCACCGCCACCTGCGGGGCGATTCCGGCCTCCTTCGGACTGCAGGCGTCCATCAAATATGCGGCCAGCCCAGTGTCGGACCGGCTTGTCCCAGCGCTGCCTGCATGGACCGATGCCGCACCCGGCGACCTGCCACATGTCGACGACAAGAACTACACCCTGTACAAGGCTCTCACCCTGCCGTACCGCAACGTCGGTCTGGTGAAGGTCACCGGATCGGTGACCCTCTACCACCTCCGGCTCCCCACCAACGGCGGCGGGACCATCGCCGGGGTCACCCTGCCCAGCACCGGCACCGACCTCACCGACACCTGCCAACCGGCGGTGCACGTCCTCTCGGTCACCACCAGCCACACCTGAGCCTCGGACCACGCCGGGATCAGCGGAGCACTGAACCCGGCGTGGTCCGCAGCGACTCGATCACCGCTGCCACCCCGGGCAGGCCCGGTGCCGCGACGATCTGCCGACCCACCTCGCGGGCGACGGCGCCGTAGGTCCTGTTCGACAGCACCTCGGCCACCGCGGCACGGACCGCGTCCGGACTCGGGCGTTGGCTGCGCAGGTCGACACCCACCCCCGACCAGCGCACCCGCGCCGTCACCTCCACCTTCTCCTCGGTCTTGCCGGCGACCACCAACGGGACGCCGTGGGCCAGCGCGAAGTGGATCCCGCCGTATCCACCGTTGGTGACCATGACGTCGACCTTCGGCAACAGTTGCTGGTACGGCAGGTACCTGGCGACCCGCACGTTCCCCGGCAGCGGCCCGAGTCGGTCCGGGTCGGGCCCGCCGGTACTGACGACCACCAGTACGTTCTGATCGGTCAGCCCCTGCACGGTCGGCAGGATCAGGTCACGGAAGTCCTTGTTCGCCACCGTTCCCTGGGTCACGTGCACCACCGGGCGATCACCGTCCAGGTCAGCCCACCAGGTCGGCAGATCGGGAGCAGCAGGAGCGGTACCCCCGGGGGGGCGACCGGACATCGGCCCGACGAAATGCACCGTGGCGGGCAAGGACTCGCGCGGGTACTCGAACGCCGGCACGGTGAACTGGATCAAGGCATCCGCCAAACGCGGCCAGTCCATGAAGAACACCGGCAGGGTTCGACCGGTCAACGCAGCGAGGCGGGTCTGGATGTCCTTCTGTACCGGACGGAACAGCCCCTTCTCCGCCACCGTGTACAGGAGTCGGTTCCGCCACCGACCGAACGACCCTGGCAGCGGGGTGATCCCCATGCCGAACGGCGCGGTATCAACATCTTTCAGGCTCAGCGGCACGATCCCGAGGTTGATCACGGGTGGCCGTTCCGCAGGCGGACGGAGCAGCAAGGCGGCCGCCCCGGTGAACAAGGACTCGGCCAGTACCGCATCCACCGGTGCCTGAGCCAGGGCGGCGTCCACGGCAGCGAGCTGTTCGGCGACCGGGCGGATGAAGATCTGGCTCAGATCATGCCGGATCTGCTTCGGACCGGCGAGGCCCGCCCGGTCCGGGAACGCGAGATCCATGTCGGTGTCGTCGTAATCGGCACCGGGCGGCAGTGGCAGGAACTCCGCTCCGGTGGCCAACACCTTCGTTCGATATCGCGCGCCGGTGAGGAAACGGACACGATAGCCGGTACCCACCAGGTGGTCGGCGACTTCGAGCAACGGTGACACATGGCCGTGTACCGGGGTGGAACACAGAAGGACGGAACGCACGAGCCTTCCTTTCGGCAGGGCTGCCGGCGAGCAACGGCTCGCAGCAGCAGGAATCGGATCTGCCGAAGTATTCACTACACTGCAAGGGTGGCGGATACGAATGGAAGAACTCGCACCTATCAATCCGAGCTCCGCGCCGATCGAGCGGCGCTCACCCGCCGCAGAATCCTGCAGGCCGCAGCCGAGAGCTTCACCGCCCACGGGTACCGGCCGACCACCATGGCCGCGATCGCCCGAGGGGCCGGTGTGTCCGTCGAATCCGTCAAGGCCGCGGGTTCGAAGGCCGATCTGCTGCTCTCCTCCTTCGAGCAGACCTTCGCCGGGGACGAAGGCCCCCGTCCCATCGGCGAACGCCCGGAGATCATCGAGATCACCCGGATCACGGACCCTTCCGCCCTTCTCGACGCACTGATCACCTTCGTCACCGAGGCCAACAGGCGCTCCTACGGTCTCTGGCAGACCTTCATCGCGGCGGCCGACCAGGAACCCGGTGTCCGGGACCGCCTGCGAGATCTGCTGGAACGCCGCCGTCAGGACATCCGGGGCGCGGTGCACCTGCTGGCCGATCGCGGACTCGTCACCCCCGGCACCGACCTCGCCCGCGCCGCCGACAGCTGGAACTTCCTGCTTTCACCCGAGGGGTACGAACAGCTCGTCGCCCAGAGCGGATGGGACCTCGCCGAGTACCGGCCCTGGGTCCGCGCGGCGATCGAGGCAATGGTGCTGAGACCACCCCAGAACGACGTCTTTAGGGAATGAACACCAGCCTCCGATCAGAACCCCAGGCCTGACCCACCTCCGACAACGGCCGCACCTCCATGTCGATATCGATGCGCCCGGCGGCCGCCAACCCCAACAGGTGCGGTATCTCCGCGATCAGATGAGCCGGGTTCATACTTCCGGCGCCGCTTCCGGAGACGATGACATTGGAACTGCGCAGCAGACCCGCATCCAGTGAAATGGGATTGCCTGCCAGGGCACCGATCTGAACGTAGTGGGTGGGTCCGGTGTGATGGGAGAGTCCGTTCACCCGCAGCGCTTCCAGCGCCAGCTCGGCCACCGGACCCCAGAGATAGTCCAGCACGACATCGATCCCCTCGCCCGCGGCGGCTCGGATCGTCGCGACGACGTTCTCCGGATCCGACCGCAGATCAACGACATGGGTGGCCCCGTGGTCGCGCAGCTCGGCCAGGATCGCCGGGTTCCGGCCTGCCGCGATGATCCGTCCGGCCCCGAGCTGCGCCGCCAGTTGCACCGCCAGCCGACCCGAGACGCCAGTGGCCCCCAGGACCAGCACGGTTCCGCCCGGTTGGAGCTGGGCTCGGTACTTGAGCGGCAACCAGGAGGAGGTTGCCGGGTTGACGATCGCGGCGGCGGTGGCATCGTCCAGCCCGTCCGGCACGGGAACGGACCAGCCGATCGGCACGATGGTCCGCTCGGCGAGGGTGCCGTACGGATCGGGGGCTCCACCCACATAGGCGCGGGATCCGTCCTCCAGCCGCGCGATCCCGTCGACACCGGCGACAAAGGGAAGTGCATCGGCCGCACCGTAGTGCCGACCCGCCGCAAGGGAACGGACGAGCTGGTGCACACCGGCGGCCAGCATCCTGACCTGCTGATATCCGGGTGTCGGTTCGGGTTCGACGAAGTCGATGTACTGGGGCGGCCGGGACAGATCGGTGACGACGGCGGCTTTCATGGTGGCTCCTGTTCCTGATCCAAACGAATTTGAACGGTGTTCAAATATCGATGTCGCTACACTTGCTGAACACTGTTCAAATGTCAAGGGCACAGGAGGAGGATCCATGCCGAGGAAGACCCTGAGTCGGGAGGCAGTGGTGACGGCGGCCTTCGACCTTCTCGCCGAGGGCGGCCTGGGTGCGATCACCGCACGCGCGCTCGCCGGGAAACTCGGGGTCCAGCCAGGTGCCCTGTACTACCACGTCAAGGACATGAACACCCTGGTCGACGAGATGGCCACCAGGATCATGCTGGACCTGACCGGCACACCGGCGGACCCGGGCGCATCCTGGGACGACCAGCTCCGCACCAGCGCCATCCAGCTGAGAGCGGGACTGCTGCGCTACCGGGACGGTGCCAAACTCTTCGCCGGAACCCACCTGACGGATGACGAGTCGATCGGCTCCATGGAACAGCCACTGACCGCGCTGACCGCCGCCGGATTCGGTCTGCGCGAGGCACTCTGGGCCTGGCAGTCCTTCTACAACTACGTGATCGGGTACGTCATCGAGGAGCAGGAACGTTTCCGGCCGGACGCGACCGTCGACGAACGGTACCGACCGGAGGCCAGACAGCCCCGCATCGACGTCGCCCGGTTCCCGCTGACCCACGCCGCGGGTGCCTACTTCGCCACCGACGCGGACGAGCAGTTCATCTTCGGTGTGCAGACCCTCATCCTGGGCCTGCGTGCCCAGCTGGCCGACAACCAGGCAAGCACCTAGGAAATGCCCGGCACCTGGTACCGCAGCCGAACATCGTCGCCGAACCGGGCGACATCACGCAGTTCCAACCGGTGCCCCAGCGCCAGGGTCGGCACGGTTCCGCCGTCCAGAGCGGGTTTCCCGGCTCCCAAGGCCAGGGGCGCGAGGTAGACGATCGCCTCGTCGACCAGGCCGGCATCCCAGAAGGCCGTCGCCAGCCGAGGTCCACCCTCGACGAGGACATGCCGTTGCCCGCGCTCGAACAGCTGACGCAACAGTGCGTTCAAGTCGACCCGGTCGTCCGGCCCGACCCCGACCGATTGTGCAGTGGCCAGCCAGGTCTCGGCCGCATCGTCGAACACCTGGGCCCCGCGCGGCGCGCGTCCGTCGGTGTCCACCACCACCCGCAGAGGTTGCGGACCGACCACGATCCCGTCCGTATCCCGGACGGTGAGCTGCGGGTCGTCGGCAACCACGGTCCCGACCCCCACCACCATGGTGTCCACCTGCGCCCGGAGCAGGTGCACATCGGCCCTGGACGCCGCCGAGGTGATCCATTTGCTGGTCCCGTCGAGGGCCGCGACCCGGCCGTCGATCGTCATCCCCGCCTTCCAGGTCACGAACGGCCGGCCGCGCCGGACCGCGCCGAGCCAGACCCGGTTCACATCCTCGGCAGCGGCCGCTTCCAGGCCGAACTCGACCTCGATCCCGTGCTCCCGCAACACCTCTGCCCCACCGGAGGCGAGTGCGGTCGGATCGGCAACCGCCACCACCACTCTGGCGACCCCGGCGGCGATCAGCGCCTGGGAACACGGCCCTGTCCGCCCGGTGTGGTTGCAGGGCTCCAACGTGACGTACGCGGTGCCGCCGCGCGCCCGGGGCCCGGCCACCCTGAGGGCGTTCACCTCGGCATGGGCCTGACCGTACCGCTCGTGCCAGCCCTCCCCCACCACCGATCCGTCGACATCCAGGATGACGCAGCCCACGACCGGGTTCGGCAGCACCGTCGCGGCACCGCGCCCGGCCAGTTCGATCGCACGGAGCATCGGCGACCGCGCATCACGGATTGCGGGCCCATCGGGGGTGGAGGTCATGGTTCACAGTCTTCCGCACGCCGGGATCGTCGCACCAGTCGGGCCGAATCTCCCGCACAGGTGACCTACTCCGGTCTGCTGACCGGGCACTTTGATGAACACTCACACAACACGGAACTATACTCGGACCCATGGCACGCGAACCCTGGCTCACCGACGCGCAACAGCGGGTCTGGCGTGACTTCCTGCAGGTGAGCGGCCAGTTGCACGAGCGACTCGAGCGCGAACTCCAACAGGCCGCCGGTATGCCCCACGCCTACTACCAGATCCTCGCCATGCTGTCCGAGGCAGAGGGTCGCCGGTTGCGGATGAGTCAGCTCGCCCACGTCCTGCGCGCCTCCCAGTCCCGGACCTCCCACGCCGTCAATCGTCTCGAGGAAGCAGGGTGGGTACGACGCGAGCCGACCCCCGAGGACGGACGCGGACAGACCGCGGTGTTGACCGATGCGGGCTGGGACCGACTCGTGGAAGTGGCCCCGGGACATGCCGAATCGGTGCGGTCCATCATGTTCGACGGCCTCACCGAGACCGAGACCCAGAAGTTCGGTGCCGTTCTCGACAAGATCCTCCAGCGGATGGGCCCCGAGTCCCCGGACTGCCCCTGATCCTGGTCCGCTGCTGACACCCGACCGACCCCGGCCGGTCAGAAGAGGATGAACGCGGCGTCCCTGGCGATGAGGAAGCCCACCACCCCCAGGACCCATCCCAGCGCCGTGTCGGTGTACCTGCTCATCACCCGGTCCAGGCTGACCAGCGGACCTTCCAGCCTCTGGTGCAGGACGCGTCGCAACCCCAGCAGGGCCAGGGCCGGAACCACCATCACCAGGCAGTAGCCGAACAGGGCCAGCGCCGAGACCGCCGGCGAAACCCCCTGGGCCGTCAGCAGTCCGATCCCCGCCAGGTAGGGAAGCATGGTGGGCAGTTCCAGCGCGCCGGCCCCAAGGGCCAACACCGTGGTGCCGCGAACCGCACCGTCCGCGTGCAGCACGCGGTCCCGCAGCTTCGACGTCCTGCTCTCCTCACCCGCCTCCCGCCGTTTCTTCGAATCGAACCGGAAACTCCAGAGGAACAACAGCACACCGGCGGCCAGCTGGGCCCACAGGAACGGCGGCCGCCGGAACCAGTCCCCGAAGGCCTCCGCCCCGGCGCGGAACAGGAACAACAGGGACAGCCCCACCAGGTAGTAGAACGCCGAGATCACCGCCAGGTACCGCAGGTACACCCTCGCCGCGGGCGGGCGCGGTGCCAGCAGGAACCACACCGGGATGATCAGGGTTCCGATGCTGGTGCTGTCCAGCAGGGCAAGGCCGGCCAGACCGGCGAGCAGTACAGGCGTCATCGGCGTGCCGGCCGCGCCACAGGTCCTCTGGTCATGGCCTCCACTCTCGAGGCGGCGACAGCGATCCACATCGGGCATGGTGAGGATGCGGGTGTCATCATTTCGACGGACGCGCGCCCACGGCACCCGTGATGGAATACAGACTGTGAACCGGTTCCGGCGTTTCCTCGCGGCGCAGAACGTCGGCACCGGCCGGCTCAGCACGGCAGGACTTGCGCTGGGGTACTTCGTCACCGGCGCTGTCCTCTACCTGGTCAGCCTCTACTCCCTGAGCGCCAACGGCGGTCGCCATCCGTTGTGGCTGCACCTGCTCGTCCTCGGTGCGGTCTGCGCGCTGATGCTCCTGCGCACCCGCGCCCCGAGAACGGCCCTGTGCCTTGCCCTCGTCCCGGTGGCGGTCGACGCACTCGTCGGTCCCACGATCCCGGTCTGGATCGCAGTGGGCGATCTGTTGTACGCCGCGAGCCTGTACAGCTCACGGAAATTCGCCGACGCCATCCTGCTCTGGTCCAATGGCCTGACTCTTCCGATCGGTATCGGCACCGCCGTTCTCGCCCGGGACTGGCGGGTCGGCGTACTCGTCGCCGGGGCCCTGGCCCTGTTCGTACTGGTGCCGCTCTGGTGGGCGACCACCGTACGTGGGCACCGGGACGCCGCCGACCTGGAACGGGCGAGATCCCGTGCCCTCGCCCAACTGGCGGAGGTCGACCGGCAGACCGCCGTCAGACAGGAGCGCAGCCGGCTGGCCCGCGACCTGCACGATGTCGTCGCCGGTCATCTCTCGGCGATCGCCATCCAGTCCGAGGCGGCCCTGGGAGCATTGTCCAAGGATCCGTCCGCGGTCGAGGCTGTGCTGAAGTCGGTGCGCAACAACAGCATCGATGCCTTGACGGAGATGAGGTCGATGATCGGACTGTTGCGGTCGGAGCAGTCCGTGGACGCCCCGCGCACCGCCTACCGGATGAAGGACCTGAGCCGACTCGTCGACTCGGCACGGTTGAGCGGCAGCCGCATCGAGGTGACCGGGGAGCTCGGCGTGATGCCCGCAGCGGTCGACATCACCGCCTACCGGATCGTCACCGAGGCCGTCACCAATGCCATCACCCACGCACCGGGACAGCTCATCGGGGTGGACCTGACTCGTGGCCGGTCCGCCGTCGTCATTCGGATCAACAACTGCATCCCGCCTGGCTGCGCCGGAAATACGCCACCCGCCGGTCGTGGGTTCGGCATCGCCAACATGCACCAACGGGCCGAGACCCTCGGCGGCACCGTGGATACCGGTGTCCGCCCAGGCCCCGGTGGGCCGCAGTGGTTGGTACGGGCCGAACTTCCGCTGAACACCAAGGAGCCGGCATGACGACCGTGCTGATCGCCGATGACCACGCGGCGATCCGGGCCGGCCTGCGCATGATGATCGAGGGCACCGATGATCTGCAGGTTGTCGGGGAGGCCGGGGACGGTGCGGTCGCCGTGCAGCAGGCGCGGGTGCTGCACCCGGATGTGGTGCTGATGGACATCCGGATGCCCGGTACCGACGGGATCGCCGCCACCGAGCAGATCGTCGGTGCCGGACTCGCCCGGGTGCTCATCCTGACCACCTTCGAGATCGACGAGTACGTCTTCGGTGCCCTCCGGGCCGGGGCTGCGGGTTTCCTGCTCAAGTCGGCCTCGTCGGCGGAACTGACCGAGGCCATCCGACGGGTTGCGGCCGGTGACGGGGTGCTCGCCCCGGAGGTCACCCGCACCCTGATCGATGCCTTCGCCGCCGGCGGTTCCCCTGCGTCGGAACCGCTTCCGGACACCGGTTCCCTCACCGCCCGCGAACGTGACGTCCTGGACCGACTGGGTGAGGGCCTGTCCAACTCGCAGATCGCGACCGCCCTGTACATCAGCGAGACCACGGTGAAAACCCATGTGTCCCGGGTGCTGTCGAAACTGCAGCTGCAGTCCCGGGTGCAGGCGGCGATCCTTGCCCAACGGCTGCGGGGCTGAGCTCTTCCCCGGGTTTTCTGATCTGCCGACCCATCGCCCTGACACCCGGTCGGCCGCGCTCCGTGGCGACAATCGCGCGGTTTACCAGCAGCGCGATTGTCGGCACGGAGCGCGGTTGTGGTCCCGGCCTGTCAACCGTCAGTGCCTGACGACGGACAGCAGATCCCGGACGGACGCATCTGGCAGGTAGGCCTTGGTGATCGCGATACCGATCCGGGGCAGATCCGCCTCATCCCGGTACACCATGTACATGGGCGAGAACCGAGGCTGGAACTTACCTTTGAACGCGTGCAAGGACCGGAACCCGTACACAGGTTCCAATGTCGATCCGAGGGTGTCGAGGAGTTTGTCGACGGCGGTCTCCTGGGCGGGGTCGG
Source organism: Nakamurella silvestris (assembly GCA_003576535.1). Taxonomy (GTDB): domain Bacteria; phylum Actinomycetota; class Actinomycetes; order Mycobacteriales; family Nakamurellaceae; genus Nakamurella; species Nakamurella silvestris. Next base: position 197,638 of record QXCQ01000018.1, on the reverse strand, counting down.
CGGCCGATCGGGCCAGCGGGGCACCGGACAGGGAAACGAAGCTCGCCTCGTTGTCCTTGAACCACAGGCAGGAGGAGGCGATCAGGAACTCCATGGTCGATTTGAAGCCCCCGTCCCGGCGGCGCATCAGATCAAGGGTCCAGCCCTCGGGGCGACCATCGGTGCCGTAGACGGGCATCCAGGAGGTGACGCCGTGCACGACGCCGTCGGCATCGATCGCGATGCCGACCTTCACCGCCGGGTCCAGCGCCTCGGTGACCCCGCCGAGGGTGAAGCCCATCTCCGGCAGTTCCTTGTCCCCCAACCATTCCTCGGAGAGATGCTCGACCTGTCGTACCAGGGACCAGGACTCCTCGGACAGGGTGAGCATCCGGAAGGTGATGCCCTCCTTGCCCGCCTTGTTGATCGCCGTCCGGATGTCCTGCCACTTCTTGCCCTTGAACTCCAGATCAGGCAGGTCGATCAGATTGTCCTCGGCGACCTGGGCGCTCTTCCACCCCAGACCGTCGGTGACGGATTTCGTCGATTCCGTGCAGGAGAAGATGAACGGGACCAGTGCGGCGCGATCGCAGAGATCGGCGTAGTCGGTGATCGTGGTGACCACCGAACCGGGCGGTCCGATCGGATCGCCCAGGGCGACAGCCACTCCGGCGTGTTTGCGGAAGGCGATGTAGCTCTCGCCGTCCGCGGAGATCATGTGCCGGTTCTCCGGCCAGGTCGTCATCCAGGAGATGGTGTCCCCGCCCCATCGCCGCAGCAGGGTTTTGGCCGTGTCGGGGTGCGAGACACTGATCGCCCGACGGCGGCGGCTTCGTCGCGGTACCCGGAAGGCCCTCCTGCCCACCACCAGCAGCAGGAAGAACAGCAGCGAGAACAGACCGCTGGCGAACAGCTGCGGCAGACCGTCCAGCTCTGCCATGTCCTCGTCGCTGAAGTCGATGATGATCAGCAGCACACCCAACAGGGCCGTCACCACCAGTGGGACCGCGGCCTGGATGACCGCGATCCACCACGCCCAGCGGTACCCGTGTCGTAGGCCGTTGGCGATCAGGATCGCGAGCAGCAGGTTGAGGGCCAGGGCGTACCAGGCCGACGGTGACTCGTCGGTCCAGCCGAACAACGTCAACCTGTTGGGCAGGAACTGGCTGAGCAGCTGGGTTCCGGCGCTGGCCATGACCCCGGCGAAGGCCAGCAACCGAACCTCGTGACGGGTCGGCCAGGCACGTGCACGCAGCGCCCGGGATCCGGCCAGTCGGGTGGAGAACGGCAAACTCAGGGCAACGGCGAAAAAGTGCTCCGCGTCTGCCATCTGGCCGATGAACAGGATGGAGAAGCCGACGTACAACCAGATCCCCAGCCGCAGGCGCAACCGCCACGGCGGCCGAACGGTTGCCGAGGCGACCGAGATCGCCGCCAACATCCCCGCCGAGAATCCGACATCGGTCTCGGTGGCTCGTACCCGGGCCCACTCCCACCCCGAGTCGCGAAAGACGAGGAACAACAACGCGGTGACCAGCACGGCGGCGATCTGGAAGCCCACCGTCACCAGCATCGTTCGTCTGGTGCCCAGCCGGGTCTCGGCGAACCCGGTGATCAACGCGAACAGGCCGACCACCAGCAGGTAGTAGACCGGGTACAGGGCGAAGAAGTTGCCGAAGATCAGGGTGTACCAACGGCCGTCCTCGAAGGCCGGCAGACCGTAGGCCACCACGGGGTACCAGGAGCTGGTCTCGATGTCGCGCCACAGTCCGCCCGACACGATGCCCAGGACCAGTGCGATCAGCACAAAGCCTGAGGTGAACGGCAACCGCCGGATCAGCCTCGCCGCGCGCGGGACAAAACCCTTCTCCGGCGCCGCCTGCTCTGTTTTCGTCGCGGGCGACGGATCTGCCCCCGGTTGACCAACGACCTCGGTCACCTCGTCACCTCAACTTCCTCCGGCGATCACTGCTGGTGCCATCTTCGATTGCGGGTGTCCGCAGAGTCTAGGAGACGGGAGAGGCGCTGAGCAGGACGACTCCTCCGCAATCGCGAACGCCACCCGAATCACACCGACCGAAGACAGCCCTTCGCTGCGACCGGCGTGGATCCGCTGGGTCCTCGCGCTCGGCACCCTGGCCGCTGAGACATCCCTGTGGAATCATCTGCAGATGGACGCCGATCAGATCCGTGGCCTGTACCTGGAGTTCATGGCCGAGCAAGGTCACGCGGTGATACCGCGCGCCCCGCTGGTTCCCCGTGACGACCCCAGCACCTTGTTCACCGGAAGCGGGATGCAGCCGTTGCTCCCCTACCTGCTCGGTGCGGAACACCCGGCCGGCCGACGGCTCGCCGACAGCCAGACCTGTCTACGCGCACAGGATATCGACGAGGTGGGCGACAACCGGCACACCACCTTCTTCGAGATGCTCGGCAACTGGAGCCTGGGCGACTACTTCAAACACGAACAACTGCACCAGGTGTGGACCTTCCTGACCGACAAGGTCGGCCTCGACCCGAACCGGATCTACGTCAGCTGTTTCCTCGGCGACGAGGTCCATCAGATCCCCCAGGACACGGAATCGGCCGGGATCTGGACGGAATTGTTCACCGCGGCGAAGGTTTCGGCCGACCAGGTGGAACTGGGCACCGAGGAACGGGCTGCCGAGATCGGCAGCGGAGGTGCCCGGATCTCCTTCTACAGCAAGAAGAACTGGTGGTGCCGGGACGGATCGGCCGAGAACATGCCGATCGGTGAGCCCGGCGGCCCCGACTCGGAGATGTTCTACCTGTTCCCCGACGTCCAGCACGACACCGCCTTCGGGGCGCACTGCCATCCGAACTGCGACTGCGGACGCTACATCGAGATCGGCAACTCGGTGTTCATGGAGTACCGGCGCACCGCCGACGGATTCGAGCCGCTGCCACGCCGCAATGTCGACTTCGGCGGCGGACTGGCCCGTATCGCCGCTGCCGCGCTGGACACCCCGGATGTCTTCCGGATCAGCCTGCTGCGACCGATCGTGGCCGCGGTGGAGGAACTGTCGGGACAGACCTACGAGGAACACACCCGGTCCATGCGGGTGATCGCCGACCACCTGCGCGGGGCTGCCTTCCTCGCGGTCGACGGCATCCGGCCGGGCAACAAGGCCCAGGGCTACGTCATGCGCCGGCTGATCCGCCGGGCTGTCAGGTTCGCCCTCGACCTCGGACTGACCGAGAACTTCCTGCCCGCGATCATCCCGACGATCACCGGCATCTACGCCCACCACTACCCGGAACTCACCGAACATGCCGACGAGGTGGTGGCCGTCCTCGTCAAGGAGGAGAAGGCCTTCCGGCGCACCCTGCTCAAGGGCATCCACCAGCTCGAAGGTCTGCGCGGCCGGGTGATCGGCGGGGCCGATCTGTTCACCCTCTACGACACCTACGGTTTCCCGATCGAGCTCAGTGTCGAGGAGGCGGGCGCGGCGGGCATCGAGGTCAGCCCCACCTGGCGGGAGGAGTTCGACGAGCAGATGGCCGCCCAGCGAGCCAGGTCGGCGCGGCCACACGCGGCCGTGCCCGGCTGACCCCCCGCTGCGGGTGGTTGCTCGCGCAGCGTACACACCACGAACCGGGCGGGTGTGGACGTCAGGCTGCAGCCCGGCCGCCGCAGCCGAGGAGCACCTCACGGATGGCGGACTTCTCCGCGGCGGTCATCCACAGCCCGTAGACGGCCTTCACCTGCACCTGTGTGCCCACGTATGTGCACCGGAACGCCTTCGACGCCGGCAGCCAGGTCGCCGCATCGCTCGCCCCCTTCTGCTGGTTGGCCGGCCCGTCGGCCGCGAGCAGGTTCCGTGGATCGTTCGCAAAATTGCGCCGCTTGCCCTCGTCCCAGCGTTGCGCACCCTTCTGCCAGGCGTCGGACAACGCCACCACATGATCGATCTGAACCGCCGAGCTGGTCTTCGCCCCCCTGGTGAAGGTGATGGCCTTCCCGGTGTACGGGTCGTTCAGGACACCGCTCATCACGATGCACCCTTTCGCGCCGGCCTTGAGGACCACCTCGGCCAGATCCCGGCGGAGGATGTCGTTCCGGGTGTCGCAGCCGTTGTGACCACCGGCCACCGTCACGTCATCGGACCAGCTGGGCCCGAACATCTCCCGGCTGTAGCCGGTTTTCGGGGCACGACCCTTGACGGTGATCGTCTCCAGGAGCCGGAGGGATTCCGTCGCACCCGTGGCGTCCTGCCCGGTTAGCTGGCCCGTGTCCGGCCGGCTCACCGGATCGCCGGGCGCCTCGCTCCGCGCGGAGTTCACCAGGCCGGCGGTGACCGCCAGAACGATCACGGCCAGACCCGTGCCCCACCACTTCTGTTGGCCCTTCGAGGGAACCCGCGATCTGCGGCGGGCGGAATCAAGCGGTTGTCGCGGGGTGGTGCGGGGCACAGGAGACACCGGGCTTTCGTGATCGTCGACGTTCCCGGCGAACCTATCAGCCGGGGCCGACAACGCTGGCCCCCTGTACGCACCACACGTTGGCACACAACGCCTTTCGGCTGGCCGGAGGCTCTGCCGCCGCCCGCCGACCGGGAGTGCCCCGGTCCCCCGAGGACACCTTCCTCTATTCTGGTCAGCACCGACCGTCCACCTCGGACGGTCACCGACCACGAAGCTGGAGATCGATGAGCGCCGCACGCGACGCAGACAGTGACAAACCCGAGCGCACCACCTTGAACTGTTCGAGGGGTGCGCTATGACAGAAGTTGTCCTGATCCTCATCTCGTTGCTCCTGGTCGCCGCCTGCGGTGCCTTCGTAGCAGCCGAGTTCGCGCTGATCACCGTCAACAGGTCCGGTGTCGAGAAGGACGCGGCCGCGGGTGATCGCCGGGCCGCCGGCGTGCTGCGCGCCCTGCAGACCCTGTCCACCCAGCTCTCGGGTGCGCAGCTGGGTATCACCATCACCAACCTGACCATCGGGTTCCTGGCCCAGCCTGCGATCGCCGGGCTGCTGGAGGGTCCGCTCACCGACCTCGGTCTGGGCGGTGCGGCCACCAGCGTCTCGGTGGTGATCGCCCTGGTCCTGGCCACCGCCCTGACCATGATCTTCGGCGAACTCGTGCCGAAGAACCTGGCCATCGCCAAACCCCGGGAGACCGCGAATGCGGTGACCCCCTTCATGCGAGGTTTCTCGAAGGCCACCGCCCACCTGATCCGCTGGTTCAACGGCACGGCGAATGCCATCCTGCGGATGTTCGGCATCGAGCCGCAGGAGGAGCTCGCCTCGGCACGATCCCCGGAAGAACTGGCCGGGCTGGTCCGGCATTCGGCGGTCAAGGGCACCCTCGCCGCCGAGACGGCCAGCTGGGTTCAGCGCTCATTGGCCTTCGGCGACCGCCGCGCCCACGACGTCATGACCCCGCGCAGCCGGATGCTCACAGTCGCCCCGGAGGACTCGGTGCTGGACCTGATCGTGGTCGCCAAGAGCAGCGGCCATTCCCGTTTCCCGGTGCGATCCGGTGACGGGGAGGGGCAGATCATCGGGAACGCCCACGTCCGCGGAGCCCTCGCGGTGCCGTTCGAGGAGCGGCACCGGACCCCGATCAGCTCGATCATGGTGGAGCCGAACCTGCTGCCGGACACCCTCGAACTCGACGAGCTGCTGGACATCCTCAAGGACGGCGGCCACCAGATGGCCGTCCTGATCGACGAATTCGGCGACACCGCCGGACTTGTCACCTTCGAGGACCTGGTCGAGGAAATCGTCGGGGATGTGCGTGACGAGCACGACCGCGAACCGCAGCAGGTCTTCCCGGCGGGTGACGGAGGCTGGATCCTCTCCGGTCTCCTGCGCCCGGACGAGGTCGCTGCCGTCATCGGCGAGCAGGTCCCGGACTCGGGTGACTACGACACCCTCGGCGGCCTGATTGTCGAGCACCTCTCGCGCCTTGCCACGGTCGGGGACACCGTCACGGTGGAGTCCCCGCCACCCCCGGGCAAAGAGCCCGCACTGCTGGAATTCACCGTGCTCGCCCTGGACGGGTACCGCATCGACCAGGTGCGGGTCACCGTCACCTACCCGGCGAATCCGACGTACTGGCACGAGCCCGAGGAATCCGCTGGTCCGGAGGGGCCCGCGGAAACCGAGAACGTCGACGAGAGCCCGGAGGCCGACAAATGAGCGACGCCTGGGGTCTGGCCCTGACGGTCTTCCTGCTGCTGTTCAACGCCTACTTCGTGGCAGCGGAGTTCTCGCTGATCTCCGCGCGCCGCACGATGATCGAGCCGCGGGCACTGGCCGGCTCCCGGACCGCGAAGATCACCCTGGGGGCGATGGAGAACGTCTCGCTGATGATGGCCGGCTGTCAGTTGGGGATCACGATCTGTTCCCTGGCCCTCGGCTCCTTGAGCGAGCCGGCCATCGCCCACCTCATCGAACCGGCCTTCCATTCCCTCGGGATCTCGGACGGGTGGGTGCACCCGATCGCGTTCACGATCGCCTTGGCCCTGGTGACCTTCCTGCACGTGGTCATCGGCGAGATGGTGCCGAAGAACATCGCCCTGGCCGGGCCCGACCGGGTCGCCCTCGTGCTGGCTCCGGCGCTGGTGTTGATCGTCAAGGTCCTATATCCCGTCATCTGGGTGCTGAACACCATTGCCAACGGGGTGCTGCGACTGTTCAAGATCCGCGCGAAGGACGAGGTGACCAGCGCCTTCACCCGGGACGAGGTGGCGAACCTGGTCTCGGAGTCTCGAAGCGGCGGCCAATTGGACTCGCTGGAGGAACGACTGCTGTTGGGCGCGTTGACCTTTGACGAGCACACGATCAACCGGGTGCTGCTGCCGATGGGATCGGTTGCGACGCTGCCCCAAACGGTGACCCCGGCTGCCGCCGAGATCGCGACCGTACAAGGCTTTTCCCGGTTCCCCGTCACCGACGACACCGGCCGGTTGACGGGATACGTCCACACCAAGGACCTCCTCGAGACCGATCCGGTCCGCCGCGAGCAACCGATCGGTGCCGAGCTGATCCGGACCCTGCCGACGATCTCGATCACCGACGGGTTGCGACCGGTGCTGGAGACCATGCGTAACAGCGGGGCCCATCTGGCCTCGGTGACCGGTGAGGACGGGCACATCATCGGCATGGTGACCTTGGAGGATGTGCTGGAGGAACTGGTCGGACAGATCCGGGACGACAGCCGACAACGCTGAATCTTGTACGAAGCCGTCCGTGGTCCGTCATGCTGGAGGGGTGACCTCCCTCCGGCATGACGAGCGGTGGAACCACAACATCCATTACCACTCGTACGTCCTGGAAGCGGTGCCGCCGCGGGCACGGACCGCCCTGGACGTCGGAACCGGCAACGGGGTGCTCGCGGCCGCGCTGCACCGGCGCGTTCCCTCGGTGACCGGTATCGACACCGATGCCCAGGTTCTGGTCTCGGCGCGGGCGGAGGACCCGGGGGTGAACTGGGTTCTGGGCGATGTGTTGACCCATCCCCTGGTGCCGGCGTCCTTCGACCTGGTGACCTCGGTTGCGACCGTGCACCATCTGCCGGACCTGCCTCGCACGTTGGCCCGACTCGGCGACCTCACCGCGCGCGGAGGGTCCCTGGTGATCATCGGGCTGGCCCGGAGCAGCCGTCCGGTGGACCGCGCGTACGACCTCGCCGGGGCGGTGCAGCACCGTTGGTACGGTCGATCACGTCAGATGTGGGAGCACACCGCGCCGACCGTCTGGCCCCCGCCGCACACCTACACCCAGGTGCGGAAGGTGGCGGCCTCGGTGCTGCCCGGGTCGAGGTGGAAACGGCTTCCGATGTGGCGGTACGTGATTCGGTGGGACAAGCCCTGATCGCTGATGGGACCCTCGCTGTGCGGGTGCCGTTGGCAGGAGCGCCGATACCGCGCTCTTGCTCGACAATCGCGCTCCCTGGACACTGCGCGGGAGTAGGAAAGGAGCGCGGTCGGCGATGTTCGCTGCCGGACACTCCGTCCCTTGCCGAAGGATTACCCACGCACCAGCCACACCATGTGGAGCGGCCCGCACCGGCCCTTCGCCCTCACGCGTCAGCGCCGGATCGTCCCGGACCCGCCGGTCGACGGATCACACGGGCGGCTCGAAGGGGTCCCGGTCCTCCCGAGGACTCCTCGCCTTGACCACGCTCCTGCGCAACTCCACGACGGGTGCGCCTGCGACGTAGTGCCGTCCACGCCGCTCACCTCGGGGCTCCAGCCAGCCCGCGTCGCACAACGCCTTGAGGTCTCTGCTCGCCGTCTGGTCGGAGATCTGTTCCCCCAGATCAGACACCATTGCAATATAGGTGGACCGCCGGATTCTCATGCCCATGGCTGCGTCGAACAGTGCCATGATCGCCCGATCATCAGCGCTCACCAGGGTCGTCAGTTTGCTCCACAGAAGTTCGGCGTCCCGGACCCGCTGCCGGACCGTCCCCGCCTGCCGCAGATGGGCCTTCAGGACGAACCGGATCCACGGCCTGGCGCTACGTTCCGGCTGCCAACTCCCACCGCCGACCTCGCCGAGCACCCGGTAGTACTCGGCCGTGTTCTTCCCGAGGTACTCCTCGATGCTCATGAATACCGGTGACAGGACTCCACCGCGGGCAAGGACGAGGCTCTGCAGGCATCGCGCCATTCGTCCGTTGCCGTCCCGGAACGGGTGGATCATGACCAGGTTCAGATGGGCCATGCCCGCCGCCACGACAGGGGAGGACTCGTGGCGGTTGAGACCATCGGCGAGTGCACGCATCAGATCGTTGACCTCATCGATGTCCGCGCCCTCGTGGACGATCTCCCCCGACTCCTCGTCGTGCACGTAGATCGCCCCCTGCCGCCAACGGCCTGGGCGGTTCGCCAGGGAGTAGTGGGCCATCATGAAGTGCAGCGACTTCAGCAGCTGGGTGGAGTACTCGAAGTCCTGATCGGCGGCAAGCTGCAGCACGTAGGTCATGGCATCGCGGTAACCGGCAAGAGCATGACCGGTCTCAACAGAGGCATCCATCGGCTCCTCACCGAGAGCGATGGCCGCCGCATCATCCAGCGCAGCGGTGAACCCCTCGATGCTGTTGGAACCTTGAATGTTCCTGGCCAATGTCAGGCGGCGGAGCGACCCGCTCCACCGCCGCGGTTCGTGGAGTTGAAGCTTGAGCTTGGCCTTGAGGTCATCGATCTGGTCGGCGACACGCTGCTCGTCCGGACCGAGCTCAGGTGCTTCGTACAGCATGATCCGTACCTGCTCTCTCGAGATCGTAATGATAGATATTATGCGCCATTACGATGGCAAGCAACTCTCAATGCTTCATTGTGGTCGACCACGGGAACCGGCTCCATCGATGATCTTGGATGCGGTCGGGCCCGGGCGGGGCCACCGAAGACTCGCGAGCGGGCTCCCACACCTCAGAAAGTGGGGTGTGAGAGTCCACTCGACAGGGATGGGTGTCCCGGGCCGGTGCGGACCGCGCGCGTTCTCGACAATCGCGCTCGCTGCATGCAGCGCGGAAGTCGGCACGGAGCGCGGTCGGGCCCGGGCGGGGGGAACTCGGAAACACAAAGGGCCCGCGACCAGACTTTCGCCTGATCACGGGCCCTTGAGGGTGGAGCCCCCTAACGGAATCGAACCGTTGACCTTCTCATTACGAGTGAGATGCTCTACCGACTGAGCTAAAGGGGCAGCGCTCGATACTCTACCGGCCTGGAGCCCGGGGACAAATCCGCTGGTAGCGGGCCCGCACCCGCAAGCCCAGGCCCGGCCTCGCGCCCGTACCCGGTACGGCACAACCGGATCCGGGCCCGACGCACCTAGTGCGACCGGGTGTTGTACGCCTTCCGCGCACCGCACACCGAAGCCTTGGAGCACACCTCGCGAGAGCCGTCGGCGGCCAGTTTGAGCACCACCGAGTCCTCGAGCACGTTGTGGCCGACCACGATGCCCTCCCCCGCCGGGGAGTCGACCCGTTCGCCGATCGCCGGGGCGGTGGACTTGAACTCGTTGTAGAACGGGTGCTCGTACTTCAGGCAGCACATCAGCCGACCGCAGGCCCCCGAGATCCGCATCGGGTTCGCCGGCAGGTCCTGGTCGCGTGCCATCGCCAGTGTCACCGGCTCGTAGTCGCGCAGGAACGTCGAACAGCAGGTGTCACGGCCGCAGGAACCGATCGCGCCGGTCACCTTGACCGCATCGCGGTCCGTCACCTGACGCAGTTCCACCCGCGCCTTGAGCGTCGACGACAGGTCGCGCAGCAGGGATCGGAAATCGACGGTCTCCGGGGAGGAGTAGTAGACGACGGTCTTCCCGGTCGTCAGCTGCGGGTCCACCGCCAGGATCTTCATCGGCAGGCTGTGGATGCGCACCAGCCGCCGGGTGGCGACCAGGGTCCGCGCCTTGACCTTGCGCAGTTCCTCCACCGTCTCGGTGTCGACCTCGGTGGCCAGCCCCTGGAGCACCGGGAAACCCTCGGTCTCCTCCGAGCTGTACTCGGCGGCCCAGATCACCGTCGCGGCGATCGGTCCTTGTTCGGTCGGATAGAGAACAGCCTGGCCGACCTCCGGCCTCAACTCACCCGGATCAGCGTAAAAAAGCTGCCCGTTCTTGGTGAACACCACCGCGCAGAGCATGCCCATGCCGGTCACGGTACGCGCTGCCTCGCCTCAACACGAACACACGGCGAGGGGCCGCGCCGACGATCAGCCGGTCAGCAGCCTCATCATCAGCGCCTCGACCGCGATCTGCGGTTTCACGTTCGCCTCGATCGCCTCCCGACAGGCCAGGATGGCGTCGAGACGGCGCAGCGCCCCTTCCGCGCCGATTCGGGCGGCAGCGATCTCGACGTCTCCGAGCACATCCGGATTCGTCAGCGGGATGCTCGCCTTAGACGCGACGACGACCACGTCCCGGTAGAAACCGGACAGGTCGATCAGCGCCCGGTCGAGGACATCCCGTTCGGTCCGGGTGGACCGGGACTTCTGCCGCCGCTCCAACTCCTTGACGATCCCGGCCGACCCACGGGCCGCCCCGACCGCTCCCTTGCCGGTGCCACCCGCACCGAGGGACATCTTCAGTTCTTCGATCTCGCCGGCATCCCGCCGGTCGGACATGGCCTTGGCCTCCCCCTTGGCCGAATCCACCAACGAGGCCGCTGCGACGTACACATCCCCGAGGCTGCGCATCTGGGCCGGGATCTGCAGCACCTCGCTGCGCTTTTCCCGGGACTCCTCGTCCCGGGCCAGACGTCGGGCACGACCGACGTGGCCGGCGCACACCGAGGCTGCCCAACGGGCCATCGACTCGTCGATCCCGTCCCGACGCTGCAGCACCTCGGCGATGGCGTCCACGGACGGCGTCTGCAGGGCCAGTACGCGGCACCGCGACCGGATGGTCACCGAGACGTCCTCCGGGTGGGTGGAGGGGGCGCACAACAGGAATACGGTGTGCGGCGGCGGCTCCTCCACGGCCTTCAGCAGTGCGTTCGACGCCCCCTCGGTCAACCGGTCGGCGTCCTCGATCAGCACGATCTGCCAGGCGGCCGTGGACGGTTTCCGGGCAGCCTCCTGCACCACCGCCCGCATCTCCTTCACCGAGATCGTCAGACCCTCCGGGTTGACCGCCCGGACGTCGGCGTGGGTGCCGCTCAGCACGGTCCGGCAGTGCGAACAGTGCCCGCACCCACGGTCGGGGCATTCCAGGGCCGCGGCGAAGGCCCGCGCCGCCACCGAGCGACCGGAGCCGGCCGGGCCGGTGAACAGCCAGGCGTGCGTCATCGCCGAGGTCGGGACCCCTTCGTCGAGGTGGGTGGCCGCCACGGCGGCGCGCAACACCGCGATCGCCGGTCCCTGACCAACCAGGTCACCGAAGACACCCGGCTCCTGCTCGACCGCGGCGTCGGGGTGCGTCCCCACCGTCATCACCACACCCCACTCCTGCCGACCGGATCGTCCACCCTCAGCCTACGGAGTTCCACCGACGCTCCGCCCCACCCGGCATCCGCAGGACCGAGGAGCTACTTGCCGACCTGGTCGAACACCGACTTGAGCCAGTCCATCAGCTCGTCACCGAGATTCGTGAAGGCCAGGATCAGCACGATGACGAACAGCAGCGCGAACATGGTCGAGCCCTTGTTCGAGTTCTGGCCCCGCGAACCTGCCGACGGATCGACCACCGGCGGGGTCGGCACGTAGCTGGAGCGCAGCTCGGCCCGCGTGGAGGTACGGAACTCCCCCGGAGCGAGCCGACCGGGCGCAGGTGACGGGGCGAACTGCCCCGGCATGGCCGCCGGGTTCTGCACCAGGGCCTGCTGGGCCGCCACCACGTTCTGCCGATAGGCGTCGGCCAGCCATTCCAGGCCCAGCGGCATCTGCGGCTGCCCGAACGCGGCCGCGCCGGGCACCTGCACAGGCGGACCGTACCCGGCAGGCGGGCCGTAGGCGGTGGGGGGCACCGGAACGGGGCGCATGCCCGGCCGTCCGACCGGGGGCAGCGGGGCCGCCTGGCGGCGCACCGGCGGCGACACCAGGTCGGGTGGGAGCTGGATGGGCGGCAGCCGGAACGGCGGATACTCCTCAGGGGCGGCTCGGCCGGGTCGCACCACCGGGATCGCCGCCGTGGCGTCCGGGAAGGTGCGGGGGACGGTCAGCCGGGTCGTCTGCTCCTGCGTCCCGGACGGACCTGCGAGGGCGTCGAGGAACACCGGTTCGGTCTTCCGAGGACTCGTCATAGGCCGATCCTAGGCTCGAAACGCCGAGGTCGGGGGAACCCTGGGGAAACCAGCACGGCCGCCCCGCCGGTGGAAGACTCCGGTGGGACGGCCGTGTGAGGATCAGCTGGTGGTCTTGGCCGCCGGTTTCTTGGCCGCGGGTTTCTTCGCCGCGACGGTCCGCTTGGTGGTGGCGGCGGGCTTCTTCGCCGGGGCCTTGGCCTTCTTCGGTGCCGGCCCACGTGCCCGGCGGTCGGCCAGCAACTCGGCGCCCCGCTCCACGGTCAGCTCCTCGACCGTGTCCCCCTTGCGGAGGGAGGCGTTGGTCTCCCCGTCGGTGACGTACGGACCGAAGCGGCCGTCCTTGATCACCATCGGCTTCTCCGTCACCGGGTCCACCCCGACCTCGCGCAGCGGCGGGGCAGCGGCGGCCGTACGACCACGGGTCTTGGGCTGGGCGTAGATCGCCAGCGCCTCCTCCAGCGTCACGGTGAACAGCTGCTCTTCATCGGTGAGCGACCGAGAGTCCGTGCCCCGCTTGAGGTACGGGCCGTACCGGCCGTTCTGGGCGGTGATCTCCGCTCCGGTCTCCGGGTCGACCCCGACGGTACGCGGCAGGGTCAGCAGACGGACCGCGTCCTCCAGCGTCACCGTCTCCAAGGACATGTTCTTGAACAGGGAGGCCGTCCGCGGTTTGACCGCGTTCTTCCCCTTGGTCGGGGTGTCCTCGGGCAGCACCTCGGTGACGTAGGCACCGAAGCGACCGTCCTTGGCGACGATCGGGTGGCCGGTGGTCGGGTCGTTGCCGAGGATCTGGTCGCCGGTCTCGGCCTTGGCGAACAGCTCCTCGACCAGCTCCGGGGTCACCTCGTCGGGGGCCAGTTCCTCGGGCAGGTTCGCCCGTTCCAGCTCACCCTCCTCGGCACCCGGTCGCTCCAGGTACGGGCCGAACCGGCCGACCCGGACCAGGACCTGACGGCCCTGGGAGTCGATGGTGATCGGCAGGGAGTTGATCTCCCGGGCGTCGATGTCCTCGAGGTTCTCCCCGACCAGCTTCTTCAGCCCACCGGAGCGTCCGACCGAGCCCTGCGGCCCGGTGTCCCCGCCGAAGTAGAAGGAGGTCAGCCACTCGGTGCGCCCGAGCTGGCCGTCGGCGATGTGGTCGAGTTCGTCCTCCATCGCCGCGGTGAAGTCGTAGTCCACCAGCCGGGCGAAGTGCTGCTCCAGCAGACCGACGACGGCGAAGGCGATCCAGGACGGGATCAGCGCCTGGCCCTTCTTCCACACGTACCCGCGCTCGGTGATGGTGCGGATGATCGAGGCGTAGGTCGACGGACGACCGATGCCCAGGTCCTCCAGCGCCTTGTTCAGCGAGGGCTCGGTGTACCGGGCCGGCGGGGAGGTGTTGTGTCCGCCGGGGGTCAGATCGGTGGCGGTCAGCTTCTGGCCCTCGGTCAGCTGCGGCAGCCGGCGTTCGGCGTCGTCGGCCTCGCCGCCCGCTTCGGCGTCCGTCGTCTCGACGTAGGCCCGCAGGAAACCGGGGAAGGTGATGGTCCGACCGGAGGCGGCGAAGGTGCACTCGGTGGTGCCAGCCATCGCGTTGATCCGCAGGGACAGGGTCTGGCCCTTGGCGTCGACCATCTGCGAGGCGATGGTCCGCTGCCAGATCAGCTCGTACAGGCGGAACTCGTCGGCCCCGACGGAGGAGGCGATCTGACCGGGAGTCTGGAAGGACTCACCGGCCGGGCGGATGGCCTCGTGCGCCTCCTGGGCGTTCTTGACCTTGCGGGTGTACTCCCGCGGGGTCGCCGGGACGTACTCGGGGCCGTAGAGCTCCCGGGCCTGGGTCCGGGCCGCTTCCAGGGCCGTCGCCGACAGGGTGGTCGAGTCGGTACGCATATAGGTGATGAAGCCGGACTCGTAGAGCCGCTGCGCCGCACGCATGGTGCGGTCGGAGGAGAAGCCGAGTTTGCGGCCGGCCTCCTGCTGCAGGGTCGACGTCATGAACGGCGGGTAGGGCTTGCGGCTGTACGGCTTCTCCTCCACCGAGGTGACGGTGGCCGGACCGTTGTCCAGGGCGGCCGCGAGCGAACGCGCGGTGGCCTCGTCGAGCAGCAGCGACTTCGAGCCGGCCTTGAGACCGCCGGTGGACTCGTCGAAGTCCTTGCCGGTGGCCAGGCGCCGGCCGTCGACCGCGTTCAGCGAGGCGGTGAAGCTGACCTTGTCGGTGGTGGTCAGGGTGACGTCCAGGCCCCAGTAGGTGCCCGAGACGAAGGCCATCCTGGCCCGCTCCCGCTGGACGACCAGCCGGGTGGCCACGGACTGGACCCGGCCCGCCGACAGCTTCGGCATGACCTTCTTCCACAGCACCGGGGAGACCTCGTAGCCGTACAGACGGTCGAGGATCCGGCGGGTCTCCTGGGCGTCGACCAGGTTGTCGTTCAGTTCACGGGTGTTCTCCGCGGCGGCCCGGATCGCCGTCGCGGTGATCTCGTGGAAGACCATTCGCTTGACGGGGACCTTCGGGTTCAGGACCTGCAGGAGGTGCCAGGCGATGGCCTCGCCCTCCCGGTCCTCATCTGTCGCCAGGTAGAGCTCGTCGGCACCGGCGAGCAGCGACTTCAGCTTGGCGACCTGAGCCTTCTTCTCCGGGCTGACGACGTACAGGGGCTCGAACCCGTGGTCGACGTTGACCCCCAGGCGCGCCCAGGGCTCACCCTTGTACTTCGCGGGCACGTCGGCGGCGCCACGGGGCAGGTCGCGGATGTGCCCGACGGAGGATTCGACGATGTAGCCAGCGCCGAGATACCCGGCGATCGTCTTCGCCTTGGACGGCGACTCCACGATCACCAGTCGGGTGCCACCATCGACCGGAGCTGCCTTACGAACGGCCATGCGCTGTCACGTTCTCCTTGCTATTACCTCTGCAGGCCGATACCTCTTCCGGTCACGGCCCCTGGGTCACTGCATTATTCGTACTGGTTCACTGCGGTACTGCGTCGGCGGAACTGTTCGGTGCCCACCCGGTCGTCGGACAACCGGTGGTCTCCGGTGCAGGATGCCACGCCGTCGTGGGAACACCTACATCCGGTACCCGAATGGTCAGTGTCCGACGGACGGAAAGGCGGCCGGCGGAGCACCGGTCGGTGGTTCGCCGAGAATTTCGACCAGCCGTTCGAGTCTCCGATGGCCGACGATACGCACACCCGGGCCGCCGCCGCGAATACCGATCATGGTTCCGGCCAGTCCGGCCCTGGCACAGACCTCCAACAACCGCTCGTGGGTGTCGGGGGCGTGGGGGTCCATCCCGAGCAGGTAACCGGTCCCGTCCTCACGGCCGGCCGCGACCGCCCAGCACCACAGCCAACCGGGCGTGACCTGCAGATTCTCCGGGATCGACTTCACCGCGCCGCGGGTGAACGCCCGGGCCACCGGCAGCAGTTCGATCCGCCGTTCGGTGCGCACCAGGAACGTGGCCGGGCCGTCCACCCGGAGGATGTCGGCGTCGAGCTCCCGGGCCCGACATGCCTGGACCAGGGCCTCGGCCCGCCACTGGTCGGCGAGCAGGATCGACACCCGCGCGCCGGTGTTGTTCAGCAGGGCCTGGCCGTGGGCGGCCAGCAACCCGCCGAGATCCTCCAGACGAGGTTCGGCGAGCGCGACGGAGAAGAACGAGAGCTGGCCCACGTCCTCAACGCTATCGTCTCGCGCGTCCGTGACCGGACAGCCGCACCGCAGGCGCTCGGGAGGGGGGAGAACGGGACCGGACCAAGCCGGAACCGAGCCGGAACGAGCCCGGAACGAGCAATGCCCGCCATCCACGAAGGGATGACGGGCATTGCTCGGTGTGACATCAGGTGACCCGCGAGCGGGCTACCGGTGCTGCGTGGTGATCAGCTGCCGAAGAACGGCGCGCACTCCGGGATCGCCTTGACGGCGGCCTGGACCTCGGCGCTCGGGGTCGGCAGTTCGCCCATCGCGGACAGCCCGCTGGTCGCCTTGGTGACCTCCGAGCCCAGGGTGGTCATCGCCCCGGTGATGGCCGAGGAGTCGGTCGGATCGGCGGCGGCAAGATCGTCGATGCTGCTGGTCAGCGCGCTTCCCATGCCGCTGAAGGCCTCCACCAGTGCGGTGTTGACCTTCTCGCCGCCCTCGATGCTCGGCGGCTGCAGGCCCTGGAGCTCGGTGGCGAATCCGCTGACCTTCTCGGCGAGCGGCTTGAGGCCTTCGACGATCTTGTCGCGGGCCGCGCCCAGGTCGGTGGTGCCGGCCGGCGGGGCCAGCTCGCCGATGGAGGTGCCGACGTTCTGCACCTCGGTCAGCCCACCACAGACGGTGGTGAACCACTTGATCGTGTTCTCGTCGGCGACACCGCCGCCGGAGGACTCCCCGCCGCTGGTCCCGGTGCTCTCGGAGCTGGTCTCGACCCCGTCGGAGGTCTCGACGTCGGAGCTGGTCTCGACGGCGTCGGAGGTCTCGACGGCGTCGGAGGTCTGGGTGGCCACGGCGGTGGTGGTCGGGGAAACGGGGGTGGCGGTGCCGTCATCGCTGCCACAGCCGGCCAGGACGAGCCCGGCGGCCAGAGCGGCGGCAACCATCAGATTGCGCTTCATGTTGATCTCCTCGTAGGCGTTTGCGTGCGAGCTTCGATCGCTCAGGTGTCCACCCGATCAGGCGGACGACTCGCAGACCCTACCAAGGAGAGATGCCCGGTGAGGGGCTTCGATCAAATTGATCGAAGCCCCTCACCCAAACGTACGAAACCCGCGTTCAGCGCGTGATCACGTGGCGAACAGGGACGATGCCCGCCGCTTGGAGATGATCACCGACGCGACGATGACCACCACTGCGACCAAGGCCACGAGAATCCGCAGGAAGGTGTTCTCGGACTCGCCGACCGACAGGCTGACGATGGCCGGGGCGATCAGCACGGCCACCAGGTTCATCACCTTGATGAGCGGGTTCATCGCGGGGCCGGCCGTGTCCTTGAACGGATCGCCGACGGTGTCTCCGATGACCGTGGCCTCGTGCGCCGGTGAGCCCTTGCCGCCGTGGTTGCCGTCCTCCACCAGCTTCTTCGCGTTGTCCCAGGCACCGCCGGAGTTCGCCAGGAAGACGGCCATCAGCACACCGGTGGCGATGGCACCGGCCAGGAAGCCGGCCAGCGGTCCGACACCGAGGCCGAAACCGACCGCCACGGGTGCCAGCACCGCGAGCAGACCCGGAGTCGTGAGCTCCCGGAGGGAGTCCCGGGTGACGATGTCGACGACCTTGCCGTACTCGGGCTTGTTGGTGCCCTCCATGATCCCGGGGATCTCGCGGAACTGTCGGCGGACCTCCTTGACCACGGCCCCGGCGGCGCGGGAGACCGCGTTGATGGCCAGGCCGGAGAACATGAACACCACGGCCGCGCCGAGGATCAGGCCGACGAGGACGTTCGGGGAGAACACTTCGAAGAAGAAGGCCGAACCGGTGACGATTCCGGAGCCGGCCTTGGCCAGGGCGTTGCCGATGGCGTCGGAGTACGAGCCGAAGAGCGCCGTCGCGGCGAGGACCGCGGTGGCGATGGCGATGCCCTTGGTGATCGCCTTGGTGGTGTTGCCGACCGCGTCCAGCTCGGTGAGGATCTTCGCGCCCTCCGGGGACACGTCCCCGGACATCTCGGCCACGCCCTGGGCGTTGTCCGAGATCGGCCCGAAGGTGTCCATGGCGACGATGACACCGACGGTGGTGAGCAGACCGCAACCGGCCAGGGCGACGGCGAACAGGGCCACCCCCAAGGTCCCGGAGAGCAGGAACGCACCGTAGACGGCCGCGGCGATGACCAGGGCGGTGTAGACCGCCGATTCCAGGCCCAGGGAGATGCCGGACAGGATGACGGTGGCCGCACCGGTCTCGGAGCTGGCCCCGACCTCCTTGGTGGGTTTGAAATTCGTGTCGGTGAAGTAGCCGGTCAACCAGAGGATGACGGCGGCCAGGACGATGCCGATGAGCACGGCGATGATGGCGATCAGGGCCGGGTTGCCGTCACCGGTCATTCCCAGTCCCTCGAAGGAGGTCGGCAGGTAGGTGAAGGAGGCGACGGCCGACAGGACCGCCGAGATCCCCGCCGAGATGTAGAAGGACCGGTTGATCGTGGCCAGCCCGGACTCCCCCTTCTTCGCCTTGGTGATGTAGACGCCGATGATCGCGGTGAGCACACCGATCGCCGGGATGATCAACGGGAAGACCAGGCCCTTGGAGCCGAAGGCGGCGCTGCCCAGGATGAGCGAGGCGACGAGGGTGACGGCGTAGGACTCGAAGAGGTCGGCGGCCATGCCGGCGCAGTCGCCGACGTTGTCGCCCACGTTGTCGGCGATGGTGGCGGCGTTGCGGGGGTCGTCCTCGGGGATGCCCTGTTCGACCTTGCCGACCAGGTCGGCCCCGACGTCAGCGGCCTTGGTGAAGATACCGCCGCCGACCCGCATGAACATCGCGAGCATGGCCGCACCGAAACCGAAGCCCTCCAACACCTTCGGGGCCTCGGCGACGTAGACGAGGACAACCACGGAGGCACCGAGCAGGCCCAGGCCCGTGGTGGCCAGACCGACCGCACCACCGGTCCGGAAGGCGATCTGCATCGCCTTCTCCCGGCCCTCGGTGTTGGCTGCGGCGGCGACCCGGACGTTGGCCCGGGTGGCCAGCCACATGCCGAAGTAGCCGATCGAGGCCGAGAAGGCCGCACCGACCAGGAAGAACAGGGAGCGCCCTATCTTCTCCGCCGTCGAATCCGCGGGCAGGATGAACAGCAGCGCGAAGACCAGGATCACGAAGATCGACAGGGTCCTGAACTGGCGGGACAGGTAGGCCGCCGCGCCCTCCTGCACCGCAGCGGAGATCTCCTGCATTTTGGCGGTGCCCTGGCCGGTGGCCAGGACCCCCGCTCGGAGGACGAAGGCGATGACGAGAGCGACGAGGGCGACCACAGCGACGGCGACGAGGATCGCGGTATCGCTGCCTGCCAAAGTGCCGCTGGCAATGACGGTGGACATAGGGCTCCTGATCTGACTCGGGCAGCGTCGGGCGCTCGCACAGCAGGCAGACCGACGCTGGTCGACAAACTCAAGGCGCGTCAGCCCTGGAGTGGCCGACGCGTCTTGCAGGGAACTGTAAGCCAGGCCACAGAGTGAGATTCACCCGGCTCGCCTGCAGAATGCCCGGTTTTGCGCGCCGGGATCGATCAAGATGACGGCAGTCACATAAATGATCATGCTCTGATCTCGTCCTGATCTCGCCCTGAGGTGGGATATGCGCAGATGTTAACGGTCACAAGTGCGCATACCCCACCGCAGGATGGTTTGGCCAACCGCGACGGTTGACACGGCGGGTGCCCGAGCTCCGACGGCGGTGCCTGTACTCGGTGCATTCGGGTGGCGCTGAGGGGTGCATCCGGTGCCGTCCGAGGCGGGAGAATGGAGCCATGCCCACGGACGTAGATCGGCTCCGGCTCCTGGATGCCCTGCTGATGTCGGTACCCACCGACGAGTCCCCGGTGACCCATATCGAGCATCTGCCCGCCCGGACCGGGCGCACCGCCGACTGGCCCGAGTGGGTCGACCCGTCGCTGACCGCCGCCCTGGCCGAGCGCGGGATCCACCGCCCGTGGCAGCACCAGGTCGACGCGGCCGAACACGCCGAAGCCGGGCGGGACGTCGTCATCGCCACCGGGACCGCCTCCGGCAAGTCCCTGGCCTACCAGATGCCCGTCATCTCCCGACTGCTCGCCGAGGACCGCTCGGCCGTCCTGTACCTGTCCCCCACCAAGGCCCTGGCGGCGGACCAGCTGACCAGCCTCGGTGATCTCGACATCCCCGGACTGCTGCCGGCCCTCTACGACGGGGACACCCCGATGGCCCAGCGGGACTGGGTCCGGTCGAACGCGAACTGGATCCTGACGAACCCCGACATGATCCATCGCGGCATCCTGCCCCAGCACGCCCGGTGGGCCCGCCTGCTCAAGGCCCTGCGGTTCGTCGTGGTGGACGAGTGCCATTCCTACCGTGGGGTCTTCGGCTCCCATGTGGCCCTGGTGCTGCGCCGACTGCGGCGGCTGGCCCGGATGTACGGCTCCGACCCGGTGTTCATCCTGGCCTCGGCGACCGTCGCCGACCCCGCAGTGTCGGCCGGTCGACTGATCGGCTCCCCCGTGGTCGCCGTCACCGATGACGCCGCGCCGCGGGCCGGGGCCGATTTCATCCTGTGGGAGCCACCGATCATCCCGGACGTCTTCGGCGAGAACGGTGCCCCGGTACGGCGTTCCGCGCCGAACGAGGCCGCCCGGATGCTGGCCGACCTGGTCGCCGCCGGAGCGCGGACCCTGACCTTCGTCCGATCCCGCCAAGGGGCCGAGGCGACAGCGATGGCCGCCCAGCGCCGACTGACCGACAGCCACCCGGAGCTGATCGACCGGATCGCGGCCTACCGGGGCGGCTACCTCGCGGAGGAACGCCGGGAGCTGGAACATGCGCTGGCCACCGGTGAACTGCTCGGCGTCGCCTCGACCAACGCCCTCGAACTCGGGATGGACATCTCCGGCCTGGATGCTGCAGTGCTGGCCGGGTACCCCGGGACCCTCGCCTCGCTGTGGCAACAGGCAGGTCGGGCCGGGCGCGGCGAGGACCGGGCTCTGGTGGTGTTCGTCGCCCGGGACGATCCGCTGGACTCCTACCTGGTGCATCACCCGGCGGCGGTGTTCGGCCGCCCGGTGGAGGCGGCGATCATCGACCCGACGAATGTGCACATCCTCGGGCCGCATCTGGCCTGCGCCGCGGCCGAGAAACATTTGACCGTCGAGGAACTCGAGTTGTTCGGCGGGGAGACGGTGTTGCCGTTGATCCGCCGCCTGGTCCGTGACGGGGTGCTCCGCGAGCGGACGAGCGGTTGGTACTACACCGAACGTCATCACCCCTCGGACGAGATCGACCTACGCGGGGGCGGGGCCGGACAGGTGGCGATCGTCGAGGGCGGGACGGGCCGGATGCTCGGCACCGTCGACGGGGCTCGGGCCGGTGGATCGGTGCACCCCGGGGCGGTGCACCTGCATCGCGGGGACACCTACGTGGTCGACTCCCTCGACCTGGAACAGGGTGTCGCCCTGGTGCACGCCGAAAGGCCCGACTGGACGACGTCACCGCGTTCGGTCTCGAGTGTGATGATCACTTCGACTGAGGCGGAATCCGTTCTGCCTCAAGGGATCCGGATCGGCCTGTCCGAGGTCGAGGTGACCGAGCAGGTGGTCGGCTACCTGCGTCGGCGCTCCGGTGGGGAGCTGATCGACATGGTCACCCTGGACCTGCCCGAGCAGATCCTGGACACCCGGGCCGTCTGGTACGCCATACCGCTGGAAGTGCTTGCCGACGCCGGGATCTCGGAGGACGGGGTGCCGGGAGCGCTGCATGCGGCCGAACACGCCGCGATCGGGCTGCTGCCGCTGTTCGCCTGCTGCGACCGGTGGGACATCGGCGGCCTGTCGACGAACCTGCACCCGGACACCGGGGAGCCGACCGTCATCGTCTACGACGGCTACCCCGGCGGGGCCGGCTTCGCCGATCGCGGTTTCCAGGTGCTGCTGCCCTGGTTGACGGCGGTGCGCGACCTGGTCGAGAGCTGCCCGTGCCAGTCCGGTTGTCCGTCGTGCGTGCAGTCGCCCAAGTGCGGCAACGGCAACAATCCCTTGGACAAGGCCGGGGCCGTGGTGGTGCTGAAGCTGATGATCAGCGCCCTCGGGTCCTAGCGGCTTCTGCCGTTCCCGCGCACGTTGTTCGTTCTCGCGCACGATGTTTCGTGCGCGAGGAGCAAGAACGTGCGCGGGAACAAGGGGGTGGGGCGGGTTCGGGTCATCCTGGGTCGACCAGGACGCTGCGCCACTGCCCCACCCGCACGGGCAACATCGCTGACGAAGTCAGTGTGTCGGTCCCCGACTCGCCCGTGTTCGACGACCACACCACCGACCACGTCGCCGTCACCTCCAACGCCCACGTGTTCCGACCCCCGGTACGTTCGGGTGTGGACCGGAGCCGGAACACATACCCACAATCAGGGACACCTGTGACGTGCGGAGCCGGCGGCTCACCCGCACCCATACAGACCACCGGGCTGCTCTCGGGTTCGTCCGACGACCACCTCGTCGACGACAATGTCGCCGGCGCCACCACCGACACACCCCCCGCCGCCACCCGAATCGACACCGGCTCAGGCTCATCCACCCACAACCACGTCCAGGTATTCACCGCCACCCGATCAGGCACCGGACCCACATGCGCCACCGGTGCAGGCACCCTCAACCGCCCCACCGCG
>QXCQ01000018.1:172001-174524 GCA_003576535.1 Nakamurella silvestris | reverse complement strand
CACCCCCACCAGCAGCCACATTGTTCGACACCGACCGCCACGCACACACCTGCGGGTCCGATCGAGCATTGGCATCTTCACTCGACGATGCATCCCCAATCGACCCCGCATCCGAATCGTTCCGATTCTCGGCATCGGCACTGCCGGATGCCCCGGGTACAGAGCTTGCTTCACTGACGACCGGACACACCAAGGTGTTCGGCTCGTCGGGATTCCAGATGCATCCACCTCCGCGGGCCAGCGTCCTCGCGGGGTCTCCCACGTTCAGCGTCAGGGCGAGCGCGAGCGTGCACAGGATCCTGCCTAGCAAGGGGTCTCGCCTTTGGCTCCGTAAGGCTGATCGACCCGCCATCCTATTCCTGGGCCGTGATCGGACATTCTGATCTTGAGCAGGCTGCGCAGATGCGCTGGCGGCTCGACGGACTCAGCGCCGGCCTTATCGACAATGTGGGCAAGCGATCGGTCGACGCACGCCGTTACTCTCACGTGGGCGACATCCGCGGCAACAATTCGTGTGTCGAGGTAATCAATGCTCCCCTCGAGGTGAAGGTCAGCCTGCTTCAATCCCTCAATCGACCCCAGCAACGTCGATGATTCCGGATCAGCGGCATAACGCTGGACCGCCGCCGTCCAATCCCGGGAACCCGGAGACCGATAGGCAAGGTTCGTCACCTTCGCATACCCCTGAAACGCGGCCAACGCCGCCTTCGCCGCCACCACCTGATCACCCGTGAAACTCTCCGGCCACGGACCCCGCTCCACCGTCGCAGAGGTCCCCGAAGTCGAAGTCGACGTCCCACTCCCAGAAACCAGCCCGGTCGGCGGCACCGACGACCCTGCCGTGGTCTCGACCACCGAACCCAACGACACCGTCAACGTCGGCGGCCTCAGCGTCGCCAAATCACTCCCCCGCACCGGATCAGCCACACACCCACCCACCAACAGCACAGCACCCAACCACCCTGCACCCCACACCCGGACCCACCCAACCCGTCCACCCACCCACACCAACTCCCCCACCACTCACACGACCCCCCAGCCGCAACCCGCACCACGCCCACGCCCGGCAACACACCCCGGGCCAAGCCGTCACACTAACCACGAACCCACCCCACCGGAAGACCTATCCACACAGGGCGTGTCACACGCGGCCACACCCCCCCGGACCAGCCCAAACCCCCCAGTTCCCGCGCACGTTCTCCCTCCTCGCGCACGATGTTTCGCGCGCGAACACCAACAACGCGCGCGGGAACAAGGCTCAGCTGAACATCGTCAGCTGTGGGATCACCTGCCCGGCTCGTTCGATCAGCGTCTCGGTCCGGGCAAGCAGCTCCGTGACTTCGTCCTGGTCGAAGTCATCGATGGGCGACAACGGGTACTCGAGCTCGTTGCGAAGCCGGCGCAGGGTCCCGAAATGCTGAAACCGGTTCCCCAGCTGAGCAGTGACCACCTCTTGCAGGACGAGGTGACCGCCCACCACCGTGGCCCGGAGACCCTGCTGGGCAAGGATCGCCACCAGTGCATGCCGGGCAGCGTCATAACCGACGATCAAGGCGGTGACTGCGTCCGAGCCCGCTATTGCCCGAGCGGTCTCCAGTTTGGTCCGCGCTACGTCCAACCATGGTCCACTGTTCGCCGCAGCCCCGGTGATTCTCTGCAGCCGCCCGGCTTCGATCGCACCCAGAACCACCTGACGCCCCGTTTCCCAGGTCATGAGGGAGCGCGCAGGTCAACGATCGGGGCCGCCCTGATCTGGGACATCAACGGGTCCGTCGGGTCATTCCATCGGCGCTCCGAGACGATCACAGGATTCACGGCCAAGGTCAGCCGTTCCTGTGCGCGCTCGGCGGCGGCGTACACCGCGTCCCGGTCGACCTTCCCGACCAGGAGCACATCAACATCGTTCGGCGGTTTACCTGGCTCGCCCTGATAGCGGGCCGCCCAAGACCCGAAGATGAGCACCCGCGATGCACCGAGCACGCTGAACTCCTCCTCGATCACGTCCCTGGGACCGAGGGTCAACATGACCAGCTGCGTCAACGGAGTAACCGTTGGTTGATCAGTATTGGCCCGGACCAGGTTCGAACGGCCCACGCTCCGGGAAAGGAAGATGCCCGCGGCCACGAGTCTTCGCACTTCATCGGCCACCGTGGTGAGGGGCAGTCCGAGTCGACGATGTAGATCGGCCGGGGAGGTCTCCGCGTCCGGACGCAGGAGCACGGCCGCCAGGATCCGAGCCTGCGCCTGGGATCGGAACACGGGGAAAAGTGCCGGAGCATCACTACGCATAAACCGATGATAACAGCGGTTTATGCGTAGCGAGGGCTGACTGACCACCGAATACTCCTCGTTCTCGCGCACGTTGTTCGTTCTCGCGCACGATGTTTCGTGCGCGAGGAGCAAGAACGTGCGCGGGAACAAGGGGGTGGGGCGGGTTCGGGTCATCCTGGGTCGACCAGGACGCTGCGCCACTGCCCCACCCGCACCGGCAACATCGCTGACGAAGTCAGTGAGTCGGTCCCG
>QXCQ01000018.1:171823-171900 GCA_003576535.1 Nakamurella silvestris | reverse complement strand
TCGACGACCACACCACCGACCACGTCGCCGTCACCTCCAACACCCACGTGTTCCGCCCCCCGGTACGTTCGAGTGTG
>QXCQ01000018.1:127787-171721 GCA_003576535.1 Nakamurella silvestris | reverse complement strand
GGACACCTGTGACGTGCGGAGCCGGCGGCTCACCCGCACCCGCACAGACCACCGGGCTGCTCTCGGGCTCATCCGACGACCACCTCGTGGAGGTCAACGTCGCCGTCGCCACCACCGACACACCCCCCGCCGCCACCCGAATCGACAACGGATCCGGCTCATCCACCCACAACCACGTCCAGGTATTCACCGCCACCCGATCAGGCACCGGACCCACATGCACCACCGGCGCAGACACCCTCAACCGCCCCACCGCGCTGACCGCCAACACCTCGGCCGACGGCGACGGCGCTACGACGACAACACCCGGAGACTGCTCTAACCCGGCTGCGCGGGCACGCACCGCAACCCTGCGAAACCACACCGGCCCCGCCGACTCATCCGGCTCACACGAAAACCTCTCCAACAACGACTCACCCGAAACACCACTACTCCCAAAACCACCCCCACCAGCAGCCACATTGTTCGACACCGACCGCCACCCGCACACCTGCGGGTCCGGCTCTACCTCCGATGGTCCCGAGGTAAGAGTGCCGACAATATCGACGCCTAGAGGGATCTCATTCTGATTGATGGTCTGGTGTGTACTCACGCCCACCACAATCGAGTCCCCGTACGGACGATCACCTCCGTTGTCCACGGTAATCGGGCCCTCATCAACTGCCACCCGGCCGGGAAGGACCCTGGGATGAGTGATTGATGCCAGTACGGCGAGGCCCACCACGACCGAACGTACGCAACCAGAGATCATCATCGACACCCGATGCCGTCGATGTAATACAGCTGCACCAGTTTCCACCTCTCACCGGAGGTTCTCGAAAGCTTGCCCACCACCAGGTCCTCGGCGACGCCGACACTTCGCTTCTTCTTCGACTTCGCGTAACGCGATCCGAAACCGCTCTGATCGGTGCAGTCACCGATGAACGCAGAGCGACCATGGATACCGACCGCGAACGTGCCGATCCAGTGCACCCAATCAATCCGATGCTCGACAGGTCCGTACTTCTCCAATCCTTCGGTCTGGAAGTACGCCGCCTGTTTGATCACGTCGTTCCTGATCGGATCCACCGCGACCGCGGTGATCTCAGCCTTCAACTCCGCCGACGACATCGCGGTACTGGTGGTGTAGATCCGCCAGTACTCCAACCACACGCCCTCGATCTCCCGCCGGGCTTCAGCATCCGGGTCCACCGGCCGGCCGGTGGTCTGGGTCGTGGGCGAGAGCGGCATAGTTGCTTCCGTCGATGCATCACTCACCCGCCCAGTCACCGACACCGACGCCCCGTCAGACCCCGCCGTCGTATCGAACACCGACCCAGGCGGCACCGACACAACCGTCAACGATCCGACATCAGACCCCCGCACCGGATCAGCCACACACCCGGCCACCACCAACACGGCCCCCACCCACACCAAGAACCACCACCGCCCCCAGAACCGACACATCTCCCCACCCCTCCGAGCGACCCCCCGCCCACCAAGACCGAAACGCGCGACCTGCCCACACACCCGGCCCCGAAACACCAGGCCAAGCCGTCACACTAACCACGAACCCGCCCCACCGGAAGACCTATCCACACAGGGCGTGTCACACGCGGCCACACCCCCCCCGGACCAGCCCAAACCCCCCAGTTCCCGCGCACGTTCTCCCTCCTCGCGCACGATGTTTCGCGCGCGAACACCAACAACGTGCGCGGGAACGGAAGGGGTCAGCGGGAACGGAGCCGTTCGATCATCGCCATCGCATCGCGTGGGGCGAAGGCCTTGAGATCATTGTCGAAGTACATGTACACATCCCGGCCGCCGTCCAGCCAGCCACCAACCCGGTCGGCCCACAGGCCCAGCCCCTCATCGGTGTAGCCGCTGGCGTACAGCTCCTCCGGCCCGTGCAACCTGGCGTAGACGAAATCCGCTGTGGTTTCGGTGATCTCGGGCCATTTCCCACCGGTGTCGGCCACCACCAGGGCGATGCTGTTGTCCCGGCACAGGTTCAGCGCCACGTCGGAGACGAAGCTCGGGTGGCGAACCTCCAGGGCGTGCCGCAACGGGAGGTCCACCTCGCTGGTGACGTGGGCGTGATCCTCGGGTACCCGGTCGTCATGCCGAGCCGCGATGACCGCCGCTTCCGCGGTGGAGCGCGGCAGGTCGGCGAAGAAAGCACCGAGCCGCTCGGCGTCGAAGGCGAAGTTGGGGGGCAACTGCCAGAGGAAGGGACCCAGTTTCGGGCCCAGGGCCAGGATCCCGGAGGCCAGGAAGTTCGGCAGCAGGTCCGCGCCGCCGATCAGCCGTTTCATGTGGGTGATGAACCGGCTGCCCTTGACCGTGAACACAAAATCCTCGGGCGTCTCCTGGCGCCAGGTGGTGAAGCTGGACGCCCGCTGCAGGGAGTAGAAGGTGCCGTTGATCTCGATCGAGGTCAGGTGCTCGGCCGCGTACTCGAGTTCACGGCGCTGCGGCAGTTTCTCTGGGTAGAACACACCCCGCCAGCCGGGATACCGCCAGCCGGACACACCCACCCGCGCAGTTGCCATGGGCCGAGGATACGAGGCGCACCCCGTCCCGGCCCTCTATGACCGCGCTCTTTGCCGACAATCGCGCAGTACGCAAGGAGCGCGGTAGTCGGGACCGAGCGCGGTAAGCGGGACACGACAGTGCGCCCCTAGTCCGCCTCGTAGGCACGGACGTTCTGTGCGCACCGGGCCAACAACTGCCCCAGGACCTCCTCCTCGCCTGCGGTCAGATCGGAGGTCATCGCCTGCTCCACCCGACTGATTTTCGCCTCTGCCTCAGCGAGTAATCGCAGGCCCTCCGCCGTGACGAGGTACGGGACGGCGCGGGTGGTCGGGGGCACGTCCACGCGCGCGACGTGCCCCCGAGCTTCCATACCGTCCAGCAACACGGTCATCGTCTGCCGCGTGACGAACACCGCGCGGGCCAGCTCTGCCTTCGAATGTTGCCCACCCTGGGCCAGCATCGTCAGACAGACGTACTGCGGCACCGTGATCCCGACCGAGATCAAGGCACGATCCATGGCCGACCGCAGCGCTGCATGGGCTTCCTTGACGCGGCGACCGAGGCGATCCTCGGCCCGCGGAACTTCAGACTTGCTCATGTCAGTATCCTGACATACTCTCGATAGGTCAGCATACTGACATCGACAGCAAGGGGTTCACCATGACGGTTTCCGGACCGGATTTCATCGCACTGCAGGTTCGCGACCTCGAGCGAGCAGCACAGTTCTACGTGAAACATCTCGGGCTGACCCGCGCCACCGTCAGCCCCCCACACGCGGTGGTCTTCGACACCGCCCCCGTGGCCTTCGCGGTCCGCGAGCCCCTTCCGGGAACGGACCTGGACGCCACCCCGTACCCGGGCATGGGTGTGTCGGTCTGGCTCGCTGCCGACAACTCCGCGGATCTGTACCAGCGACTCCTCGCCGACGGGGTGTCCTTCGCCGGCGAACCCATCAACGGTCCGTTCGGCTACACCTTCACGCTGATCGACCCGGACGGCCACCGGATCACCATCCACGACCGTGTCTGAGCAACGCTTCTGGGTCAACACCATCAGCCTGGACCACCTCAGGATCGGCATCGCCGGCGGTTTCACCCAGGCCGATCACGGCGCACCGACCCGGCTGCGCACCCTCGGCGAGGGTGACGAAGTGGTGTTCTACAGCCCGCGCACCGCGCTCCGGGCCGGGGATCCGGTCCAGCAGTTCACGGCGTGGGGTCGGGTCACCGCCGATCCGATCTATCAGGTGACGGTGAGCGAGACCGCCAAACCCTGGCGGCGCAACCTCGTTTTCCAGCAGGTCCAGCCGGCGGACATCCGCCCACTGATCCCACAGCTGTCGTTCATCCACAACAAGGAGAACTGGGGGTTCACCTTCCGACGCGGGCTCTTCCCGATACCCCGGGAGGACTTCGAGGTGATCCGGGACAGCCTGCGGCCGACCTGATCACGGCGCACCCTCGGCCACCGGCCCGGCGCGGGCCCTCCCTTCGGCCCGGCCGCCGAAGGGACCGGCACGGACACTCACCCGCACCAGCACGTCCAGCCCGTCGGCCGCACAGTCGTCGAGCCGGCCGCCGTTGGCGACAACCAGCTCCGCAACCCGGCGGCAAGCCTCCTCCGGCCCCTCCAGGATCAGAGCGGCACCGGCCAGCGCCGCCAGGTCGGCAGCGTTCTCTGCGCGCTGCCGACCCAGCACGGCCGACCCGATCTGCAGAGCAACCCCCAACACCCCGATCATCAGCACCACCGCGAAGGCGACCCACACCGTGGCGAACCCGCCGTCCCGGAATCCACGCGATTCCCCCCTCACGGCCCGTCCCCCAACGCACCCGCCCCCACAGGCGCACCCTCCACCGCGGCCGCAGACTCCGCCGACACCACCACCATCGGCAACGGCGAGACGAACGGCCTTGCCGTGACCGTCACCCGAACCAGACCGTCCTCCCGGCTGACCGACATCGCCGACCCCGCCGGCGCCAACCGCGAAATCGCCTCTGCAGCGCCGGCATCGTCCCCCCGACCGATCAACCGCGCGGCCTCACGTGCGGCATCACCGCATCTCACCTGCGAACTGACGTAACCGATCCCACCCAGACACAACATCAGGACCACCACCAGAATCGGGAGAACGATCGCCGCCTCGACGGTCACCGAGCCACGATCACCCTCCCCGCTTGAGCCCGGCCGGACCCTGCCCGAGCGGGATCGGCCGACCATCAGAACGTCGTTTTCAACGCGGAGTTCACCAGATTGGTCAACCCGGACACGATCGAATCCCCGGTCACGATGCGATACAGCACCGCTGCAAAAGCCGCCGCCACCACCGTGCCGACGGCGTACTCGACCGTCGTCATCCCGGAGTCACGACCGAATACCGCCCTCTCCACGATCTCCCCCTCCACCACCGTGCACCCCGGACACCCCCAGTCCTCATCATCGTCATCGGCCGTGAACACCGGCTCCTCCTCCGGATCTTCCTCGACCACAGTCCCTGAGCCCCAACGCATCAGTACCTCCCCGTTCCACCAGGCCGACACCCTGCCGACCCACCAAGCCTGGAACGACCGCGCCCCGAAAACCACTGCCTCGACGCCGATGTGGACCGATTCCGACCCTGTGGACAACTCCACGACGGCGATTTCTGGCATCCGGTGCTCGAAATCCGAGCACCAGATGTCAAAAACGTTGACGCCGCGGGCCCGGCCGATGAGTTCTTGGCGCAGGATCGGTCTACCCATCGAACCCCCCACTCACGAGAGGCGAACGTCATGCGGAAACTGACCATCGGAATGAACCTGAGCCTGGACGGCTACACCTCTGCGCCCGGCGGCGACCTCGGCTGGAGCATGCCGAGCGATGAGTTGTTCCAGTGGTGGTCCGACCGGGTGGCGGCAACGGGTCTGGCGCTGTACGGGCGAAAACTGTGGGAGGACATGAGTGCGCATTGGCCGACCGCGGATCAGGCCCCTGACGCAACACCGGCCCACATCGAGTACGCCCAGCGGTGGCGGGCCATGCCGAAGGTCGTGTTCTCCTCGACACCCCGTTCGGTCGACTGGAACGCCCGCCTCGTGACCGGCGATGCCGTCACCGAGATCGCCGACCTCAAGGCCGAGGACGGCGGACCCATGGACATCGCCGGCCCCACCCTCGCCGCTGCAGCCATGCGCGCCGGCCTGATCGACGAGTACACGATCGTCACCCACCCCACCCTGATCGGCGGTGGCACACCGTTCTTCACCGCCCTGGACAACTGGGTGAACCTGAACCTGATCGAGACCCGGGCCTTCCCCGACGGTGTCCTCATGAGCAGGTACGAGACCCGGCGCTGAAGGTCACGTTTCTGGCATCCGGTGCTCGAATTTCGAGCACCGGATGCCAGAAGCGATGCGTCCACGGCTACGCTGCCGGGAGCACCACATCCTGGATACCCCGCCCAGCGGGCCTGCCCGGGAACCGGCACACGAGAGCAGCACGTGAACACTCCCGCGCCCCACCGGCCCAACCTGTGGTCCAACCCCGACGTCCGGCGACTAGTCCTGGTCGGCACCCTCGCCTTCAGCAGCTTCTTCCTCACCCTGAGTTCCCTCCCGCTGTGGGCACTCTCGGGCGGCGCGGCCGAGGGCACCGCCGGGCTGGTCACCACCGTCATGCTGGCCGCCACCGTCGCCACCCAGATCCTGGTCCCGTGGCTCGCCCGCCGGTTCGGGCTCGCCCCGGTCCTCGCCGGCGGCCTGATCACCCTCGGCGGTGCGGCCCCGCTCTACCTGCTCAGCCACGACCTCTGGTGGTTGCTCGTCGTCTCGGCCATCCGCGGCACCGGCTTCGCCGTCATCACCGTCCTGATGCCGCTGACTGCCTCCGCCATGGTCGGCCCGGAACGACGCGGCGAGGTCATCGGCATCTACGGGCTGGCCATTGCCGTCCCCAACCTCATCGGGGTGCCCATCGGAGTGGCCCTGACCAGCGCCGACAATTTCGGCTGGGTCGCGGTCCTCGCCGCCGCCCCGCTGCTGGCCCTGCCGCTGGTCCCCCGATTCGCCGGAACCAGAACCGGGACCAGAACCGGCACCGGCACCGGCACCGGAGGCGGAACGGAACCCAGTACCCGGCCCGGCACCCGCGCAGAAACCCGCACCACCGCACCACCGACCCGCGCTCTGGTCCCCACCCTGAAATCCCTCAGCGGCGTCACCCTGGTCCTGCTCACCGTCACCATCGCCGGAGCCGGGGTACTGACCTTCCTGCCGATCATCGCCCCGGACGGCTGGCTCGCCACCACGGCCCTGCTCGTCTTCGGACTCACCGCGGCGGTCAGCCGCTGGCGATCCGGCATCCTGTCCGACCGCCCCGGACGCACCTGGCTGCTGCCGGCCGGCCTGGCCGTCGCCGCCCTGGGAATGACCGTCCTGGGGATCGGCATCGTCCACACCACCGCCGTCACGATCCTGGTCGGTGTCACCGTCCTCGGCCTCGGCTACGGCGCGGTCCAGAACGTCAGTCTGTTGGTGGCCTTCCACCGCGCCGGCCCGGACCGCCAGGCCACCGCGAGCTCGGTCTGGAACGCCTCCTTCGATGCGGGCACCGGTATCGGAGCCCTGCTGATCGGGGTGGTCGCCGCCGCCGGTCCCGGTTTCCCCTGGACCTATGTCGGGTGCGCGGCACTGATGGCCCTGGCGATCCCCCTGGCCGCCCGCGCCACCCGACCCCCGATGACTGATCAGTCATACTGATTGCGCATTCGCGCACGGCGCGATACCGTCAGTGCCATGAGCACCAACGAACGGCACCAGGTGATCGCCGAGAAGGTCGACACCACCGGTTCCGCCACCGTCGCCGACCTCGCCCGCGAGCTCGGTGCCTCCGAGGCCACCATCCGCCGCGATCTCGTCGAGATGGACCGGGCCGGCCTCCTGCGCCGCACCCACGGCGGTGCCGTCCGCCTGTCCCTGCGCGGCCGCGAACCGGCCTTCATCCGCCGGGCCACCGAGAACGGCAACGCCAAGACGAACATCGCGGTCGCCGCAGCCGCCCTGCTGACCCCCGGCGAGACCGTCGCCCTGGACAGCGGGACCACCTGTGTCGAGGTCGCCCGACAGCTTGTGCCCCTGCACCTGCGGGTGGTGCCGATGTCCTTGCCCGCCATGGAGATCCTGGCCAGATCCACCACCGTCACCATGACCTCCCCCGGCGGGGACCTGCGACCGGCCGAACTTTCCTACGTGGGACCGATGGCCGAGTCCAACCTCGCGCGACTCCGGTTCGACACCGCCCTCATCTCCTGCTGCGGCATCTCCCTGACCAACGGGGTCACCGCCTACGACCTGAGTGATGCCTCCATCAAGAACGTCGCCATCCGGCACGCCCAGCGCAAGATCGTGTTGTGCGACGACTCCAAATGGGAGATCACCACCTTCGCGCTCATCGACGAGCTGAGGATCTTCGACGTCCTCGTCACCGACCACCAGCCTACCCCGGAGGAACAACAGTTCTTCTCCGACAACGAGATCGATGTGATCACGGTATGAGCGCCCCCACCCACAACCCGACCGCGGCCCGTTCCCTGAAATCCGCCAGGGTCGCCGTTGTCAGTGCCTTCGCCATCGCCGGCTTCGTCCTGGCGACCTGGGTGGTCAACATCCCGTCCGTCGAGGCCCGTACGGGCATCAGCCACGGCACCCTGGGCACCCTGCTGCTGTTCATCGGTCTGGGTGCCTTCATCGGGATGCAGGTCAGCGGACCGCTGACCGACCGTTTCGGCGGCAAGTCCGTCACCATCGCCGGCGGGATCCTCTCCTGCGCCGCGGTGGTGCTCCCGGCTCTGGCCACCAATGCCCCCACCCTGGGTGTTGCCCTGTTCGTCTTCGGCCTCGGCCACGGCATGATCGACGTCGGGATGAACTCCCAGGCCGTGGAGGTCGAGCGGGCCTACGGCCGCCCGATCATGTCCTCCTTCCACGCCTTCTTCTCCCTCGGCGGCGCGGCCGGCGCCGTGCTCGGCTCGGCGCTCATCGCCGTCCACCTGCCGCTCGTCTGGGCGCTGACGATCCCCGCGTTGATCGCCCTGGCGGGCCTGGCCGTGCTGACCCCGTTCCTGATCCCCCACACCCCGGTCCAGGTCGACGGCGCGGAAACCGCAGCTCCCACCAGGAACCGGATGACCCGGTCGATCTGGATGCTCGGCGCGATCGCGTTCCTGCTGATGCTCGCCGAGGGTGCCGCCAACGACTGGAGCGCCCTGCAGATCCGACAGCACCTCGACGCCTCGCCGGCGAGCGCGGGTTACGGCTTCGCCGCCTTCTCCGTGACCATGACGATCGGCCGTCTGGTCGCCGACCGCGTCGTCACCGCGATCGGCCCGGTCCGGGTCGTCCGCTTCGGAGCCTTGACCGGTGCCCTCGGTCTGCTCCTGGTGGTCCTGGCACCGGTGCTCGCCCTGAACCTGCTCGGCTGGGGTCTGCTCGGTATCGGCCTGTCCGGTTGTGTACCGCAGATCTTCACCGCCGCCGGCAATCTGCCCGACGGCACCCAGGGTGTGAACATCTCCCGGGTGGTCGGGATGGGGTACCTCGGACTGCTGGCCGGCCCGGCCGTCGTCGGTTGGGTGTCCGAGCTGACCTCCATCACCGAGGCGCTGCTGATCCCGCTGGTCTTCTGCGCGGCGGCCTCGGCCCTGGCCGGTGCCCTCCGCCGACCGGGCGGCACCCGCCCGACCGGCACGGTGACACGCACCGCCGACCAGGTGGTCTCGCCCGATCCGGATCTGACCAGCAGGTAGGACCCGTTCCCGCGCACCGTAGCGGGATCGGCGCACCGTGCAGGGTGCGCCGATCCATGAACGGTGCGCGGGAACCGATCTCGACGTTCAGTGAAGCCGCAGGCCGGCCAGCAGTCCGAGCACCACCGGGGCCAGCCCCAGACAGAGGAAGGCGGGCAGGAAGCACAGCCCCAACGGTGCTGCCACCAGGACGGCGATCCGCCCGCTGCGGGACTCGACCTCGGCCTGGGCTGTGGATCTCAACCGAACCGCATGGTCGTGCACCGCCCGGGCGAGGGCGGTGCCGGCGATCTCCGAGCGCCCTGCCGCCGCGGCGAGCCCGATCAGCTCGGGATGACCGGCGGTGCTCTCCCAGGCGATCTCGGGCGGGGCCCCCAACGCGGAAAGGGCAGCAACCGCGTCGAGCAGATCCCGAACCCGGGACACCGCAGGGGACGCCCCGCCCTCCCACAGTGCCCGGCCGACCGCGACCATGCCGGTGGCCGTGGGCATCCCGCTCTCCAGGCAGCCCGCCAGCAGCGTGCAGTAGCCGATCACCTCCTCCCGCGCCGCCGCCCGTTCGGCCGCCGACGGCCGGATCGGACGCCGCGCCACCACCAGTCCGACGGCGGCGGCCACGAACAGACCGGGCAGGATCAGGCCCGGTACCACCACGACCACCACTGCGGCGCCGCCGAGGAGAACCAGCAGCCCGCGCCGCCAGGATTCCGGAAGCTGTTTCACCCCAGCAGGTCTGGGTCGGTCACGAGATGCGCCCCTGCCTGCCGGGAACACCCAGCAGGCAGCCGCGAGCAGCCAGAACGCCGTCCCGGCACCCGGCCCGGCGGACCCGTTCACCGCGAGATCCGCGCGGTCCACAGCAGTCCCGCGCAGTCCAGCACCACTCCGGCAAGCAGCAGCCCGTGCCCGGCCCCGGTGGCGAGGAGGACGTGGAGGGGCCGTGCCCCGATCCCCGTACCGAGGATCAGCCCGGCCTGCGGCAGACCGGACAGCAGGTAGCCCGACAGACGCGGCCCTGCCACCAGGGCCTGCCGCTTCGTCTCCCCGGCGACCGCGGCCGTCAGATCCGACCCGAGGACCTCCACCAGGCCCGCCAGTGGGACACCGTGGTGGTTGCTCAGCAGCCAGGCCGCGCGCAACCGCCGGACCGCCTGTCCCACCACCGGATCCTGCGAAAGCTTTACGTCGACAGGCAGTTCCGCAGACGGCCGGCCCGACCCGCCGTCCCGCTCCATCACCATCAGAGCCGCACTGCCGGCCTCCCCCGACTGTTCCTTCGCCGCAGCCAGGGCCACCGAGATCGCGGCACCGGCCCGCAGTTCACGGCCGAGAACCTCGACGCCGGAGGCGATCTGGGCACAACACCGCATCCGGTTCCGCCGCCGGACCGCGCCACGTCCCAACACTGCCACCGTCGCAGCGGCCAGACCGCCGGCGAGCCCCAGCCACGGTGCTGCCCAGCCCACCCCGGCAACCACCACCACCGACAGGAGGAGACAACCAGCCACCGGGACCGTCACCCGGCCGAGGCGGGATTTGCGCACCCCACCGGCCCGGCCCGGCTTCCTCCCGGCCGGAGCCCTGCTGCCCACCCCTTCCGGCCAGATCATCAGGGCCGGCGCCACCAAGCCCAGTGCCAGGGCCGTCACCACGGCACCGCCACCCCACGCTCGCGCAGGATTCCGGCCAGCAGACCGGCGTGTTCGGTCGGTCGCCCGGCATCGTCGATCGCGGTCGCCGGAACCATCAGTCCACGACTGCCCATCGTCAACACCCCGACCCCGGCCACGGTCCGCCCCGCCTCCCCGGCAGCCCGGACCCGGCCCGCCGCACCCCGAGCCGGACCACCACCCCGGCGCAGATGGACGACCACCCTCAATGCGCCGGCCAACTGGGCGTGCAGGGCGTACCGGTCCAGCCCGCCGAGGGAACCGAGGGCCTCCATCCGGGCCGGTACCTCCATCACGGCATTGGCGTGGACCGTCCCGGCCCCACCCTCGTGACCGGTGTTCAACGCCGACAGCAGATCAATGATCTCTGCGCCCCGCACCTCCCCCACGACCAGCCGGTCCGGCCGCATCCGCAGCGCCTGCCGGACCAGTTCCCGCAGTTCGATCCGACCGGCACCTTCGACGTTGTCCGTGCGCGCCACGAGCCGAACCACGTGCGGATGCTCCGGACGGAGCTCGGCCGAGTCCTCGACGGTCACGATCCGCTCCGTCGGTGGCACGGCCCCGAGCATCGCCCCCAGCAGGGTTGTTTTGCCGGTGCCGGTACCCCCGCTGATCAGGAACGGGCAGCGGGCCAGGATGATCGCCTCCAGCACCGGCCGCACCAGACCGGGAAAGGTCCCCCCGGCGGCCAGTGAGTCCATCCCGTGCCTGCTCGGCCGGAGGGTCCGGATCGACAGGCAGGTGCCCGATGCGGCCGGTGGAGCCAACACGGCGTGCAACCGGGAGCCGTCGGGCAGATCCGCGTCCACGAAGGGCTGGGCGTCGTCGAGCCGCCGCCCGGCCGCCACCGCCAACCTGCGGGCCAGACGTGTCACCGCCTCGTCGTCGGCGAACCGTACCTCCGTCGATTCCCAGCCACGCCCCCGGTCGACGCGGACGTCATCGGGTCCGTTGACGATCACATCGGTGGTGTCCGGATCGGCGAGCAGCGCAGCCAACGGTCCGGTTCCGACCAGTTCGCAGTGGAAGGCGCGAATCAGGTCGAGCATCTGCGCGTCGCTGACCAGCAGACCGGCCTCGGCGCGAACCGCGCGGGCGACGGTCGCCGAGCTGACCCCGGCCCCCTCGCCGGCGAGCCGCTGCCGGACCCGTCCGAGCAGGTCGGCCGGCAGCGCCGCCGGATGGTCGCCGTTCAACGCACCCGCCCCCGCGATCGGTCCTGTGCCCGCGGTAACCGGGCCAGGACCTCCTTCGCGGCCGATGCCAACGGACCGGTCCCGCGCAGACCGGGCGGCACCCCGAGTTCGAGATCACGAGCCAGCCCCGGTTGCGGTCGCATCGAACTCAACAGCGGAAGATCCAACGCCCTCGCCACGTCGTCGGCCCCGAGCCCACCTGGGGAAGGACCACGCACCACCAGCCCGAGCGGCACACCCCACGGGCGAAGCCGATCGAGAACACCGCGTGCGGCCGAGCAGGACCCGACATCCGCCGAGGCGACCAGGACCACCAGATCGGCCAGCTCCACGGCACGGTCCCCCGCCTCCGAGGGTGCACGTGGCAGATCGAGGACCACGAGTTCACCGGCACGACGGCACGAGGTGATGACCACGTCGACCACACCGGCGGGGACGGGCCCCGGACGGGCGCGGTCCTGCGCCAGCACCGACAGCCTCCCCAGACCGCCCGCGCCCGGCATCGGTCGACCCCGGGCTCCGGCATCCGGGCCCCCGGTGCCTGCCCCG
Source organism: Nakamurella silvestris (assembly GCA_003576535.1). Lineage (GTDB taxonomy): Bacteria > Actinomycetota > Actinomycetes > Mycobacteriales > Nakamurellaceae > Nakamurella > Nakamurella silvestris. The sequence continues at coordinate 159,008 of QXCQ01000018.1, read as the reverse complement.
TCCCTGTCCCGTGACGTCAGGCGGACCCGGGGCACCGACGGCAACGACCGGTGCAGGGCATCGGTGGCGACCCGACCGGTGGAGGCGAGCAGGTCCGGCCAGCGCAGCCCCGAGAGGGACTCGACCCCGAGGAGCACCTCCTGTCCCGTGCCCCACGGGTCGCAATCGGCCAGGATCACCGGCGCGCCCGCCCGGGCCGCCGTCACGGACAGAGCCGCAGCCAGCACGGAGGCCCCGGCCCCGCCACGGGCACCGAGCACGGCGACCGAACGGCCGCCGTCGGCAGCCGTGTCCTCGGCGTCGGCGAGGATCTCCACCAACAAGGCCTCGTCGGCCGGCAGCCGGAGGGTGTCCTCCACCCCCAGCCGGGCGCAGTGTTCCCACACGAGTGGATCGGGTTCGACGAGCATGACGGCGAAGACCCCGGCCCGCCGGGGCCAGTCGGCCCGCACCGCCGCCCCGGCCGCTGCCGCATCGATGACGATCACCCGGGCGGTACGCCACTGGGCCCGGTTGTCCGGATGGCGGGCTCGAACCAGGTCGACCCCGGCGGCCGCACCGAGGTGCAGCAGTTCCTCCAACAGTTCCTCGTCATCGGTGACGATCAGCGGCCTGGTGTCCATGGTTTCCCCTCCCGCGGCCCCGGAGGGGAGCCTCTCCCGCAGCGTGCCGCGACGCCTCGGTGCGCGGAAGGCCGGATCGGGTCGATGTGTAAGGAATTCCAGGGTGTGGACAAGTCCGATCGGGTGCACCGCGACCGTCACTGTGTGTGCAGGAATATCACCTCTCCCGGGGCAGAATTCGCCAATGGGTGAGCCGTGCCCGCGGACCACCACCACCGGGGACACGGATGACTGTGGGTGTCGATCGGGGGTGGTCCCCAGATTTCAGCTGATCGACATCAACCGTGGCTGCCCGACCCGGGAAAGGGCGACGGCACCGCGCCGACTCCCCGGGGGACCATCGACCTGTCGCGGGACATCGGGAAACGGCGAGGAAGGAAAAGGCCCGGAGAAACAACAATGGCCCACCGGATCCGGTGGGCCATCGTGGTGCTGAAGTTAAGGGCGGCCCCCGCCAGGGGGGGGTAGGCGGGGGCCGCGGGTCACGGTTCAGGGGGGTGAACCGGACGGGCGGCCGGATTCGGGGGGGGTGAATGCCGGCCGATGTCAACTGTAGCCGGACCTGCGCCTGACCGCCAGCACTACCGCTGGGGAATCCACCGAAAAGGAGATCCCGACCAAGACCACCCCCCATTCAGACGCACACCCGAACGGTCTGAATCGGTTCCCCTGACACGAAGGTGTGGCTGGCTATTGCCCGCCCGCCCCGGCGGGCGTAGGAAGGAGTTATCGAACTTCGTGACTGGCCAGGGACGGCGTGGGAGAGAAACACCGTCCACCCCCGAGCGGACTTCGTGCGCCGACCCCCGGTACCCACTCACCGCAACAACCGCGAGAGGTAAGCCGTTCAGGGCTTGCGACGAAAAGCGTCGCACCCGCTTGCAGGACGGACAGTGGTGAAGCCTGGTAGCCGCTCAGCCTGCGCAGGCGGTGTCCCACATCCTTGTGGGACACCGCCTTTCATATTTCCGCCGTTGGCAAGCAGCCGCACCGGTCCACCCGGTCACCCTTCTGCCCCGATCGCATCGGCGATGGACCGCCCCTCCCGCGCTCCTGCCGCCAAGGCATCGCAGACATGGACGATCCACTCCGCCACGGCGGCCGGATCTCCTGTGGCGTAACCGATTGCACACTCGCGGTAACGCTTCTCCCGGCGCAGATGACCCACCTCGGGGACCGACAGGCTCTGCGAATCCAGGCCCGAGGAGATCATGGTCAGACGGGCGGCCGCACGGGCGATAACCCCATTGGCCGAACGGAATGGCTGCAAGGTCAACACTTCGGCGTGAACTATGGCGGTGATCACAGGGGCGGGCCACGGAGCATGCGTGACCAGTGTCGCCAGGGCTGCGAGCCGCCCCGCGATGCGGTCGTCGGCCGCCGGAACAGGACCCGGGTCCGAACCCGAGCCGGTGCCCGGGAGGGGATCCGGGCCGATCCCCGAACCTCGCGGTCGCCCCAGGGCCGACTCGTGTTCCAGATCGGCGGCCGCAAGGGTGTGCAGCCGTGCGAGGGCCTGCAGCGGCGCCCGTTCCCACACCGGTGCGAGGCTGACGACAGCGGCGTGGCACCGCATCGATCCGGCGAGGACGGGGTCGGTGATCGCCTCGGCATCCCGATCCAGGATCTGGGACCCGCCGTCGAGCGCCGCCGAGGCCCGCGCCGCGCGCACACCGGCCGCGGCAGCGGACTTCGGCCAGCCCCGTCGATTCGCCGGATGCCGGCGTAACTCGGCGATTGCCGACCGTGCTTCCTCGACCGCTTCGGACACCCCGGTCAATCTCGTCAGGTCAGGCCAGGCGGATGTGTTGCTCACACAATCACTGTGCCTTGACCACGGCACATTTCCCTATTTCCGCAGAAACTGGCAGGAGCAGAATGGAGGGTACGGAGGATGCGATTTTCCGGGGCCTGCTGCGTGGCCGGGCCCGGTACAGCGATAGTTTGTTCAGCACCGGCGAAGGCAGTTGAATCCGCCGCGCACCGAAAGACCACGACACCGCAGTCGTCAGAAAGGCCGATTCCCCCGTGACCGATTCTCACAACGCGCTCGACAATTTGCTGGCCGAAGACCGGACATTCGCCCCGAGCGCCGAGTTCGCCGCCCAGGCCAACCTCGGCGAGGAGGCCTACGCGCGGGCCGAGGCCGATCCGGAGGCCTTCTGGGCCGAGCAGGCGCAGCGGCTGAGCTGGTCCACCCCCTTCACCGAGGTGCTCGACTGGTCCGATGCGCCGCACGCCCGATGGTTCGCCGACGGTTCGCTGAACGTCGCCTACAACTGCGTGGACCGTCATGTGGAGGCCGGGAACGGCGACAAGGTCGCCATCCACTGGGAGGGCGAGCCCGGCGATTCCCAGACCATCACCTACGCCGATCTGCAGGGCCGGGTGAGCCAAGCAGCCAACGCGATCACCGCCCTCGGGCTGGTGGCCGGGGACCGGGCCGCGATCTACCTGCCGATGATCCCCGAGGCCGTGGTCTCCATGCTGGCCTGCGCCAGGCTCGGGGTCACCCACACCGTCATCTTCGGCGGGTTCTCCGCCGAGGCCATCCGGTCGCGGGTCGCCGATGCCGAGGCCAAGCTCGTCATCACCGCGGACGGGCAGTACCGCCGGGGCAGCGCGGTGAGCCTGAAGGACGCCGTCGACGAGGCCGTGGCCGGGGAGGACTCGACCGTCGAGAACGTACTGGTGGTCAAACGAACCGGGATCGACATCACCTGGACCGCCAAGGACCACTGGTGGGAGGAGACGGTCGGCACCCAGTCGACCGAGCACACCCCGGTGGCCTTCGAGGCCGAGCACCCGCTCTTCCTGCTCTACACCTCCGGCACGACGGGGAAGCCGAAGGGCATCCTGCACACCTCGGGCGGCTACCTGACCCAGGCCGCCTACACCCACAACGTGGTGTTCGACCTGAAGCCGGAGACCGACGTCTTCTGGTGCACCGCCGACATCGGCTGGGTGACCGGCCACTCCTACATCGTCTACGGACCGCTGGCCAACGGCGCCACCCAGGTGATCTACGAGGGCACTCCGAACACCCCGCACGAGGGCCGGCACTGGGAGATCATCGACAAGTACCAGGTCAGCATCTACTACACCGCCCCGACGCTGATCCGAACCTTCATGAAGTGGGGCGCGGAGATCCCGGCGAAGTACTCGTTGGAGTCCCTGCGCCTGCTCGGGTCGGTCGGCGAACCGATCAACCCGGAAGCGTGGATGTGGTACCGCTCGACCATAGGCAAGGACCGCTGCCCGATCGTCGACACCTGGTGGCAGACCGAGACCGGGGCGATCATGATCTCCCCGCTGCCCGGGGTCACCGCCACCAAACCAGGCTCGGCCATGCGGGGCCTGCCCGGCATCGGGGTCAAGATCGTCAACGACGACGGGGTCCCGGTCGGCGACGGTCAGGGCGGATACCTCGTCATCGACAAGCCGTGGCCGTCCATGCTGCGGACCATCTGGGGTGACGACGAGCGTTTCCGCGACACCTACTGGTCCCGGTTCGCCGAGCAGGGCTACTACTTCGCCGGTGACGGCGCGAAGTTCGACGACGACGGTGCCGTCTGGGTGCTGGGCCGGGTCGACGACGTGATGAACGTGTCCGGCCACCGGATCTCGACCACCGAGGTCGAATCGGCGCTGGTCTCCCACCCGTCCGTGGCCGAGGCGGCCGTGGTCGGGGCCGCCGACGAGATGACCGGCCAGGGCATCGTGGCCTTCGTGATCCTGCGCGGCGGCATCACCGGCGACGAGCAGGAGCTGATCGCCGAGCTGCGCAACCACGTGGCCAAGCAGATCGGGCCGATCGCCAAACCACGTTCGGTGATGGTCGTCCCCGAGCTGCCGAAGACCCGTTCCGGGAAGATCATGCGCCGGCTCCTGCGCGATCTGGCCGAGGGCCGCGACCTCGGCGATGTCACCACCCTGCAGGACTCCGCCGTCATGGGTCTGATCAACGCGGGGCTGGGTAAGAAATAGCAGCCCCGCGGACCGGTTCCGGGCGGTCGAAGGACACGAGATGAAGGAGAGAATGTGAGCGAGATCCCCATCACGGCCGTCGACCGACCGGAACCGCCGATCGCCGCGGACGAGCGGACCATGTTGCAGGCGTGGCTCGACTACCACCGGGCCACCCTGTGGAACCGATGTGCCGGGCTCACCGAGGAGCAGCTGCGCACCGCCGCCATCCCCACGACGAACCTGACCCTGATCGGGTTGGTCCGTCACATGACGGACGTGGAGAACGGTTGGTTCGGCGATTTCGCCCTCCGCTGGAGTCCGCGCTACTACGGCCCCGACAACCCGGACGGTGAGTTCGATGACGTTGCCACGGCGGACATCCCGGCCGATGTGGCGGCCTTCCGCGCCGAGTGGGCCTTGTCCGATTCCGGGGTCGCCACCCTCGGTCTGGACCACGAGCACACCGACGAACGCGGCCGGACCTTCTCCCTCCGGTGGGTCTACACCCACATGATCGAGGAGTACGCCCGGCACAACGGTCACGCCGACCTGATCCGCGAGGCCATCGACGGCACCACCGGCGAGTAGCGGGCACCGGGCACGCCCCGGGCCAGGCGACCGACCCCTCCCTGGCATGGGGACGGCCCGTCCTGGGCAGAGTTGAATCACTCACGCCGGGGAGCGCCGAATCGAACGAGGCGTCCCGGCATGGCACGATGAACCAAGTTCGAGACCCGTTCGTCCCGTTGCCCCTCACCCTTCGTGATGGTTCCGGGTGGGGATCGGATCGCCGTCCGCAGCACCAGGTAAGCCAAACGTCAGGAGAGGGCTGTGTCGATCCCAGGGGCCAACCCAGGACCAACCTCGTACCGTTCCACCACCGGAGTTCCGTCCATCGCGCTCACCCCCGAGGTCGATGTCGACCCGGCGGCGTCGATCGGCACCCTGGTCAAGGACGCGACGACCCACCTCTCCACCCTCGTGCGGGCCGAGATCGAGCTGGCCAAGCTGGAGATCACCGCCTCGGCCAAACAGGCCCTGACCGGTGGCGTCTTCTTCATCGCCGCCGCCTTCATCGGCATCTTCCTGCTCTTCTTCGCCCCGTTCGTCTTCAGCGAGATCCTCGACATCTGGCTGCCCCGGTGGGCCTCCTTCCTGATCACCATCGGCCTGATGCTGCTGCTGATCGGTGCCCTGGTGTTCCTGGGCATCCGGAAGATCAAGAAGATCAAGAAGCCGGAGAAGACCATCTCCACGCTGAAGGAATCGGCGGAGGCGCTCCGTCAGGCCGCCACCCATTCCGACGTCTGAGAGACTTCCGACCGGCACCCGCCGGCCGAAGCCGATGCCGAGCTCGATCAGTCCCGACCCCTCCACGGTCCGTTACGACGGACCGTGGACCCATCGTGACGTCAGTGCCAACGGCATCCGGTTCCACATCGCCGAGGCCGGCACCGGCCCGCTGGTCCTGCTGTTGCACGGGTTCGGTCAGTTCTGGTGGTCCTGGCGTCATCAGATCACCGGGCTGGCCGAGGCCGGCTTCCGGGTGGTCGCCCCCGACCTCCGTGGGTACGGGGACACCGACAAACCCCCGAACGGCTACGACGCCTTCGTCCTGGCCGACGACATCGCCGCGCTGGTCCGTGGTCTCGGCGACCGCGAGGCCGTCGTCATCGGCACCGGGTTCGGCGGTCTCGCCGCCTACAACACCGCGGTGCTGCATCCGGAGCAGGTCAGTGCGGTGGTCGCGGTGGCCTCCGCGCACCCGATGACCCTGACCAAGATCCGCAAGAGCGTCTACACCGGCGGCTACCAGAACCTGCTGTCCTGGGCCCAGTGGCCGTTCTGGCCGGAACGTCGGCTGGTGGCCGCGGGCGGCGCGGAGCTGGAGCGGATCTTCCGCCGTGACGGCGGACCCGCCTGGACGGCGACCGCCGATTTCGAGGCGGCCATGGTCCGGATGCGCCAGGCCATCTGCATCCCCGGGGCCGCACCTGCCGCGCTGGAACATCTGCGGTGGGTCGCCCGCTCCCCCTGGCAGGCGGACGGGGTGCGGCACCGCGAGGCGCTGACGGCCCAGCCGGTGACCGTGCCGGTGCTCAACCTCGGAGCCGACGGGGACCCGGTGATCCCGGTGGAGATGCTCAGCGAGGCCGCCGAACACTGTGTCGGTGACTACCGGCAGCGGGTCATCACCGGCAGCGGGCACTACCCGGCCGAGGAGCAACCGCTGGCCGTCACCGACGCGATCGACAGTTTCCTGCGCAGCAAGGTGCTCTGACCGACCCGCGACCGGACGTCCACACCCCACAAAGTGGGGGGTGGGAGTCCACTCGCGGGGGATTTTCAGCCGGCGGTGCAGGCCCCGGTCGCGACCTCGTCCGTCGCCTTGAGACCCGTTTTCACACTCGCCTGCACCTGGTCGGCGGTCAACGCGAAGCCGGTGTCCGGGTCGTCGATGGCCGAACCGAAGACGACACCGATCACCTCCCCGTCGTCGTCCAGGACCGGCCCGCCGGAGTTCCCCGGCCGCACCAGCGCCCGCAGGATGTAGACCTCGCGCACCACCTTGCCGGAGTCGTAGATGTCCGGCCCACGCAAATCGAACTCCGACCGCACCCGACCGGGGCTCACTGTGTACGGTCCGTCCAGCGGGTAGCCCAGCACGATCGCATCCGTGCCCGTTTTCGCCGAGGCGACGTCGAAGGGCAGGGTGGGCCGGTCCAGTCCCGGCACGTCCAGCACGGCCACGTCGAGTTCGGGGTCGTAGAGGACCACCGTCGCCGGCAGGGTGTCCTCCCCCACCTGCACCACCACCCGCTCGGAGCCGGCCACCACGTGGGCGTTGGTCAGCACCCGTTCGGCACCGATGACGAACGAGGAACCGGTCATGATCCTGCTGCAGGAACTCGCCGAGGAACGGACCTTGAGCACCGACTTCTGGGCGGCCCGGGCGACCGGGCTGGAGATCAGGGCCTCGTCGGGGGCCGCGACCTCGGTGAGCGGGGTGGCCGCCAGCGGGTCGAGGATCGCCGGGAATCCGGTGTCGTCCAGGAGTTGACGCAGACCCGTGGACAAAGCCTCGGCCTGGGTCGGCATGACGTCGTTGACCTTGGACAGGATCACCGAGTTCCGGATCGCCGAGGTCAGCTGCGGCAACGGGGTCGAGGCCAGCGGTACGGCGATCATCCAGGAGAGCACGATCGCCGCGACGGTCTGGCCCACCATGCCCACCGCCCGGTCGGCCGCCCGCGCCGGCTGCCAGGTGACCTTCGAGGACAGGCTCCCGCCCACCCGGGCACCCAGGTACTCCCCGACCCCGACGCAGACCACCAGGGCCGCGATCCCCACCCCGATCTGGAAGGGACCGCGGTTGATCAGCTCCATCACCACCGGTGCCAGCTTCACCCCGAGCAGCACCCCGGCCACCAGACCCACCAGGGAGAACAGGGCCACGATCAGACCACGACGGAAACCGGACCAGGCCGCCCAGATCACCACCACGATGATGAGCGCATCGACAAAGGTCATCGGCGCACCGACCCCGGCTCGGCCACGTCGTACTCACTGCCGGTACGGGTCCGATCCGCGCCGGCCGACATCTCGACGACGCGGTCGCGGTCCCAGGGCTGCGCCCAGCCGCCGAGTTCCAGGAGCATGTCCACCAGCGCGGCGGTGAAGCCCCAGACCCGCATCCCGGCGACATCGAAGGCCGGACCGACGAAGCCCGAGGGATGACGGAAGTTCAGCCGGTTGTCCGGATCGGCGAGGTCGGCGATCGGCACCCGGGCGACGGCGGCGGTCTCGGCGATGTCCACCGGGCCGACCGGTCCCGGAGTCTCCCAGTGGGCGACGACCGGTGTCACCGCGTAGTTGGAGACCGGCAGACTCAGCGTCGGCAGCAGCAGGAGCGGGCGGACGGTGTCCGGCACCAGGCCGGTCTCCTCGTGCCCTTCCCGGAGGGCGGCCATGGTCGGCGACTCCCCCGGATCGAGGGCGCCCCCGGGGAAAGCGGGCTGTCCGGCGTGGGTCCGCAGGGTGGCGGCCCGTTGGGTCAGCAACAGGTCCGGACCCTGGGTCGCGTCCTGTTCACCGAGCAGGATCAGCACGGCGGACTCCCGGTGGCCGGGCCGGTCCTGACGGCCGCGTCGGGCCAGCATCGCCGGCACCCACAGCGGTAGCGGCCCGGTCGAGACCCGGTGCAGCAGAGGCTGGATCCACTCCGGGGCGGAGGCCGCCGCCGGCAGCAGGGTGCCAAGCCCCGCGTCGACCGGCGCCGTCACCGGCTCCGGCCCACGTGCTTCCTCCGGGCGGGGTTGCGCGTTCATACTGGGTGGACGCCTCCGGCGGACCCCGGTTCCGTCGTGGCCCCTCCTTTCAGGGTCCCTTCAGGTTCGACCGGACCCGGCGCACGCAGGCCCGCCAGCTCCAGCAGATGCTCCCGCTCGGCCCCTTTGACCAGGTCGGCGGCGATACCGGGTTCGACCGGACCCAGCGGGTACGAGGGGCACAGCGCCTTGAGGTAACAGGCGCCACAGGCGGGTTTACGGGCGTGGCAGACCCGGCGACCGTGGTAGATGGTCCGGTGGGAGAACATCGTCCAGTCCGCGGGACGCAGCAGCTCGTTCAGCTCCAGCTCGACCTTGACCGGATCCTCCTCGGTGGTCAGCCCCCACCGCCGGACCAGCCGACCCAAATGGGTGTCCACCGTGATCCCGGGGACCCCGAAGGCGTTGCCCAGCACTACGTTCGCGGTCTTGCGACCGATGCCGGGCAGGGTCACCAGCTCCTCCAGGGTGGCCGGCACCTCACCACCGAACCGGGTGATCAGCTGCTGCCCCAGCCCGATGAGGGAGGCGGTCTTGTTCCGGAAGAACCCGGTCGGCCGGATCATCTCCTCCAGTTCGGTCGGGTCCGCCTGGGCATAGTCCTGGGCGTTGCGGTACCGGGCGAACAGGGCCGGGGTGGTGGCGTTGACCCGGACATCCGTGCACTGGGCGGACAGGATCGTCGCCACCGCGAGCTCCAGCGGGGTGGTGAAGTCCAGCTCGCAGACCGCGTCGGGGTAACCGAGGATCAGCTCGGCGTTGATCCGGCGGGCGCGACGTACCTTGGCCAGCGGGGTCGTCGGGACCGTCGCCCGGCGACGGGTGGCGGGAGGCGCCGTTGTCGGCGGGGCGGCCGGCGCGGCTGTCTGAGTCGAGGTCGGCGGCATGGTCGCCCGGGGCGGGGTCATCAGCTCCGTCGCCTCCGATCCGATGCGGGTGGAACCACCATCGTCTCAGGTTGCCACATCCGGTGGTCGGACGGTTTTCTGCCGATCCGCCGCCACCGTGAGCGCGAGCCGACTACAACAGTGCGGGCGGATAGGGGATGATGGGACCATCATGGTCGTCTTCCTGGTTCTGCTCTTCCCACTGCTGCTGATGGTGTTCGCGATTCTCATGGAGAGGGTCGAGCACCGGCTCCGTCATGCGTCGGTGAGCGAGGACGAGATCGAGGAATTTCTCGACCAGGCCAGGCCCGAGGAAGTGAACACCTTCATCCGTGAGGGCTGGTCACGGGGTCTGGCCCGGTTCCGTCGCCGTCGGAATCCGGGTCGGCTGCGCCGCGACAAGCACGATGCGCCGCAGTCGCACTGACGCCCTGGTCCGTTCTGTCGTTAGTATTTGAGCGGTTGACGACTCGGGTGAGTCGGTCGCAGTTGACAGTTGTAAGCACATACACTGACCACCGAGCACAAATGTGTGACGGTGGTCATATCGCGTCTGGAGGACAGGTGGAAGAGACCCTTGCCAAAGCTGGCATCTTCCAAGGAGTGGACCCGGATGCGGCTCTCGCACTCGGATCCCAATTGGAGTCCGTGGACTATCCACGGGGCAGCGCAATCTTCTCCGAAGGCGAACTGGGTGACCGTCTCTACGTCATCCTGTCCGGCAAGGTGAAGTTGGGGCGTCATTCACCGGACGGGCGTGAGAACCTGCTGGCCGTGATGGGACCGTCGGACATGTTCGGCGAGCTCAGCGTGTTCGATCCGGGGCCGCGCACATCCAGCGCCACCTCGGTGACGGACGTGCGACTGGCCACCATGGATCGGGCCGCCCTGCTGGACTGGATCCGCAAGCGCCCGGAGATCGCCGAGCAGTTGCTGCGGGTGCTGGCGCGCAGGCTGCGCCGGACCAACAACGCCCTGGCCGATCTGATCTTCACCGATGTGCCCGGCCGGGTCGCCAAGGCCCTGCTGCAGCTGGCCCGCCAGTTCGGTCAGCAGGAGGGCACCGCGATGCGGGTCACCCATGATCTGACGCAGGAGGAACTGGCCCAGCTGGTCGGTGCCTCCCGCGAGACCGTCAACAAGGCGTTGGCCGATTTCGGTCACCGCGGTTGGCTGCGCCTCGAGGGCAAGAGCGTCATCATCCTGGACGCCGAGCGCCTGAGCCGTCGCGCCCGCTGATCTTTCTTTGAGTTCCCGCGCACGTTGTTGCTCCTCGCGCACCTTATTAGGTGCGCGAGGAGCAACAACGTGCGCGGGAACAACAGGTTTTTAGCCAGGTCGGCGTACTGCGAGCCGGCCCAACGGCCTGCCCGCCGGTTTGACGAAGGTCGACACCGTCACGTCGATCGTCACCGGTCGCTCCCCCCAGGCCGCCGCCTTTCCGGCCACCGCCGCCTCATCGACATGCCAGGCGGACGGGCCCATCATCACCAGATCCGTCAGCTGCGCCGACGTCGGGTGGACCACTGCCCGCACCCGCTCCCGGCCCACCGGCCGCAGGTGGGGTGCCAGACCCTGCTCCAACCGGTCGGCCTTCCCGTCATCGACGGTCAACATCCCGAACGGTTCGATCAACTCCGCCAGATGGCCGCTCTCCGGGGTGACGACCACCAGCGCACCGGTCGGCCGCAGCACGCGCAGGATCTGTTCGACCTGACGCGGGGCGAACACACTCAGCACGGTGTCGACCGACCGGTCCCCCAACGGCAGCACCTCCCAGGCGTCGGCCACCACCGACAGCACACCCGGGTGGGCACGCGCCGCGGACCGGGCCGCGAATTTGGAGGCGTCCAGGGCCACCCCGACGGCCGGCCTTTCCGGGTCCGCCGCCTCGACGGCAGCCAGCGCCGCCGCCAGGTAGTACCCGGTGCCGGCACCCACTTCGGCCACCACCCGCGGCCGCTGCGCCGCAACGGCCGCAGCCACCGCATCGGCGATCGGCCGGTACAGCTCCGCGGCCAGGAAGGCCGCCCGGGCCGCGACCATGGCGGCGGTGTCAGCGGTGTCGGTCCGCGACCGACCACCCAACAACGACACGTAGCCGTGCCTGGCCAGATCGAAATGGTGGGCGCGCGGACAGCGCAGACCGCCGTCCCTCACCGACAGGGGTTGCGCGCAGTGCGGGCAGGCGAGGCTGTCCCAGGCCGTCTGCGGGATCCTCTCGAACCAGCCGGTCAACGGGTCGGCTCGGCGGCGTGGGGGTCGGTCTGTCGAGGTACGTCCATGGGACCTGGTCTCCGGGGGTCGGGTGCCGCGGCCGGGTTCTCTCCGGGATCGGGGAGTTCGCCGGTGCGGATCAGATGGTCGATCTGGGCGGCGACGGACTTACGCGCTGCGAACTGCACGTTCTGGGGCACAGCGGCGTAGACCACGGCGGTGACGGCGTCCACCAGATCCGCCACCGGGTCGCCGCCGGCGCCGGTCCTCGGGAGAGACTCCTGCGCCAGTGCGGCCCGGACCTGGTCCAAACGTTCGTGCCGATGAGTCAGATACCCGGAGGCGATGGCCGCAAGGTCCGGCAGGGTCGGCCCGTGGGCGGGCAGCACCAGGGCGGATCCGAGTCCGATCAGTGTGTTCAGGGACCGGAAGTAGTCGGTCAGACTCCCGTCGGGGAAGGCGAGGACGGTGGTTCCACGGCCCAGGATCGTGTCCCCGGTCAGCACGACGCCCGATCCGGGAGTCCCGGTAGCGGCGCGGAGGGAGCGATCATCGGGCAGTCGGAAGCAGACCGAGTCCGAGCTGTGGCCAGGGGTCGCGATCACCTCGATGTCGATCCCAGCTGCAGTGATCCGCTCACCGTCCCGCAGCGGCGGCCCACCGTGGCAGTACTCGGGGTCCAAGGCCCGGACCGGCGCACCGGTGAGCCGGTGCAGCTCGGCGGACCCGGCGGTGTGGTCGACATGTCGATGGGTGATCAGGATCAGCTCGACCCGGCCGTGGGCGGTCAGGCTCCTCAGATGGACCTGGTCCTGCGGACCGGGGTCGACCACGACCACGGACGGCGCCCCGGTCCGACCGATCAGGTAGGAGTTCGTGCCCTCCAAGGTCATCGGGCCCGGGTTCGGTGCCAGGACCACCGTGGTGAGTTCGCTGGTCCGCACCGGCCATCGCGGGCCGAGGAATCGTTCGCCGTTCCCGGGGACCTGCGGATCGGCGGTCCGATCCCCCACCGTTGCGGCGAACAGCTCCGCGGTGGAGGTGAACCCGGCGATCTCGGCCAGCACGCCCCTGGTGGGACGCATCAACTCGATCTCGCCCGCGTCGGCGCGCGCCAGCGCGGCCCGAGCCGTCGACCAGTGACCGTCAACGGCCTCCGAGGTCAGAGCGTCCGGCTCCTGCGCGGACGGGAGAAGCGCAAGGAAGAAGTAGGTGTCGTAGCGGCGGCTACGACCCGCCGGAGTGATCCAACGGGACCAGGGGCGGAGCAGACCGCTGTCCGAGGTCAGGCCGTGGGCCGTGAGGAACTCCGACCAGCTGATCCGGTGGCTGTCCAGGTCGCGCCGGTTCTGCGGGTCGATCGAGCCCGGGTCCCCGTCCAGGGTGAGGAGCACACCGGTCTCCTCGTACAACTCCCGCATCGCCGCGGTCACCAGGGCTGCGGCCTCGGCCGACGAACACCCGAGCACGCGGGCCCAGAACTCGGCGGGCGGTCCGACGGACGGGTGACCGGAATCCTGGTCACCGGGATCCACCGCACCCCCGGGGAACACGGTCTGCCCTGCGGCGAAGGCCATCGCGGCCACCCGTTCGAGGAGGAACACCTCCGGGCCGTCGGGGCCGTCCCGGACCAGCAGGACAGTGGCCGCCGGACGCACCGGCACATCTGCGCCGATGGTCTCGTCCGCGCGTGTCGCCATGGGTCTCAGTCCTCGGAACGACGGCGACGCCGCGGGGTGTCCGAATCGTTGCGGTAGGAGGCGAGCAGCTCTGCCACCGACATGCCCTCGGCATGACCACCGGCAGCTGCCTCCGCAGGGGGATTCGTCTCCGTCGGGATCTCCTCCGGTACGGAGCGGACGACGGGGGTGTTGTCGGTTTCGTCCAGGCGCGCGCGGCGGCCGGTCGGGGGAGGTGTCTGCGGTGCCGAACCCGGCAACGGGGGCGGTACGAAAGCGGGAGGTCCGGACCAGACCGGGGCCGGGTCCTCGGAGGGACGACGATCGGCCCGGCGGCCCTTGCGTCCCAGTGGCCGCGCGGTCTCCTCTGTCGCCCCGGCAGTGGCGGAGGCACCCGGACCTGCCGCGGGTGCGGAGGCGTGGCGGGAGCCGGGCAACGGGGGTGGCACGAAGGCCGGGACCGACAGCACCCGCGCGGCCTGGTCGCGGCCCTCGGCGGCGGCCTTTTCGTCGGCGATCCGGTCCGCGGCGGCGCGCCTCTGGGCAGCGAGTTTCTCGGCAGCGGCCTTCACCGCGGCCGTCTTGTCCGCCGCAGCCTTCTCCGCCGCAGCCTTCTCAGCCGCACGCTTCTCGGCAGCGGCCTGATCCGCAGCAGCCTTGTCCGCCGCAGCCTTCTCAGCCGCAGCCTGATCCGCAGCAGCCTTGTCCGCAGCAGCCTGATCCGCAGCAGCCTTCTCCGCGGCAGCCTTCTCCGCCGCGCGTTTCTCGTCGGCGGCCTTCTGCGCAGCCACCTTCTCCGCCGCAGCCTTCTCCGCCGCACGCTTGTCCGCAGCGGCCTTCTCCGCCGCCGCCCGATCGGCGACCGCCTTCTCGGCTGCGGCGAGCTGTGCCCGGTTGGCGGCCTCTGCTCGTTCGGCGAGCGCACGCTGCGCTGCTGCCCGTTCGGCGGCCGCACGTTCAGCAGCGGCCTTCTGGGCGGCTGCCCGCTGCACCGCGGCTTCCTGCTCGATCTCAGAGGCACGACGGGACTGCGCCCGGGCACCGCCCTTCGCCGGTGCCGGATAGCTGAAGCCGGCCGGGTTGCCGGCCAGGATCGGCTCGAACACCGGCGGCGGACCGGCCGGCTCGGCGACCTTCGGGTCGGCCGCGGGTTCGGCGACAGGCTTCGGGGTCGGGTCCGGGGCCGATTTCGGGGCCGGGGTGGGCTTCGGGGCCAGGGTGGGCGTCCCTGCTGCAGGGACCGGCGCGGCAGCGGTGGGGTTCGCGGACGTATCCCCGGTGGCGCTCACGGCGGCCTCGGCCGCCTCGCTCTCGACCAGTTCGGCGTCGATGATCTCGTCGAGGTCGGTCTCGGCGGCGGCGGGGGCGGCATCCGGGAGCTGGGGGCCGAAGGCCTCCGGCAGCTGCGGACCGAACGGCTCGGCGACCGGGATCTGGCGCTGCTCACCACGTCCGGCGCTCACCCGGCCACGGGTGGCCTCGGTGACCGAGCGCAGGCGGGTGGACTCGGAGGACAACGTCAGCCGCTCGAACAGCAGATCGCCGTCGATCAGACCGGCCAGGGTGGTGTTGAGCCGTTCGACCTGTTCCCTGAGCTCGGCCAGTTCCTTGCTGTGCTCGGCGCTGACGGATGCGCGGATCTGCTCGGTGAATCGGACCTCGTGCTCCCGACGGGCACTCACCTCGCGCTGCAGTTCCAGCTCGTAGACGTGTTTGGCCTCGCTGCGCCGCATCTCGGCGAGTTTGGCGTCCTTGCGGGCGTGATGCACCGCGAAGGACAGACAGACGAAGGTCCAGATCCCGAGGATGACGGCAAGCCGGACGACTCGGACGTCATCGGAGAAGATCGCCATGACCGAGGCGGCGACCGTGAGTACCGCGCTGATCCCGGTCAACCAACTGGTGACGTTCGAGAACGGCCCGGACGGGCGGCTGTTCTCAGGCAAATCCATACCGGCGAGGGTACCGGTCCCAGGGTGCCCTGTTGTGCGCTACCCAGGAATCCGTCGGGCGGCTCATCCGACCGGACCATGCGGATCGTCGGGGCTTTCGGGTGCGCGGCAACAGTTCTCGAGCCACAGCGCACCCAGGATCATCACCGCGGCACCCACCAGGCCCAGTACGGCCGTCAGGGTGTCGTCACCAGCGGCCACCACGGTGGAACTCGAGGGGGCCACGTACAGCAAAAGTCCTGCCCACAGGCCCGCGATACCCGCGCCGGCCAACGCCGTCGCCTTCCCGACCATGAGGGCCCGAACCGCCACCAAGGGCTGGATGGGCCTGAGCGCAGGGCGTCCCCCGTGATCCCGGCCACCGCCCCGCAGACGCAACCGGATCGCGGTGCCGGCGATGGCCTCGCCGATCCCGAGCAGGGCCGCGGTGAGGCCCGCGAGCCGCGGCAGGGCCGGCATCCGGTTGTAGTTCCACCGGGTCAGCAGATAGGCCAACACGGCGGCGACCACGGCGACCGCGGCAAGATCACGAAGCCGGGTGACGCCCATCCGGCTGTCATCCGATGACGACATCACGCACCTCCTCGATGTCCTCGGCGGGCAGTGCGGCAAGGAGATCGGCAACGGGCCCCTGTCCTGGCAGGACGGCCGTCGGTTCCAGCCGCAACCACGGCACCAGCACGAAGGCGCGCTCGGCCGCCCGTGGATGCGGCAGGGTGAGCACGGGATCGTCGCTGACCACACCGTCGACCGTGATCACGTCGACGTCGAGGGTGCGTGGGCCCCAGCGGACCTCCCGGGTGCGCTCGGCAGCCTGTTCGGCCTCCTGGCTCCGCCGCAGCCAGCCGGCGGCATCGGTGGCCGGGTCAGCCACGATCATGACCAGGTTGTGGAAGTCCTGTTGCTCCACACCACCCCACGGCGGCGTCCGGTACACCGGCGACACCGCGACCACCGAATCGCCGAAGGAGGCGACGGCGGCGGCCAGGTAACCGAGGGTGTCGCCGATGTTGGATCCGAGGGAGAGGACGGCCCGGCTCATCCGGCCCTCCCGTCGTCCTGGCCCGTGGCTGCTCCTGCGGACCGGGCGGACACCGCCTTGGCCGACCGGCGGATGACGACTGCCACATCGGCGAAGGTCAGCGGGATCGGCGCCGCCGGTTTGTGGACCGTCACCTCGACGGCGTGCACCGGCCAGCGGGCCATCACCCCGTCGGCGATCTCGGCCCCGACGGTCTCGATCAGATCGCGGGAGGGCCCGGCGACCACACCGGCGGCGAACTCGGCCAGCTCCCCGTAGTGCAGGGTGTCGGTCACGTCGTCGGTACGCGCGGCGACCGACAGGTCGAGCCACACGACGATGTCGACGACGAAGTCCTGACCGTTCTCCTTCTCGAAGTCGAACACACCGTGGTTCCCGCGCACGGTCAGACCGGTGAGCTGGATGCGGTCGGCCATCAGCGGACTCCTGTCGTGGGGTGCTGCCGGGAAGGGTCCGGACGTAACGGGGACGGGAAGGCGTCGGGAGGAGCCGGGCGCTCCCGCACCGCCTCCCAGGCGGCGAAGGCGTCCCGGCTGGGCCGTGGTTCGTGCACCCGCACCCCCCAGGCGCCCCGCTGGGCCACCAGGACCGAGAGCGCGGCCGTGGCCGCCTCTCGTCCGGCGGGCGGGCGGGGGGTGCCGTCGGCATCGGCGAGCAGCTCGCCGATGAACCGTTTGCGCGAGGCACCCACCAGGAGGGGGAAACCGAGATCGGCAAGGTGCGGGAGGTCGCGCAGCAGCTGCAGGTTGTGGTCGCCGTTCTTGGCGAAACCCAGACCGGGATCGAGCACGATCGCGGCCGGATCGACCCCGGCGGTCACCGCCCGGTCCGCCTGCCGGAGCAGTTCTGCGGTCACCTCGGCGGTGACGTCGTCATAGCGGGCGAGGTCCTGCATCCGGTCGCTGTGCCCACGCCAGTGCATCAGGATCCAGGGCACCCCTGTCTCGGCCGCGACCGTCACCATGTCCGGGTCGGCCAGTCCGCCGGAGACGTCGTTGATGATCACCGCGCCGGCACGGACCGCCGCCTCGGCGACGACGGCGCGGGTGGTGTCCACCGAACAGCGGATGCCCTCGGCCGCGAGCGCCGTGATCACCGGCACCACCCGGGCGAGTTCGTCCGCCACGGTGACGCGGTGGGCACCGGGCCGGGTGGACTCGCCGCCGACGTCGACCAGATCGGCGCCCTCGGCGACCAGCAGGCGTCCGTGGGCCACCGCGGTGTCGGTGGAATTCCATCGACCGCCGTCGGAGAAGGAGTCGGGGGTGACGTTGAGGATGCCCATCACCCAGGGCCTGCTGCCGAAGGCCGGAAGGCCGTTCAGGGTGTCGCCGGCGGTTCCCGGGTTCATCGCCCGACGATCAGACTCATCGCCTCGGCCCGCGTCCGGTGCGAGGACTGGAAGATGCCCCGGACCGCCGAGGTGGTGGTCCGTGCGCCCGGTTTGCGAACCCCTCGCATGGCCATGCACAGGTGCTCGGCCTCCAGGACCACGATCGTCCCGGCCGGATCGAGCCGGCGCACCATGGCGTCGGCGATCTGGGTGGTCAGCCGTTCCTGGACCTGCGGACGTTTGGCGTACCCGTCGACGAGTCTGGCCAGTTTGGACAGGCCGGTGATCCGGCCCTGGGCACCGGGGATGTAACCCACGTGGGCCTTGCCGAAGAACGGCACGAGGTGGTGTTCGCAGGTCGAGTAGAACTCGATGTCCTTGACCAGGATCAGCTCGGCATGTCCCTCGTCGAACACGGTGTCCAGCACCGAGTCCGGGCTGCCGTACAGACCGGAGAACTGCTCGGCGTACGCCCGGGCCACCCGGTCCGGTGTCTCCAGCAGGCCGGAGCGGTCCGGGTCCTCGCCGAGGGCCAGCAGCAGTTCACGGACAGCGGCCCTCGCCCGCGGCATGTCGACACCGGCGGGATAGGCCTCCCCCGGCCCGCCGTCCCCGGAGACCTGATCGGTCAGGCTCCGGGGCGACGTGGCATCGCTGTCGGTTGGTCGAGCGGTCACCGGCCGTTTTCCCGCGGCGCTGCCCAGGGATCATCCGGGTTGGTCGGATCCTGGGGCGACGGCTCCTGACCCGGCTGCTGGTTCGGCTGCGACTGGTTCGGCTGTCCGCCGATCGGCAGTCCGCCGGTCTGCGGGCCGTTCTCCGGCGCTCCCCACGGGCTGTCGGCCGGGTTGGCGTGCCGAGGCTGCGAGGGCAGAGGTCCGAGCGGTCCGGGGATCACCCCACCCGTCCAGTTCGGCGGCGGGTAGCTGCCGGGGGTGGTGCTGTCCGGCTGCTGGTACCCCGGCGCGGGCGGTCGGCCGTCCGGTCCGGGGGCGGGGTTCCAGCCGTTCTGCGGGTACCCGCCCTGGTTCGGGGCCGGGTAACCGGTCGGTCGGTAGTCGCCGCCCGGGTAGCCCTGGGGTGCACCGTGGGGGACGGCACCGTTCGGCACGCCACCGTTCGGGAGGGCGCCGTTGGGGACCGGTCCGTTCGGGTAGCCGGCACCGGGGACCGCACCGGCCGGCACGGCCGGGCGGGATCCGGGGAACTTGTCCAGGCTGGTGACCGGCGGGGGCCACGGTTCGCCGCGCTCGATGGCGAGCTCACCCGGGGTCTTGATCGGCGGGCGATCCGAGGGAAGGCGGGTGCCGAAGACGTCGAAGGTGGTGATCTTGGGGCGCTTGACGACCTTGGCGAAGATCCGCACCAGGTCCTTGCGCTCCAGGGTCTCCTTCTCCAACAGTTCGCGGGCCAGGTCGTCCAGGACGTCCCGGTTCTCCGAGAGCACGGCCCAGGCCTCGGTGTGCGCGGCCTCGATCAGGGCGCGCACCTCCGTGTCGATGTCGCCGGCGGTCTCGTGGGAGTAGTCCTGCTGGTGACCGTAGGTGCGTCCCAGGAAGGGCTCGTCGTCGCCGGAGCCGTACTTCACCGCGCCGAGCTTGGAGCTCATGCCGTACTCGGTGACCATGGCCTTGGCGATCTTGGTGGCCATCGCGATGTCGCTGGAGGCACCCGTGGTGGGCTCGGCGAAGACCAGTTCCTCGGCGGCGCGGCCACCCATGGCCATCACCAGACGGGCGATCATCTCCGAACGGGTCATCAGACCCTTGTCGTCCTCGGGGACGACCAGGGCGTGACCACCGGTACGGCCACGCGGCATGATCGTCACCTTGTAGACGGGCTCCAGATCCTCCATCGCCCAGGCGGCGAGGGTGTGTCCACCCTCGTGGTAGGCGGTGATCTTGCGTTCCTTCTCGGAGATCACCCGCCCCTTGCGGGCCGGTCCGCCGACGACCCGGTCGACCGACTCCTCCAACGCGGTGTTGGTGATGACGGTGCCGTTGTGCCGGGCGGTGAGCAGCGCGGCCTCGTTGATCACATTGGCCAGGTCCGCGCCGGACATGCCGACGGTGCGCTTGGACAGGGCCACGAAGTCGATGTCGGGGGCGAAGGGCTTGCCCTTCGAGTGCACCGCGAGCACGGCCTGGCGGCCACGCAGGTCCGGCGCGGCCACGGGGATCTGCCGGTCGAACCGGCCCGGACGCAGCAGCGCGGGGTCGAGGATGTCGGGACGGTTGGTCGCGGCGATCAGGATGATGCCGCCCTTGGCCTCGAAGCCGTCCATCTCGACGAGCAGCTGGTTGAGGGTCTGCTCGCGCTCGTCGTGGCCGCCGCCCATGCCCGCACCACGGTGCCGACCGACAGCGTCGATCTCGTCGACGAAGATGATGGCCGGGGCGTTCTGCTTGGCCTGTTCGAACAGGTCGCGGACCCGGGAGGCACCCACACCGACGAACATCTCGACGAAGTCGGATCCGGAGATCGTGTAGAACGGCACCCCGGCCTCACCGGCGACGGCCCGGGCGAGCAGGGTCTTGCCGGTTCCGGGAGGCCCGTACAGCAGCACACCCTTGGGGATCTTGGCCCCGAGGGCCTGGTACCGGGCGGGGTTCTGCAGGAAGTCCTTGATCTCGTACAGCTCTTCGACGGCCTCGTCGGCACCGGCCACGTCGGAGAACTTGGTCGCCGGCATGTCCTTGTTGAGCAACTTCGCCTTCGACTTGCCGAAGGACATGACCTTGTTCCCGCCGCCCTGGGAATTGTTCATCATCCACATCAGGAACAGGACGATGAAGGCGATCGGGATCAGGTAGATCAACAGGCTGAAGATCGAGGAGTCGCTCGAGACCTTGGTGTCGAAACCGTTGGCCAGCTTGGCGTCCTCGACGGCGGTGAAGACCCGCCCTGTGGCGTCGTACGGGTACTGGGCGTAGATCTTGCTCTCGCCGTCGATCGGCGCCTTGAGCGTGAGGCGGACCCGCTGCTCCTTGTCGTCGATGATCGCGGAGGAGACGTTGCCCTGATCGATCTGCGCCAGCGCGACGGAGGTGCTCTTCTGCGAGTATCCCCTGGTCTCGTCGGACAGGAAGGAGTACAGGACGAAGATCAGCACGATGAATGCGATCCACACCAGTGGAGAGCGAAGAAGTCGTTTACGGTCCATGCGGCGTTCGGCCGCACAGCGGCCTCGACCCTCCTACCTCAAAAATGCGACGGCCGATGAGGGCCCTTGAAGATGCAGCTTTTCGATCGAGGGTGAAGGCCCCGACCAGTCCATTCAGCCTACCGTGACGACGCCACGCCGAAGGCGGTGAATACCTCCGGCATCGGCGCGGTGCACACGATCCGACCGCAGGGTGAACGCACCGGAGCTGCGGTTGGTTCCGGTGCGTTCACCCTGGCGATTTCGCCCACGACGAACAGATCGGCCGTCGCGACTGCCGGTGGGACTGGTCGCGGAGGGGTCAGCGGTACATTTTCGGGTCGAGCAGGCCCACGAACGGAAGGTCGCGGTAGCGCTCGGAATAGTCGAGCCCGTAACCGACGACGAATTCGTTGGGAATGTCGAATCCGACATAACGAACATCGACCTCGACCTTGACCGCCTCCGGTTTGCGAAGCAGCGCAACGACCTCGATCGAGGCGGGATTGCGCGTCTGCAGGTTCTTCAGCAACCAGGACAGGGTCAGCCCGGAGTCGATGATGTCCTCGACGATGACGACCCGGCGGCCGGTGATGTCGCCGTCGAGGTCCTTGAGGATCCGCACCACACCGGAGGACGAGGTGGCACTGCCGTAGGAGGACACGGCCATGAATTCCAGTTCCGAGGGGATCGACAGCGCCTGGGCGAAGTCGGTGACGAACATCACCGCACCCTTGAGCACACAGATCAGCAGCGGGGGCCGGTCGGAATCGTGGTCGGCGGCGACAGCTTCGGCGAGCTCGCGGATCTTCGCCTGCAGGGTCGGTCCGTCGATCAGGGTGGCCGCGATCTCGCCCCCGTAACCGTGGCTCACCCCGGGATCACCGCCGATCACCACATCGGAACTCGTCAGGACGGTGGTCAAGGACTGATTTCCGGACACGATTCTCCATCGGTTATTCAGCAGAACTCGAAATTGGTGTTCGGTGCCTGTGCTGTCGAAACTTCCGGAGGCCGAAGGGTGTTCAGCTCCCGGTGGACGACCGAGAAGGGGTGACCGGCCGCAGCACCAGCCTGCCATCATCCAACGCGGCATCCAAGTGACCTGGCAGACGGACCGTCCCCGCGGCCGTGTCCGCCCCGGCGCCGGTGGCGGTGGTCAGCAGCCGGTCCACCCGGTTCAGGTGCGCGGCCGTCAGCCCCCGCACCCCACCGGCGGTCAACCACAACCGCACCACCCGTCGGCGCAGGGCCGCAGGCTCGGCGGCCAGCCCGTCCACGGTCAACCGAACCCCGGTACCCCGATCCGCCGGGGCGACCTGCCGCAGGAGGATCTGCCGCGCCAACCCGTCCAGCACCTCACCGTCCTCGGCCAGTTGATCGGCCGTGCGCGCCAGGGCCGCCGACACCCCACCGCCCAGCACCTCCTCCAGCAGCGGCAGCACCTCGGTACGCAGTCGCACCCGGGTGAAACGCTCGTCGGTGTTGTGCGGGTCCTGCCACACCGGCAGACCGGCCTCGACGCAGGCCAGTTCGGTCTCCGACCGGCGGATGCCCAGCAGCGGCCGCCCGTACGGGGCGGTGAAAGGGCGCATCCCGGAGATCGACCGTGGGCCCGAACCGCGGCCGAGACCCAGCAGCACGGTCTCGGCCTGGTCGTCCAGGGTGTGCCCGAGCAGCACCGCCCCGCCCCGGGCCAGGGGGTGCAGCGCGGCGTACCGCGCCGTCCGGGCCGCGGCCTCGAGACCTCCGTCGGACCCGACCGTCACCGGCAGGATCCGCACGTCCTCGTACCCGATGTCGCGGAGCAGACCCGCCGTCGTGGCGGCCCGCTCGGCCGATCCCGCCTGCAGACCGTGATCGACGGTGGCGGCGGCAACGGGGTGGCCCTGGCGCACGGCTTCGCCGAATGTGGCAGCGGCCAAGGCCAGCGAGTCGGCCCCACCGGAACAGGCGACGGTGACCGGGCGGCCCCGGGGCAGGTACTCGTCGAGCCATTTGCCGACCGCGACCTCGATCCGCCGCAGGGTCGGCATCGAGGACTCGCTCATGGGCCGGCGGGCTCCTGTTCGACGGCCGCGGGCGTGGTTCCGACCACCCGCTGCACCCAGGCCGACGGGTCGGAGATCTCCGCCCTGGTCGGCAGATTCTCCGGACCGGCCCACACCAGGTTGAAGGAGCTCATCCCGATCTCGGCGACCACCGCGTCGACGAAGGCCGCACCCTGGACGTACTGCTTGAGTTTCATGTCCATGCCGAGCAGGCCGCGGACGAGCCGGTCCCACGGACCCTTGCCCTTCCGGCGGCGCTCGGAGAAGGCCGCGCGGATCGATCCGACCGTCGGGATGACCTCGGGCCCGACCGCGTCCATCACGTGATCGGCGTGGCCCTCCAACAGGGTCATCATCGCCATCAGCTGGTCGAACACCCGACGCTGGTCCGCGTTCTGGGTGAGTTCGATCCACGAGGGCCGGTCCGCCCCCTTGCCGATGGCCTGTCGGATCCGGTCGAAGATCTCCTTCTGATCCAGGTCGGCCGCCTCGGCGAGCTCGGTCACCAGACCGTGGAAATGGTCCCGCAACCACGGCACGGCGGTGAACTGCAACCGGTGGGTGCTCTCGTGCACACAGACCCAGAGCCGGAAATCGGCCGGGTGGGCGTTGATCTCCCGCTCGACCTTGACGATGTTCGGCGCCACCAGCAGCAACCTGCCGTGGGGGGAGCTACCCGCCTGTCCGGGCGGGGCCGCGGCGAAGGGGTCGTACTGGCCGAGGACCTTGCCCGAGAGGTATCCCAGGATCGCGCCCAGCGGGGCGGCACCCGCCTTGCTCGCAGCACCCTTGCGCCGGGATCTCCCGGCCGGACGTCCCTCGGCGACCTTGGCACCCAGCCGCCGCACCATGGGCGCTGCCAGGATCTCCATCCCCTCGGCGGTGGCGGCGACCCAGCCGGGACGGTCCACGACCACCGCGTCCAGCACCGGCAGGTCGACGCCGAGGCCGGTGACCTCACGGACCGCGAGTTCGGCCTCCCGGGAGTAGCGCCGCAGATCCGCGACCACCCCGGCGGCCTCGACCGGTGTCAGGCGCGGACCGGACGGTGCCGCCTTCTGCCCGTACCGGACCGCCGCGGCCCAGTCGATCGGGTTCGGGCCGGTGTCCCGGTCCCCCACCCCTGCCGCCGGCTCGTCGGCGGTCATGAGCAGCCGCACGCGCGCAAGGAGGCGGCCAGCGCGTCCTGGGCCGGTCGGGTGCCGTTGACCGGGTCACCGAACACACCGTTGGAGTTGAAGGCGAACACCAGGATCCGGTCGTCCTTGTCGACCACCAGTCCGGCGAGGGCGTACGTGACGTCCAGGGAACCGGTCTTCGCGCGCACCCACCCTCGGCCGGTCAGGGCGTCCGGCTGGTTGAACCGTTCCTGCAGCGTTCCTGACGCCCCCGCCACCGGCAGGCCGGTGATCAGGGCGCGCATGTCGGTGTTCTGGGCCTGAACGGCGGCGACGAGCACCTCGGCCAGGGACCGGGTCGAGGCGCGGTTCAGGTTGGACACCCCGGAGGCGTCCTTGAGTTCCAGGCCTGCCACGTCCACCGGACGGGTCTTCCCGTTGACCTTGATCTTCAGGTCCTCCAGGGCCAGCTTGGTCGCCGCAGCCGCACCTGTGAAGGAAGCGGGGGCGCCGCGGGCGAGGGCGACCTCCCGGGCCAGTGCCTCGGCGAGCACGTTGTCGGAGTTCTCCAGGGCCTGGGAGAGCAGCTCACCGATGGGCTGGGACTGGACCTGGCCGAGGACCTGCGCATCGGGGCTGGCCTGGCCGCCGGCGATGACCTGCACCTTTTCCAGACCCAGGGCCTCGCCGAGGGCCTTGCCTGCGTCCTTGGCCGGCGTCGCCGAACGGCGGGAGTTCTCACTCGCCGGGTTCAACCGGGCGCCGTCGACCATCAGGGCCTGCATGTTGGTGATCGAACCGCCGCCGATCCCGGCGATGTCGCTGACCTTCCACCCGTCGGCCAGTTCCGGGCCTTTCCAGTGGTTGGTGTCCAGCACGATGCGTTTGACCACGTACCCCGAGTCGATGACCTGTTGAGCCAGATCCCGGATGTGCGGGGCACCCTCGTAGACCGTGTCCTCACCGGCGGTGCGGGCCGACAGGGTGACGTCCCCGCCGCCGACCAGGATGATGTCGCCCGGCTCGTCGCCGACAACCACCTTCGTGGTCAACCGGGCCTGCGGGTTGAGGCTGTTGAGCACCGCGGCACCGGTGAGGAGCTTGGTGGTCGAAGCGGGAAGGACCAGCTGGTCGGCACCCTGGTCGAACATCAGACCGCCGGTGGCCGGGTCCATGACCGCCCCGGTGAACTGCGCGAGCGCGTTCTGCCGCGGGCCGTTGATCACCCCTGCCATCTGCGCCTGCACCCCCGCGGGGGTCGGGGCGTCACCCTTCGGTGAGAGTTTCGTGATCCGTCCGGCCGGGGGTTTGATCACCGGGTCGGTGACGTTCAACGAGGGCAGGGGCTGCGCCTGCTGGATCTCCGGGCCGCTCTCGGCCGGTGGGGCGCCGAGATTGGTGATGTAGATCGTGGCCGCCACGGCAGCGGCCGTGATGATCGCCACCACGATGCTGAGCGTGATCTTGCGCCGCTTGTCGACGCCAGACAGTGCCGCCACGAATGAACCTCCCTCTTACCTGGCCCGGACGGGCGCAGAACTGTTACCGCAGGTGCGACCGGGCCCCCGCAGGCACCCGGGGCCGTACCCGCCGTTCGGTCACCGAAAGAGCCGACGGATCTCCCCGTCGGCTCTCAATGCACCAGTGACTGCTCCCCCCAGACTAGAGTGCTTTACAGAGCCGTCGGCGTGAAACTCCCGCTCGGGTCGTCCCAACTCCCGAATACCCAGGTAGAGCGTTGGCCACCGTCGGCTCAGCGCCGAGTCGTATCGCAAGGTTGCGAGTGACGCAGACAGGAAAGGCGTGACACGGATGGACTTCGACGTCACCATCGAGATCCCCAAAGGCAGTCGCAACAAGTATGAGGTCGATCACCACACAGGTCGCATCAAACTCGACCGGACCTTGTTCACCGCCACCCAGTACCCGGCCGACTACGGCTTCGTCGACAACACCCTCGGCCAGGACGGTGATCCGCTGGACGCAATGGTGCTGCTGGCCGAGCCGACCTTCCCCGGCTGTCTCGTCCGCGCCCGCGCCATCGGCATGTTCCGGATGACCGACGAGGCCGGACCCGACGACAAGGTGCTGTGTGTCTCGGCCAACGACCCCCGTCAGGCCGGCCTGCAGGACATCAGTGATCTGAACAACTTCGAACGCCTGGAGATCGAGCACTTCTTCACGGTCTACAAGGACCTGGAGCCGGGCAAATCGGTCGAGGGCGCTTCCTGGGTCGGCCGCGGCGACGCCGAGACCGAGATCCGGATCAGCTACGGCCGCGAGGTCAAGCGGCTGGCCGCACTGGAGCTGGAGAACGGCGGCCCGCAGCACTGACGCTGCCAGGTGCCCCGGCCTCTGGCCGAGAAGAATCGAACACGAAGAAGGAGCCTGACCCCGTTCGCGGGTCAGGCTCCTTCTTCGTGTTGTCAGGTGTCGGCTTCGTGTTGCCAGGTGTCGGCTTCGTCCGGTGACGGCGGGAGGGCGGTGGCCGCTGGGGGCGGCGGCGACCGGCCGGCGGGCTACCAGCGCGAACCGTTGTGGATGTCCTTCAGGCGCGGGCGCACGTCGATGAGGTAGACCAGCACCCCGACCATCGCCACCAGCCACAAGATCTGCTGCGGCTCGATGACCTGGAAGATCGGGTACAGGGACAGGACGAACGCACAGCCGACACTGATGCCCAACCAGATCGGCTTGCTCTGCCGCTCGGCCGCCGCGAACGAGGACGCCGGCCGGCTGACGACGTCCAGCAACGCCCAGAGCCCCAGGGCCAGACTGATGATGCTCAGCGTCCAGTTGATGGCGGTCAGGATCGGGGCGACGAAGTTCACAGGTCCCAGATTACGGGTCACCCCTGAGACGAGTGAACCGCCACACCCCGGTTGATGGGGCGTGACGGTCCATTCGCGCGGAGCCGTGCGGGGAATCAGTCGGCGGTCGGGGTCGGGTGGACCTCGACGTGCGGTTCCTTCTGCGGCGCGTCCATGACGTGGGTGGCCGGCTTCGGCGGCGGCGGGGTCTTGCGGACGGTCGGCTTGCGCACCGGCTTCACCGCTTCCAGGGCCGAGGCCTCCTCGCCCGGGGTGGGCTTGGCGGCGATGGTGATGCCGTCCTCGTCCGGCGTTTCCTCGGTGGTGTCCGATTCGCCCGCTTCGGTCTTGTCGGCCTCGCTCTGGTCGGCCTCGCTCTGGTCGGCGGCGGCTGTGTCGGTGTCGGCGGCCGTCTCGGTGTCGGCAGTGGCGGCACCTTCCGGCGTCGCCTCGGCATCCTCGGCCTTGCCCGGCTTCCCCTCGACGACCTTCGGGTCCACACCGGCCGCGGCCAGCACCTTCGTCCACGACTTGTCACCCCGCTCGGCCAGGCTGCCGTAGAGCATCCCGGCGAGCTGGGTGTAGGCCTCGACCGACTCGCGCAGCTGGTCCTGGGTCAGGGACTCCCGGATCTCACCGAGCTTCTCCGGCAGTTCGGCCACGAACTTCTGGGTCTTCGCCGGTGCCTGGTCGGCGAACTGCTCCACCGACTCGATGACGCCGGAGGCGACCTTCTGCACCATGGCCGGCAGCTCGGAGGCGAACTCCTTCGCCCCCTCGGCGGCATGTTTGACGTCTCCTGCCTCGGGAACACCCGGGGCCCAGTTCGCCATCAGCTGCTCGCGCAGTTCGGCCAGGCGCTGGACCGCCATGTCGCCGGCACCGATCGCGGCCAGCAGCGGACGCGGCAGATCGTTGAAACGGCCGGCGACCTGGCCGACGGCTGCCTCGGAAACGGTTCTGATGTCCTGGATGAAAGACATGGTCACTCCCTCGTTCGTCAGATATGAGTTCGGTTGTCCGTCACCGGGGCGACGGGTGGTTCGGTTGATGGCACAGGCGTTGATGGCACAGGGGCGGTCAGGCCCTCGGTCGGGACCGTGCCGGTGTCCATCGTTTCCGGCGTGGGTGATCCCGGTGCCGGTGATGCTGCGGAGGGCTCCGCTGCCGGACCGGCTGGTTCGGATTCGCGCCGGAACGCGGCGTAGATGTCGAGCAGGGAGGCCTTCTGCCTCTCGGTGAGGACCGGATCGGCCCGGATCGCCAGAACCACCGCCGGAGCGTCATCGCCGTGTTCCAGGATTCCGGCCCTGGCCAGCAGGCTCTCCACGGAGATCTGCAGACCACGGGCTATCTGGGCCAGGATGTCGGCGCTGGGGTTGCGCAGGCCGCGTTCGACCTGGCTCAGGTACGGGTTGGACACCCCGGCCTTGGCCGCCAGTTGACGCACCGAGATCTGCGCTGCGGTGCGCTGTTCCCGGATGAAGGCTCCGATGTCGCGAACCGGGGTGAGGATCGGGTTCAGGTCCATCACGCCACCTCCGTCCACTCCGGCAGCCGGTGTCTCCGGGCTCCTTCTTCCACCGTAGCAGACCTGCTTGCAATTGCAAGCACTCCGTTAGCGCAGGTCCAGGCCGGAGACCGCCGGCGAACTCGGGTGGTCGTAGGACAGGACCACATCGACCGGTGCGGGCTGCTGCCACTGACGGCGGTACTGCTGGTGGGCCTCCAGTTCCCAGTGCGCGGCCTCCGGCAGCGCCCGTTCCAGCGCTCCGGCGGAGGTGCCGATCCGTACGACGCGATCCCACGGCAGATCATGGGTGAGCAGGAGCGGCCCGTCGACCAGCAGCACAGCGTCGGCCGGTGCCTGCTGGTAGGCCTGACGGATCGCCCGGTCGCGCGAGGGGTCCCGCAACTCGGTAAGATACCGGCCGGACCCGTTGTCCGCCAACGGTTCGAACACCTCGCGGGCGAGCGATGGGACATCCACCCATCCGGTCAAGCGGGACTGGACGTCCTGCTTGCCGTACTCCAGTCGGAGCGATGCCGCGCGCCACCAGAACCGGGTGGACACGCGGACCGCCGGGCGGTTGAGGGTGCCGAGGGCCGCTGCCACCCGGTCCGCGAGGTCGGTGGTGCCGACCTCCGGCGGGCCGTCGAACCCGATCCGCAACCGGCCCGGTCCCTGCCGGTCGATCCACCGGGCCAACCGGAGGACGAGGGTGTCGGGGGCGAGGGGGACGAACTTCACCCCACCACTGTGCCTGCGGGCGGTGGTCGCCCGCGAACGGGCCCGGTCCGCCGGGCGGTGGGTCACGTCCGCGGGGCGGTGGGGTCACGACCGTGGGGCGGTGGGGTCACGAGCCGGGCCGGGCACGGCCGGCCCGGAAAGCACGGGGCCGGCAAGCACCAGCCACAGGCAGACCGAGCCGGGCGCGGCTGTGCCGGGAAGCACGGGTCGGCAAGCACCAGCCACAGGAAGACCGGGCCGAAGAAGCCTGTACTCACCCCGGCCGACGCGGCAGAATCTCCGGACATGTCCGAACCCACCCGTGTCCCGATCACCTTCGACCTGACCGTGCTCGACACGGACCAACCCCTGGAACTGGCCCGGTTCTACAGCCGTCTGCTCGGCTGGGAGATCGTCCGGACCGATGACGACTGGGTGACCATCCGCGGCGCAGGCGGCACCGGCCTGGCCTTCCAGCTCGCACCGGATCACGTCCCGCCGACCTGGCCGGATGAGACCGTTCGTCAGCAGATCCATCTCGACTTCGACGTGGCCGACCTGGACGAGGCCGAGGTCTGGGCGTTGGCCTGCGGTGCCCGGCCGATCCCGCTGCCGCATCCCGCCACCGGGTTCCGGGCCTACGGGGACCCGTCGGGTCACATCTTCTGCCTGTGCCTGCAGGACTGAGTTGCGCCCCTGTTCCCGCGCACGTTGTTCCTTCCCGCGCACACCCCCTCCCCCGCGAGTGGACTGCCACACCCCATTTTCCGGGGTGTGGGCGTCCACTCGCGGGTGGGCAGCGGGGGGTGTGCGTCCACTCGCGGGAGGGGTCACGCCGCGATCTTGATCGAGTCCTGCTCCGAGTCGGTCCAGATGTTCGTGCGCTGCCAGTCCTTGCCGAACTTGCTCGAGTAGGCCAGCGGCAGGAACACCCCGACCCCGAGGCCGACGAACCAGACCCAGATCCACGACGGCCCACCGATCCGCAACAATCCCCCGAGGTAACAGATCAACGCGAGGGTGGCGAGCCCCACCGCCCACGGACGGCGCGGCGCAGCGTACTCGGACCGGTTGAACAGGCCGTACCTCCCGATGGAGTTCACCCAGCGGTCGCCCAGGATGGTGGGCAGGAAGCGGTACGGATGGTCGTCGAGGACCTCGAACCGTCCAGGCCCGCGCACAGGGACCGACAACCGGGCCACGGTGTACCGGCCGCAGCGGACCATGGCCTGCAGCGGTCGCCGGTCCGGACCAGAACCGATCGACTCCGGCCCGGGGATCTCGGAGAACCCGATGTGCGGTTCGGCCGGTTCGGAGGCCGCCGCGACGGCGACGGGTGCGGTCGTGACGGCGAGGGGGGCTGTCTGCCAGACCACCGTCAACGGCGGGTGGTTGATCACCTCGGCGGCCAGGTGGGCGACCAGATCGTGGAGTTCGACCGGTCGGTAGGTGACGGAGCCGAACTCCCAGTACGGCCGATCGCCGGCGTGATGCATGGTCGGCGGTCCGGTCAACCATCGGTTGTGCCAGCGCATGGATCCCCCAGATTCAGCGGCCTTTCCCCGCAGGTACCCGCAAACCCCGGCCTCAACTCCCGAGTGGACGCCCACACCCCCGTTTCTGGGGTGTGGCAGCCCACTCGCGGGAGAGAGCAGGGGGCATGCGTCCACTCGCGGGTCAGGGCAGGGGGCAAGCGTCCACTCGCGGGTCAGAGCAGACGAGCGGACGCCCACACCCCAATTTCTGGGGTGTGGCAGCCCACTCGCGGGGCCATAGCAGGATGAGTGGCCGACCACCCCTGCCGAGTGGACGCCCACACCCCAATTTCTGGGGCGTCAAC
>QXCQ01000018.1:87903-127659 GCA_003576535.1 Nakamurella silvestris | reverse complement strand
GCGTCCACTCGCGGATCAGGGCAGGGCGAGCGGACGACCACCCCTGCCGAGTGGACGCCCACACCCCAATTTCAGGGGTGTGGCAGCCCACTCGCGGGACAGGGCAGGGGGCAAGCGTCCACTCGCGGATCAGGGCAGGGCGAGCGGACGACCACACCCACCGAGTGGACGCCCACACCCCAATTTCTGGGGCGTCAA
The DNA here is from genome assembly GCA_003576535.1 of Nakamurella silvestris. Taxonomy (GTDB): domain Bacteria; phylum Actinomycetota; class Actinomycetes; order Mycobacteriales; family Nakamurellaceae; genus Nakamurella; species Nakamurella silvestris. The sequence continues at coordinate 127,461 of QXCQ01000018.1, read as the reverse complement.
CGTCCACTCGCGGATCAGGGCAGGGCGAGCGTCCACTCGCGGATCAGGGCAGGGGGGCATGCGTCCACTCGCGGAGGGGAACTGGTGATCAGCCGCCGAGGACGAGGTGGGCGAAGGTGTAGATCGCCAGGCCCGCCAGGGCCCCGACCACGGTGCCGTTGATCCGGATGAACTGCAGGTCACGCCCGACCATCAGCTCGATCTTCCGGCTGGTGGCCTCCCCGTCCCATTTCGCCACCGTCTCGTCGATGATCCCGGCGATGTCCCGCGCGTAGTTCGCCACCAGGTATCCGGCGGCGTCGGCGGCGCGGGTGTCGATCTTGGCGGCCAGCGCCCGGTCCTCGACCAGTTTCCGGCCCAACCCCAGCAGGGCGTCGTTCACCCGGACCCGCAGCTGGGACTGCGGGTCGGCGACCGCGCGCAGGATCGCCTTCTTCGCCGACTTCCACGCCGATCCGGCCAACCCCTGGACGTCCGGGTTCGCCAGGATCCGGTGCTTGAGGGACTCGACCTTGGCGATCGACTCCGGGTCGTGCTGCAGGTCGTCGGCCAGTTCGCCGAGGAACTTGTCCAGGGCCAGTCGGATCGGGTGCGCCTTGTCGGTCTTGACGGCGAAGGCGAAGGTCTCGACCTCGCGCAGCAGTCGATCGGACACGATGTGGTCGACGAAGCGAGGGGTCCAGGACGGTGCCCGCCCCTCTACCAGCCGGGAGATCGACTCCGGATTGGACTCGATCCAGGTGTACAGCCGGTCCACGATGAAGTCGACCATCCAGTGGTGCTCGCCCCGGGCCACGAAACCGGCGGCCACCCGTCCGAGCGGCGGCCCGAGCGGGGTGTCTTCGACCTTCTCCCGGATCATCGCCCCGAGGAGTTCGGCCACCTCCTCGTCCCGCAGCACGTTGATCAACCCGTGGGCGGCGGTCGCCAGCTCGTGGGTCACCCGGGCGGCACTCTCCGGTTTGCTCAGCCACTCACCCGCCCGGCCGGCGACGGACAGGGCGGCCAGTTTCTCCCGGACCACGGCCTCGCTCAGGAAGTTGGTCGCCACGAACTCGCTCAACGAGGCCCCGATGTCGTTCTTGCGCTCCGGGATGATCGCGGTGTGCGGGATCGGCAGCCCCAGCGGTTTGCGGAACAGGGCGGTGACGGCGAACCAGTCGGCCAGCGCACCGACCATGCCGGCTTCGGCGGCGGCCCGCACGTACCCGAGCCACGGGTGCTCCTCCTGCAGGTTCCAGGCGATGACGAAGATGACGGCCATCAGGACGAGCAGGGCGGTGGCGAACAGTTTCATCCGGCGCAGGGCGCGCAGCCGCACCTGGTCAGCCGCGGTGAGCTGGGCCGGATCCGGTACGGACGCAGGGGTGAGGGTCACCGTGTCATTCTCCACGGGGGACCGTCCCGCCCGCCCGGTAGAGCGCCCGGGTACCGGCACCGGGTATGTATTGAGCCATGACCCTGGTCCACCGGCTCCGCCCCTTCACCCAGACGATCTTCGCCGAGATGTCGGCGCTGGCCACCTCGACGGGTGCGATCAACCTCGGCCAGGGTTTCCCCGACTCGGACGGGCCGCCCGAGATGCTGGCCGCTGCTCGAGATGCCATCAGCGGCGGGTTCAACCAGTACCCGCCGGGCCCCGGTCTGCCGGAACTGCGCACCGCGATCGCCGAGGCACGGCTGCGCAACTACGGCCAGTTCTTCGATCCGGGCAACCAGGTGCTGGTGACGACCGGGGCGACCGAGGCCATCGCCGCAGCCGTCATCGCCCTGTGCGAGGCCGGTGACGAGGTGCTGATGCTGGAGCCCTTCTACGACTCCTACCCGGCCGTGGTGGCCATGGCCGGTGGCATCGCCCGGGCCGTGCCCCTGCGCCCCGACGAGAACGGCCGCGCGGGACTGGATCTGGACGAGTTCGCCGCCGCCATCGGCCCGCGGACCCGGTTGCTGATCCTGAACAGCCCGCACAATCCCACCGGCGCGGTGCTCACCGGGGCCGAACTCGCCGGTATCGCCCGTCTGTGCCAGGAGCACGACCTGATCGTCATCTCCGACGAGGTCTACGAGTACCTGACCTTCGACGGCACCACCCATGTCCCCATCGGGACCCTGCCGGGGATGGCCGAGCGCACCATCAGCATCTCCAGCGCCGGGAAGAGTTTCAGCGCCACAGGGTGGAAGATCGGGTGGGCCTGCGGGCCGGCCGAGCTGATCGCGGCGGTGCGGGCGGCGAAACAGTTCCTCACCTACGTCTCGGGGGGTCCGTTCCAGCCCGCGGTCGCCCTGGCCCTGCGCACCCAGGAGCCGTGGGCGCGGGAGCTGGCCCTGGAACTGGCCGGTAAACGGGACCGGCTTTCGGCAGGGTTGCGCGCGGCGGGGTTGGAGGTCTGGCACCCCCAAGGCACCTATTTCGTGATGACGGACATCCGACCGCTCGGCGAGACCGACGGACTGGCCTTCTGCACGCAGCTGCCGCACCGGGCCGGGGTGGTGGCGATCCCGGCGCAGGTGTTCTACCGCACACCTGGCGACTGGAGCCACCTGGTGCGTTTCGCCTTCTGCAAGGCGGACGCGGTGATCGACGAGGCCTGCGAGCGTCTCGCCGCGATGAGCCGCTGACCGCCCGGTGTGCCACGATCGGTCCATGACCGATCGCATCGCCGCTCTGCTGAAAGCACATCCCGTCCTCGACGGGCACAACGACCTCCCCTGGGCGCTGCGGGAGAAGGCCGCCTACGACCTCGACGCCCTCGACATCGCCATCAGCCAGCCCACCCTGCACACCGACATCCCCCGGCTGCGCGCCGGTGGTGTTGGCGCACAGTTCTTCTCGGTCTACTCCCCCAGTTCGATGACGGGATCCGACGCCGTCACGGCCACCCTGGAGCAGATCGACTGCGTCTACCGGATCATCGACCGGTACCCGGACACCTTCGCCTTCACCCGCACGGCCGCCGACGTGGCCGAGGTGACGGCCGCCGGTAGGATCGCCGCCCTGCTCGGGGCCGAGGGCGGCCATTCCATCGACAGTTCCCTCGGCACCTTGCGGATGTTGCGCAAGCTGGGTGTCGCCTACATGACGTTGACCCACAACCAGAACACCCCGTGGGCGGACTCCGCCACGGACGCCCCGGTCAACAACGGCCTCAACGACTTCGGCCGTGAGGTGGTCCGGGAGATGAACCGGATCGGCATGCTGGTGGACATCTCCCACGTCTCCCCGGACACCATGCGGGATGCGCTGGCGACATCTGTTGCGCCGGTGATCTTCTCGCATTCCTCCTGCCGGGGCCTGTGTGATCACGTCCGGGACGCCCCCGATGACGTGCTGCTCTCCCTGAAGGAGAACGACGGGGTCATCATGATCACCTTTGTCCCGGCCTTTGTTTCCCAGGAGTGCGCCGACCACCGCGCGGCCGGCGAGATCGAGCGGGCCCGTTTGGGTCTGACCCCCGGCACCGTTCACGTCGAAGGCGGGTCGACCGACAACCCTGACGCCCTGGCGGCTTTCGCCGCCTGGGAGGTGGCCAACCCGACCCCGGTCGCCACCCTGAACCAGGTCGCCGACCACGTCGAGTACGCGCGGGACCTGATCGGGGCCCGACATCTGGGTCTCGGCGGGGACTACGACGGTGTCGACACCCTGCCCGACGGCCTGGAGGACGTCTCGACCTACCCGGCCCTGATCGGCGAGCTGGCCCGACGCGGTTGGTCCGACGCGGATCTTGCCGGCCTGACCAGCGGGAACATCCTGCGGGTGCTGGCCAAGGCCGAGGAGATCGCCGATCCCGGGTTCGGCCGCTGAGAGCTGTTCACACCGGAACGCCTTCGGCAGCAACGACATTCGACACCCCGGCGGCGGTATGACGTGTCTTCTCCCGCCGGGGTGCGGCCGGCCGGCCGGTGTCGTCCGGGCGGCCATCGTGGTTGGCTGCAGTACTCGCGACCTCCGCGCGGTGCCGAGCAGCAGCCGGCTCAGACGGGCAGATCCAGGCCCACCCCGACCGCAGCCGTGGCCACGGTCAGGTCGAACACCCGCTCCTCGTCACTGCCGAAACCCACGAAATGGCCGAACAACTCGGCCGAGATCGCACCGAACAGGGAGGCGAACAGGGCCAGCGAGCGGACGACCACGTCCTCGAACGGCGGCTCCCGGAATCCCTCGGCCAGGGCCGTCACCTCCTCGCTCATCAGCCCGTCCACCTGGAACGGGTGGGCCGGCGGGCGCAGTGTCCCGCCGAGGACGGCGTCCTTGAGAATCCGTACGATGACCATCCACAGCCGAACCGCCGCCGCCACGGTCTCCTGTGGTGCCTGGTACCCGCGGACGGGTGAGCCGTAGATCAGCGCGTACTCGTGCGGGGCGGCCTTCGCCCAGTGCCGGATCGCCCGGGCGACGGCCAACCAGCAGGCCGCGGGATCGCCGCCGCCGGCGACGGTGTCGGCGTGGGCCTTCTCGGCCACCTCGCCGACGGTGTTGTAGGCCCGCAGGATGAGCAGGGTCAGCAGCTCGTCCCGGCTGCTCACGTAGCGGTAGACGGCGGAGGAGGCCATGCCCAGCTCGCGGGCGATGGCCCGCAGGGACAGGTCGGCCGCCCCCTGGTCCGCCAGGTGCGCGGCGGCGATGTCGAGCAGGTCGGCCATCACGGCGGCGCGGGCCCGCTCCCGTACCCCGCCGGTCCTGGATCGTCCTGGTGATCCCTGTTCTGTCATCCGGCCAGTGTGCCTTTGGAGATCACCGCACGCAACCGAGAGCATTGCTCTTGACACGGTATCGCCGGCGGGCGCAGACTGTCCCGGAACGAGAGCAGTGCTCGCAATTGTGTGCCACGCTCACAGGCCACTCTGTTGGAGGATTCCATGCACGTCATCATCGGCAGCGGACCGATCGGCTCGGCCACCGCCACCGCACTGCTCGCCCGCGGCGAGCGGGTCACCATGGTCAGCCGCTCCAGCCGGCCGGCACCCGGCAGCGTCCCGACCTCGACCGACCTGGCCTTCGCCACCGCCGACGCCGCGGACACCGCCCAGCTCATCGGTGCCACCGCGGGCGCGACCGCCATCTACAACTGCGTGAACCCGGCCTATCACCGCTGGCCCACCGACTGGCCGCCGGTCGCCGCCGCCCTGCTGGACGCCGCCGAGACACACTCCGCCGTGCTGGTGACGGCGAGCAACCTGTACCCCTACGGGCGCGGCTCCGGAGTGATGAGCGAGGACACACCGGCCCGCCCCTCCGATCACAAGGGCGAGGTCCGGCAGCAGATGTGGCTGGACGCTCTGGCCAGACACCAGGCCGGACGGGTCCGGGTGACCGAGGCCCGCGCGTCGGACTACCTCGGTCCCTTCGCCACCGACGGTGCCCACGCCGGCAGCCGGTTGATCGAACCGCTGCTGGCCGGAAAGACCATCCGCCCGATCGGCGATCCCGATGTGCTCCGCTCCTGGACCTACCTGCCCGACATCGGAGAAACCATGGCGACCCTGGGGCTGGACGAGCGGGCCTGGGGCCGGCTCTGGCACGTCCCTTCCCCCGCGCCGAAGTCCTTCCGCACGTTGGCGGCCGATCTCGCCGCCGAGGCGAAGGTGTCGCTGCCGAAGATCTCGCCGGTGCCGTCCTGGCTGATCAACGCCGCCGGCCTGGTCAATCCGATGATGAAGGAGATCAAGGGGGTGGCCTACCAGTTCACCGAGACGTTCGTCATGGACTCCTCCCGGGCCACGGCCGAGCTCGGCCTCACCACGACGGCTTGGCCGCAGATCCTTGCCGACACCGTCAGCTGGTGGCGCGGCAAGAACAGTCCGTTGAACGCGGCCGCCTGACGGAGGCCGGACCTGCGTGCACAGGTCCGACGGGACCGGAGGGAATCGTCAGTCCTTGTCCCCGCGCGCGGCCTCCCGGTGCCCCTGGGCGGGCAGCAGCACCCACAGCCAGAGCAGGAAGAACGCCAGGACCACTGCCACCGCGATGGCACCCCACCAGTTCATGGCAACACTGAGCACCAGGGTGACGGCGCAGAGGATGCCCGGACCGAGCAGGGCCAGACCGGCCCCCGTCATCCAGGTGGCATACCGGATGATCTTCTCCTTCATCCCCGCACGGAACCAGGCCCGGTGCAGCGCAACGGGTGTCATCAGCAGGAACATCGCAGTGACGGTCAGGACCACCGACACCGTGTACAGGGTGCGCTCGGCCGAGCCGATGTGTTCGAAGGTGGGCTGGAACGGGATCGCCAGCAGGAAGGCGAACAGGATCTGTCCGCCGACCTGGACCACCCTCATCTCCTGCAGCAGTTCGGCGAGCTGCCGGTTCGACCGCTGGGCCGGGTTCTCCCCCGTCCGCTCGAAGTGTGCGATCTCCTCGGCGGTCTCGGGCACCGACCCGCGTGGGGCAGTGTGCCCGGACGACGCCCCTGGTGTGTGCGGTGCCCCGTGTTCGGCGGGCGCAGAGGAGTCGGGGCTGTGCGTCATCCCCAGACGATAAGGGGTCCCGGTCCCGGTGCGCGACAGGGCTGACGGTCGGGTCGCGCCGTCCGGTTCCCGGTCCTGCCCCTCCGCTGCATCGCGCGGTGGGATATGCGCACATGTTAACGCTCCCACCTGCGCATATCCCGCCGCGGGATGGGTCAGGCCCCCTCGTCGAAGGCGCGCCGCACCCGCACCGGCGCGATCCGCCGCCAGGACTCCGTCAACAGCTCGGCAAGTTCCTCGACGTCGATCTGGGGCAAGCGGGCCCGGGCGAAATGGTAGTTGTCGTCATGGCCGGACTTGAGGAAGTAGATCTGTGGCGCGGACGCGATCAACTCCCGCCGTTCCTCCTGGTCGACAGCGAATCCGAGGACCCCTGGCTCACTGCCGAGCGAAGCGAAGATCTTGTTCTTGACCCGGAAGGTGGGCATCCCCCAGGCCGCATTCTCGGTGGTCTCGGGCAGACCGAGGCAGATCCGGCGGACGTCGTCCTCACTGGCCATCACACTCTCCGATCCACATCGCGCGGTGGGATATGCGCACATGTTAACGCTCTCACCTGCGCATATCCCGCCGCAGGATGGGTCACGGCCGCCGGTAGGCGGGACGACCGCCCCGCCCCTGCGCAGACACCCCGGTGCCGGGCAGACCCCGCGGCGACGTGCCCAGCGGTCGCATCGGTGCGCCGTCGTCCGTCGGCGTCGGACCCTGCTGGCAGCTCGGACAGTAGAAGGCCGTCCGCTCCCGCAACGGCGGACCCACCATGGCGACCCGGACGACGGTGCCGCACCGTCGGCACGGTTTACCGGATCGGGCATGCACCCATTGCTCCTGCCCGGGTCGGCTGATCCCGGTGGTCGTCGGCATCGGGCGGACCAGGTTGGCGGTGAGCATCCGCGAGGCCAGGGTCACCATCGCCGCCAGGTCCGTCACCTCCTCGACCGGTACCCACGGCGACACCCCTTTCAGGAACAGGGTTTCAGCCATGTAGAAGGTGCCGATGCCGGCGAGGTTCGTCTGATCGAGCAGTGCCTCACCGATGGTCCGCCCGCCGCCGGCCCGGAGCCTGCGCAGGGCCTCGGTGATCCCGAAATCGGTGGCAGGGTCGAGGAAGTCGGCGGCCAGGACGTCGGGTCCGAGGTGATCGAAGAGGGTGTGCTCCTCCGTGGTCGGCAGCAGGTCCAGCAGACCGAGCCAGATCCCGACGGCCGTCCATTCCGTCCCGGCCAGCACCGCGCGAACAGCAGCCTGGTCCCGACCCGGCCAGGCCTGCGGGCCGGTGGCATGGATCCGCCAGGACCCTTCCATTCTCAGGTGGGATCGCAAGGTCAACGGGACCTCGGGGGCGGTGGGGAACCGGGCGCTGCCGTCTCCCGCGCCGATCCGGGTGATGATGTGTTTGCCATAGGTCTTCACCTCCAACACCTCTCGCCCCGACAGGTCCACCTCGCCGAGCCCGGGCCAGCGGAGTTCGGTGCGGACCAGCTCGCGGCCGGCCAGGGCGAGGTGCAGTCGGTCCGCGGTCCGCCGGACGGTGTCCCCTTCAGGCATGGCGCACCCGGGACCCGGCGACGGAACCGGGCGAGGAGAATCCCGCGGCCCTGGTCATCGGGCACCCGCCCGCAGCCGCAGACCCTTCGGGGTGGCCGAGAACCCCGCCCGCACCAGGGATTCCGGGACGGGACCCTGGGCGAGCAGCGCCTCCTCCCCGTCGATCCGCTGCACGGTGAAGGAGCCGAGGCCGGAGTGCAGGACGACCCGGGCGATCCCGGCCGCCGCGGCGTTCAGGGCCGCCGGTTCGTCGCTGAAGGTCAGCAGGGTGCGCCCGCCCCGCTCGGCGTAGAGGACCAGCTCGCCCTCGACCAGTGCCACCAACGCGCCTGCCCGGCGGGCGGGCCGATGTTTCTCCTCACCCCGTTGGGCCGGCCAGGGCAGCGCCGCGCCGTACGGGTTCGCCGGGTCGGCCGAGGCGAGCACCACTGCCTCGGGTTCCTGGTCCGCCGACTGTGGCGTCGGCAGGGGGTCCGCAGGCGAGGTCGAGAAGGAACGCAGCCGGTCGATCGCACCGGCCGAGCCGAACTGGGCGGCCCCCAGGCCTTCGACGAAGTAACCGCGTCGGGTACGCCCGGCCTCCTCGAACGCCGAGAGCACCCGGTAGACCCCGGCGAAGCCACCGGGGACGTCCTCCGCACCCACCGCACCCCGGGTGATCACCCCGTACCGGTCCAGCAGGATCTCCGCACCGGCATGGGCCCGGACGGTCGGGTCGACCTCGACCGCCGGTACCAGGGACCAGCGGCCCGCCACCAACGGCGGACCCTGACGCAGGGCGGCCAGATCCCGCGTTCGCCCGGTCCGCCCCGGCGCGGCCGCCGCGATCCGACTCATCCCGCCGATCCCCGACAGACCACGCTGACGCGGCCGGGCTGCCGGGGCCTTCGCCCGATGGGTGGTCTTCCCGCCCGAGAGCCGGGCGCGCAACGGGGTGAGGGTGTCGCCGGTGACCTGGGCACCGAAGACCAGGTCCCACAACGCGGCGATGACGGCGGAGTCGTCGGTAGGACCGACCCAGTCGACCACCGCCTCCGCGAGAGCACGGAAGAAATAGGCGCCGCCACCGGCGAGGACCTGCAGGATCGCCGCATGGACCGGGCCCACCGCCGACTCCTCCGCCGTCCCGACCGCCGGCAGAGCCAGGGTCAGCGGGGCCGTCTCGGCGGGATGGACGGAGATCCAGCCGTCGTCACCGGCCAGGGTTCCGTGCCCCGCCCAGAGTACGTCACCGCTGGTGGTGAGCTCGTCAAGCATCGAGGGCAGGTACCCGTCCACCCGGGCCGGCAGGATCAGGGTCTCCAGGGCCGAGGCCGGGACGATGGCCCCGGCAAGCTGTTCGACCGCCCGGTACACACCGTCGATCCCGCGCAGCCGCTCGTTCCGCCGCACCGCCGGGCCGATACCGTTCCAGGCCGGCAGGAACCGGGCGAAGGCGGCGGGCAACACCGGTTCGACCTCGGCCCGCAGGCTCGCCAGGGACCGGCGACGCAACAGGCGCAGCACCTCGGCGTCGACGAATTCGGTGCTGCCGTCGACACCACCGGCGACCACCGGCCGGAACTCCCCCTCCATCAGTCGACCGGTGCCGACCAGCCGGCGCAGGGCCGCCGTCACCACGGCGACACCGAGACCGAACCGTTCGGCGAGGGCAGCGGCGGTGAACGGCCCGCGACTGCGGGCGTAACGGCCGAAAAGGTGTTCCAGCGGTTCGGCGCTGGGGGCGAGGAAGGCCAGTGGGACCCCGAGCGGCACGGCGGTGCCGAGACCGTCCCGCAGGGCGGCGAGGTCGGTGACATCGGCGAACCGGGCCTGTCCGGCGATCTGCACCCCGAAGATTCTCCGCGCATCCACCAGTTCGGCCGCCCAGGCACCACTGGCACCGGGGTCCGCCGATCGTGCGGCGATCTCCGCCGGGTCGAGCGGCCCGAGGATGCGGAGCAGGTCGGCCAGTTCCTCCGCCGAGGACACCTTCCGGTCCACGGCGAGCCGTTGCAGTTCCGCCTCGGTCCGCTCGATCGCCGCCGGTTCCAACAGGTCCCGCAGGGCAAGGCCGTCACCGTGGCCGAGCAGATCCGCCAGCAGGGCCGGGTCGACGGCCAGGGCGGCGGCTCGGCGTTCGGCCAGCGGGCTGTCCCCCTCGTAGAGGAACTGGCCGACGTAGCCGAACAGCAGGGAGGAGGCGAAGGGGGACGGTGTCGGGGTCTCGACGTCGATCATCCGCACCTCACGGGAGGCGATCCTGGCCATCAGGCTCTTCAGGCCCGGCACGTCGTAGACGTCCTGCAGCACCTCACGCACCGCCTCGGCGATGATCGGGAAGGTCGGGTACCGGGAGGCCACCTCCAGCAGCTGGGAGGAGCGCTGCCGCTGCTGCCACAACGGCTGCCGTTTGCCGATCTGCCTGCGCGGCAACAACAATGCCCTGGCCGCGCACTCCCGGAACCGGGCGGCGAACAGGGCGGAGCCGCCGATCTCGGCGGTGACGTCCCGTTCGACCTCACTCGATTCCAGCACCGCGAGCTCGGCCACCGAGGCACTCGCGGCGGTGTCGGTGTCCTCCCCCATGTCCGGCAGGCGCAGGACGATGCCGTCATCGGCGTGCATGGCCTGGATGTCGATCCCGAACCGCTCCCGCATCCGGGCGGCCAGGGCCAGCGCCCAGGGCGCGTGCACCGCCGCACCGAACGGCGAGTGGATGACGACCCGCCAGTCGCCGAGTTCGTCCCGGAAGCGCTCGACCACGATGGTCCGATCGTCCGGGAGCACACCCGTGGCGGCCTTCTGCTCGGACAGGTAGGTCAGCAGATTGTCCGCAGCCCAGGTATCCAAGCCGGCCTCGGTGAGCCGGATCCGGGCGAGATCGTCGGTGGTGGAGCCGATGTCCCGGATGAACGCGCCGTGCGCCCGCCCGAGTTCGGCCGGCCGACCCAGACCGTCCCCCTTCCAGAACGGCAACCGTCCCGGTCGGCCCGGAGCGGGCAGCACCCGCACCTGGTCATGGGTGATCTCGGTGATCAGCCAGGAGGAGGATCCCAGGGCGAAGACATCACCCACCCGGGACTCGTAGACCATCTCCTCGTCCAGCTCCCCCACCCGGCGGCCCGGCCCCTCGCCGGTGGCCAGGAACACCCCGTACAGCCCCCGGTCCGGGATGGTGCCGCCGGAGGTGATCGCCAACCGTTGCGCACCGGGACGTCCGGTGAGGGTGTCCGTCATTCGGTCCCAGACGAGCCGGGGACGCAGTTCGGCGAACTCCTCGCTCGGGTATTTGCCGGACAACATGTCCAGCACCGCATCCAGCACGGGGCGGGGCAGGGCGGCGAAGGAGGCCGATCGGCGTACGAGATCGTGCAGGTCGGTGACGGTGATGTCGTCCATCGCCACCATCGCGACGATCTGCTGGGCCAGCACGTCCAACGGGTTGGCCGGGACGGCAAGCTCCTCGACGGCACCGACCTTCATCCGCTCGGCCACCACGGCGGAGGCGACCAGATCCCCGCGGAACTTGGGGAACACCACCCCGCGGGAGACGGCTCCGACCTGGTGACCGGCCCGGCCGATGCGTTGGACACCGCTGGCCACACTCGGTGGGGTCTCGACCTGGATGACCAGGTCGACCGCCCCCATGTCGATGCCCAGTTCGAGGGAGCTGGTGGCGACCACGGCCGGCAGCAGCCCGGATTTGAGTTCGTCCTCGACGATCGCCCGCTGGGTACGGGAGACCGACCCGTGGTGGGCCTTGGCCAGCACCGCAGGGGCCCCGGAGGTGCCACCGGCCTGGGCCATCACCTGGGCCGGCGGACCGGCCTGGACTCCGGCGAGCACCGGCTCGGCGTCCACCTGCCGTTCGGCGTGGATCTCGTTGAGCCTGGCCGTCAGCCGCTCGGCCAGCCGGCGGGAGTTGGCGAACACGATGGTGGACCGGTGCGCATCGATCAGGTCGACGATCCGTTCCTCGACCTTGGGCCAGATCGAGGAGTTGCTGATCTGCCCGGCCGCCGGACCGGACAGGTCCCCGGTCGGTTCCCCCAGGCTGCTCAGGTCCTCCACCGGCACCACGACGCTGATGTCGAAGACCTTCTCGGCGGGCGGCTGCACCATGGTGACCGGCCGACCACCGGTGAGATAGCGGCCCACCTCGCTGAGCGGGCGGACCGTGGCCGACAGACCGATCCGCTGGGCCGGCCGCTCCAACAGGGCATCGAGCCGGTCGAGGGAGACGGCCAGATGCGCCCCTCGTTTGCTCGCGGCCACCGCGTGCACCTCGTCGATGATCACCGTCTCGACCCCGGACAACATCTCCCGGGCACGACTGGTGAGCAGCAGGAAGAGCGATTCCGGGGTGGTGATCAGGATGTCGGCGCCGGATCTGCCGAAGGCCCGACGGTCCTCCACCGAGGTGTCCCCGGAGCGGACCGCCACCTCGATCCGGGGCGGCGGCTCACCACGTCGTTGGGCCTGCAGGGCGATCCCGGCCAGTGGGGAGCGCAGGTTGCGTTCGACATCCACGGCCAGGGCCTTGAGCGGGGAGAGGTAGAGGACGCGGCACCGTTTCGCCGGGTCGACGACCGGCGGGGCGACGGCGAGGGCGTCGATGGCGGACAGGAAGGCCGACAGGGTCTTGCCGGAGCCCGTCGGGGCGACCACCAGGGTGTGCTCACCCCGGGAGATCGCGTCCCAGGCCCCCACCTGGGCGGCCGTGGGCGCGGGGAAGGTGCCGGTGAACCAGTCCTGCACCACCGGGGAGAAACGGGACAGGACCTCGGCGGCACTCGGGCCCGCGGGGCGTCGAGCGCCGCTGGTGTCATCGGGGCGACCACCGCCGCCGCGCTTCGCCGGGCTCATCCCTGCATTGTGCTACCGACCCCCGACAGCGGCGCGTCCCGTGACGGGACACCGGGCAGGAGCGGAAGCTCCCCGGGGCCGTCCCGTCACGGGACGCGTGGTGCTGCGGGCACGGATCAGGTCAGGTCGGGCCCTTGGGCGCGGAGCTTGTTGACCTGCTCCATCGCTTCCCGGAGCTCGGCGAGCCAGGTGTCGGCGTGTTCGCCGACCAGCCGGATCGCCCAGACGAGGGCCTCGGAGCGTGACCGCGCGACGCCGGCGTCGATCAAGGTGTCGAGCACCTGACGATCGGCCTGGCGCAGGCGCGTCATCACCGGTACGGACAGGGAGGTGAAGACCTCACCCGTCTCACCGATGCGGGCGCCCCAGGCGACGGCACGACCGTAGCGGTGCTCGGCCTGGCGGGCGATGTCGATACGGGCTTCACGGGTTTCCTCACGGAACCGGGAGATCCGGCCGGTCTCGGCGGCGGCCTGAGCGGCCGCGTCCTCGAAGGCGCCGTCGACGGCGGCCAGTTCTCCGATCACCGTGATCTCGTCACGATCGACGATCACCTCGGGAGCGGAGACGAACCAGCCCTCGGGCAGGCGACCGGCGAACCAGCCGGCTGCGTCGGAGGCATCGGGTACATCGGCAGCGGTCCGGGGGCCGCGACCGCGGGGGCCGCCGAATCCACGGGGTCCGCCGGGCCCACCGAAGGGGCCGCCGCGGCGGCCGCGGCCACCGCCCGGTCCACGGGGGCTGTCGGCGTCATCGGACCAGTTGGCAAAAGGTGGCTTCATGTCACTCTTCTTTCATGTCAAGAACCATGTTGATTACATGATTACAGTGCTTACAACGATGCACCCGTTTCATCTGTTCCATCGTCAAATGTGAGCTAGGCCACAGTAATCTGGCCGTAGTGCGGCATCTCTCAGCGCGCGACGGCCCGCTCCCGGCTCGCACCGGGTAATCTCGATCATGTGTGCGGTTCAATCCTGAGCCCGCACGGTCGTTGCTGACGGAGGCGACGGACGCGGTTCCCCCGGGAATCACGCCCTGTTCGAAGCACTCCGCATTCCTTCTGATCACGCCTCGTGCGTCATCCGGTCGGCCAGCACCTCGGCCACCAGGAATCACCTGACAGCAAGGACCTTTGAACTTTCATGACCTCCTCTCGTACCCCCGCGCGCTCCAGTGACGGCCGGGGCGGCGCACCGCGCGCTGCCCAGGGTCGCTCGGCCACCGGTAACCGCAGCAACGGCGAGCGCACCGGACAGCAGAACGCTGCCGCCCGCAATGCCCGGACCGACCGCCCGGCCCGCAACGACGGCTCCCCCCGCCTGGACGGCACCGCCCGTCCGGTCCGTGGTGAGCGCCCGGCCCGCACCCCGCGCGGCGAGGGCCAGCCCCGCACCGACCGCCAGCCCCGTACCGACCGCCCGGCCCGCACGCCGCGCCCGGCCGGCGAGGCCCGCGCACCCCGGCAGAACAGCGCCCCCCGCGCGTCCCAGCCGACCAACGCGCCGTCGATCTTCGCCAGCGAGCAGCTCGCCCCGGCCGACGACAGCCGCAGCTTCGCCGAGCTCGGTGTGCCCGCAGCCCTGATCCCGGCATTGACCGCCCTCGGCGCGCCCAGCCCGTTCCCGATCCAGTCGGCCACCGTTCCGACCACCCTGACCGGTCGGGACGTCCTCGGACGCGGACGTACCGGCTCCGGCAAGACCATCGCCTTCGCCATCCCACTCGTTGCCCGGCTGATGGGTGGGCGTCGTCGTCCGCACTTCCCGCGTGGCCTCGTGCTGGTGCCGACCCGCGAACTCGCCCTGCAGGTCGAGCGGACCATCGCCCCGATCGCCAAGGCCGCCAACATGAAGACCCTGGTGGTCTTCGGCGGCGTCGGGTACGGAACCCAGACCTCCACCATGCGCCAGGGTGTCGACATCGTCATCGCGTGCCCGGGACGCCTGGAGGACCTGATCGCGCAGAAGCACGTCGACCTGTCCGACATCGAGGTCACCGTCCTCGACGAGGCCGACCACATGGCCGATCTCGGATTCCTCCCGGCCGTCCGTCGGTTGCTCCGGCTCACCCCGACCGGCAGCCAGCGGCTGCTGTTCTCGGCCACCCTGGACAACGGGATCTCGGTCCTGGTCAAGGATTTCCTGAACAACCCGGCGGTGCACGCCGTCGACGGCGAGACCTCCAAGGTCGAGACCATGGACCACCACGTCTTCGCCGTGGCGAAGGACGACCGGTCCCAGATCGTCCGCGAGCTGGCCAACTCCGGTGCCCGCCGCCTGTTCTTCACCCGCACCAAGCACTCCGCGAAGAAGTGGGCCAAGCAGCTCTCCGAGTCCGGGGTCCCGGCGGTCGACCTGCACGGCAACCTGTCCCAGAACGCCCGCGAGCGCAACCTCGCCGCCTTCTCCTCCGGCCAGGCGAAGGTGCTGGTGGCCACCGACATCGCCGCACGTGGCATCCACGTCGACGACATCGAACTGGTGGTCCACCTCGATCCGCCGTCCGAGCACAAGGCGTACCTGCACCGTTCGGGCCGTACCGCCCGGGCCGGTGCCGGTGGGACCGTCATCACCATGATGCTGCCGGAACAGCGCCGCGATGTTCAGCTGCTGATGAAGCAGGCCAACATCAACGCCACCACCAGCGTCATCACCCCCGGCAACCCGCTGATCAAGAAGATCGCCAACGGCTGAGGCAACCCCTTCCACGGCCGCGGCGTCTTCGAACGGTGCACGGACACAACCACTTCACCGGTTGGTCACCCACCCGGAAGGCCTGAGAACATGAACAGCCACACCACCCTGCGGCGGCGGATCACCTCGGTGACCGCCGCTGCGGCGGTTCTGCTCGCGGCCGGGTGCTCCCTGCCTGCTCGTGAGAACTCCGCGACCGGCACCTCGGTCTCGACCCCGGCCCCCACCAGCCGTGGGATGCAGGTGATCGTGCCGCCGGTGTCCCCGACCACCTCCGGGAGCAGCGCCGCAACGAGTTCGGGCAGCGCACCCTCTTCCGGATCTTCCGGCAGCACATCCTCGTCCAGCGGTGCAGCGGGCTCCGGCAGTGCGCCGCCGAGCAGTTCCACCACCGCGTCGGCCCCTGCCTCCACACCCGATCCGGCACCGGTCGACGGGCTCTCCGTCACCGCCGAGGACCGGGCCCGCGCCGTAGCCGCCGTCAAGAAGATGACGGTCGCCCAGCGTGCGGGCACCGTCCTGATGGGCAACTCCGGCAAGGTGATCGGCACCTCCGATGTCGCCGACCTGGGGCTCGGCGGCGTGATCCTGATGGGCTCCAACGGGATCCTCGACGGCACCACCAATGGCGAGCCGGCGGAGGTCGCGGCGCTGACCGCGGGCCTGCGCGATCAGGTGGACCCGACGATGTCGGGTTTCCCGCTGCTGATCGGCACCGACCAGGAGTTCGGCGTGGTCACCCGGTTGAAGAACGGTTTCACCCGGTTCCCGGCAGCCTTCGACTACACCGGAGCCGACCCCGCGACGGCGGTCGCCATGGTGCGCAAGGCCTCTGCCGTCGCCGGCTCGGAGATGCTGGCCGTCGGCATCAATGTCGACTTCGCCCCGGTGTCCGATCTGCTCAACGATGACGCCGCCGCCCATGACGGCAGCTCGGCCATCGGGGACCGGTCCTACGGCAGCGACCCGTCGTTGACCGGCAAGATGGTCGCGGCCGCGGTCGAGGGTTACCAGAGCGCCGGTGTGGCAGCCACTCTCAAACACTTCCCGGGGATCGGCGGCATCGCCACCGACACCCACGAGGCGCTGCCGACCCTGGACCTGAGCTGCGCCCAGTGGAACGACGGGGACTCGGTCCCGATCCGCGCCGGGGTGAAAGCCGGTGCGGCGCTGGCGATGACCGGACATGTCCTGATGCCCGCCGTCGGAGCCACCGAGACCCCGGCCAGCATGTCCTCCGTCATGGTCTCGGACCTGTTGCGCGGCAAGGGTGCCGACGGCTGCACCGGGCTCGGTTTCGCCGGGGTGTCGGTGACCGACTCCTTCGAGATGGCCCCGATCGTCGACAACTACGACTCGGGCGAGGCC
Organism: Nakamurella silvestris; assembly: GCA_003576535.1. Classification (GTDB taxonomy): domain Bacteria; phylum Actinomycetota; class Actinomycetes; order Mycobacteriales; family Nakamurellaceae; genus Nakamurella; species Nakamurella silvestris. The sequence goes on along the minus strand of QXCQ01000018.1, from coordinate 110,530 downwards.
GCCTGGCGTGCCTTGGCCGCCGGCGAGGACCTGGTGCTGATGCCCGCCGACCCGACCGCCGCGCGTGACGGTATCGTCGCCGCCGTCGCCGACGGCTCCCTGGACGGTGCACGACTCACCGACGCGGCGGTACAGGTCATGTCCCTGCGCGCCGCCCTGGGTCGGATGAAGGTCCCGGACATCTCGACCGTCAACAGCGCCGCGCATCAGGCCGTGGCCGCCGAGGTGAACAGCGCGATCGGCCGGTAGCCCCGGCCGGCGGCGCGTTTTCTGACGCGACACGCCGGTCGAACGTCAGAAAACGCGCCACCGGATGGGCCTGGGCCGGCTATCGGGAAGTTTCGTCGCGCGGAACGCCGGCACTCATACCGGTGCCGCCCTCAAGAAGCGGGGAGCCGGATCTTCGCCGCGCAAGAACCGCCGATCAGTTCGTTTCACCCAACGCCGTTGATGCAGCAGCTGTTGCTGCGCCTGGGGTGCGAACGCCTTGAGGTGGGATCTGCGCAGACGTGAACGCTGAGAACTGCGCCTATCCCGCCGCGCGGGATGCGACCTCGCCGCGGCACCGGCGCATACCTCTGCCCTCTTTAGGGCATCGGAGGCCAATGAGCAATTCAGATCGTGCCCGGTCCGCCGCCACCCGTGCCGGTCGGCAGGCGGAGCGCACCGGCCGCCAGGTCGAGGGCAGCCGCACCTTCGCCGCCCTGGTGACCACCGGTCTGATCGCCTACGGGGTGGTGCACCTCCTGGTGGCCTGGATCGCCGTCCAGCTGGCCTGGAGCGGTACCGGCCAGGAGGCCTCCCAACAGGGTGCCTTCCAGGAGATGGCCTCGACCCCGGTCGGTGACGTACTGGTCTGGGTCACCGGCATCGGGTTGTTCGCCCTGGCCCTCTGGCAGATCTTCGAGGCGGTGTGGGGCCACCTCGACGCCGAGGAGGGCCGGAAGAGGATCGTCAAACGACTCGGTTCGGCGGCCAAAGCCGTGGTGTACGCGGCGCTCGGGGTCAGCGCGATCGGGACGGCCGTCGGTTCGGCCTCCTCCGGTGGTGGGAGCAGCGAGGAGACCCTCACGGCGAAGCTGCTCTCGGCACCCTTCGGTCGCGTCCTGGTGATCGCGGTCGGTGTGGTGGTGCTCGTCGTCGGCGGCCGGCTGGTCTACCGGGGCGTCACGAAGAAGCTCCGCCACGACCTCGACGGCGGCGTCCGGCCAGGCGCACTGCGGCTGGGCCAGATCGGCTACATCGCCAAGGGTGTGGCCCTGGGGATCGTCGGAATCCTGTTCGTAGTGGCCGCCGTCACCTTCGACCCGGACAAGGCCGGCGGGATGGACGATGCCCTGCGGACCCTGCGTGAACAACCGTTCGGCCCGTACCTGCTGACCGTGATGGCCGCGGGGATCGCCTGCTTCGGCCTGTACTGCTTCGTGTGGTCACGGCACCACAAGAACTAACCCCCTTCTGTTCCCGCGCACGTTGTTGCTCCTCGCGCGCGATGTTTCGCGCGCGAGGAGCAAGACGGTGCGCGGGAACAGGACCCACAAGACTGTCAGCCGACCTTCTTCCAGGTCGAACAACCGTGGGTCTGGAAGGCGAACACGTCAGAGGAGATGGTCGCCCTGAGTGGGCCGTCGCTGAACTCGTTCTCGATGATGTCACTCAGCTCGCCGCTGGCGTCAGCCAGGAGAGCCCCGTAGCACTCGCTCCACTGTTCCTCGTAGACGCCAGGGCTGATGTCCACTCCGACGATGAAGGTGCCGTCCCCGGGAATCGACTTGCCTTTGAAGGGCCACGGGGACGACTGGGACACCAGGTGCCAGGTACCGCAATCGTTCGACTCGATGTACCGGTCGGTGTCGAAGACCCGGATCAGGCTGTAGCCGCGCGCAAGTTCGTTGGCAAGAATGCTGTCGAGCGTGTCGCGATTGTCCTTCAGCCGCGCCCAATAACAGAGTTCGCCCTCGGGAATCTTCACCCGGTACAGGCCAGGACGGATGTCTGTCCCGACCTTGTGAACACCGTCACCGAAGACGCCCGGTGCGGCCGGCTTCGCCGCCACCTTCACCGTGAAGTTCACCGAACGCGGTGACAACGCGCCGTCGCCGGAGTACTTCGCGGTCAGAACGTGGGAACCGGGCGAGAGTACCGGCAGTACCAGAGACACACGCCCGCCGTTGAGTGCTCCGGAAGCGAGCTTGCGTGAGCCCTTGCTCACGGAGACCGAGCCGGTTGCCGCCCCCTTCGATCCGGTCACCTTGATCGAGACCGTGGCCTTCTTTCCGTACTTCACCGTGGCGACCTTGGCGATACTCACCGAGGGAGTCGCCTTGACGACGGTTCTGGTCACCGATGACTTCTTGCCCAGGTAGTTCGTATCCCCGGAGTAGTGGACCTTCAACACCGCGTTCGAGGCCACCGAATTCGGAAGGGCATAGGATGCCTTACCAGATTTCAGGGTCAGGATTTTGATGGTCCTCGTGCCCTGCTTGACCGTGACTCTCCCCGTCGGGTACTTACCCGCTCCGGTCGCTTTGACGGAGACCTTTCCAGGTTCTCCCGGCTTTCCGACAACAGTTGCACCGATCTTCGGCAATGCCTTCGCCCGGTGGACACTGACTGTGGAGGAGGACTTCGCGTACCGGGAATCACCCGAATAGACGAGCGCGATCTTGAGCTTTCCCGCCTTCAACGTGGGGCTCAGAGCAAGGGTCGCGCGGCCACCGGTCAGTGCCTTCCGCGCGAGCACCTTTCCGTTCAGCTTTGCCGTGACCGACCCGGTAGCGACAGCAGTTGCCCCGGAGACCGCCACCGAGACGCTGGATTTCGTTCCGTAGGTGACCTTCCTGGCAGAACTGCTGATGCGGCTTCCGGCAGCCGTGATCGTGAGGGACGCGGTGCTCGAACTGCCGGCAACGGTGGAACTGCCCGAGTAGGTGACCACCAGCGGATAGGTGTTCGCCACCAAGGTGTTCGGCAGGGCCACGGTGGCAGAGCCCGCGGACAGTGTCACAGTTTTCCTGATCCCGGCACCCACGAATTCGACCGTCCCGGTCGGGGTGATCCCGGCAGACCGGACCGCTATCACCGCGGTGATGTTCTTGCCTGACGGCGCCGAGGACGGCGACACCGTGACGGCGGTGGTCGAGACCCGTTTCGTGACCGCCAGAGTCCCGGTGTACTCGGCTTTTTCGAATCCTGAGCTGGAGGGTGTGTACCGCACCGACACCGCGTGGGCACCGATAGCCAGGCCTGAGGTGGCCAGGTTCAGTGTTGCGGCGGCGGTGGTCGCCGACAGGTTCGCCGAGCCTGTCTTGACACCGTCGACCCACAAAGCCACCGATCCGCTGGGCAGCGGGCCGGAAGCGTCCCCGGTGCGCACCAGCACCTTGACCGGCACGGTCGAGCCGATGGTCACGGTCGCCGGAACGGTCACGGCGACCTCGGGCACCCAAGCACCCACCGTGATGTCCTCGGCCACTTCGCTGGAAGAGGGAGAGTTGTTCGCGTCCCCGCTGTACTCGGCGGTGAGGGACATGGACTCACCTGCGGGGAACCGGAACTCAACCGGCCCGACGGCCGGAAGCTGTTTCCGGTCCAGCTCGACCCGAGCTTGTCCGGGCACCGTGCCGAACAGACTGACCGTGCCGGTGGGAGCGAGACCGGCGACCGTTGCGGTGACGGTAACGGTCTGCCCGAACTTCGGCACATTGTTGTCGACCGTGAGGGTGACCGACGAAATCGATTGTTCGTTAGCAGCGGTTATGTTCGCCGGTGTCTCGGCATCATCGGCCGAAGCGATATTTGATGCCCCGGTGAACGCAAGTGTCACGGCCATGGTCGCGGCGATCAGCTTCAGGCCGAGCCCATGTGAGCGCACTGGACCCCTCACAGATAATTCCATCAGTTCCCCTCCAGAGAAAGCTCGAACGGCGTCAATAGGTAAAACGCGCGTTAAGTAGAGATGAGCATAACTGGTGGAACGGCCCGTCATCAGGCGGCACCTGAGAAAACCCCCTTCTGTTCCCGCGCACGTTGTTGCTCCTCGCGCGCGATGTTTCGCGCGCGAGGAGCAACACGGTGCGCGGGAACAGTGAGGGGTTACAGGTCCAGGACCAGCCGGGCACCCCGGCACCGGGACACACAGATCATCATCGTCTCCCCCGCCAACCGTTCCTCCTCACTGAGGATCTCGTCCCGGTGGTCCGGAACCCCGCCCAGCACCGGGGTTTCGCAGGTCCCACAGGTCCCCTGCTGGCAGGAACTCAAGGTCCGCACCCCCACCCGCTCCAGCGCCTCCAGGATCGACTCGCCCGGCCCCACCGTCACCTGCGAACCGTCGGCGGTCTCCACCACGAACGCCGCCTCCGCCTCCGCATCCAGCACCGGTGCATCGCCGTCGACGAAGGTCTCGCAGTGGTAGTCACCGAACTCCCCGCCGCCGCACAGCAGGGCCAACTCGGCTAACATCGGTTCCGGACCACAGGCGTACACCGCAGCAGCAGCGCCGCCCACCCACTGTTCCCGCAGGTAACGACCGAGGGTGAGCCTGCCGATGCCGGACGAGGCATGCAGCCGGACCCGTTCGCCGTACCCCGCCAACTCGGTCAGGAAGGCCATCCGCTCCGGATGCGAGCCGAGGTACATCAGCTGCCAGTCCCGCCCTTCCTGCTCCGCCTGACGGACCATCGACAGCAGCGGGGTGATCCCGATACCACCGGCGATGAACAACACCGGGCCATCACCTTGCCGCAGGGGAAAGGTGTTCCGTGCCAATCGAACCCGGATCTCATCACCTGCCCGCAGTTCACGGTGGACATAGGTCGATCCGCCCCGCCCGGCCGGCTCCTCCAGTACCGCGATCCGCCAGTGGGCCCGCTCCTGGGGCACCGAACACAGCGAGTACTGGCGAACGGAGCCGTCCGGGAGCAGCAGGTCGACATGGGCCCCCGGCGTCCATTCCGGCAGCCGGCCACCCGGTGTCGATGTCAGTCGCACCGACACCACACCCACTGCCTCGGCCTGGATCTCGGCGACGACGACGGTACGGAAGTCCGTGACCTCCACCGCTACACCCCCTCGGCGGACAGGGCTGCCCGGACGGTACGCAGCACATCCCCGCTGTGCACCAGGTCGGTGGCACGGCGGACCCGCGGGTACATCACCACGTCCTGGGTGATGTGCTCGATCGGTCGGCCGTCGGCCGACCGTGTCCCACGCAGCAGGTCGAGGGTCGCACGGCTGGCCGGCCCGGGCCGGCCGCCGCCCGCCCCACCCTCCTGGAGCCGCAGATCCAGGGCCTGGGCGGCCATCAACAACTCGATCCCCACCACGTTCTCGATGTTGGAGACCACCTGCCTGGCATGACGTCCGGCGTTGTTCGCCATCGAGACGTGGTCCTCCTGGTTGGCACAGGTCGGGATCGAATCCACACTGTCCGGATGGGACAGGGTCTTGCAGTCGGAGACCAGGGCGGCGGCGAGGTACTGCGGCAGCATGTATCCGCAGTCCAGCCCGGTCTGCTCGCTGGCGATCAGCATGTCCGGCAGCCCTCGGTTCAAGGTCCCGTCGTCCAACCGGAACAAGCGGCGTTCGGTGATGTTCCCGATCTCGGTGACCACGATCGAGATGAAGTCGGCGGCGAAGGCCACGTATTCGGCATGGAAGTTGCCGCCCGACACCGCCTTGAGGGTGCGGGAGGCCGGCAGGGCCGGGAAGATCAGCGGGTTGTCGGTGGCGGCGTTGATCTCGTTGTCGATGATCCCGGTGACGAATTCCAGGGTGTCCGAGATCGCCCCGAACACCTGCGGGACACAGCGCAGCGAGTAGGCGTCCTGGGGCGGCTGACGGCTCGGATCGGTGTCCCGGTCGCCGTCGATCAGAGTGCTGCCTGCCAGCAGTTCCCGCATGCGCTCGGCCACCCGGATCTGACCTCGCTGACCACGGGCCTGGTGCAACTCGGCGATGAAGGCGTCACCGAATCCCATCAACGCCTCGATCGTCATCGCCGCGGTGATCTGGGCCGTCTGGAGCAGGTTGTTCGCATCGTGCACGGCCAGCGCCGCCTGGGCACAGGAGAAGGAGGTGCCGTTCAGCAGGGCCAGCCCGTCCTTGGCTCCCAACGGAAGTCGCTCGATGCCGGCGGCGGCCATCGCGGCGATCCCGCTGACCACCCTGCCGTCTAGCACCGCCTCGCCGGAGTCCAGTTCGACATCCTCACCCACGGCGGACCGGGACATGACGATCGCGATGTGCGCCAACGGGATCAGATCTCCCGAGGCCCCGAGGGAGCCGTACTCGGGCACGGCCGGGTGCACCCCCGCGTTCAGCATCGCCACCAAGGTCTCGACCAGGGCGGGCCGCACCCCCGAATGCCCCTGGAGCAGGCTGACCACCCGGATGAACATGGTGGCCCGCACCACCTCCTCGTCGACGAGTCGACCGACCCCGGAGGCGTTCGACATCACCAGCCGACGCGAGAGTTCGGCCGCGTCGGCGGGATCGGCGAAGGCCCGGCGTCCGGCCAGGGACCCGAACCCGGTGTTGATGCTGTAGATCGCCGCCGTCGGAACACCGGCCTCCATCTCCGAGATGATGTCCCCCAACCATTCCCGGCTCGGTTGCATCCGCGCGAACGCCGCCTGATCGACCTCGACGAGCACCCGACGGCGCGCCACCGCGACCAGTTCGTCGATGGTGACCCGGTCGCGACCGACAACAACCGGAAGGGAAGGGGTTTCGGGCATGATCATGGGGTGGGCCTCTCGGGTGCGGTCAACGTCTGCGGGAAGGGGGAACGGGGCACGGGCCGGATCACGGCGGCAGCGATCGGCGGTCCGGCCGCGAGGTGAGTTCCTCCAGTGCTGCCGACAGGTTGTCGGCCGCGGCGCGCAGGACGGCGAGGGTGCCGTTGATCCAGGCCCTGCCCGAGCACCGGCTCTCCGGACCGGCCACGTTGAGGGAACAGACCATCTCGGCGTGGACGAACACCGGGACCGCCACCGAGACGGACCCGGCGTCGAGTTCGCCCCGGGACACCACCGAACCGACCGACCGGATCTGCGGCAGGCCGGCCGCGACCTGATCGGCGGTGGGGGTCCGTTCGGTGAACCTGGGCAGTTCGCCCTGCCGCAGAACCTGTTTGACCACATCGGAGGGTGCCCAGGCCAGCAGCATCCGCTGGCCGGCACCGGCATGCAACGGGAGCAGTTCGTTGACCGCGAAGGTGTACTTGATGGCCTTGTCGGGTTCGGCCCGGCGCAGGCACATCGCCTGGGTGCCGACCCGGATGATCAGGACCGCCGTCTCCCCCACCGCGTCGACGATTCCCCGCAGGACCGCGGTCCCGACCTCGGCCAGGTGGTTCTGCACCAGATGCCGCCCGCCCAGGGCCAGCAGGGCCGGACCCGGCCGGTACACCCCGGCGTCCTCCTTGACGTACCCGTGCTCCCGCAGGGTCCTGATGTAGCGGTAGGTGCTGCTCTTGGGCAGTCCGAGCGCACGCGCCACCCCGTCGACGGTGGTGTCGCCGGCGCCGGCCACGGCGGCCAGGATCTCCAGCCCGCGTTCCAGGGACGAGTTCGACATCGGCGGCTCCTTCCATCGGTCCCACCCTGGCCCGGACGGGTAGGGGTGGACAATCGACGTTCTCATTCCACGGGAATCAGAATGCCGCAGGGGCGAGGTCAACTCCTAGGGTTGTTCTCAGCCAATCGAAGGGACGCCCCGTGGGCAGCACCGTTCCGTCCTTCAGCGACGACCCGTACAGCGACGAACATCTGACCGACCCGTATCCGCTGTTCGACCGGCTCCGATCAGCCGGACCGGTGGTCTGGCTGGAGAAGTACCAGGTACACGCCGTTACCCGGTTCGCCGAGTGCCGCGAGATCCTGGACGACCACCGGACCTTCATCTCCGGAGCGGGTGTCGGCCCGAAGAACCTGCACCGCGAGTCCTCCTGGCGGCCACCGGGAATCCTGGAGACCGATCCCCCCGTTCACACCGCGATGCGCACAGCCCTCGGCGGCGTGATCTCACCACGTGGGGTTCGATCCCTGCGGGCAGGATTCGAACCCTTCGCCGACGAACTGCTGGACCGACTCCGGTCCACCGGGGAGTTCGACGGGGTCACCGACCTGGCGGAGGTGTTCCCGCTACGGGTGTTCGGGGATGCGGTGGGGATCCCACGTCCGGGCCGCGCGGAGAACCTGTTGGCCCACGGGGCGATGAACTTCAGCCAGTTCGGGCCGGAGGGTGCCCGCAACGACGAGTACCTGCGCCGCGGCGAGGGCACCCACGCCTGGGTGATGTCGATGACGGCCCGGGAGAACCTCGCCCCGGGTGGTCTGGGCGAACAGGTGTGGGGGTACGTCGACCGCGGGGAGATCAGTGCGGAGCAGGCACCGTTGCTGGTGCGCGCCATGCTGTCGGCCGGGCTCGACACCACCGTCATCGCCATCGGCAACACCCTGGTGGCCCTGCTGAACCATCCCGAGGAATGGGAGAAGATCCGGCAGGACCCGCGACTGGTCAAATTCGCGATCGATGAGGCCCTGCGGTTCGAGTCCCCGTTCCAGTCCTTCTTCCGGACCACCTCCGTCGACACCGTCTTCCACGGCGTGGATCTGCCGGTCGGCACCAAGGTGCTGCTATTTCCCGGTGCGGCGAACCGGGACCCGGATCGCTTCGGACCCGACGCCCATCTCTTCCGGATCGATCGTTCCGCGGCGGGGCATCTCGCCTTCGGGATGGGGATCCATCAGTGTGTCGGCCAGCCGATCACCCGGCTGGAGATGGACGTGCTGTTCACCGGTCTCGCCGGCCGGGCGTCGACCCTGGAACCCACCGGCCCACGGATCCCCTACCTGCACAACACCTTGCGGGGTTGGTCCTCTATCCCGATGCGGATCACCTGACCCCGCTGTTCCCGCGCACGTTGTTGCTCCTCGCGCGCGAAACATCGTGCGCGAGGAACAACAACGTGCGCGGGAACAAGGGAGGGTCTGTCAGCTCGAGGTCTCCAGGCTGTGCCGGCCGGGTGCGGTGTTCTCTCGGATCACCCGGGTGACCACCCGCACCATCGCCGCGTCGGTCTCCGGGCTCTCGACCTCCTCGTCCGGCAGCCACTCCCGCAGCTGGACCCGCAGGTAGTCCCGCCAGGCCAGGACGATCGCGGTGGTGGCGGCCTCACCGGCCGACGCGAGTTCCAGCCCGTCACCACCGTCGACCCGGCGGAGCAGACCGTCGGCCACCAACTCGTCGAAGAAGGAGGTCAGCACCCCTGGCGGCACCCCGACCCGGTCCTCGACGAAGGACTGGGTCAGCTTCTGGCCCAACAATTTCCCGTAGATCAACTGTTGGCCGAGCCCCCACGCCTTGGCCGGTGAAAGGTCGACCCCGGAATCGGCGAGCACCTGTCGACCCACATCGGGGCCGCCGCGCCGCAGGGCTGCGGCTACCAGGTTCTCCAACTGGTCGTTGCTGTTCGCCGACCGGGCGACCGCGAACCCGCTGCCGGTGTCCCCCGCCACCGCCGCCGCACTGTCCCGCATCTGGACCTGGGGCATGAGCAGTGCGATCAACAGGGCCAGCACCGCCACCGGGACGGCCCACCGGAAGATGGCCTGGATCGACTCCGCGTAGGCGGCAATGATCGGTGCTTGCTGGGCAGCCGGAAGGGCATGCAGGGCACTGGGTTCCGTCGCCGCCGCCGGATCGGTCAGACCGGCCGCAAGGACGGCCCGTGGCAGCCGGTCGGCCAGCCCGTTCGAGTAGATGGTGCCGAAGATCGAGGCACCGAAGGACCCGCCGAGGGTTCGGAAGAAGGACACCCCCGAGGTCGCGGAACCGAGATCGGCGAAGGAGGAGGTGTTCTGCACGATCAGGGTGAGGACCTGCATCATCAGGCCGATACCGGCACCCAGTACGAGCATGTACACCGCCTCGACCACGATGGAGGTCTCGGCGTTCATCCGGGAGAGCAGATACAGGCCGATGCCGGTGACGATCGAGCCGGCGATCGGGAAGATGCGGTAGCGACCGGTCTTTCCCACGATGTTGCCGGCCATCACCGAGGTGACCAGCAGGCCGATCACCATCGGCAGCAGCCGCAGGCCCGAGGTGGTGGCGGTCGCACCGCTGACGAACTGCAGGAAGGTCGGCAGGAAGGTGATCGACCCCATCATGGCGAACCCGACGATGAAGCTGAGCACCGCCGCGATGGTGAACACCCGGCTTTTGAACAATCGCATCGGCAGGATCGGTGCGGCGGCCCGCATCTCGACGAAGACGAAGATCACCAGCGAGGCCACCGCCCCGGCGAACAGGCCGATGATCGTTGCCGAACCCCAGGCGTAGGTGTTGCCGCCCCAGGAGGTCGCCAGGGTGAGTCCGGTGGCCCCCAGGGCGATGAACAGCACTCCGAGGTAGTCCACCGAGACCTTGCTGCGGTCCTTGCGGCCGGGGATGGTGCGTGCGGCCATGACGATCACGATCAGCGCGATCGGCACGTTGACGTAGAAGGCCCAGCGCCAGGAAAGATGGTCGGTGAACAAACCACCCAGCAGCGGACCGATCACCGTGGTGACCCCGAAGACGGCGCCGAGGGCCCCCTGGTACTTGCCACGTTCCCGCAGCGGGATGACCTCGCCGATCAGGGCGGTGGCCGTGACGGCGAGACCGCCGGCACCGAGCCCCTGGACCGCCCGCATCGCGATCAGGGTGCCCATGTCGCCGGAGAACCCGGAGAAGAAGGAGCCGATGATGAAGACGGCGACGCTGATCTGGAAGAGCATCTTCCGGCCGAACATGTCGCCGAATTTGCCTGCCAGCACGGTGGAGATGGTCTCGGCCAGGAGATAGGCCGTCACCACCCAGCTCATGTGTCCCGCCCCGCCGAGATCTCCGACGATGGTCGGCAACGCGGTCGACACGATCGTCTGGTCCAGCGCCGACAACAGCATGCCCAGAACGACTGTCAGGAACACCAGGTTCATCTGGGCCCTGGTCATCACCGCGGTCGCGGTCGCCTTGCCGGGGGAGTCCTTCGTCGCCTGAACCGTCATGACCGGCCTCCGATGTGCGGTCGGCCGCCCCCGCGAGGCACCCGCTTCGGAATGCAGTATCTACCCAGGTCCGGGTGTGCGCACCTGGAGATCATCGACCCGATCGGGCCGGTCGCCGGGTCAGGGCACGATCGAGGCCAGCTCGGCCCGCAGGCGCGTGGTGTCGGCGGCTGTCCACCCGGTCGGCGGAACCACCGCGGCCCAGGCGTCGGCGAGCTCGAGACCGTAGTGGTGTCCGTACCCGTCGGGCATGTCGCTGGAGAACACCATGTCCATGGTGACCTGCCAGAAGGTGGCCAGCGGGAACCAGGTCATGTGGGAGCTGAACCCGGCCCGGTTCCCTTCCGCCAACCAGTCGGGTTCCCGGAACAGCAGGTCACCCGACCACCAGACGACCGGATCGGTGGCGTGCTGCAGGTACACCACCTTCGGGTGGGCACCGGCGGGCAGATCGGCCGGCGTCCCGGCGAAACAGACCACCGCACAATGGTTCAGCTCCGGCACCTGCTCCGGTGAACCGGCATCGCGTTCCCCGGTGATCTGCGACCACAGCGGGGTGAACCGTGGCGTTCCGACCCAGACCGCGCCGTCGGCCCGGCCGGCAAGATCGTCCAGGCTGCCGAAGGCACCCTGTCCGCCGTAGGCCCCGAGACTCTCCCCGAGCACCAGCAATCTCGGCCGGCTGTCGACAGGTTCGGTCAGCCACCGCGCGCGCACCGCGTCGAACAGCACCCGCCCGGCCTCCGGAGGGGTGGCCGTGTCCACGACAAAGGCGACGGGACTGGGGAAATGCGAGTACTGCATGGCCGCGATGGCGGTGTCCCCGCCCCACAGGTACTCCAGGGCCGCGGCTGCGGCCTGGTTCACCCAACCACGACCGGTGGTGGTGGCCACCACGAGGACCGAACGGTCGAAGGCCCCGGTCCGCTCCAGCTCCCGCACCACGAGATCGGCTTCGGCCTGGAGGGAATCGGCCGATTCCAGGCCCGCGTACACCCTGATCGGTTCCTGGGCGGCGTTCCCGGTGAAGGCGGCGATCTCGCCGGTGGTCGGGCCGCCGGCGACGAAACCCCTTCCTTCCCGGCCCAGATCGGACCAGCGCACCAAGGAGGCCGCCGAGCCGGACCGCTGGATCGCCGTCGGTTGGACGGCATCGTCCGGCGTCCCCTGGTCGGAGATCGAGAAGGACTGGTTGGCGGCCTTGAGCAGGGCCGGCCCGAGGGTGTTGTTCACGAGGGTGATCAACACGGCCGTCACGGCGATCGTCGCGATCAGCTTGGCCAGCGGCGCCGGGATCCACCGGGCGCCGAACCGGCCGAGACGGCGGACCGTTCTGCGCAGCAGCCGGGCGACCCCGATCAGGAGTCTGGCCAGCACGAAGGCGATCAGCAGCACCAACGCGTAGTAGTACCGGTCCGAGGTGTCGACGTGAACCAGTTCCCGCACCTGGGACTGCCAACGGGCGCCCAACACCCCGAACAACGGGATCAGGACCACCGCGGCCAGCAGCAGCACCCGGTAGGCAAGTCGCCGTCGCGGCTCCTGCCAGGGGCGAAACCCGAAGGAGCGCAACAACCATCCCAGGGTCGCGCCGAAGGCGTAGCCGAGGCCGACGCAGATCCCGCTGGCCACACCTTGCAAGTACCACTCCCGCGGGAGCAGGGAGGGGGTCATCGAGAAGCAGAAGAACACCAGGGCGAAGGCGAGTCCGACCGGGCTCAACCCGAACCAGAAGCGTCGGCGATGACGGCCGATCGCGGCCCGTACCCGTCGCAATCCCGACGGGCGGCCGGGTGTCGCGGTCGTCGCAGGGGCGGCCTCCTCCGTGACCACGGGGTCGGCCGTCACATCCTCGGTCACCAGGTCGTCGGGAACCTGTTCATCGGTCGTCCGTGCCTCCACGGGACCAGGCTAGCGGCCGGCCTCCACCGGTCGAGCCGGGCCGACCGGGCTTGCGGCTACTGTCAACATCTGATCCGACAGGTGTCTGTCCATGGAAGAGGCCGGTTCACGATGGACCGGCGAACGAAGGGGAACCACATGATGCACAACTTCGCGGCGGTCCGGAGCCGGGCCGTCGCCCTGACCTTCTTCGGGACAGCCATGCTCGTGGCAAGTGTCGCCGTGGTCGTCAGCGATGCGGACAAGTCCCCGCTGCTCGTCGGCATCCTGGCGCTCCTGAGCTCGGTCGGTACCGCGCTGCTGATCGGCGGGGTGATCGCCGGCGTCATCGGCCTCGCGATCCGACCGCCGCAGGGGATCCCGGCACCGAACTCGCCCCCCGGCAGCTGGCAGCCGCAGGGCCCTCAGCACCCCCAGGGCCCGACGCCTCCCGGCCCGCAGACCTACACCGGCTGACCTCCGAGCGCCCCTGCGCCACCTGGGAGACGCAGGGGTTCCACGGGTGGGACGGGCACTCGACGGGGGCAGGGTCCCACCGTCAGTCGGAGGCTTCCGTCTCCTGGTAGACCTGGTTCCGACCGCGGCTCTTGGCCAGGTAGAGGGACCGGTCCGCGGCGTCGAGCAGCCTGCTCAGATCCGCCCGTGGTCCCATCGCATGGACCAGCCCCAGGCTCACGGTGGCCGGACTGCCTCCCAGCTCAGGATGGAACTCGGCGGCGAACTCCTGCCGGATCCGCTCGGCCACCCCGTAGGCGGAGGTCTCGGACAGACCGATGAGCAGCACGGCGAACTCCTCGCCCCCCATCCGCCCGAACAGGTCGGTGTCCCGCACGCACCGCCGCACCACCTGGCCGAACCGTTGGAGCACCGCGTCGCCCACGCTGTGTCCGTGGGTGTCGTTGATGTCCTTGAACCGGTCCAGGTCCATCATCAGGACGGCGAACGGCCGCGGGAACTCGTGGAACCGGCCGAGGGCCGCATGGCCCTGGTCCAGAAAGGCCGATCGGGTCAACGATCCGGTCAGCTGGTCGCGTGAGGCGCCGTGCCACACCCGGACCAAGGTCTCGTTCCGCTGCTGGATCGCTCCGGCCACGGCGATCGGTCCCAGGGCGATCAGCGCGAGCCCGATCTGCAGGGACAGGGTCGTCTCCTGGTCGTTCGGACCCGGCAGGTAGCTGACCCACCCCTCGCCGATGGCGATCAGGGTCCAGGCCGTGGAGATCAATGCCAGCAGCGCGGTCGGGAAGACGCCCACCGTGATCGCGGCCACCAGGAGCGCCGGCAGGACGAAGGTCATCGCCCCCGGGCCGCCGACCAGGGCGGCGACGGTCTCCGCCACGACCAGCAGGGCCACCGACACCACCAGTGCCCGCACCGGCGGCCGGTCCGGGTCGGGCCACCAGCCGTGCTCGGCGATCTGCCGCCGGGTGCTGTCCCCGGATCGACCGCGGCGCAGAACCGGCCCGAACGCCAGCACCACCGGCAGGATCACGATGTGGTTGGCCAGCTCGGCCCCGAAGACGAAGACCCAGGCCTGGCCCACCGTCACCCCGAGGATCCAGCTCATCGCCCAGCAGGCGACACCGGCACTCACCAGACCGGCCGCCAACGCCGCACCCATGACGTAGAGGATGGAGGCGGAGCTGTCGAGACGGCGCTCCCCACGTGGCATCCGCCGGAGCACCAGGTAGGCGGCAGCAGCGCTGGACAGGTTGCCCACGGTCAGCCAGATGTTGGTCCCGGTCGGATCACCGGTCCACAGGTCGCCGAGGTAGTACCCGGCGGCCGCCGTCGGCCAGGTCCACCACCCGACCAGCTCCGGCCTGCGGATCAGCAGACCGGCCAGCACGGCATTGGCCGGCCAGACGGCGGCGAGCAGGCCCGCAGGTCTGGTCGACACCCCGACCAGAGTGGCCACCACCACCGCTAAAAAGACAAACAGGACATTCAGCCACGGTTGACGGCGGCCGAGCACCTCCGGTGTCCCCACCGAACGAGCCCCCACCTGTCCACCACCCACCTCGGACCACGACGTCCGGGTCCGCCCCGATCCTGCTCCATGGCGTGACCTGCTCCGTCACACCCTTCCCCACAGCACACCACAGTGCTGTCGACGGTCAGCGGCCGCCCGTGGGATCGGCCGGCGTGTCAGCCGGATCCTCCGGCGCCTGGCCCTCGACCGGTGGAGCGGCCTCGCCGCTGCCCGGCGCGGTCTCGGTGGTCTGGGTGACCGGGGCGGGTTCGCAGATGATCGCCTGCTGGCCGTTGTACACGGTGCTCTGGGTCTGCCGGTCGATCTCCTTGCCGGCCAGATCGGAGATCACCCGGGTGTTGTCGACCGAGAACCCGCCGGAGCCGCTGGTCGGGCTGCAGGCCTGACCGTAGGGAACCGTCTTGGTGGGGGCCGAGGTGAAGTCGTAGCGCTCACCGGTGATGGACTCGACCTTCACCGTCGGGGTCCCCCAGAACCGCACGGTGATGTCGCTCTCCGTCCAAACGGTCTGGATCCAGATGGCCGTGTCGAAGGTGTTCTTGAAGGCCACGTCGATGACGCTGGAGCCGTCCGGGTTCTGGAACACCGTGGCCTCCCGCCCTTCCGGGTACCGCGAGATGTAGAAGGAATGCGCCTGGTGCTCGACATCCTGCATCCCGGCGAAATAGGAGGCGTTGTAGAGGGTGGTCGCGAACTGCGAGATACCGCCGCCGACGGCCCGCGCCGCGACCCCGTTCTCGATGATCCCGGCCTCGACGAAGCCCTGGTCCACACCCCGGGGACCGGTGAACTGGTTCAGCGAGAAGGTCTCCCCCGGCCGCACGATCGCGCCGTTGACGATCTCGGCGGTGCGTTTGACGTTCTGTCCCGAGTCGTAGGCGAAGCCGCCCGTGGTGAACTCGCTGACCACCTCGGTGATCCCGAGGGCCTTGATGTCCTTGGTGCTGACCTCGGGGGCCTTCTCCTGGTAGACGACCTTCAGGGTGGAGGTGCCGCGCAGCGCCTTGTTCAGACCCTTGAGCGTGGCGTCGAAGTCGACGGTCCGGCCGATCGTGGACTCGGTGATCTGCGGCCCGTCACCCGTCATCTCCAGGGTGGCATCGGCCGGCTCGGTCTGGGTGGCCGCGGCCTTGTCCGCGAAGGCGACCTTGATCGGGGCCGGATCGACCTTGACGGTGAACCCGTCCTTCTTGTCCGGGCTGATCGTCATGGCCGAGGCGATGACCTCCACCGGGACCTCGATCGTGGTACCGGCGGCCTTCACCTTCAGCGGACCGCTCAGGATCTTCTTGGCCTCCGAGGCGGCCTTGGCGACCCCGGCGGCGCTGGCCCGGACCCCGTCGGAATCCTCGGGCAGTTCCATCCCGCTGACGGCCTGCGGTCCACCGGCCACCCAGGCGGCGCGGATCTTCTCGGCGGCCGCATCGATGTCCAGCCGCTCGCCGATGACCGGCTCGACCACCACGACCTTGCCGTCGACCAGGGTCACCGACCCCTCGACCGCGGCCACGTCGTCGTCACCGGCCAGGGATTCCAGCCAGCGTTTCAGGGCGGCGTCGTCGACCGAGACGATCACCGGTGCCTCCGTGGTGCCGGAGAAGGAGGCGATCCGGTCGAAGGGGTTCGCCCCCCGCAGGCCGACCGCCTGCACCGAGGAGCTGATGTCCGCCCGCAGACCCGCGTCCACCGGCAGCAGGGTGACCGCATCGCCGTGGGCGGTGACGGTGATCGGGGCCTGGTAAAGGGTGCCCACCTCGGCGAGCAGGGTCTGCCGCGCCTCGTCGGGGGTCAGACCACCCACCTCGACCCCGCCGATGACGACGTCCTGGGCGATCTGGTCCTTGGTGGACAGGTAGTCGATCAGGTAGACCGCACCGGCCAGCAGCACCACACCACCGGC
Organism: Nakamurella silvestris; assembly: GCA_003576535.1. Classification (GTDB taxonomy): domain Bacteria; phylum Actinomycetota; class Actinomycetes; order Mycobacteriales; family Nakamurellaceae; genus Nakamurella; species Nakamurella silvestris. The sequence goes on along the minus strand of QXCQ01000018.1, from coordinate 93,678 downwards.
CACGATGCCGGCGATCCAGGCCGGGGCGAGGCGCCGGCGGACCTTCGGCTCCTGCGGGGGCTGGGAGTGGTCCGGATGCAACCCGAGTCCCTCGTCCAGACTCATCCGATGGGTCTGGTCGACCGGCAGGTCGAATCGGGTCGGGTCCTGGTCGTTCTCGGGCACACCAAATCCTTCTCTTCACAACTGCGATCCACCCCCGGCCGGACGGCTCGGAGGACATCCGGCCACAGTGCCGATGGGGGCCTGCACACCAGGCCGCCCCCCAATCATGACTGATCACTCCCCCGTACGGGCGCGAACCAGCCGAGTTCACAGCTGCCGATCAGGTGAAGAGGGCCTTGCCGAACCAGTCACCCGACGCACTGACACCCGGCGGACAGGCGAACAGACCGCTGCCGATGTGGGCGATGTACTCGTTCAACGAGTCGTTCGAACCGAGCCGGTTCTGCAGCACCCGGAACTGGTCGGGGTGCTGCTGGAAGGAGATGAAGAACAGGCCCGCGGCCAGTTTGCCGGTGCGGGAGTCCTGCCCGTCGGTGTAGTTGTAGCCCCGACGTAGGATGCGGATCCCGTTGTTCTCCTCCGGGGAGGACAACCGGACATGGGAGGCGATGTCGATCACCGGGGCGTCGGTGTCGTCCTTGGCCTGGAAATCGATCGGGGTGAACTCGTCACCGCCGGTGAGCGGGGCCCCGGTGGTCTTGATCCGACCGAAGATCCGCTCCTGGTCGGAGATGTTGTCGGTGTCCCACTGCTCGATCTCCATCCGGATCTTGCGGGCCACCAGGTAGGAGCCGTCGACCATCCAGTCCTGGTCGGACTCCTCCCCCACCCACACGTGGTCGGCCAGGGCCGGGGTGTCGTCGGCGTGGATGTTGTTGGTGCCGTCCTTGAACCCGAAGAGGTTCCGCGGGGTGCTCTGGCCGGCACCGGTGGCCGAGGCGCGACCGAACCCGAGCTGACTCCACCGGAGCACGGCGGTCCCGCGGGCCGCCCGGGACATGTTCCGGATCGCGTGGAACACCACCTGGGGGTCGTCGGCGCAGGCCTGGATGCACAGATCGCCGTCGGACAGCTCCGGGCGCAGGGCGCTGTCCCCCGCCAGGCCGGTCAACGGTTTCAGCGCGGCGGGCATCTTGTCCTTGAGGCCGAACCGGTCGTCGAACAGGCTGGGGCCGAACCCGACGGTGATCGTCAGGGAGTAGGGACCCAGGTCCATCGCCTCACCGGTGTCGTACGGGGCAGCGCCCGGCCGTACCTCGGCGTCGGTGAGCAGCTTGCCCTCGGTGAACCGGGCCGCCATCGCCGACCAGCGGCCCAACAGCCTGGCCACCTCGTCCACATCGGTGGTGGTGAGGTCGAAGGTGGCGAACATCAGCCGGTCCTGCTGGGGGGTGACGACACCGGCCTGCCGCGGACCGTAGAAGTCGACCACCCGGTTGGCCCGGGCGGATTCGATCTCGAAGGCGGTGGGGGCCACCTTCGTCTCGGCGGGACGGACGGCCTCGGTGATCCCGAACCCGGCAGCCGCACCGACCGCGACACCGGCCGCACCGATCGCCGATCCACGCAGGAAACGCCGCCGGCTCGTCGCCGCGGTCACCGCGCCGTCGTTCTGGGCCTCGGTGCCCGGTTCGGCATCCGTCACGACACACTCCTTCATTCAACAGCGGGTAGTCCGGACCTGCGGGCCGGTGATCAGGGTGATCAACGGCAGTGGGGGTGCCCGGGCCGGGCGGCCCGGGCACCCCCGGTACTGCTGTCATTCTTCCGCATGCACGGGTCGGTCAGGTGTTCACGCTGCTCCGACCGGGTACGTGGGCGATCAGGCGGTGGCGATCTTGCCCGAGATCTTCGCCAGCGGTTCGGCGACGGCGGCCAGGGCGTCGGCCAGTGCCTTCAGGTCCTTGTCGGACAGATCCGGGAACAGGGTGTAGCCACCGATCTGCTTCGGGTCCTTGTGGGTGGCCAGCAGGGCCTGCAGGGTGTCGAACTTGGTGGAGATGTTCTTCGCCAGCTCCGGATCGATCTCGTCCAGCGCCGGGCGCAGCACCGCGAACGCCTGGGTGGAACCCTCGACGTTGGCCTCGAAATCGAGCAGGTCGATCCGCGAGTAGGCCTCTTCCTCACCGGAGATCTTCGACTGCTGGACCTCGGCGAGCAGTCCGACGGCACCGTTGGCGACCTCGTCCGGCTTGTACCGGTCCGCGCCCTTGGTGTCCGCGGAGGTGTTGGCGCCCAGTTCCTTGGCACGGGCCTGCAGGTCGAGGATGTCGGCCATCAGCTTGTCGGCCAGCTTGTCCAGGCCCTTGGTGGTCTTCCCCTCGAAGAGGGCCTTCTCGATCGGGTGGAAGCCGGTCCACTCCACGCCGGCCTCGACATCGCCGATACGCAGGTCGATGGCCGGATCCAGGTCCCCGAAGGACTCGGCGACGGGCTCGATGCGCTCGTAGAACACGCGGGCGGTGGCGTAGGCCTTCTGGGCCTCTTCCAGGTTGCCCGCCTTGATCGCGGCGACCAGCGGCTTGGTGGCATCGACCAGGAAGCCGGTCTGGTCGTCGATGTACGCGGCGTAGTCGACCGTGGCCTGCTGCAGCAGATCGGCGATGTTGCCGGTGGTGACGGCGGCCTCGCCGGTCACCGTGAACGGCTGGCGCTCGGTCGTGGCACCGGGGCAGTAGACCTCGTAGCTGCCGCCGTCGAGCTTGACGGAGAAGGAGGCGTCGAAGCCGGGGGCCAGGTTCTCCCGCTCGCCACGGATGCGCTGCTCGGAGACGACCTCGACCTCGGTGACCCCCGCGGCGTCGACGTTGGTCACGTTGAAGGTGATCGGGCCGGCCGGAACGGTGTCCGGGCTGGCGACGCAGCCGTCGGCCTCGGTCACCGTGATGGTGACGATCCCGGGCTCACCGGCGGCCTGGGAGCCCCCGGTCGTCTCGCCACCGGTCGCACCGGCGGTTTCGCTGCTCTCGGGGCTGCCGTCGACCGTCACCGCGTCGGACGCCGTGGTGGCACCGGCGGTCGTGGTGGCCGCCGGGGTGCTGCCGGCCTCGTCGGAGGACCCACAGGCCGAGAGGACGAGGGCTGTCGCGGCGACCGCCGCGGCTACCTTCGCCCGGCCGAGTGCACGGGAGGAAAACATACAAACTCCTTGATTCGTGGCGGGACCAGTTGGTTGGTCCCATCCGGTGTTGTCGTTCAGGTGGTTCAGGTGGTTTGGGTGGTTTGGGTGGTTTGGGTGGTTCAGGTGGTTCAGGTGGTTTGGGTCACCGGGCTCCGACGAGCTCTCGGGTCCGGGTCGGCGGGGTGACCCGGGAGCGCACCAGCAGCCGCAGCGCCACCGCGAGCAGGATCAGGCTGAACACCCCGATCTGGACCGGGATCACCTGACCCCAGATCTCGTGGGTGGTCGCCCTGTCCGCCCGGTCGGTGATCGCCGTCGCCTGCGCGCTGTTGGCGGTCTCGTCAACAGCGAGGGTGAGATCGGAGACGGTGCCGCCGGACAACGAGATCCCCGCGGCGGTGGTGATCTGCAGGGTCCGGATCAGTCGGACCTCGGTGCCGACCACGATCCCGGAGGACTGGTCGAGGTACACCGAGGGCTTCCAGGTGTCGGTGAACCGGGCGGCCATCGGGCTGTCTGCGTCGGCCTTGGTGACCCCGATCGGGAAGCGGCCGTTGTTGAGGGCGGCGAGCTGGTCACCGGTCACCGTCGCCGGGACGCCGCTGGTCACCGTGCTGGTGAAACCCTTGCCGGTGTACTCCGTCACCGACCGGCCGCCGAGTCCGACGTGGCCGACGGCGGTGAAATCGCCCTCACCCGAGGTGTTGATACCGGCTCCGGGGGTTCCGGCCGTGCCGTCGGTGCTCATCTGCAACCGCGCCGTCAGCCCGTTGGGCTCGAAGGAGAGCACCTCGACGCTCAGGCTGCCGCTGATCGGGCCGCCCGGCAGGGTGGCCCCGGTGACCAGGTCCCCCTCGGATTCGGCGGTGCCGGCGGCGGTGAAGGGGCCCTGCACACCGGTGACGGCAGCGGGGGCGCTCGGCGCGGCGAAGGCCAGCACCGCGGCCGCCACCACACCGGCACCGCCCAGGACCACCAGCAGGCGGCCGGCGCGGGCGGTGCTCAGCCGTTTGGACCGCGGCCACAGCACCACCGCGAGCATCGGGACGACGAAGAGGATCCACCCCACGAGCTCGACGACGGCCAGTTTCGGCTGGATCCCGAAGATCCCGCCGACCAGCGAGGACTCGACGGTGCCCGGAGCGATGACGCTGCTCAGGTCCAGCGCGGTCTGCTGGCCGACCGTCAGCCACCCTGCCTCGAAGGCTGCCCGCAGGGCCGAGATGACCAGACCGCCGGCGACGAGCACCAGGACGATGCCGGTGATCCGGAAGAAACGGGACAGGTTGAGCCTGGTGCCCCCCCGGTAGACGAGGTACCCCAGGACGATGGCGGCGGCGATCCCGAGGGCGATGCCGCCGACGGCCTGCGTCGGGGAGATCGAGTTCTGGAAGGCCGCGAGCAGGAAGACCGCGGTCTCGAAGCCTTCGCGCAGGACGGCGAGGAAGGCGAACAGCACCAGCGCCTTGGAGGATCCGGTGGCCAGGGCCCCGGCGGCGGCGGTCTCCAGCTCTCCCTTGAGCCCGCGGGAGTGCTTGTTCATCCACAGGATCATGTAGGTGATCATCCCGACGGCGACCGCGGCGATCACGCATTCGAGCATCTCCTGCTGACGCTGCGGCAGGCCCTCGCTGAGCAGTTTCAGTGCGATCCCGACAGCCAGGCAGAGCACCACCGCGGCCCCGACACCCAGCCACATCTGGCGCAGCGCCTTCGGCTCCCCGTTCCGCTTGAGGAAGGCGGCGATGATGCCGACGATCAGGGCTGCTTCCAGCCCCTCACGGAGGCCGATGACGAAGGTGGGAAGCACACTCGTCCCTTCGTTGTGATCTACGTGCGAACCGCGGCGGTCCGTGTCCGGATTGGGCGATTGGTTAGGCTACCCTTCCATCGCCGGATGAACGCTACACCTCCTGATGGGCCCGTGGAAGCCGGATCAGGGGCATCCAGGGTGTGAGTTACACCCGGTCGGACGGCCTTCACGCTCACCTGACGCGGTTCAAATAGGCGCGACTGCGCCGGTGAAATAAACTCGTCGCCGTGACCATCCGACCCATCGTCATCTACGGCGAGCCTGTGCTTCATCGTCCGACCACGCCGGTGACGGTTTTCGACGCCGAACTCAAGCAGTTCATCGAGGACCTGTTCGAGACCAACACCGCCGCCCACGGCGCGGGACTGGCCGCCAACCAGGTGGGCGACGACCGTCGCGTGTTCATCTACGACTGCCCCGACGACGAGGGCGTCCGGCACCGCGGATACATCGTCAACCCGGTCCTGGAAACCTCGGAGATCCCCGAGACCATGCCCGATCCCGACGACGACTGGGAGGGCTGCCTGTCCGTCCCCGGGGAGAACTACCCGACCGGCCGCGCGAGCTGGGCCAAGGTCACCGGGGTGGACGCCGACGGTGCACCGTTCGAGGTCGAGGGCACCGGCTACTTCGCCCGCTGCCTGCAGCACGAGACCGATCATCTCGACGGTTTCCTCTACACCGACCGGCTGATCGGCCGGCACGCGCGGGCCGCTCGTAAGCAGATCCGCAAGAACGGCTGGAACACCCCCGGGCTGAGCTGGATGCCCGGGGTGGACGAGGACCCGTTCGGGCACTGATTGCCCCTTGTTCCTCCTGTTCCTCTTGTTCCTCC